>NZ_CP044532.1:3870924-4516078 GCF_026427775.1 Arthrobacter sp. CDRTa11 | reverse complement strand
CTGCTTGAATCAGGAGTTCCTCAAAGGCGTCGAGAACTGCATCCCGCGCACCGGGTTTTTTGGCCATTACTCCAACGCTCCGGGGGTCGGCAAATGCTGTATTTACAAGGGCACACCTGGTCTTGTTTCCCGGGAGTCGCCGGTGGACTGTTGCCGTATTGATGTCCTGTTCTGCCTGCTTACGGACCTGCCAATACATCATCTGTGCCACGCCGGGACTCTATCTGTTTCGGGAGCACCCGGTAGGTGTGTGAGGCCAGCCCTAAACGCGGAAGGGCCGGTCCGGTGGACCTAGCGGTGGACCGGACCGGCAATATATGGAATGAGCAGGGCGGTAGGTATCACCGGGTCCTGGTGGTCAAGGGATGTCTGCGCTTGGAGAAGGTCTGCCCGTTGACTCGTTGGGAGGCGCCTACACGGTCCAGGTAGGGGGTGATGCCGCCCATGTGCATCGGCCAGCCGGCACCCAGAATCATGCACAGATCGATGTCCTCGGGGGCCGCGACCACGCCCTCATCAAGCATGAGACCGATTTCCAGGGCCAGTGCGTCTTGGACGCGGACCAGCAGTTCGTTGGAGGTGCTGGGTGTGTTGCCGAACCGGAGCAGTTCCAACGTGGAAAGCGGGACGCATAGGGCGCCGTCGTCGTTCCTGGCCCACAGCGAGCTGATGCCGTTGTCGATGAGGATCTGCAGGTTGGCGGAGACGTGGAACCGTTCGCCGAAGGCGGCGTGCAGCGATTTGGTCACGTGTTGCACCACCGGAATCCCCACCATTGCCAGCAGAGTGAACGGAGTCATCGGCAGCCCCAGCGGTTTGAGCGCATTGTCAGCCATGTCCGCCGGCGTGCCATCGTCGAAGGCATTGACAACCTCACCCATCAGGCGCAGCAGGACACGGTTCACGACGAACGCAGGGCTGTCTTGGACCAAGACCCCGGTCTTCTTCAGTGTCTGGGCGAGGACAAACGCGGTGGCCAGAACTTCGTTGCTCGTCTTGGGCGTACGCACTACTTCAAGCAACGGCATGGCGGACACTGGATTGAAGAAGTGGAATCCGATAACCCGCTCGGGGTGCCGCAGATCCGCGGCCATGTCCGCTACGGACAGGGATGAAGTGTTGGTTGCGAGGATGCATTCAGGCGAAACGACGGCTTCCACCTCGGCGAAGACCTGCTTCTTCACGGACATGTCCTCGAAAACGGCTTCGATGACAAAATTGGCGTCGGCAAAGGCCTCTTTGGATACGGAACCGGTTACTAGTGCCTTAGTGCGTTGGGCGGCGTGGTCGGTGATGCGCTGTTGAGCGAGCAACTTGTCAATTTGTGTGTGTACGTACGCCACGCCATTGTTCACCCGTGTCTGGTCAATGTCCGTCATGATCACGGGCACTTGGAGCTGGCGGACAAAGAGCAGCGCTAGCTGGCTGGCCATCAGGCCGGCACCAATGATGCCGACCTTCGTAACCGGCCGGCTGAGCTGCGTGTCTGGGGCACCCGCGGGTTGCTTGGAGCGCGACTGGATCACATCGAGGAACGCGTAGACAGTGTCCTGGAAATGCGGAGTCTGCATGAGGGCTGCCAAGGTCTCCACCTCAGCGTCGGCGGACTCTTCTGCCGTGAGGTGTCTGCCCTTCTCCAGCAGGTCCAGGACCTTGCCGGGCGCGGGGGTGGCGTTCGAGGTCTTCGCCTCGATGAATGCCCGGCCACTGGCGAGAGCGGCATCCCAGTCGGTGTCGTCACTTGCTGCCTTTTCGGCACGTCGGGCAACTATGTCGGCAACGGCGGCCTCGTCGGCGATGATTGTTTCGGCCCAGTTCAGGGATTCCTGGAGGAAATTGTCCGGTGCGAAGATGGCGTCAGCGATGCCAAGATCGAAGGCGGCTTTGCCAGCGAGCGTTCGGTTGTTGTTGAGGGCGTTTTCAACCATCACCTTTACCGCGTTGCCGGGGCCGATCAGTCGCGGCAACTGGTAAACCCCGCCCCAGCCGGGAATCAATCCGAGGTATGCCTCGGGCAGGGAGATAGCCTTAGCTGCCGTGGATACCGTGCGATAGTCCGCGGACAGCGCGACTTCGAGACCGCCCCCTATGGCGGATCCGTTGATGAAAGCAAACGTCGGCACGCCCAGGGTACTCAGCGCCCTGAATGTCTGATGGCCAAGGCGGGCCATGAGACGGGCGGGGACAGGATCAGTAAGCGTCCGTAGCGCAGAAAGGTCAGCGCCAGCGGCCAGATAGCCCGATGTCCCAATAAGGCCGACGGCGGAAACGTCCCCGGCCGCCGCCCGTTCCTTGAGCCTGTCGAGCAGGCAGCCAAGTTCGATGAGCGTCTTCGGTCCCAGCGTGGCAGGTCTGCGGTCAAGCCCGTTGTCCAGGGTGATCAGTGCGAAGGTGCCGGATCTTGGGAGTTCGATTTCCTGCAGGCGGGCATGGGAAACTGTCTCGTTCGGGAAGAGCTCCATCAAAGTCCGGTAATCGTCCGGGGTCATGGCTTGTCCTCTCCGGCGACGGAAGCGAGGTCGCCTGAGTAGTGCTCAGCGAGCACGCGTTTGAGGATTTTTCCGCTTGGTCCCAAGGGCAGTTCAGACACCACGTTGATAATCCGCGGGTATTTGTAGGCGGCTAGCTGGCTGCGCGCGTATTCGACCAGGTTCCCGGCCCTGACGGTGCTGCCCGGCGAGGTAACGACGGCGGCTGCGACTTCCTGGCCATGCAAATTGTGTACGACGCCGAAGACTGCCGCGCTGACCACTTCGGGATGCCGGTTCAGGACTTCTTCGACCTCTCGCGGATACACGTTGTAGCCGTTTCGAATGATCATGTCCTTCTTACGGTCCAGAATGCGCAGGTAGCCGTCCTTGTCCTTCGTACCCAGGTCACCCGTCCTGAACCAGCCGTCGATGACCGCCTCGGCTGTCGCGTCCGGCCGGTTCAGATAGCCCCTGAAGAGGTTGTGCCCCCGAATCACCAGTTCGCCTAGTTCATCAAGCGGCAGTAGTTCAATGCTGTCAGTGGCCTCGGGTCGGGCGATTTCAATTTCAACGCCCCAGATGGGCGTTCCGATGGAGCCAGGGCGAGGCGTTGTGCCCACGTGGTTAAAGCTAGCTACGGGGGAGGTCTCCGTCAGGCCGTAGCCTTCGTAGATGTCGGCCCCGAAGACCTCGCGGAATTCATCCATCACCGCTACCGGCAGAGAAGCGCCGCCTGAGATGCAGTAGCGCAGCCCGTCGGGGCGGGCGGGATTGGTCTTAGCTGCTTCCAGTAGCGCCACGTACATGGTGGGCACGCCGAAGAAGACGTTGATCTTGTGTTGGTGCAGCAGTTCCAACGCCGCACCGCCGGTGAATCTTGGGCACATGACTATGGTGGCGCCGGCGCGGAGACCAGCGTTGAGCACGCAGGTCTGGCCGAAGGTGTGGAAGAGCGGCAGGCCGCCAAACACATGATCGTCGGGCCGGAGATCGAAGGTGCCGTTCAGTAGCACATTGACCTGTTCCATCAGAGCGAAATGCGTGCCGAGGGCACCTTTGGGTTTCCCTGTCGTCCCGGAGGTATAGAGGATGGTCGCGATGTCCTGCGGCTTGCGCGGGACGTAGCTTTGAATCGGGTCAGCAGCGACGGCCTCGGATTCCAGCCGGGCGGGACACACACTAGCGTCCGGAGCCATCACCGTCAGCACTTCCACCTCGGCTGCAGCGGCGCCCGGGGCACCCTCGCCCAGCAGGGGGGCAGCACAGATGAGCAACCTGGCGCCGCTGTCGCGCAATGCGTACTCAATTTCACCGGCCTTCAGCAGTGCATGGACCGGGACCACGACCCCTCCGAGGGCCAGGACGGCGTAGTAGACACGGGCGAAGTCCGCCACGTTGGGGATGAGGATGGCCACGGGGTCGCCTGGTCCGACGCCGCGGGCGCGCAGCGCCCCGGCGTAGGCCCGGGTTTGTTCCCACAGTTGCTCGTAGCTGGTCTTTTCGTCTCCGACGATGATGGCGGTGGCCCGAGGCCTCCGGGCGGCTGACTCGGCCAAGATGGCTGCGAGGGAGATCGTGCTGAAGTCGTCAGTGGCTAGCGTGTTTGTCATAGTGGCTGGTGTCCTTGGTGATGAGTGGGAGGGCGTCGTTATGCCTTGAGGATCAGGGCGTCGCCCTGCCCTCCGCCGCCGCACAGGGCAACGACGCCGGTCCCGCCGCCGCGGCGCTTGAGCGCCAGTGCCTGGTGCAGGACCAGCCGGGCGCCAGAGGCGCCGACCGGGTGTCCGAGGGCGATAGCTCCGCCCTCGGCGTTAATGCGGTCGGGATCGATGCCAAGGTCTTTGGCGGACTGGATGACTACGGAGGCGAAGGCTTCATTGACCTCAATGAGGTCCAACTGCTGAGTGGTGAGTCCTTCACGTTTGAGTGCTGCCGCGATGGCTCGTGACGGTTGAGAATGCAGGTACCCGTCCGGGCCGGCGGTCTGGCCGTGTGCGCCGATTTCTGCGATCCATTCCAGGCCTGCCGCTTTGGCGGCAGCCTTGCTGGCAATGACCACCGCTGCGGCCCCGTCGGAGAGCGGAGAGGAGGAACCTGCGGTGATGGTTGCCTGCTCACCCTTCGCGAAGGCCGGCTTGAGCGCCGCGAGGTCCTCCACGGTCGTTCCGGGGCGGATGCCTTCGTCGGCCTCGAGCGTCAACGCTGGTCCCCGTCGCTGCGGGATCTCCACGGGGACGATTTCCTCCGCGAAGATGCCCGCGGCGCGGGCGGTTTCGGCGCGCTGGTGGGACAGGGCGGAGACCTCGTCCTGGTGCTGGCGGCTGATGCTGCGTGCGGCGTTACCGGCGTCCGTGGCCGAGCCCATAAGTTCACCGCTGAACGGGTCCTGCAGACCGTCGTGGTTCAGCGAGTCCACCAGGGGCGTGTCTCCTATGGTTACACCTGTCCGTAGCCCCTTAACCAGGTGCGGAGCGTTGGTCATCGATTCCTGGCCGGCGGCCACGACAAAGTCGGCCTCTCCGCCCCGGATCATCCGGGCAGCGTCGATTATGGCGGTTAGGCCGGAAATGCAGAGCTTGTTTACCGTCACCGTAGGGACGTCCCAGGCGATGCCGGCGCCCAGGCTTGCCTGCCGGGCCGGTCCCTGGCGAGCGCCGGCCTGGATGACCTGGCCGACAACAACGGCATCAATCTGTGTGGCGGCTACGCCGCTGCGCTCCAGAGCTGCACGGATGGCGAGGGAACCGAGGTCGGTGGCGGAGAACGGCGTGAGGGCACCCCGGAAGCGCCCGAAGGGGGTTCGGGCGCCGCCGAGAATGACGGGAGTAGTGGCATCGGTGTTCATTGGGGCTGCCTTTCGGACAGGAATGACGGGGGAAAAAGGGTAGGTGCGGCCATGCGGTGAAATCAGGCGAATGCAGATATTCCTGTGATGGACCGCCCGATTATCAGGGCTTGTATGGTCTCAGTGCCTTCATAGGTGTGGAGGGCTTCAATGTCAGCCATATGCCGGGCTACACGGTTGGCCACCAGGATCCCGTTGCCGCCAAGCAGGTCCCGGGCGTTGGCGGCGATGGTACGGGCCGTGCGGGTACAGGTGAATTTGGCCAGAGATGCCTGCTCAGGGGTTAAATTGCCGGTTTCGTCCAGGCGTGTCGCCTGCAGGGCCATGAGTTGCATGGTGACCAGTTCGCTCTGCATCCGGGCCAGGCGTTCCTGCACGATCTGGGATGCGGCCAGGGGCCGGCCAAATTGTTTGCGTTGCGCGGCGTACTGTACCGCGGTCTCGTAGCAGGCGGTCGCCTGGCCGACGGCGCACCAGGCGACGCTGACACGAGTGGCTAACAGGATTCGGGCGACGTCCTTGAAGGAGGTGGCGCCAGGCAATTCGTTAGAGGCCGGAACGAAGACGTTCTCCAGCCGGATATGCGCCTGCCAGATGGCCCGCAGCGAAGATTTGCCTTCGATGACCGTAGCCCTGTATCCGGGGGATTCCTGGGGGACGAGGTACCCGTGGACTTGTCCGTCTTCGGCTCGTGCCCAGATCACTGTGAGTCCGCCAATCGAACCGTTGCCGATCCACTTCTTCTCGCCGTTAAGCAGGAAACCTCCATCGGTGCGGGTGGCGGAGGTCTCCAGGCCTACGGAATCCGAGCCGTGGGTCGGCTCGGTCAGGCCGAAGGCAGCAAAGTCATCCGCCCGCGACAGAGCAGGCAGCCATCGGTCCTTCTGCTCCCCTGACCCGCAGTATGCGATCGAGCGCATGGCCAGTCCGCCCTGGACGCCAATGGCGGTGCTCAGGGACCCGTCGCCCCGGCTGATCTCCATGGACACCAGCCCGGCTGCCAGCTTGCTCATTGGGGCGAAACCTTCAACCTGAACGCCATCCCGTAGCAGATCAAGCTCGCCCATCCGCCGTACTAGATGCAGTGGGTACTCCGCTCGCTCCCAGTAGCCGCCGATGACCGGCAGCACTTCCTCCTGGACAAAGGTCCGGGCGCGAGCCCAGTAAGCACGGTCTGCCGCACCGATGTTGACAAACACACCGGCAGGATCAATTTCAGGTGGATCGGTCAGAACATACTCGGGTTCAACTGTTCCGGCCGGGAACTCTTCCGGTACGCGGGTATGGGCCTCTTGGGCGGTGATTGACGGCGTCGTCATCGTGCAGTCCTCAGTCTTGGGCTTCCGCTCCTGCTAGGGCAGGGGAGCGGTTAGTTTGGGCGGAAAACCCACCGTGGCGGCAAATGGGAGCCAGCTAAATGCTTGTCCCTGAACCGATATCGGCAGTACGTTGGCCGACTTCCCCAGTGGGCAGAACACATTTGGTTGAACCTTGGCTGGTCGCCAATGAAATCAGGGGCGGTAAACTGCCCTGTTCCCAGGCAGGCATGTGAAAAAGGGAGGCTGTTCGACAGGCGCAAAGGGAACTATGAGCCATTGGCCGCCGTAGAACTCCACGTATGAATCCGAGGGGCATCCTGCGTAGGCTTCTTCCCGCGTCACTCTAATCTCTCCTTCTAAACAGTGAGTCGGTCATATGACTAAGTCTATTGATCACATACGTGATGGTCAAGAGTTACGTCAACGGAGCCCGTGCTTAAAACGCCGACAATGGAACTTTCGTATAGTTTTCGCGAAGGCGTAGGGATACCCGTGCAGAGTGGTGCTCACCGTTCATCACTCGACGGGGGCATCGGATGGCCAAGTGGTCATAGAAAACCAACCCCAACATCGAAGTTCGTCAGTAGCGCCTAGAGGTTCCGTCGATCGGTCAGGACGGTGGCGATGTACTCAGACCCTGAGTTGAAGCCGGTCTTTGGCCTGGATTGATTGAGCCTTTGCGGCTTGCCTGCCCATGCTGGCGACCGGCTTGACCCGCCGGAACGCGGCGAGAACGGCCCGGCCCACCAGAATGATTCCGACGATGGTGGTGACGGCACGCAGCGTGTCCCAGCCCGCCGTTGACGTCACCAGCGAGTAGAGCAGGAAGCTGCTGAGGTTGGTGCCCAGAGGTGCGCCGGGCACGTAGGAGATGCCGGTGCCGGCGCCTACCGCGAAGGGCCAGAACCACAGGTTGGTCAGCAGGCCGAACACGTAGGACGCCACCACGCCGTAGCCGCACAGCATCCACAGTTCGGCTTTGCCGCGCACGCGTCGGGGGAGCAGGCCGGCCCCGGCGCCCACCCACGCGCAGGCGAAGATCTGGAATGGTGTCCACGGCCCGATGCCACTCCACAGGGCACTGGAGACGGCGATGGTGGCGGCGCCCAGCAGCAGCCCGAAACGGGCCCCGAAGGCCCGGCCGGCCAGGATCAGCAGGATAAACACTGCCTCCACGCCCCCGACGCCGGTACTTGCCACCCGCACCGCCGAGCCGACGGCGGCCAGGACACCGAGCAACGCCACCGTGTGCGCGGAGCTGACCGAGCCGTCCAGCGACACCACGATGGCAACGACGGCGAGCGGCGCGATGGCCAGCGCCGCATACGGGAGCGCCGCGGCGGCATCCTGGGGGAGGGCCGCGGCGAGCAAAGGCCAGCAGAACGCCGCAAGGGCCAAAATGTTTGCGGCAGCGAGAACTACGAGCTCGACGCCCCGCGGCATCCGGATGCGGGGCTTCCTGGCCGCGCTCTGGGAGTCTGTTTCGTCGAGGACACTTGATCGTGGCCCGGCACCTGCTGGCTGGCGAGCCGGAAGCGGCTCTTCAGGAACATGGGCTGCCGCGGACGAAGGCGCGACGCCGTCACTCATCGGAAGGATCCGCGCGCCGAGGCCTTGGGCAAAGTCGTGGTCATGTGTGGCGATCATGACGGCCGCGCCGGCGTCCGCTGCGGCCCGCAGTGCCGTGGAGACTGCTGCGCGCGCTGCTGGATCGAGTCCGCGGGTGGGCTCGTCGATCAGGAGAACCTGGGGGTCGTCCATGGTCTGCAGCGCGATGGCAAGGATCCTGCGCTCACCGGCAGAGAGGTCCCGGGGATGCTCGTGTCCGATAGGTATGCTGACGTCTCCCCGCAGCCGGGCCAGATGGGAAGCTGCGGAACCCGGCTCAGGCTTGGCGCCGTTCTTTCGGCGCGCCTGGCGCCGCTCGGCGGCGCGCAGCTCTGCTGCGACAGTATCCCTGGTGAAGAGATCGTCCGAGGCGTCCGGGACGAGGGCGACGCGGCCGCCGCCGAGCATGTTCTGACCGCCCGTGCCGCCGTCGGCTGTTCCGCCACCACCCGTTCCCTCACCGAGCGCGAGCGCCACCAGGAGGGACGACTTCCCGGCCCCGTTCGGCCCCACCAGGGCCACCACCTCGCCGCGGTGCAGGGTCAGCGACGCTTCGCGGACGAGTGGCTTGCCCTTGCGGTGCACGGCAAGGTTAGTGGCAGTCAGAACGGGCACGAGATCCGCTGGCGCTGCCGGCGTCGGACTGGCCTCGAGAGGGTGCGAACGCGCGGCTGGCGCGGAACCGGGCACCAGGGCGCCGCCGTCGATGGTCCACCACGAGTCGGCAACCGGTACCAGCTGCTCCGCCCGGTGCTCCGCCACGATGACACACACACCGGATTCGTGGGCCAGGGCGCTGAGCACGGCGATGACGTGCCGGCGTGCTGAGGTGTCAAGATCGGCCAGGGGCTCATCAACCAGGAGCAGGGGCGGGCGCTCCACCACGGCGGCGGCGATGGCCACGAGCGTGGCCTCACCCGCCGAAAGGGTACTGAGATTCCGGTCCAGCAGGGCTTCCACCCCGATGCTCTCGGCGACCTCCAGCACCCGGGCCTTGACGGCGCCGGAAGCCATGCCGCGCAGCTCAAGCGCGAGGGAGATTTCATCACGGACCCGGGTGCTGGCGAACGCTGCGCGCGGATTCTGCAAAATGACGCCGATAAGGCGGGCGGTATCGCGTGGAGGCGTGGTGGCGCGGTCCGCTCCGCCGACGCGGACGGTACCGGAGATTTCTCCGCCGTCAACGTGGGAGAGGAGGCCGGCGATGCCCCGCAGGATGGTGGACTTGCCGGAGCCGGTGGGCCCGGTAATGACCGTGATTGAACCGCTCGACGGCGTGAAGCCGGCAACGCGCACCTGCGCATCGCCAATGCGGAACTGTGCGTCCCGCACCAGAAGCGGATTGTCGCCGTCGTTATTGGAGCTATGCGCTGCCCGGCTCCCGAAACCGCGCAGCTCCAAGGCCGCGGCAACCCGGCCGGCGTGCTCCAGGGTCCGCTCAAGTACGGGCACCAGGGCGCGGGCTCCAAACTTTTCGCCCCGCAACCGGAAGGCCAGGCGCACGGAGGTGACGGCGTCGGCAAGTGCCGGCAGCGCCGCCCATGCAACCACCAGCATCCGGGCAATGCCCTGCATGGGTCCGCGTCGGGCCAGGTGCACGAAACCGCGGGCTATGTCCACCCAGGCGTTGAGGATGCCGAAACCGAGGATGATCCCGGCGATCGGCAGGGCGGACAGAACCGCCTGCCATAAGCCGGGTCCCGTGACGGGACCGAGGAGGACCACATGGGCGAACGGGGCAGGCAGCCGCACCGGCGGCAGGTCGAGCAGGACCGGTTCGCCGATGCCCGCCCCGTAGAAAAGGATGCGGTAGATGACCCGCGCCGCGATGAAGACGACGGCGAGAGCCGCCGCTGCACGTAACGGCGCGGGTCGGAACGTCATGCCTTCGGGGCGGCCGGTTCGTTGTCGACCGAGAAGAGCAGTTCCAGGCTCTCTCCGGGCTTCATCTGCAGGGTGGCGAGGCCCTCCTGGGCATAGGCCCAGTCACCGGTGGCCGGCTTTACCCACATAGCCCAGTAGGCAAAGGCGGCGGGCATGCCGCTGCATTCTTCCTTGTAGGTGCCGCCCTTGTGGACGATCTCGAAGTCGGCGGCGGGTACGCCGTTCACGCGGCATATCAGTTCGTTGGGGTATTGGGTGGTGCCTACGGTTTTGACGCCTGCTTCTTCGAGCACCTTGGACGCTGGAGTCGCCGCGTCCACGGGCACGCAGACGGACTTGTCAGCGGCAGCCTGCTTCAGGGCGCCCGAATCGACGATGACCTTCACGCCGGTGCAGGGTCCGGAGTCGGCGCTGCTGGAAGACGTTGCCGTGGAAGCCGGCGCGGAGGTGGTTGGCTGGGTGGCGGCCGGTGCTGAACAGGCGGCGAGGGTAAACAGGAGACCTGCGGCGGCGAGGGAGCTCGCGGCGGCGGTGCGGATCGTAGTCAAAGTCACTTGTCAAGGGTAGGCCGTTGCTGGTCAGGAGCGGGATGCCGTTCCGTTGTGTGACGTCAGGTCACCGCGTGGGGATGTCATGCGGTGCAGACTACGGAATTCCTGGCCAGGGCGTACGGTCAGTGCTGGCCGCGAGCGCTGCCGCTGCCGGTTTAGCCCGCTTCCTCAAGGTTCTGCGCCACTACTGCCAAAGTCCGTGCCAGTTCTTCCGTCGGGCTGAACTCCACCAGAACCGTGCCGGGATCAAGCTCGTCGGTATGTCCCGGAGGTGTGTAATATGCCTCTCCGGCTTCTATGATCTCGTCTCCGGCAGGCATGTGCATGATGAGCCGGCCCTTCACAACGTACCCCCAGTGGTGGCTTTGGCACCGGTCATCCGGCAGGCCCTTGTAATACGGTGTGAAGTCGCCTCCGTCGTCGAACTTTTCGAAGGCGATTGTGTATCCGTCTTCCTCGCGGTAACGGCCCTCGTAGCCTGTCATCCGCTCGACGCGGGCGGTCTGATCGTCAATCGTTAGCTTTGCCATTGTCTTGTTCTTTCCTTGTTGTTGGCGCAGGCTCACCCTGCGCCGCGGTTTCCGCTGCGGCGATGAGCCGCCGCAGTCCTGCTCTGCTTGCCCGCGCCCATTGAACCGAGGCGATTGACCGCAGGACCGGGATCCCGAACATCGCCAATAGGCCCGGCAGCCCAGTCGCCCGGACCAGCCGGCAGGTGTAGGTGACGTTGCTCTGGTTTCCGTCCGCCTCGATTTCGTAGCGGTGCACCAGGACCCAGTCCGCCGTCGTCCCGTTCTTCTTCGAAACCAGGGCGGACTCGGTGACCTGCTCAAACCTCAACGGCCGAACGGCTTCGGTCACTACCGACGAATTTCGGATTCGGCAGATCCGGTCTTCAGCTGTGGAGCTGAACTCGGTTCCGGCGGGCGCCTGTCCCTCCGGTGCAGCCATGGACAGAAGCGTGGAAGCCTCGGCTCCTCCCCATTGGAGGTGTCCAGGCAAATTGGTGAGGACATCGAAGACTGCGTATGCAGGGGCAGTGGTGTGCTCACGGACGGTGACCGCCACTTCTTGTGAGAGGACGTTGCCCGCTGTTCGTTGCTGCTTCATTCCGCACCTCCCGGTGTAGTGACTTTCTGACACTCCAAGGATGCGACGACGGCGGGACGAAAGGATGGGGGGTTGCCCCCATCTATCGCCCTATTCAGGGCGGGAGGAGCGCAGGGCGAACCCTGCTGCTTCGACGCGGCTGCGCAAGTGCAGCTTGGCGAGGATGTTGCTCACATGGTGCTCGACAGTCTTGGCGCTGATGAACAGGCGGGCCCCGATTTCGGCGTTCGTCTTGGCTTCAGCGAGCAGCTCGAGCACCTCGCGTTCCCGCCGTGAGAGCAGGCCGAAAGCCTTGGGGCCCGTCCGGGCGGGGCCGCCAAGGGCGCGTAGAAGCGCCGCAGCCTTGTCAGCCATGCCTGCGGCACCCGCCTCGTCGAACACGGCCAGGGCCACACCTGCCTCGTAGACGGCGACTTCGCGGTCCGAATCACGCAGGGCTTCGGCAAGTGACAGCCTGGCACGGGCGGCCTCGAGTGGCATGTTGAGTTCACCGAAGATCGCGATTGCTGATTCGAGCCGCTTCTGGGCCGAGGCAACGTCCCCACCATCGGATGCGACACGGCCGGCCGTAAGGTGCGAGGCCCCGATAGCCTTCGGCCAATGAGTTTCGGCAGCGACCTCGTCAAGACGCTTGGCCGTTTCCAATGCTTGGCCAGCGTCGCTTTGTGCCATCTGGACCTCGGCGAGCAGCGCGAGCAAAGGGACGGCGAGAAGGCCGCCGACGACCTCATGGATGCGGCGATGCAACAGCGCGGCCGCCACGGCTGTGTCACCGGCAGCAAAGCGGACTGCCGCCGTCGCAAGCAATGCATCGGGGCGATCTTCAAAGCCCGCGAGCAGCCGGCTTGCATCCTCCACACGGCCCTGGAGCAGCCGCAATTCAGCTAATTTTGCTGCCGGGTGTATGCACCGTGCGCGGTGGCCGCCCTGATCCAGTTCGTGCAGCGTCTTGGTGAGCCATCCCTCGGCGCTTGCGATGTCACCGGAGGCCAGGAAAATCTCAGCGCAGCAGGTGCCGCAGAATTGGAGCAGCGTGAGGTGGCCAGTGCGTTGCATGAAACGCATAACGATTTTGTTCCACTGACTCAGCCGGGACGCATCACAGGCCTCTTCGCTGGCCCGCGTGACCATGCAGCACACATCGCCGAAAACCATCTTGTCCTGAAGTTCCCCGGCGGTAACCACCACCATCGCCTCGTCAACGAGCGTCATGCCCTCCGAGACGTCACCGGCCGCGATAGTCCCAAGTCCGAGCAGCGCCAAGGCCGTCGCCTCAAGATCCGGGTCACCCGAGCTCCGCGCAACTCTCAGAGCCGCCCCGGCGTCCTCCCGTGCCATTGCCGGGTCGGCCCGCAACAGGCCGCGCGTGACGGCCAACCAACCGACCTCGGCACCGTCGGGCAGTCCGGATGCAAGACCCTCCGCGCGGGCAAACCAACCGCGGCTGACCGGCTCGCTGCCCAGTACCTCCGCATACTCACGCGCCAACCACACTGCTGCCCGGAAGGCACGCGCGTCCTGTCCGAGGCGGCGAAAACCGGCGTAAGCCGCCGTGCGCTCAGCAATGGCCCGGTCAACATCGCGAAGCCACCACAACGCACGTCCCAAGCCATCATGTGCCGCCGGTTCGTCATGGACGGCCAGCACGGATTCAAACGCCGAAGCCGCAGCCGCCCACTCGGTAGAAGAGAGAAGGCGCTCACCTTCCTCAAGGCCCTCAGACACCGCGGCATCCACCATGAATTCATTCTGCGCTCAGCGGCGCTGCACTCATAGCCCCCTCGGCCGCGTTGGTTTTGTCCCTGCCTAAAACTTGGTAGTGCCGCGCAACTTGCGGGGGCGGCCGTCCGGGTCAACTAGGAAGCGGTTTGCAGGAGCCGCCCAAAGACGCTGAAGTGACGAAACCGGTTCTGTACTGTGGTGCCGCACATGTCCAGGGGGCCGGGGCGAGTTGCTACCGGTTTCGTGCCAGTGGTCCAGAGCGTCGGCGGCGGCGTTCCACAGTCGGAGGCCGTCCGCCGGATCGTGGAGCTGGGGGTCACTCTCGTCGAGTCCCAGATGTTCGGCCCAGAGTTGGAGCCGGACGCTGTAGGCCAAGGGACGGGAAGCGCCCGGTCCAGTGTCTGCGCCGGGCGCTTCCTGCCCACCGGCCGTGGTGTCGATGACTGCGCAGGTAAGCTCGCTGTCCGTGGTCCAGGACCGACGGTTGAAGTTGTCCGACCCGCACGTGAACCAAGTGTCGTCGATGATGCAGATCTTGGCATGCACGTAGATCGGGGTCCCTGCTGTGTTCTCCAGATTGAACACGCGAAACCTGTCGGGTGCAGCGCGGCGTATCGTTTCGATGGCACGCAGTTGCCCCAGCCGCTTGGGTGGCCCTCCGAGCGGACCGTCTGAATCCGGGTAGCGGGGAACCACGGCGATCACGTTCAGCCCGGGGTTCTGTTCGAGGGCCGCAGCGATTCCGGCTGCCACTTCTGCCGACCACAGGTACTGGTCCTCGATGTAGATCAGCGAACGGGCCAGACCGAAAGCTTTCGTGTACGCCCGGGCAACGCTCCGCTCACCAGCAGGGGCGAAGGGGAACGGCGGATGCTTCACGCCGTAGGTGCGCAGCAGCTGAACGGCGTGGGGGCCGGCCGGTGGCGGCGGGGGCGCGGTCTCGGGCAGGGGTTCGGGGTGCCGGGGCATATCGGCCAGGCGTTGCAGGAGCATCCGGTACGGTGTGCGATGGTCCAGGGGATGGGGGTCATTCCACCTTTCCGCGAACAACTCGAGCACATCTGCCACCACCGGGCCCCGCAGTTCGACGGCGGCATCGTGCCACGGAGGCTGTTTCCCGTACCGGGGATCCATGTCCACCGCCTGCGGGTCTCCCGCGTGATCGGCGTCGTCCCGCCGGCTGTGGGAGAGGTCGATCCCGCCAACGAACGCGACATCCCGCGACGGGTCGCTGCCGCTGCGGATGACGAACAATTTCTGGTGATGGCAACCGAAGATGCGCACGCGCTGATCCAACAGCACCTCGCCGCCGGCGTCGTTGATCTGGCGGCTGAGCAGCTCATTGGACCGGTTACTCATGGGGGCGGACACGCGCTCGCCGTGGGATCTCCAGATCAGGCCGCGCACTTCCACTCCCGCCCGCGCCAACCGGGCCAACAACTCGCCGATCGCCGGTCCGTCCGCCGTAAGCTGCTCGTCGCCGTCGCCACGCCAGTCGGTGAACCAGACACGGTCTCCCGCCTGAAGAGCGGACAGCTCCTCATGCAGCCGGGTGAAGTAGGCGGCCCCGTGAATCAGGGGCCGCACCAGGTTGCCCTCGGACCAGGACGATAGTCCTGCGCCGCCGGCGTGCACGCGGGTGGCGTCATTTCCCCGCTCAGCGGCACCCAAGAACCAGTAATCAGGACTACCGTTCACTCGACGTTCCCTTCGGGACCCGAGGCCGGTCACTAAGCGTCCGGCCTACTCCATAGCCTACGACTGTGGTGGGCAATGTCAGCGGGTGCCTTCGTCACTCGCAACCTTGTCTCTGCCGACGTCGAGGTTTACGGTAATCCCATGGCTCGGCGAATTCGCGGAGATGCGACAGCGGCGGCTGTCATGGTGGCGGGATCGGCGACGTTCCTGGCCGGGGCCTTTATGCCAGTCTCGCGGGTGTACGTCGAAGGAGACCCTCAGCGCAAACTGGTCATTCTGCTCGCGAACCCTGGGCAGTGGAGTACGCAGCAAATGCTCTTGGCCGCAGGCACAGCTGCGTTGCCCGTTGGGGTGGTGATGCTCGCCCGTCACTGGGATATTGGAAGCGATCGGGGCAGTCAGCAACCCTTGGCTGGGCAGCGGTTTGTCCAGGCGGCTGCACTTCCATTGGCCACGGGAGCGTGTCTGTTCCTGGGTCACCTGGCGGCGCGATACAAGGATCCGGAGGCCTTCGCGTTGGGGAAGGTGCCCATGTGGCCGTTCCAGGGGTATATGGGGCTGAGCCTTGCCGGCATGGCTGCCCTGGGTGGCGGGTTGCTGGCACGGGCGCGTGCTCACGCCCATTCCGGCGCCCTGCCACAGGACCCGCGCTGGCCGGGCTGGCTCAATGTGGGCGGGGCCGGGGTCTTCGCCGCCGTCCTGGTTTCTACCGGTGACTTGCCGCCCCTGTTGGTCTACGTTGTGGAGCTGGCCACCGGGGCTGCGCTGCTACGGCAGGTCCGCAAGGGCGCCAACCCGGAGAGGCCTGTCTGAAAGGTCAGGGTGCCGACCGCGTGTCGAACGCCCCGGCCGATTCCCGTAGAAGGCGTGCCACGGTGTCCAGCGGCGTACTGGTTGACCGTCGTCGGTCGAACCGGCGCAGAACGATCCGTCGCGTTCCGAGCCCGGGGACGTCCAGGACGTCCACGCCGTCGTGGGCGACGCCACTCAACGCCAAAGTGGGCACGATAGCAATACCCTCGCCCGCAGCGACGAGCGCGAGGGCGGTCAGTGTTTCCTGGTACTGATGCACGGTTTCCATCTGCGTGCCCGTTGACTGACGGAGCCTGCCAAGCACTGCAGAGTTGGCGGCTATGGGGTCGACGCCGAGCCACGGAAGCGGCAGCCGGCCAAGATCGATGTTCTCCGTGGAAAGCAGGGCGCCTGCAGGAACCACCAGTTTCCATGGCTCGTCGAGCAGGGGCTCCTCGGACATGCCGGCGGAAAGTGAACGCGATTCGGACGTCGTCGAATCGAGCTCCACCACGACGGCGTCGAGCTGGCGCTGGCGGAGCATCCGCATCAGGGCAGGGAAGTCGTCCTCGACGATCCGGATCTGCAATTGCGGGTACTGGGAGCGCCACTCAGGCAGGCGCGGAATCACCACCGTCCGAATGAAGCTGGTGAATCCGCCGACGCGGACGACCCCTGCGATCTTGGCCCCGCCTTCGATCCGGGCGCGGGCGACGCTGAGTGCGCGTTCAATCTCCTCGCCGGCTTCCGCCACTGCCAGGCCGGCGGGGGTCAAAACTGAGCCTTTGGGCGTGCGCACCACCATGGCGTGCCCCGTCTCGTCCTCCAATTTGGTGAGCTGCTGTGAGACGGCGGAGGCCGTAATTCCCAGCTCGTCAGCGGCGGCGAGCACCCCGCCCGTGCGGGCAACGGCAAGAAGAACGCGCAGCCTGCGCGGGTCGATATCCATGTTAAGTAGTTCTAAACCAGACCTTCAGTTAAATGCAATTGCTCTAAAGCTTTTTCGTACCCATAATTGCTGTTAAAGCGGGACGTTCCCGGGGAAAATACCCTCTGAAAGGACATCATGGAACTGCTGTGGGAAATCGCGGGTTGGTCGGGGGCAGTTTTGATCCTGTCGGCGTACCTGTCTGTTTCCATGGGTTGGTTGAAGGCCGGTAGGCGCTTTCAGGTGGCCAACCTCATCGGTGCTTGTGCCTTCATCGTCAACGGTGCGGTCCATGAAGCGTGGCCCTCAGTGGTCACAAACGTTGCCTGGTGCCTTATTTCTGCCGTCGCGATTTTTCGCATGCGCGCCACACACGAGTCGCCGGTGACCGCAGTTGAGGCCCCGCAGGTGCAGTTTCCCGGCGTCCCTGACACCTCCGGCCAAATCGCTGTAGTCGAGGCGTTTACTTCTGCCGTCCACGGCGACGTCGCGGGACGGGCGGCTGAGTGCCAGGCCAGCCGGCGTGACGGGCGGGCAGCGGATTCAGCGATCCTTAGTTTGCGGACTTAACCGAGTAGTCGCTTCCTTAGAAGCGGAGTTCCATGAAAACGCTGTTTGGATCCAGGGTGTAGTCGGCAAAAGGCGGGCACTCGGTGAAGCCGTTGCGGAGGTACAGGCGCCGGGCGGGAGCGAAGTAGTCCTCGGTTCCGGTCTCCAGGAAGACGCGCTCGAGGTTCCGGGCCAGGGCGTCGTCGAGGATATGCCGGAGCATAAGGGTGGCCACACCCCGTCCCCGTGCACCCGCTGCGGTACGCATGGACTTTATTTCGCCGTGCCTGGGGGACCTGGGCGGGGAATCCAGGAGCTTGAGTGCACCGCACCCCAGCAGGCCGCCCGCCTCGCGGGCCGTCCAAAACGTGATTGATGGCGAGGACAGGGCCGAGTGGTCCAGCGCGTGGACGCTTTCTGCGGGCGACGTGGCGAACATGTCCGCAAGGTGTTCGCTCAGGAGCTGATGGACATCTTGGCGTGCGGGGTCATCCCGGTCAATGGAAATCATTACCCTAAATTTACCGCCTAGCGCTGAGGCGGAAGCGGACGACGGCGGGAGGTCCCGCCGTCGTCGTCGATTACTGGTTCCGCCAACTATGACGCAAGGTGCAGCTTGGCGCTGACGCCGTCGGGTTGGTCGCGTACCGCGGCGAGGTCCTCGAATGTGCCGATCCGGACGATCCCGTTGAAGCGCCCGACGTGTTCGTAGTACAGCACCAGTACCTGGTCCGGGGCGTAGTAGCCGATGGTCAGCGGGTCCGCATCGCTGCCCGACGGCGAGCCCTCGAGGGATAGCGGCGCTGGCAGGCGGGCGCTCTTTTCCTGGCCGCCATGGTCCTTAAACGTGAGAGTCAGGGGAAACTGTCCGATCAATGAGCGTGCGGTGGCGTTGTCAATGAGGATCCCTCGTACCGCCCGTCCGCCGATGTCTATGGTGATCGGTGTGCCGTCTGCTGTGGGTGAGCTTTGCATGGTGACCATGTCCTCTGAACTGGATTGAGCCGTAGGGAGTTGCTGATCTGCAACGGAGCTGCCGTCAGTGCTGCCGCAGGCAGTGAGGGCGGCGAGGGTCAGGACCAGGCCCGCCCCAAAGATGGCGAGTGTCTTCACGGCGTCTCCTATCCGTTTCGGCTGCTTTTCCATCCAACGGCCTGCGCCCGGCGGTAACAAGGGCTCTGTCAAGACGGGTTATGGCAGAGCCTCCCTGGCGTTCCTCGCTACAGGGGCTCTGGCAAAACCAGTCCCAGCAGGGACTCTCACTGACCAATGAGCCTGTGATGTGCTCGAAAAGACGACGAAGTCCATCACGATACGTAACCGACAATCATGAGGATGAATACGATGAGCACGAACTTCAACGGAAGCGACAACACTGCTTTGGGAACCGGCGCTGCCCCGATAACGCTCCCGGACCAGGGCGTATCCCGCCGGAACCTGATCAAGCTGACTGGCGCAGGCGCCGGCGCTGGTGGTGGGCCACCCCATGGGCGCCGTGAAGGAACAGAGCGCCAACCTCTACGCCACCAAAATGGCCGAGCAGGGCTACGTCACGCTCTCCTTCGACCTCTCCTTCTGGGGAGAAAGCGCCGGCAAGCCGGGCAACGCCGTCTCGCCCGACATCTATGCCGAAGACTTCAGCGCCGCGGTGGACTACCTGCGCTCGCAGGCCTTCGTTGACAAGGAGCGCGTGGGGGCCATCGGGATCTGCGGCAGCGGCAGCTTTGTGATCAGCGCGGCGAAGATCGATCCCAGGATCAAGGCCATCGCCACGGTGAGCATGTACGACATGGGCGCCGCCAACCGCGACGGGCTCAACAAGTCCGTAACGCTGGAACAGCGCCAGGCCATCACCGCAGGCAGCTGCCCAGCGCGACGTCGAGTTCGCCGGCGGCGCGATCCAGTACACCGGCGGCACACCGGACGTGCTCACGGCAGAATCCACCGCTGTGGACCGGGAGTTCTACGACTTCTACCGCACGGCACGCGGGTATCACCCGAACACCACCACGCATCCCGCCCTGACCACCAACACCAAGTTCATGAACTTCCACCCGTTCAACGACCTGGACCTGATCTCCCCGCGCCCGCTGCTTTTCATCACCGGCGACCAGGCGCACTCAAGGGAATTCAGCGAAGAGGCCTACCGGCTCGCCGCCGGACCGAAGGAACTCTTCTGGGTCCCCGGCGCCGGCCATGTGGACCTCTACGACCGCGTGGGCCTCATCTCCTTCGCCAAGCTCACGGACTTCTTCCGGTCCAAGCTCTAGTACCAAAGTGAAACGTGAGCGGACGACGGCGGGACTTCCCGCCGTCGTCCGCTGTTGTTTTACTCGGGTGTTACGTAGGCGCCGGAGATGCCGCCGTCAACCAGGAAGGTTGAGGCTGTGATGAAGGACGAATCGTCACTGGCGAGGAAGGCCACTGCTGCTGCCAGTTCCTCCGGTTCGGCGAACCGGCCCAGGGGAACATGCACCAGGCGGCGGGCCGCCTTCTCTGGGTCCTTGGCGAAGAGTTCCTTCAGCAGCGGGGTGTTGACCGGTCCGGGGCACAGGGCGTTGATGCGGATTCCCTGCCGGGCGAATTCGACGCCGAGTTCCCGGCTCATGGCTAGCACCCCGCCTTTGGAGGCACTGTAGGAGATCTGCGAGGTGGCGGCACCCATCACGGCCACGAAGGACGCGGTATTGATGATGGAGCCCTTGCCCTGCGCCTGCATGTAGGGGAGCGCGTACTTGCAGCAGTAGAAGACGGACGTCAGGTTCACTTCCTGGACCCTGCGCCAGGCGTCAATGCCTGTGTCGAGGATTGAGGCGTCGTCCGGGGGTGAAATTCCGGCGTTGTTGAACGAGATGTCAACGCTGCCGTAGGTTTCGTTGGTGACGGCGTAGAGGTTCTTGACCTCTTCTTCGCTGGTGACGTCCACCTTCACGTAGAGGCCGCCCACCTCATCGGCCGCGCGCTGGCCGGAGGTTGGGTCCAGGTCTGCGATGACAACATGGGCACCCTCGGCGGCGAAGCGGCGGGCTGTAGCGAGTCCAATGCCGCTGGCGCCGCCGGTGATCACAGCGCTGCGTCCCTTGAGGCGGTTGGAGATTACTTCAATCATTTCTGGCTTTCCTTACTGGTGGCGACGTTAGGGGTTGGTGGAGATGAAGACGTTTTTGGTCTCGGTGAAGGCGTCAAGGGCGTCCGGGCCAAGTTCGCGTCCCAGCCCTGACTGCTTGAAGCCTCCGAAGGGTGTGGAGTAGCGCACCGATGAGTGGGAATTGACCGAGAGGTTCCCTGACTCAAGTCCGCGGGCCATCCTCAGCGCCCGTCCGACGTCGCGGGTCCAGATGGATCCCGAGAGCCCGTAGATCGAATCGTTGGCCAGCCGGAGCGCATCGGGTTCGTCGCTGAAGGGAACCACGGCCACTACAGGGCCGAAGATTTCCTCGTGCATGACCCGGTCTTCCCGGGACGGCGTCAGCACGGTGGGCGGGAACCAGAAACCCTTGCCGTCCGGGGCGGATCCCTGAAACGCGATGGGGGATCCGTCGGGGACGTACCCGGACACCGTGTTGCGCTGGCCGGCCGAAATCAACGGTCCCATGAAGGAATCCTCGTCGCCGGGGTCGCCCACCTGCAGGGCCTTGACCACCGGTTCCAGGAGCTCGAGGAACTTTTCGTACACGCTGTCCTGGACCAGGATCCTGGAGCGGGAGCAGCAGTCCTGCCCGGCGTTGTCGAAAGCCCCTCCGGGGGCCGCCGCTGCGGCG
This sequence comes from Arthrobacter sp. CDRTa11, assembly GCF_026427775.1. Classification (NCBI taxonomy): domain Bacteria; kingdom Bacillati; phylum Actinomycetota; class Actinomycetes; order Micrococcales; family Micrococcaceae; genus Arthrobacter; species Arthrobacter sp. CDRTa11. The sequence continues at coordinate 4,494,840 of NZ_CP044532.1, read as the reverse complement.
GCTTCAAGATCGGAATCGGCGAAGATGATGTTGGCGCTCTTGCCGCCCAGTTCCAGCGTTACTGGCTTGAGTTGCTCGGCGCAGCCCGCCATGATGCGTTTGCCGACGCCGGTTGAGCCCGTGAAGACAACCTTCCGCACCGACGGGTGGGTCACGAACCGTTCGCCCACGACCGAACCCTTGCCCGGGATGATATTCAGGACGCCCTCGGGCAGCCCTGCTTCCTTCGCCAGCTGCCCCAGCCGGATAGCGGTCAGGGGAGTCAGCTCCGCGGGTTTCAGCACCACTGTGTTGCCGGCGGCAAGGGCGGGGGCGAATCCCCAGGCTGCGATGGGCATGGGGAAGTTCCAGGGGACGATGATCCCCACAACACCGAGGGGCTCGTGGAAGGTGACGTTGATTCCGCCCGCTACCGGAATCTGCTGCCCGAGGTGACGCTCGGGTGCGGCGGCGTAGTACTCCAGGACGTCCCGGACGTTTCCGGCCTCCCACCGGGCATTGCCGATGGTGTGGCCCGCGTTGTAGACCTCCAGCAGGGCGAGGTTTTCACGGTCGGCGTCGACGGCGGCGGCGAAGCGGCGCAGGAGCATCGCCCTGTCTGCGGGAGCTACTTGGCGCCACGTCGCGAAAGCCCGCTCGGCCTTGGCGATCGCGGCGTCTGTTTCCTCCAGTGAGGCAAGGGCGATGGTCTCGATGACTTCTTCGGTGGCCGGATTCAGAACGTCATAGGTGCTGGACATGAATTGGGTTCTCCATTCGTTCTGTGCGGAGGTTGTCTGCGGGGCTGTCGTTGGCTTCTTTGCGCTGGTTGGCCGGGCGTTGGTTGGCCGCGGCGCGGTAGTCGGATGCGGCCTCGACGAACCCCCTGAAAAGCCGGAGGTCGGAGGGGTTATGTTCGGGGTGAAACTGGACTCCGAGCACCCACCCGCCCGACGTCGTTTCCACCGCTTCGATGGTGCCGTCGGCCGCTGATGCCGCGACGCGCAGCCCGTCCGCCAGGCCGTCAATCGCCTGGTGGTGGTAGCACGGTGCGCTGGCCACGGGTCCCAGCAGTTCCCGGGTGATGCTTCCCGGCAGGCTGGTGAACCCGACGCTGCCGTAGACACCCGGGGCGGGCTGGTATTCGGCTTCCGGGTTCACGTCCGGGATGTGCTGGAGCAGGGTTCCGCCCAGGGCAACGTTGAGGATCTGGGCTCCCCGGCAGATGGCGAAGAGGGGCACCCCGGCCTCCAGCGCTGCCCTGGTGAGGGCAATGTCGTGCTCATCCCTGGCCGGTTGGGCCCGGGTGAGCCGGTGCGGCTCGGCACCGTACTGTTCGGGGCCAACATCGCTGCCGCCGGAAATGATCAGCCCGTCCAGGACCTCCACAATGGAGGGATCAGTGCCGACAGGCGGCAAGAGGACAGGGGTTCCGCCGGCGGAGACAACCGCCTGCACGTACGTCCCCGGCAGGATTGCCGCATCCGCTGTCCAAACGCCCCAGGACGCTTCCTGGAAGTAGGTGGTCAGCCCGATGCGCGGGCGGTAGGTATCAGAGCCGCTCAAAGACACGCTTGCGCTCCCAGTCCGTCACTGCGCTGTCGAAGGCCTTCAGTTCGACGCCGGCCGCCAAGACATAGTGGTCCACCACTTCATCGCCAAATGCCTTGCGTGCAATCTCGCTGTCGGCCAGCAGGGCCCGAGAGTCCCGCAGGTTGGTCGGGATGCGGTCAGCGTTGGACTGGTACGCGTTCCCGGTCATGATCGGCTCGAGCGGGAGCTGGTTCTCGATGCCATGGATGGCGGCTGCGATGAGGGCCGCTGCTGCCAGATAAGGGTTGACGTCGCCGCCTCCCACGCGGTTTTCCACCCGCATGCCGGGGCCGCGTCCCACGATGCGCAGTGCGCAGCTGCGGTTGTCCAGCCCCCAGGCGATGGCCGTGGGGGCGAAGCTGCCTTCCACAAACCGCTTGTAGGAATTGATGTTCGGGGCAACGAAGTACGCCAGCTCCTTCAGCGCGGCCAGCTGGCCGGCGATGAAGTGCTCCATCACAGGGCTGAAGCCATGCTGGCCCTCACCGGCTAGGACGGGGTTGCCGTCCAGGTCCGTCAGGCTGAAATGGATGTGGCAGGAACTGCCCTCACGTTCGTTGTACTTCGCCATGAACGTGATGCTCTTGCCCTGCTGCGCGGCGATTTCCTTGGCCCCGTTTTTGTAAAACACATGGTTGTCGCAGGCAGCAAGGGCTTCTGCGTAGCGAAAGGTGATCTCCTGCTGCCCCAGGTTGCACTCGCCTTTGGAAGATTCGACGACGAGCCCGGCTTTTTCCATTCCGTTCCGGATGCTTCGGATCACCGGTTCCAGCCTGGCCGTGGCCAGGAGGGAATAGTCCACGTTGTAACGCGTCGAGGGGGAGAGGCCTTCGTAGTTCTTGTCCCACGCTTCTTCGTAGGTGTCGTCGAACATGATGAATTCGAGTTCGGTGCCGATGTGGGCCCGGTAGCCCAGCGCCTCCAGGCGGTCGATCTGTGCGCGCAGGATCTGCCGGGGCGACTGGACCACCGGGCTGCCGTCGAGCCAGTGGATGTCGCACTGGATCATTGCGGTACCTTCCAGCCACGGCACCCGGCGCAGGGTGGAGACGTCCGGCTGCATCACCATGTCCCCGTAGCCGTTGGCCCAGGAAGACATGGAGTAGCCGTCAATGGTGTTCATTTCCACGTCGACGGCCAAAAGGTAATTACAGCCTTCGGCACCGTGCCCGAGTACGTCGTCGAGGAAGGACCGTGCGCCGCATCTTTTCCCCTGGAGGCGGCCCATTGAATCTGTGATGGCAACAACAACGGTGTCGATTTCGCCGGAGGCTACCAGGTCCCGCAGTTCGTCAACGCCCAGTTGGCCGTGCTTGGAGGTTCCACTTGTTTGATTTGTCATGTTTGTATCCGTCGCCTTGATCAATTTTAGAGGGAAAGGGTGTCGGGGGCCGCCCGTTTGCCGGTTTTCAGTTCAGCCTCGGCGGCGGCCAGCTGCGCGAATTCCTCCTCCGGAGCGCCGGCAACGATCCGGTGGCGGCTGAAGAACCAGTAGTAGAGGAGCGCGGCGCCGAATATTGCGGCTGTTATGGATGCCGCGAACACATCCACCACAAAAGTTGCGACGACGGCCACCGCAGCCAGAACCAGTGCGATCGACGTCGTGACGACGCCGCCGGGGGTGAGGTACCCGCGGGGCAGATCGGGTTCTTTTTTCCTCAGCACGATGTGGGAGAGGTTCAGGAGGACATAGGACACGGTGGCACCAAAGACGGCGATGTTGATCAGGAGCGCGCCGTTGCCGGTGGCTGCCGCAAGGATGAAACCAAGGGTTCCCGGCACGATCAGTGCCCAGTAAGGGGTTCGGCGCTTGCCGGTCAGCGAGAGCCACTTGGGGAGATATCCAGCCCGGGACAGCGCGAAGAGCTGGCGGGAGTAGGCGTAGATGATGGAAAAGAAGCTGGCTACCAGCCCGGCCAGGCCGGCGTAGTTGACGAAGTCGGCCAGGAACGTGTTTCCGCCGTATGCCAGGCGCAGGGCCTCCGGGAGCGGGTTATTGGATGTGCTCATCGCCGCAGACCCGGCAGCACCCGGTACCAGCACCAGCATCAGTGCCCCGAAAACCACCAGGATCAGGACGGCAACCATGATGCCCCGGGGCATATCCTTCTTCGGGTTGGCGGTCTCTTCAGCGGCCAGGGGAACGCCTTCCACGGCAAGGAAAAACCAGATCCCGTAGACCAGGGCACCAACCACGCCGCCGATTCCCATCGGCAGGAAAGCACTCGACGCCGGGGAGCCGTCCGGGACGATGTCAAAGAGGTTCTGGGCATTGAACTTCGGAAGGAGGCCGATGACCACGGCGACCAGGGCGATGACGGCCACCGCCGTGATACCAAAGATCATTTTGAGCGCCTCGCCAACGCCGCGAAGGTGGATGCCGACGAAGACCGCGTAGGTCACCAGGTAAACCGGCCAGGAGTTCGTCAGGCCGAAGAGCCCCAGGGCTTCAACGTAGCCGCCGATAAAGATGGCTATCGCCGCCGGTGCGACCGCGTACTCAATAAGGACGGCCATTCCGGTGGCAAAACCGCCCAATGGCCCCAGCGCCCGGCGGGCGAAGCCGTAACCGGCGCCCGCGGCCGGCAGCGTGGAGGACAGTTCGGCCAGGCCGTACGCCATGCAGGTGTACATGATGCCCATGAGTACAAAGGCAATGAGCAGCCCGCCCCAGCCGCCCTGGGCCAGGCCAAGGTTCCAGCCCGCAAAGTCGCCGGAGATCACGTAAGCGACGCCGAGGCCGGCAAGCAGGATCCAGCCCGCGGCACCGCGCTTCAGCTGCCGATGCTCCAGATACTGCTTGTCTTCCGTTGGTTTGATTGAATCAGAGAATGACACTGTAAATCCCTTCATCCAAGGGCATTGGTCTGGATTCAGACCATAAGCTCGTTACAGTGTGTGGCAGATCACCGGCGGCGTCAAGAGCTCGAGTTTGGCATTTCCTTGTTTTTCTGTGCTGATTCACCCCGTGGAGGGTGTAAGAAAGGCCTTTTGGCTTCCATCCAAAGGCATTATTTCGGGCCGATTATGATGAGTGCATGGAAGAAGAACTGTTCGAGACCCGCACGCGGATCCTTCGTCCTGCCCGGCACGGAAACGCCTTCGAGGAAACCATCGAACGCCTGCTCCAGAACATTAAGCTCGGCCTCTTCGCGGTGGGGGAGAAGCTGCCGGCGGAACGCGAACTTGCGGAGCTGCTGGGGGTGTCCCGGGCCACGCTGCGGGATGCCTTGGCCGAACTGCAGAAAGCGGGATACGTCGAGGTTCAGCGCGGCCGTTATGGGGGAACGTATGTGTGTAGCCGGCCCTCCGCCAGCCCGGGGTCCTACCCGGAACTGGACCCGGGTGAGGTGGAGGACGTCCTGACCCTCCGTAGCGTGCTGGAACCGGCGGCCGCATCCCTGGCAGCCAAAGCCACGCTGTCCCCGGCACAGCGGAGCCACCTGGTGAAGACGCTGGCTGAGGTGGCGGCCGCACCTGCCCACCTGTACCGGCCCAAGGATGCAAGGTTCCACGTGGCCATTGCGGAAGTGACGGGATCGCCAAGCCTGGCCAGTGCAGTGGCCGATGTCCGTTCCAGGGTCAATGACCTTTTGGACCGGATACCCCTCCTTGAGCCCAACCTTGAACACTCGAACCGGCAGCACCAGGAGATTATGGACGCCATCCTCCGGGGCGACGGCGAGGAAGCATTCCGGGCGGCCCAGAACCATCTTCAGGGAACGGCTTCATTGCTGCATGGATTCCTGGGCTCTTCCCACACCGAATCTTCCGGCTAGCAGGCTGAGAAGGCGAGGTTTCACAGGTATGGCCACCCCGGAACAGTTCTATGACGACCTCGCGCCCGAGTATCACCGGCTCTTCGCTGACTGGTGGTCAGCGGCCCAGTGGCACGGGCAGGTCATCGCCGGCATCCTCGCCCAGCACGGGATCCCGGAAGGGCGCCTGCTGGACTGCACCTGCGGCATCGGAACCCAGGCCCTGCCGCTGGCGACGCTTGGATACGGCGTGACAGCGAGCGACGTGAGTAAAGCGGCAATTGACCGGGCCCGCGTGGAGGCGGCCGAGAGAAGAATCGACGTCGATTTCAAGATCTGCGACGTCCGCGAGATCCGCGACCACGTCGAAGGGACCTTCGATGTGGTTATCTCGTGCGATAACGCCCTGCCGCACCTGCTCACTGACGAGCACCTGCAAAATGCCTTGAGCAGTGTTCGTGCCTGCCTGCGGCCAGCCGGGCTGTTGCTCGCCTCTCTTCGCGACTATGACGCGTTGAGACTCATCCGTCCCGACGGGGTCCCGATCTCTGTCCACGGGGAAGTCGGGTCGCGGCATGGATCGGGCCAGGTGTGGCGGTGGTCGGCGGACGCGGAGTATGTGGATATCGAATTGTTCACTTTCGCCGAAGAGGCGGCCGGATCATGGCGGGCGAGCTCGGGTACGACACGCTACCGGGCCCTGCAGCGCGCGAAACTCGAAAGCCTGCTGATATCGGCCGGGTTTACCGCCGTCGAATGGCTCATGCCTGACGTCAGCGGCTACTACCAGCCGATCGTACTCGCGAAAGCCTGACGGAGGAGCCGGGGGCTGCGGCCGGCCCCGCCGCACGAGCGGTTTTGCCCCGCATGAACGGCTTGGGGCCGGTATTTATCAAGCTGTTTGTGACAGCCGGGTGGTTTGTTTGTTGTTGATGCCCGCTGTGAGTGGGACTCCTGGCGCGGCGGGCCTGTGTCGGTATCGGTGTGGGTTGCGGGCGTAGCAGGTATCGAGTGTGTCTTGGCGTTGCTGGCGTGCTTGCCGGACGAGTCCATGGTGGACGGTGTCCGGGGTGTAGTAGTTCAGGCCGCTGTGGCGGTGGTGGGTGTTGTAGCCGGTGAAGAACGCCGCCATGTGGTCCCGTGCGTGCTGCAGATCTTGGAACCGGCGGGGGAAGTCCAGGTCGTATTTCACGGTTTTGAACAAGGCCTCTGAATAGGGGTTGTCGTCAGAGACCCGTGGCCGGGAGTAGGACAAAGTGATGCCCAAGGCGCGGGCCAGGTCCAACGTCGTGGCTGCCCGCATCGGCGCCCCGTTGTCGGCATGGATCACGGCGGGCCGGTGATTGTTGTCGGCGACGGCGTCCCTGATAAGTGCTGAGGCAAGGGCGGCCGTTTCGGTGTATTCGACGCGGTGACCGACGACCTTGCGGGAGAACACGTCCATGATTGTGTAGAGCTTGTAGGTGTGTTTGCCGGGGCCGTGGAGCGTGGTGATGTCCCAGCTCCAGAGCTGGTTCGGAGCCGTCGCAGCGTGGACTGGTTTGGCTCTTTTGGGCCCGGTGCCGGTGCGTTGTTCGCGGCGGTCTCCGTTCTGCCCATGCCGGGCCACGATCCGGTGCGCTGCGGCGATCGAGAACGGGCAGTAACCCGCGTCCAGCATCCGGTAATAGGCCTGTGTGACCGAAAGGTTCCCGTATTCCTCGGAATTAAGCAGTCCCATGAACTCGTCGGACTCGGCCGTGGTGATCCGGTTCGGGTAGTCACGGTCGACATGCGGAACGGTGATCCCGGCCAGGCCGGGAGGATTCTGATGCCGGTACCAGGCGGTGCGGTGCACGCCAACCAGGGCGCAGGCTTTGACCGCTGACCAGCCGGCCGTGACCAGGTTCCGGGCGAAGGTCAGGGCGATGTCTTTCCAGGCTTTGGCATCAACCACTCCGGACGCCCCGGCTCCGGCTCCTCCAGTTGCGGTTCGGTCGCCGCCGCGCTCTTGGCCATGGCGTCCAAGAGCGCGGAAGCTTTTCCCAAGATGTCCACCGCGGCCTCGGACCTGGCCAGCTTGGCCTTGAGAATCTCGTTCTCCTTCAGAACGCGTTTGAGTTGCTTCTTATCGCCTGCATTCAATCGCGGATCCTTCCATCTTGAATCGGCCGGCAGATCACCGGATTCCCGGTCGATTGCCCACTCTCGGATGGTCTCGGCCTTGACTCCGACCGCCCTCGCAAGGGCGGTCTTGGAGCCTAGCTCAAGGCACTTTTCGTTCTCATCCAGAATCGCGTTTTTCTCGTCAACAGTGAAGCGACGATTCGACTGACGGACCGGAATAACAAAATCCATAAGGGACCTTCCCCGTCCCATATGTCTCCTCCGGTGCAAACAGAAAACCTGTCACACAAGAGCCTGACACACAGGGGGGCAGCAACGCTCATGCGGGCCAAGGCCGCTCGTGTGGCCGCGCTGGTTATAGTGTTTCCGGGATTGGGCGTCCCGGGAAGAGTGTCGCGTACTGCTTGTGGTACATCCTGCGGCCGATGAGACGGTAGCCGAGACGGGCGGGGGCAGGAATTTCCTCAAAGAATATTTCCCTGCGGTCATCCGGCGGGTTCGTGGCCAGAATCATTCCGAGGTAGGTGACGAGGAACTTCTTGTCGTGCTGCTTAACCCCGTGCTGAATCATCGCTTTAAGTTCCTCCTCCGTGATGACCCGGTCGACGGCGGGCATCACCTCGGTGACCTCGCGGCGCAGATGCTCCTTGAGAACAGACTGCACGTCCTCGTAGCCACTTGCGAGTTCTTCCCTGTCGTCTGGGTCTGCTGTCTGCATCCAGCGCTTGCGGACGGGCTCGATGCTTTGGACGCGTTCTCGAATCTGCTTGTGCTGCTCAAGCATCTGCTCCACGTGTGGCGTGCTTGCCGGAGCCCGCTCGGCCAGTTGCGGGTACATGAACAGGTCCTGGCCTTCCTGGTGGATAAGGAGCACCTTGTCGAAGTTCCCGAGTACTTGCCCCACGTAGGCGGCGCGGGAAGTGTCTCCGGGCGCGGTGGAACGCACCAAGTTGGGCGCCTCCTCGTATGCCCAGAGGAGGAAGCGGTGCACCCGCCGAATGCCGGTTGACCCCGTGGACAGGACAGGTCCCGGTGGGAGTGGAGCTGCAGTTTCGCCGGGCTGCATAGTGAAGAAATCGGTCATTTTGGTGGCCTCCATTTCCAGGAATCAAGCGAGACCCCCGTTCCCTGCGGGAGCATTTCAGGAAGCAATGCCAGTTGGCGTAGCAGCCGCTGCGTCACGCCGGCATGCTCGACAGGGTGCTTCTGGGCCGGTCTCGGTCAGGCGTTGTGGTTTTGTCAGGCGTGTTGAACGCCGATGTGCGCCGCGGGTTCCTGATCACGAGCAGGTGATGAACCCGTGGGAGTGCCCGCGCGCTGTAGGAGGAACTTGCGCCGTGGGCCGTGGAGATGACAGCTAGGCCTGCCATGGAGACAGATTACTATAAACGTAGTGGATTGTCACTACGTTTATAGTATGAAGTATGTCCACTCGTTCACAGATCCTGGATGCCGCTGTCGAACTGCTTGGCACGCAGGGGCTGAAGGCCCTCACGCATATCAGGGTTGATGAAGCGGCGGGGGTGCCGAAGGGCTCGACGTCGAACTATTTCCGGACTCGCGCAGCGCTCCTGACCGGCGTGGTCGAGTGGGTCGCGGAGCAGGATCTGGCCGCGCTTGGAGGGCCGCCAGGCCCGCCGACTGATGTCGCCGCCTTCGTTACTATGCTGGCGGGCACAGTAGAGAACATCACCACCGCTTCACGGACCCGGACGATTGCCCGGTATGTGCTCTTCCTCGAAGGCACCCACAACGAAGACGTCCGGCGCCCGCTGCTTGCCGGCCGAGTCTACTTCCGCGCCTTTGTCGAAAACGCCATGGCGGCCCTCGGAGCCCCTGACCCCGTGGCAGCGGCGACTGCCATCACAGCCGTGGGCGACGGCATGATCATCCAGCGGATGGCTGTAGACCCGGATGCGGAAGTGTTTACGCCCATTGATGCCGTTGTGCGGGCGTTTATTCCGCAGCGTCGCAGTCGCGCAGCAAAGTAAGAGTCCCACAGTGGCTTGAGCTTCTGCGAGGCGGCCTTGCGCCGAGTCCGGGGACGTTTCCGCCAGGATGCGCATCACCAGACGGCCGCCCGGCCACGCCACAAGCAGCCCGGAGATCAACGCCGTTATGCACCAAAGATTGGCCCACCAGATGAAACGGCGCAATGCAGCCGGGCGGGCCGAGCGGCCGTTCGGGAGCGGCCCCTCTTGGACGGGCGGCTGAATGGTTTCGCGGCCCCAGATGACGATCAACCACACTCCGGCAAGGAGAAGCAGCACGGATCCCACGACGATGACCGTCATCATTTGATGTTCCTTAAGGCCGGGTCAACGGATTGTACTGTCCGAGCCCGACCCCGTGAGGGGCCGGCCTCGGACATAAACCCATGTTTCTGGCTGCCGCTGCTACCGGTTAACGAACTCGCCAGGGCATGCCGCCAAAGCTGCAGCGCTGCCAAGCACATAAAGGTTCAGGTGGTCTCCGGGAACTCCGCGGTGCACCAGCAAATGGAGGGGGTGGGTCAGGCCATCAGCCTCAGGGATGTCCACGTTCGGGTTTCCGCTGCCGTCAGTGGGGAACACCGCAGAGGGAAGGTCCACTTCCGATTCTCCGGAGCCTTGGGCAACAACGATGCACCCTCCGTTGCCGACTTCCTTAACGTGAGTGTGGTCGGCCTGTGCAGGCCCCGCCGCTCCGAGAAGCAGCAGTAGTGCGGAGGCCGCCGCTACAGGAACCGCCATGCGTACGGTCTGGATATTTTTCATAGGAAACTCCTTAGATTGTGCGGAAATTGATAGGTGGGCGTTGAGAGTTACGTTGGCGATGAGATTCGCAGCTGTGACCGCATGATGTTGGCGGTGTCCATTGAACCCGGGTGTCTTAGAGGATTCCTTGCCCAGACCGCGCTGAATACGACGCTTCGGAAGATTGCGCACAGACATTGCGTCCCCACGTTCTGCCACATCGCGGCTGCCCAGCGCCGAACCGTGAAATGAACGGTTGGTTTTACGATCTTGGCGAATCACGCCGGAACCGGCATGAATTAGTGCTCATCAGATTGGCCCTGCGGCTGGTGTTTGTCAAGACGATTGCCGAATTCTCGGCGGCCCAATAAAGACCACATAGACGATCTCCGCCGTGACACTTTCGGTTCACGTCGTGGATACCCCAATGCTTTCCACCGTTCTTCCGCGGCCAGCAGTCTTTTCACGCACCCTCTGTCCGGCTACCCATGAGCCGGCAATCCCTCGCCCTTGAGTAGAAACAGGTACCCCATGCCTTCGAAGACCATGAAAACTACGACGGCGGCAGCCGTCCTTGCGCTCGGCCTGCTTGCGTCCCAGCCGGCCAACGCAGCCGACACCACCTTCGACAGCCAGGCCTTCACCTTTGGTGTCATTGGCGACATCCCCTACGGCGACGCTGAGATCGCCAAGTTCCCAGTCCGGATCCAGGACATCAACGCCGACGACGATCTGAAATTTGTAGCACACGTGGGCGACATCAAGAACGGCTCCTCCGTCTGCTCCGACGAATACTTTGCCAGCATCCGGGCCCAGTTCGATACGTTCGAGCACCCGCTGGTCTTCACCCCGGGCGACAACGAATGGGTGGACTGCCACCGCACCAACAACGGTGCCTACAACCCGCTGGAGCGGCTGGACAAGCTGCGGGAAGTTTTCTTCGACGAGCCCGGCAAAACCCTGGGCACCACCATGCCGGTCAAGACCCAGGAGAGCCTCGGGCTGCCGGAAAACGTCCGATTCACCGAGAACCGGGTGGCCTTCTCCGTGCTGAACATCCAGGGCAGCAACAACTCGCTGCTTCCGTGGAGCGGCCTGGGCGAAACCACGGCCACACCCGAGCAGCTTGCTGAGGTTGAGCACCGGACGGACGCAGTGCTGGAGCAGATCCGCGACACGTTTGCTGACGCCGAGCGCCGCAACGACCGCGCCGTGGTGCTGATGACCCAGGCCGACATGTTCGATCCGTCGCAGCTTGCCGCGGCCACGGCCAACCCGGAAGCGGTATCCGGCTTCCGGGAAATTGTTCAAGCCATCATCGAGGAAACCAACGGCTTCGACCGCCCGGTCTACCTCATCAACGGCGACAGCCACGTCTTCGCCGAGAACCAGCCGCTGGCGGAAGGTTCACCCTGGCTGGACATCTACGGCCAGCCCGCCGCGGATGACCTGCAGCGCATCACCGTGGATGGATCCGCCAACGCCACCAACTACGTCAGATTCTCGGTCGCCGGCAACAGCTCCGAGGCGGACGTCCTGATCTGGGAAAAGGTCCCCTTCAGCCAGTAGGCAGCAAAGTGAAGCGGACGACGGCGGGAGGTCCCGCCGTCGTCCGCTTCTGTAGTCATAAACCCGGGACGCACTCGGTCATCCCCACGATGATCCGCTCAGCATACCCCCGAGTGCTCCGCGAACTCTTCAGTCAGTTGTCCAGCAGGCCGCCACTGGCCCAGCGCTTGACCGCGAGCTTTTCCGCGGCGTCGAACTCAAGCAGCGCCACCCGGCAGAGTTCTTCCACGTTCGCAGTCCACGCTGCTGCCAGCTCTGCTGGACTCGCCTGTTCGCTGAGCTGGAAATTGGCGTAGGCGAGGCCTTGCAGGACGAAACTCACCGCGCTGCGGGAGACCGGCTGGCCCGCGTTCACGCAGTCATCCCTGACCTGCCGCGACAGTTCGGTGCGGTTAAGCGGATGTTGACGAAGCCGGGCTGCCAGGGCCTGAAAAATCTGCCTGAACTGGTCCGCGGAAAGCGCCGGAACGTCCGTCACCCGGGTGACTTGCTCCTCGATGCCCGGCTGGAGGTCAGCTGGCACGGGCAGATCATCGCTGGAGAACCGCTTCGAGTCCCAGACCCAGCCGCCCTGTGCTGCCGAGTATTCGACGTTCTGGCCGATCTGGGAGATCCACGTTCCAAACTTTCCGAAGCCGCCCCAGTCGGTTTTCAAGGAAGGGTCTGCCGTAAGCGCCCGGTGGGCCACCATGGCACCAACCACTGGTCCTGGTGCGGAACGGACGAACTCCAACACCTCAAAGACGGCGGGCGAGCTTGCCTTCGTCTTCGTCTTCGCCTTGGTTGCGGCAACGACGTGCGGCTGCTTAACGGATGCCACCGCGTGGATGGGCTCCGCCGTGGTGCCGTTGAGGATCGCAACGAAGTCGTGGGACTCCACCACGTGGTCCGCCATCTCCCGGTAGGCGAAAGCAACAGCGCCAGCAGCAATAACTGTGGTCATCCGGTCAGCGGCCCGGAACCGCTGGATCAGGGAGGTAAAGTCGGCGTCGGCCGAGGCGATGAAGAACTCTTCGATGCCACCGCTTCCGGCGAGTGCGTCCATGGCATCGAGCACCAGGTTGATGTCCGTGCTGCTCTTTCCCCGCTGCGTCAGCGATGGGCAGTCGATCACGCGGAAACCAGCGCGGGTCCAGTATGTCCGGTACTTCGAGTACACCATCGGATTTAGGTAGCAGTTGCGGATCAGGAAGCGGCGGGCCCCCTCTCCGGAACCCCCGGCTGACAATGCGTCCGCCCAATGCTTGGGGTCTTCGGCGAACCGCTTTGCGGCCAGCGGATCCATAGCCTGCAAACCGGTAAACACATTGTCGAAATCAACAAACATCGCTGCTCGGATGCCGGGCCTGCGGGAAGGTGAGAGCGCCTCGTTCATTGGGCAAGTGTTGCACGGGCTTTGGGTGCCGGGTAGGACCAGGCTACGTCCAGCGGACGACGGCGGGAGGTCCCGCCGTCGTCCGCGTTCCTGTAAATCCAGCATTGTGATGGCCGTCAGACGGGCGCACCATGGTCGTATGGACGCGGAAACACACGCGGTGGAATTGAACCTGCCCCAAGCCTTCCTCCTTTTGGCCACCAACGACAAAGACGGCAAACCTGAGGTGCCTATGTACGCGCTCAGGACCACTTTGGCAGGGGCCATTCTGGCTGAGCTGGAACAGCTTGGTGCGATCGAGCTGCGGGGAAAGCACGTCAAGGCTGCCGGCACGGCCCCCAAAACGGGCTTCCAGCGCGAACTGGAATTCATCCGCCACAAATCACGGCCGCACACTCCCAAGCGGTGGGTCTCAAATCTGGAGAGCCGTGCTGAAGTCCAGCGCGTCTATGAGGGTATGGCGTCACTGGGCATCGTGGAACATGCCGGCGAAAAACACCTTGGTCTGTTCCGGACCGTGCGGTATCCGGAGAAGGACCATGGCCCGGAGGCGGCGGTCCTGACGAAGATCGAGGCCGCGATCAGGGGTTCGGCGACCGGTGCCCCGGTCCCTGATGCCCCGGCGACCAATGGCGGGGCGTCCAGGGCCGGCGCCGCTGCCGGAGCCACTGAGGCGGGGACGACGGATGCGGAAGCCTTGGATACCGGAACGCCTAAACCCTCAAAGCCCGCTCCCGAGGCACCCGAGGACAGGACCTTGGCCCTGATCGCCCTGCTTCAGGCCGCCGGACTGCTCACCAAGCTCTTCCCGGGCGTAGACAGACTTTGGGCATATGAGTTGGCGAAGGACTATTGGCCGGCCCGCGCCGTAGAGGATGAACTTCGAATGATCAGGCTGGCGGAGGAAGAAGCTCCAGCCCTGTAACTCATCGTCCAGCCGCAGGCGCCTCAGCTGACTAGGCAACTTCGATCCGTGCCAACAGGATGGCGCCCACCGTTACGTTGAAGACGGCGCGGTCCTCTTCATGCGTGAAGGGTATCTCTACCGGTGCCAGGTCCCCAGGCTGCGTGACGGTTACCCCCTGCGGAGTCTTCCCGCCACACGGGATGCCAACCTTGAAGCTTGCGCTCTCAGCCTTGAACCCGCTGGTGTCCAGGCCGTTGATGTTGGCGAAGAGCACATCAATGCGGGGCTCCGCCGGCTGCCGCAGGTCGATCACGACGGCGGGCGGCGCATCGGTCACAACGGTGCGCGGGCTCGTCGCCATAATCCCTGCGAGCTCGGCTGTGATGGCGGCATCCGTGGTCTGGTAATAGTTCTGCCCCACCTGCTCGGTCACCAGCACCACGGCCCCTGGGCCGTGCGACGTGCGCTGCCAGTTGGTGCCCGGGCCGAGGCCAAACGCCTCCAGGAGCGCAGGCCCCGCCCGTAGCCCACCGTTCTGATCGAAGACGCCGGCATCGGTACCACCGGTAATCACAAGCGTGCCGCCGGCCTCGACGTAACTCTTAAGGCTGGCGATCTCCGCATCCGACAGCGCAGCGGGCCGTGGCGCCACCACTACCGGGTAGGGTGCGAGCCGCTCCGCGGACAGGTGCGGCGTGGTGACGACGTCGTACGGTGCGTGCGCGTGGATCAGGGCCTTGCAGATGCCACGGTACTCGCCCAGGTAGGGCAGGGCCTTGGCCGAGTCCGTCGGCTCGGTGGCCCACCAGAGATTATCTGCCAGATTGGTGCTGGTGTAGAGGCCGATACCGGCGTTCTGGTCGACGAAATCGCGGCTCAAACTGGAGAAGACCACCGCCACCGGGTTGGCGCTCTGGCCGGCCCAGATGTCGTTGTTTTCCTTGAGCCAGCCATACATCTTGCCGCGCCAGGCGTCGCCCACCGTGTGGTTGAGCACCGGGATCTGGGTCTCGTAGGGCCGCAGGCCACCGGCGATGGAGATGGCCATGACACGTTCGGCGTCGTCTGCCTCCTTGCCGTACGAAATCACCCAGCTCGGGTTCTTGCCCGCGCAGCCGCGGCCGTGGCGCATCATGATCGCCATCGAGATCCAATCATCGGCGGGCGCCTCGCGCATGCCGGTCTCGTCGCTGACACAGTCAACTTCCCACACGCGGAGAACATCGCCGTCATCGCGGCTGGCGCCGTCAAGGCCCTGCACGGTGCACGCGTTGTAGTCCATGGTCACGGTCTCAACGATCAGCTGGAAGTCCGGCCGTACCGTGCGTGCGCCGGCAAGCACCGCCTGCTCGAATTCATGGATGACGCCGTGGCGCCACGCCACCCAGCGGCGAAACCCCGGATTGTTCCAATCCACGCCGGCGGGCTGCGCGAGTCCTGTCTCTGCGAGGAACTTGGCGGCGCAGGTCTCGTTGGTGCAAGGCCACACCCCGGCGATGTCCGAAAGCAGCGGAACGTCGCCCCACAAACCGTCCAGCGAGGTCTGTGCCAGCCGCTTCACCCGGTTGATGAAGTAATCGCGGTAGGAGGTGGTGGGGCAGAGCCAGGCGCTCTCGGTCCCCTCCGGCACCCAAAACACGCGGCCCTCGCCGCCAATAAAGATGTTCGGCTTCCCATCGATGCCGCGCTGCACCCAGTCCGGATGATCCTTGCCCATAGTGCTTTCGGCATCCGGCGCGTTCTCCGTCAGTGCCTCCAGCATCGGGTAATAGACGAGTATCTTCATGCCGCGCTCGTGGCATTTCTTTGCCACCTGATCAAAGTAGAGTGCATCCGCCTCGAAGGTCGCGTCGGTCAGATAGAACGAGAGGTCGCAATCCATCACCACCACGCTCACATGCGCCGCCGCGAGGACATCGAGGCGCGCGTCAACGTCCGGATCGTCCCTAAAGGTCTCGAACCCCGCGACGCGCGCTTCGGAGATCCAGGTCAGGTCAGCAGGCGGCGTTTCCGTACCTGGTGCGGGCGTCGCGCCGGTACCCTCACCGGCCGGTGGGTTGTTTCCCAACCCAGTGCCAACGGCCACAGCGCCGATGCCGACGGCGGTGGCCCCGAGGGCGGCCGAAATGATGAATCTGCGTCGGGATACTCCGGGCCTGGGTCCCATGACGGCCTTCCTGCTGGGGTCCTGCAGCCGTCAGAGCATGGGCACTGCTCCCCAGCATCGCCATGTTCAGGTGGAATGCCGTTACGGCGTTCCGCCTTCCCCTTTCGGCTGTGCCCTCTTAGGCTACCGGCTCTGACCAAGTGCCTTCCAGAGTTCCCTGTGGTTTGCCCTCCCCGCGCTCGCCGTGGACGCGCTGGACAGATAGGGAGCCCCACTAGACTCACGTGCATGGGGGAAAACGAAACATCCGGGGAACGCAACCCGGCCAGGCCCAGCCGACTCTCTTCCGCCGTCGTTCCCCTTGCAGGCGTCATCGCGGTAATGGCGGGTATTTTCGTGGCATGGAGCAACAGGAATACCAGCCTTGGCTGGTTCGCCTACGCACCGCTGAGCAACCAGGAGTTCACTGGCAACGGCACGGCTTTTGTCAGTCAGGGGACTCAGATCGGCTTGGCGGTGGCTGTTGTTGGCCTGCTCGTCCTGGCCTTTTGGGTAGGCCTCAGAATCGGCAGAAGATCCCGCTCCTAGCCGAGTTGTCCCGGGTTCCACCCTCCAGTAGCCATTCCAATCGCAACCGAATCCGGACTAGCCTGTTCCTAGGCGCGTCAGGCTGTCTGCTGGCGCTGCGGCGTTTCTGATTTGTAATGGCCAGGGGGCACATAGTGGGGGAATCTTTTCCGGTGGGTACGGGGCCGGTCCAAAGACAAATGGTGGTTCCGCGTCCGACCGTGGAACCCTTAGGGCTTCCAGGTTCCGATAACCCCCTGCCAGCCATGACGGTGCTGGTGGTGGACGACGATCCAGGATCCCTGCTGGTTGCCAGGGCCGCCGTCGAGAAGTCCGGCCATCACTGCATTGTGGCCTCCGACGGGGACATAGCGTGGCAGCTATACCAGGACCATCATCCCGAGGTGGTGGTAACGGACCTCATGATGCCCGGGCTCAACGGGTTTGAACTGTGCCGGGCCATCCGCGCCGCTGAGTCGGGGTCCTATGCCTACCTGGTCCTGCTGACGTCCCACGGGGCGCGGGAGGACGTCCTGCAAGGCATGAAAGCCGGGGCTGATGATTACGTGACCAAACCGCTGGACCCCTTCGTCCTGCATACCCGCCTGCTTGCGGCCCGGCGTGTCACCACCCTTCACGGCGCGCTGGCCGAAGCCTTGACCGAAACCAGGGGCAGCAATGAGCGGCTGGCCGAGTTCACCGGCAGGGTCAGCCACGATCTCCGCAATCCGTTGACGTCAATCCTTGGCTACGTGGAGCTAGGTTCCATGGAAACGGATAGCGACTCAGCTGCCGAGTACCTCGAGGTGGTGGGTCACAGTGCGCGGAGGATGCTGTCCATGGTGGAGGAGCTGCTCACCTTCGCATCCATTGGTGGTTCGCTGGTCAGGTCCCGGCTGTCGCTGGCAGACCTCGTGAAGGACGTCGCCGACGACCTAAACCTTGGCCTGCGGGAAGCCGAAGCCGTGGTGGAGTGTGAGGATTTCTATTTCGATGCTGACGGAAGCCAGATGCGGGTGGCGCTGCAGAACCTCATCCAGAATGCCGTGGCTTACCGGCGGTCCGGGGTTCCCCCTGTCATCCGGATCCACGGAGACAACTTCGGGGCCGGCGTCGTCATCCAGGTAGCGGATAACGGCAAGGGAATCAGTCCGGGGGACCGACGCCGGGTGCTTGAGCCGCTGGTCCGGCTGCACCGGGAGGGGGACCCGCCAGGATCCGGGCTGGGCCTGGCCACGTGTGCCAGGATCGCGGCGGCCCACGGCGGCCGCCTGGACATCTCTGCCAGCCAGAGCGGCGGGACCGCCGTCAGCCTGTACCTGGCACCGGCAGCACCTGGTACCTAGTCCTAATCTCCAGTTACCACCACAACACAACGCCCGGCTGAGAAACTTAGCCGGGCGTTTTGCATGAATCTGACCATAAATTTCTCCGTTTTGGTTTTATGTAGATCCGGTTGACCAAAAATACAAAAAAACCCGCCCAGGGTCACGATAAAGAAAGCGGTCATAACCATTTCTGTCAAATCATTTGGTTTCCACCGCGCCTCTGCATAGCGCAGCTGGCCGGGCTTTTTGGGAACTGGCATAAAAAATATAAGTGGGTATGGTATTGGGTAACGCAACGCAGAGAAAGGCGTGATTCCGATGTCAGGAAAATCCCCCAAAAGCAGCGCAGCCAAGAAGGTTGGCAAATCCATTCTCGAAAAGCGCGCCGACAAAAAGGCGAAAAATGAAAACAGCGAGATTAATTTCATAAAGCCGCGCAAGATCCAGCGCTAACCAAGTCAGCGGGCAGCCGAACGCGGGACTCCTAGCCCGCACGGCTGCCCGCCATCCCGGTATTCAGCTCCAAGGACACCACCATGATCATTTCCTGTAATGCCTTAGTTGTCCCGGCCAGACTCTCCCACCCAGTGCACCTCAAACCCGTTGAGATAGACCTGCCCGCACTGCAGCGCGTGGCCGCGGGGGAGGTTGGTTTGATCACTGGACAGACGTGGCATGTCTACCTGGACAACGACGGAAGGCGGACCTCACCGAATATGCGGGCGGAGGTCCTTATCCGCGAAGCAGGCGTCGATCTGGAGGATACAGTCCACGGGACGGCCATCTTCCTTGGCCGCCGAAACGGAGGCGAAGATACCGACGCTCCCCACCACCTCATCAGGCTCGCCGAAGAACTCTTCGACGTGCCATTGGCCGCGTAGAACTCTGGACTTTACGACGGCGGGGGGCCTCCCGCCGTCGTACATTTCTGACCTGAATTACTGACTCAGGCTTTTGCATCCCTTATTGCAACGGGATAGCCTGTGAGCCGTGTTACCCACCAGTGGCACACGCTGATGATCTGCGGCGGGAGAGTCCTGCCGGTACGTTCTGCAGGCGCCGTAGGAGCAAGTCCTCTCCGGGAATCTCTCAGGCCCACGTACCGCCGCGGCTAGGCAACTCTGGAAAGCAGTCCGGGCAACCGGGCTCACCGACGGTGCAAGTGGCGCCCTGCGAACAGCAGGACAAAACGGAAACTCTCAGGTCCAATACAGAGCGGGGAGGAACCCGAATCAACGTGGCGTTTTGGCGCCACCTGAAGGATGGAGTTCCTCTGATGAGATTCACAGTCACCTTCGCGGTCCTGCATATGGATGCCGGGCCTGCCTTTGCAGGCACCCTGCCACCGGCACAGGCTTCCTGGCTGCGACAGGACAAATAATGCTCCCCATCAGAATTGAGATCATCCCTTCCGCGGGAATCGTTGGGCTGGTCAAGGCCAAGGTGCCGCTGACCACAACGCTCACGGTGACCTGCCTGCCGCATCACGGCATCGAGCGGACCATGCGGACCGCCGTGGAGCTGAGCGTGCTTGGTTACAAGGTGATCCCGCACCTCGCGGCGCGGAGCCTGCGCGACCGTGCCGAGCTCACCCGGATCGTTCGTGAGTGCGATGCAGCCGGCATCTGCGAGGTGTTCGTGATCGGTGGAGACCGGAAGCAACCGGCGGGGGTCTACGCAACGGCTCTTCCTGTCCTGGAGGACATCGCGCAGTATTCGGGCGGGATGCTGCGGGCAGGCATAGCAGGATATCCGGAGGGGCACCCGTTGGTAAGTCCTGCGGATGTGCTTGATTCCCTTCTGGCCAAGCAGAGCCTGGCCTCGCACATGGTCACGCAGATGTGCTTTTCCCCGGAGAAGATCCACGATTTCGCGGCCGTCCTGCGCCGCGAAGGCGTGGAGCTCCCCATCTGGGCGGGGGTGGCGGGGTCCGTTCCACGGACCAAACTGATCTCCCTGGGAACACAGATCGGTGTGGGAAGTTCGCTCAAATTCCTGAGCCGCAAAGGCCCGCTTGCCCGCAAGCTCCTGAGCGGCGACCGCTACTCGCCAGAAAGCCTGATGTCCGGACTGGAAAGCCAGGCCGGCGCGATCGCGGGCATCCACCTCTACAGCTTCAACAGCCTCGACTCGATTCCCGGCCAATCCCTGCCCGGGCTGGGCCTGGCATCAGCACCCGCTGCACTCCAGACAGCATTGGCTCGGGGAAGAGCACGTGACGATCGAGAGTAACGGGTAAGGGCGAAGGCCCTCCGCGGCGAGCCGAGATGGAGGCGTCCACAGACCGTGACGGAAGGAGCAGCCGACGACGGCGGGAGGTCCCGCCGTCGGGCCGGTTGCCTGCCATTCTCAAAGGTTCTTGACCACTCAATCCCCAGCCGCCACCATAAGATATGAGCGACTCCGGAGCTTATACCGCAGGTGTCCCTTTCGACGGCGATGACGACGACCTGGTGGATGTTTCCAGCCCTGAGACTATTGAAAGCATTGCCGAAGATGTCCGTGACGATATCCGGCTGGGCCACATCCAGGATGACGTAAGCCACGTGCTTGAGGAACGCTTCCGCAAGGCTGGAATCAACCTGCGCCCCGAAGAGATAGACGACCTTGCCGAAGAAATCGAAAGGGACGTCTCCATATAGAACGTCACAAGTCATCCCGGACGGTGCGGGCCCGAAACGGCAGAGAACAACCTGGATTACTGCGCTGGCCGTGTTGGGCGCATGGCTTCCGAGTCATACCAGTGGTTCAGGTGGCCCGTACGCCCGAGAATTCTCCAGCGTGAGGATCTGGCACTCAGGCCTGCTGCACGAGGTGCCCATCGCGGAGTGGATCGCCGGCGAATTCCAGATTCGCAGGAGTGAGTTCGTCTGGCAGAGGGTATTCAGGCGGCCAGCAAAGGTGATTATCGGGCTCTGCTGCAGGCCAAAGACTCCATTCAGGAAACGGGTCCACGGGTAGAGTCGGGTCCAGGTCCATGTCCCCGCTCGTGTCTGAGAGCACCTCTGAGTCCACGTCTGGGTGCATGTCCGAGCCCGCGTCTTGGTGGGCACGGGATCGGCCGGGTTGAGTTGGCCAGCGTGGTGGTTCCCAGTCGGGTTGTTCGCTGGGGTAGTGGCGTCCTGTTGGTGAGGTCCAGCCGGGTGGTTTGTTTTTGCTGGCTCCGGTTGGGGTCCAGGCCGTGGTGTGTTTGAGTCGGTGGTGCTTTGGGCATGGCTGTCCAAGGTTGGATATGCCGGTGGTGCCGCCGCGGGCCCAGGCGAGGAGATGGTCTGCTTCGTTGTCCAGGGAGTGGTTGTTGCAGCCGGGAAAGGGGCATTTGCCGTCCCGGAGCCGGAGCCATTGGCGCATCGCTTTGGTGATGCGGTAGCTGGTCCGGCCGATTTCCAGTGGTGCGCCGTCGCGGGGGTCCGTCAGGACGCGCATGAACGACGTGGCGCCGTCGCTGATGAGGCGCCGGGCCATGGACGGCGGGATGGGCCCGTACCCGTCCAGGGTGGCTGGCTCGTCGGTGGCGCCCAGGAGGGCCATGACCGGGACGGTGATGAGCACCTGCGCTGCCGGCGACGGCACACCGCTGCGGCTGTCGGTGCCGCCGTCGAGGCTGGTGTCGCTGCTTGTTCCGGTGCCGCTGCCGCCATCGAAGCTGGTGCCGCTGCCGGTGCCGCTGCTTGTTCCGGTGCCGGTACCGCCGATGCTGCTAGCCGTGCCGGTGCCACCCATCATGTGGTCGCCAATACCCCTGCGAGTTTGGCCGCTTTTAGTGCCGCTGTACGTGCGGTCGCCCCTGCCGCCCAACGTTCCGTCGTCGGCCATTGCTGTGGCTGCGGCCAGGGTGCCGTGGGTGTTGTTGGTGAGGAGCCAGGTGGCGGCGAGGTCGGCGCGGAGCTGGGTGAGGGTCCTGTTCTCGTGCGGGCCCTGCAGGGCGCGTGCGGCGGTGGTGGTCCGATCCCAGATCCCGGAGGCCTGATCGGCCGGGAGGTACGCGGAGAGCCAGGCCATGCCGTCGCGGTCCGGCTGGTACTCCAGCCGCCGGTCCTGGACCCCTTTGGCGTGGCGCTTCTCGATGGACAAGGGGTGGTGGCGTTCGCGCCAGGACCGGGCCCTGGCGCGGAACCGGGACGGGACGAGCTCACCGGCCGGGCCGCGGGCAGGGGTGGGTGCTCCGGGGTCCAGGAAGTGCGCCTCTAACGCCGCCGCCCCGTCCGGGTCCAGATTGCTGGTTTCATCAACCATAATCCGGGCATGCTGCCATGAAATCGACCCGGACTGCAGCGCGGACAAGGTCTGCGGCAGGATGCTGGTCAATGCCTGGGATTCAGAGATCAGGGCACCCGCGGCGCGTTCGCTGACTGTGAGGGCGCACGCGATCTCCGCGGTGACCGACATTTCCTGGGCCGTGGCGTCCTGCGCTGTCACAGCTGGGGCGGCGAGGGCCTCTTCCAGCTCGACGATTTCAGCGGCCAGATGTACCTTCAGTGCCGCATTTTTTGCATCAGCGCGGGAAACCTCAGCCAGCGCATTCAAGCAGGCGTCGAGACGCCGGCGCAACGGGTCAGAGCCCAGCAACGGATCGGAGTCCGCGTCACCGGCAGCGCCACGGCCAGCCGTGCTGTCATCCAAAGCCGTGCTGTTATCCAAAGCAATGCTGTCCTCCAAATGGGGCCGGATGATTCGGCCAATGGCAGCCGTGGAGGCTTCAATACCGGCCAGGGCACCGGCGATCCCAGGACCGGTGGCAGCCTCGAAGCCCGCCCCGCTCCCCGCTGGCCATGCCCCCGTGCTGTCCATAAGAAAAGCATCCCATCAGGGTCTGACAAAAACGCTGCTCCGAACGTGGGCTCCGAACGGCAGGAACCCAACAGCCGCCGTCGCCCGCATTTTGGCCTCTCCGGTACCCTGTTGAAATGGTGCGAGGAAATGCCGACATGGGTGCCGAAGGCATCCTGCTCGCTGGGGCAGGGCGCGCCATTTTGCTGCAGCTCGCCAACCCTGCCGTGGGCCACGGCGTCGCCGAGCACAGCAACTTCGTTGACCGGCCGCTAGACAGGTTCCTGGCAACCATCACCTACGTGTATGCCGTGACATACGGCGACGAGGAGCAGGTGAAGGCGGTGCGCCGCAAAGTCAATCATGTCCATGCCCGGGTTCGCCGCAAGCCTGACGGCAGCTCCGCAGGCTACGACGCGTTCGATCCGCAATCGCAGCTGTGGGTGGTGGCCACCCTCTACGACACAGCGGTCACTGTCTACGAACGAATCTACGGCGCGCTGGACGATGAGACGGCGGAGAGCGTCTACCGTGAGTACGCCAAACTCGGGACAGCCCTTCAGCTGCCACCGGAGCTCTGGCCGGCAGACCGTGCAGCCTTCCGCGCGTACTGGGACGAGCGCATACAGACGCTGAAGCCCGACGACGTCACGGCCCGGGTGGCCCGCGACCTCATGTACCCGCCAACCGGTCCGCTCTGGCTTCGCCTGAGCATGCCCCTGGTCCGTTTCATCACCGCTGGGCTCCTGCCCGACCATCTCCGGGAAGGCTTCGGGTTGCCGTGGAGTCCGCGGCATCACCGGCAGTTCGACCGGACGATGCGCACGGTTGCGGTGGTCTATCCACGGTTGCCTCAAGGCATCCGGCACTGGTTCAAGAACTACTCCCTTAGACGGCTCAGCACCGCCTAGCGATCCCGCGGGAGAACCTGTTAACGCGGGCTCCCTACAATTGCTAAGGTGCGCGATACGGAAATAGGAGGGGCTCTGGTCAGGGCGGCAGCCTTGGCGGCCCCCGGCCCTGCCGAGTTGAAGCTGCTTGACTCTTCCGAACACCGACGCGCCGCTACTTTTCACAACCCCGCCGATGCTGCTGATTTCCTGGCCGGCAGGGCGGCGCTCCGACTGTTCGCTGCGGAGCTGGCAGGTACTTCGCCCGCAGCTTTGGTGGCGGCGTACAGATGTACCCGTTGCGGCGGAGGAGAAGGGGACCATGGCCAGCCGGGCTATCTCCTCCAGGATGGGGGAGCGGGGCCTCTACTGAGCCTGAGCCGGGCGGACGGTTGGGTTGTCCTGGCCGGCGCCGCTGACGGCGGCAGCCTGAGCGGAATAGGTGTAGATGTGGAGCAGGCGGGAAGAACAGCATTCCCCGGCTTTGACGCTCTTGTCCTGACTCCACGGGAACGCACTTGCTTGGCGCCGGCCACAACAGCGGAAGGGCGTGGTCAGCGGGCGCGGTTCTGGACCCGGAAGGAAGCATTCCTCAAATCCACTGGCGAGGGGCTGGGACGGGACCCTGCAACATGCGACGTCACAGCAGAACGCCTTGAAGGAGCCCTGCTGGCCGATCTGGAGCCGGCGCGCCTTGGGCTCCCATCGGGAACTGTCGCAGCCTTAGCGCTGCGGCAGGAGTGATTCGTAGAGCCAGGGACGGAGAATCGCTTCGGCGTCAAAGCCGGGGACGCTGCCACAAAGTTCCTGCGCCAGTATCGTCAGATCGCCGGTGGACACTGATCCGAAACAATTTCGTTCGGTCCAAGCCCTGAGAAGCCCGAAAAAGAGGACGTCGCCCACGGCTGTCCTCAACGCGTGCAGGGCCAGTGCACCGCGCTTGTAGACCCGGTCATCGAACATCAGTTCCGGGCCGGGATCGCCGATCTGCAGATCCTGCGGTTTCGAAGCGAGGCCGTCCCAGGCAGCCTCTGCCCGGGCTGCCGCCGATCCTTGCCCCGACGCTTCTGACCACAGCCATTCGGCATAACAGGCGAACCCCTCGTGCAGCCAGATGTCCTTCCAAGAGGAGGCCGTCAATGAATTCCCGAACCATTGGTGCGCCAGTTCGTGGGCGATCAGCCGCTGGGATTCCCACCTCAGATCCAAATGATTCCGGCCGATTATCGACAGGGACTGCGCTTCAAGGGGAATCTCCAGTTCGTCGTCCGGTACGACGACGGTATAAGAGTGAAAGGGGTACGGCCCGAAGCAGGTTTCGAACGTCGCCATCATCTCGCGCTGCCGGACGAGCGCTTCCTGCGCCCGGTCCATCAGGACCGTCGGAGCAGCGACGAGCTGCCGGACCCCGCTTCCGGTGGCTGGGATGGCTGTGACTGGCATGCCCCCGACGGCGGCTCCCGCGCCCGCGATTGCGGCTCTCGCCGGGGGGACGCTCCCGGCGAGGGGAACGATCTCGTAGCGGCCGATCTGTACGGTGGCGAGGTAAGTGGCCATGGGTTCGGCCTGTTCGTAAACCCAAGTCTCGCGGCTGGCCTTCGAATGCCTGGACACCAGGGTCCCGTTGCAGACCACCTGGTAGTTCATGTCGGTGGTGACGGTGAATCCGAAGCTGGCTTTGCGGCTGGGATGGTCGTTGCAGGGAAACCACGAGGGTGCTCCTGTTGGCTGCCCGGCGACCAGGACGCCGTCGGTCAGTTCTTCCCAGCCGACGTCGCCCCAGTTTCCGCGCAGCGGCCCCGGACGGCCTTCATAGCGGATGTCCAGGCTGAATTCGGATCCGGGGGCGAGAGGCGCGGCCGGAGTGATAACAACCCGGCCCTCGCGCTGGATGAAGCGGGCGGGGCGCTTGCCGTCCACCCTGACCTTGATGACCCGCAGGCCCGAGAGGTTCAGCATGATGGACTGCAGCCGGGTGATGGCGGTCCCGGCGACTGTCACGTGAGCGTCCAGCCGGTTCGTGGCCACGCGGTAGTCAAGGTACAGCTCATAGCGGGAAACGCTGAAGTCTGGGGAGCCGTGACCCGGCGTGTAGGAATCCGGCAGGGGTTCCCCGGTGAGTGTCCGGCCCTGTTCGGGGGAAGCAAGAGGTCGGCTCACCCGCTCATCGTAGCCGACTGAGCCCACAGCGCCGGAGGGCAAGGTCATGATGGCCCTCCCGACCAGGGGCTGACAGGGTTCCCGATCCAATAACTCCCTGCGGGAACGGTTTCGCCGCGCATGACGAGGGACGCCGGGCCGACGGTGCCCCCGGCGCCGATGCGTGCCGCCGGCAGAATCACGCCGTGTGGACCGATGGTGGCACCGTCGTCCAAGGTCACCTCGGCCATGCTCATGACGCGGTCGTGGAAGAGGTGGGTCTGGATCACGCAGCCGCGGTTGACGGTGGAGTTTTCACCCAGGGTGACGAGGTCCGCTTCAGGCAGCCAGTAGCTTTCGCACCAACTGCCGGAGCCGATTCGAGCACCCAGGGCACGCAGCCACCACACGAGGGCAGGACTGCCCGTTGCGGACCGGGCGAACCACGGTGCTGTGACCATCTCGACAAAGGTGTCCACCACCTCGTTGCGCCAAATGAAAGAACTCCACAGCGGATGTTCTCCGGCCTTGATTCGCCCCACAAGGAGCCATTTGGCGACGACGGAGGCCGCCGCTGCCACGGCACCTGCAGCCACGATGATCACGCCGCCCAAAAGAGCCGCCGTGATGTAGCCGCCGGTGCTGCCCGCCAGGAGGTCAAGAGCCAGCAGGACTCCTGCGGCAATACCCACTGTCAGGAACACCGGAATCGCCCGGCACAGTTCCCAGCACGCGCGAAAGAGCTTCAGCCGAAGGGGAGGATCGAACGTCAGTGTCTGGTCGGCGTCGAGCTTTGACCTCCTGAGCCGGACGGGAGGGCTGCCCAGCCAGGACGTGCCTGATTTGGCCTTGGCCGGTGTTGCGGAGAGCACCGCGACGAGGGAATTCTTGGGCACGCTGCGGCCGGGCCCGGTCATTCCGGAGTTCCCCAGAAACGCGCGCTTGCCAATCTTCGCGGGAGCCACTTTCATCCAGCCGCCGGCAAGTTCGTAGGAGGCGATCATGGTGTCATCGGCGAGGAAGGCCCCGTCGCCAACCGTGGTCATGGACGGAAGGAGCAGCACAGTGGACGCTTCGACGTTCCGGCCAACCTTGGCGCCCAGCATTCTCAGCCACACCGGGGTAAACAGGCTTGCGTAGATGGGAAACAGCAGGTCCCGGGCTGCATCGAGCACCCGCTCCGTGGCCCAGATCCGCCATCCCGTCAGGCTCCGCACGCGGTAGTGGCCTTCCTTCAGTCCGATCCCAAGGA
The DNA here is from genome assembly GCF_026427775.1 of Arthrobacter sp. CDRTa11. NCBI lineage: Bacteria > Bacillati > Actinomycetota > Actinomycetes > Micrococcales > Micrococcaceae > Arthrobacter > Arthrobacter sp. CDRTa11. Next base: position 4,467,765 of record NZ_CP044532.1, on the reverse strand, counting down.
TACGGACCAGCCCCGCGGTGAGCAGGAGGTTGGTGATGAACCACACGGCGGCCGCCAACGGCACAGCTCCCAGCACAATCGGCCAGGCCTGCACCAGGGAGCCCTGGCCGCGAACTGCCCAGGCGACCACGGCGGCGGCGGCCACCACGGAGCACAACGGAATCGCTGCGAGCAGTGTGGAACCGGCAGCGTACGCCGGGAACCAAAGACGGGATCCGCCGGTGCGGGCCGGCTCTGCAGGAAAGCTTGGGCGGGCCTTGCCTCGCCGTACGGCAGGTGACCCTGCATAATGCTGGTTCGCGCGGACCTTTCCCAGAACCGCGGAGCCGGGGGCCACTTCAGCGCCGGCTCCCACCCGGGCACCGGGCATCAGTGTGCTGCGGGAACCTATGGTGGCGCCCCGGCCAACATGGATGCGTCCGATATGGACCAGGTCGCCGTCGATCCACCAGCCCGACAGATCCACTTCAGGCTCAACCGAGGCCTCCGGACCGAGGTAGAGCATCCCGGTGACAGGGGGCACGGAATGGAGGTCAACATTCGGGCCGATCTTCGCGCCCAATGCCCTGGCATAGTACGGAATCCAGGGGGCTCCGGCGAGACTGACAGCTCCGGTGAGGTCAGCGATCTGCTCCGCCAGCCACAGCCTCAGGTGCACCTTGCCCGAGCGGGGATAAGCGCCCGGGACAACGCCTCGCAGGAGTATCCGGGCCGCGGCCGCAGCAAGTGCCATGCGGCCCAGCGGACTGACGAACACTGCCCAGGAAGCAAAAACCCACCACCAGGAAACGGTGGTTGCAGCTGTGAGAAGGCCCAGCATGGACAGCAGGTTGTTCGCAGCCATGAGGTAAGTCAGCCAGCGCATGCCAACCAGGACATGCAGGGGCGCACTGATCAGGACCTGAAAGATTTGGGATTTCAGCGCCGTCGGCCTGACGGTTCGCTCACGGGCAGGAAAAGCAGCCGCTTCATCGCCGGATGCCAGGACCAGTTCCACCAGGGCTCCCAGCCGGGGCCGCGAATAGATATCGGCGACGGCGATGGTTGGGTATCGCGTCCGCAGCGCAGACACCAGCTGAGCGGCGGCAAGGCTGCCACCGCCGTGAGCGAAAAAGTCGGCCTCCAGGCCTTCCGGTGCCGTGCCCAGGACAGCTGTCCACTGCTCCGCGATCCAAGCGGCAACCGGATCCAGGGACGCGCTTCCGGTGCTTTCCTCGCCGGGAGATATGAGGGGCCACGGCAGCGCGGCCCTGTCCACTTTGCCGCTGGTCTTCACCGGCAGGGAGCCGACGACGGTCAGCATGGGAACCAGCGCGGCCGGCAACGTCCGGGCGAGGAGGTCACGGAAAGCGGAAAGGTCTGGTTCAACGCCCGGCCCGGGGGCCAGGTAGCCGACCAGGACCTGGTGCCCGGCACCGGTGTTCTTCACCGCGGCGGCTGCGCCGTGGATTCCGGGGAGGGCCTGCAGGGCGGAATCAACTTCCCCCAATTCAATCCGCCGCCCGCCGAGTTTGACCTGTTCATCGGCCCTGCCCATGAACAGAAGTCCTTCACGTTCAAAGCGCACCAGGTCGCCGCTGCGGTAGGCGCGGCTCCATCCCAGACTTTCCATGGGCGCGAACTTTTCCGCATCCTTGGCCGGGTCCAGATACCTGGCGAGTCCCACTCCGCCAATGATGAGCTCTCCAACGTTGCCCTCGGGGACGGGTATCCCCTGGGAGTCCACGACGGCCAGGTCCCAGCCATCCAGCGGAAGGCCGATTCTTACTGGGTCGGATCCGTCCATGAGCGCTGCACAGGACACCACGGTCGCCTCGGTGGGTCCATAGGTGTTCCACACCTCGCGTTCCTGTACGGCGAGGCGGGCTACCAGTTCCGGCGGGCAGGATTCGCCGCCAAAGATCAGCAGCCGCACTGCGTCCAGCGTTTCCACCGGCCAGAGCGCCGCCAGTGTTGGCACAGTGGAGACGGCAGTTATGCCCTTGGTGACAAGCCACGGACCCAGGTCCATTCCTGTCCGCACCAGTGCCCGAGGGGCCGGCACCAGGCAGGCCCCGTGCCGCCACGCGAGCCACATCTCTTCGCAGGAAGCGTCGAAGGCAACTGAAAGGCCAGCCAACACGCGGTCGGAAGGGCCCAGCGGTTCCTCCTGCAGGAACAGCCGGGCTTCGGCGTCCACGAATGCCGCGGCGGCGCGATGCGTTACCGCCACTCCCTTCGGGGTTCCGGTAGACCCGGAGGTGAAGATAATCCACGCATCATCATCGGGGCTGGCCGAACGGGGCTCCGCCCCGGGCTCGCCAGGGGGACGGGAGGCTCCCGATTTGAGGCCGTCCTGGATGCCGCCGGCGCCCAGGACGGCGGAAACCCCGGCTTCGGCAAACACGAGCCTGGCCCGTTCATCCGGATCATCCGCATCCACGGGCACATACGCGGCTCCAATAAACAGGACGGCAAGTATCGCCACATACAGTTCGTTGGTGCCGGACGGGATCCGCACCCCCACCCTGTCCCCGACGCCTATGCCGGAACGTCGCAACCGGCCGGCGTAGGCCTTCACCTCCGCCTGCAGTTCGGCGTAACTGAGGCACACACGGCCGTCGTCGAGGGCGGAGGAATCCGGATGCGCCGCCACAGTCGCTTCGAAAATCTCCACCAGGGTGCGGACAGGGGGTGCATTCAGCGCCCCGGGCAGCTGGGGGCTGTGGATCGGCACCGGTCCGTTCCCGCCAGTGACGGCTGGGGCAGCCACGGGCTTAACCGGCACTGGGAAGCTCACCATCTTCGAAGATCCTCGACGCCGGGCCAACAATCAGGCTGTCCGGCTCGGCTACCAGCTCCACGTCTTTGTCCTCGTAATCAAACATGTGCAGCACATGGCGCATTGCCTCCAGCCTGGCCCGCTTTTTGTCGTTGCTCTTCACCACAGTCCACGGCGCCCAGGGAGTATCAGTGGCACGAAACATGCTCTCCTTGGCTGCGGTGTAGGAATCCCATTTGTCCAGGGAGGCCAGATCCATAGGGGAGAGCTTCCATTGCCGGACAGGGTCCACCTGACGGATTGCGAAGCGTGTCAGCTGCTCAGTACGGGAAACGGAAAACCAGAACTTCACCACATCGATTCCGTCGTTGGCCAGGACCTGCTCGAAGGCTGGAGCCTGGCTGAGGAAGCCACGGTACTGGGCATCGGTGCAAAATCCCATGACCCTCTCCACACCGGCCCGGTTGTACCAGGAGCGGTCGAACATGATGATCTCGCCGGCGGCCGGCAGATGGGCGACATAACGCTGAAAGTACCACTGCGACTGCTCACGCTCGCTGGGCTTCTCCAAGGCAACAACATGGGCCCCGCGCGGGTTCAGGTGCTCTGTGAAGCGTTTGATGGTGCCGCCTTTGCCTGCAGCGTCGCGTCCCTCGAAGAGCACCACCAGGCGACGGCCCGAAGCTTTGATCCACTTCTGCAGCTTCAGCAGTTCGATCTGAAGCAACCGCTTCTCCATCTCGTACTGCTCCCTGGTCATCCGGGCCTGATACGGGTAACCTTCCCGCCAGGTGTCCACCGGGGTGCCGTCGGGGCTGACGAGCACCGGGTCATCGTCGTCGTCGTCGAGCACGGCGAAGCCGTGACTGGAGAGATCGAATATGTTCACCGGCAGAACTTACTCAACGTCCGTGAACTCCTGATGAACAGGGAGCCAACGGGACGGAATGTGAACCCGCTGGTGACGGAGACGGCCGAGCCACTACCTCGTGTCCTGACCGAAAACAAGGTCTGTTTTGGTGGAATGCTGACCCATACAATCGGGGTTGGACGCAACCGGTCGCGGCACTCCCGGACACGCCCGCGGGGGAAGCAGCACACCTTACTCCAGCGGTGCCAGCAAAGGATGCGGACCATATGACTGACATTCAAGGGCTTATTAGCTCCCTCCAGCCCGAAGACCTCGCCCTTCTCCAGGAGCGGGGCCCGGGCCAGCTGCTTGACCCAGACATGCTCGATGCCATAGACCGGGCTGCCGGCGGCCCCGGCGAAGGGCGTGGCTACTACGTCGTCCGCGGCAGCCTGGAACCGCTGGAACGGCGTCAGTACTACCTCCGCGATGACGTCGCCACCGCAATCTTTGACCCCGTCACTTTGGAAGGCGCTGCCGGGGCGGACGCCTGACCGCACCATCGCCTTCTCGCTTCATTGCCCGCGCTTCGAAAGAACGAGCGTTGTTGGGGCTACGTCCAGCCGTCCTCCTCACAGATCTCGGCGGTCTTAGGCCTCCGGGATCACCCTGGCGAAACTAGACAACCGCGCCACGTCCGGATCCGGTCCATGACGCACTCCCTGGTCGAGGGCATCGATGCTTGCAAGTTCGTCCGCGCTGAGTTCAAAGTCGAAGACGTAGAAGTTCTCCGCGATACGTGCCGGGTTGGTCGACTTCGGGATGGCTGAGCGGCCCTGTTGCAGATGCCAACGCAGCATGATCTGAGCGGGGGTCTTCCCGTGAGATTGCGCTATGGCAACGATCGCGGGATCCTCCATCACGTTCTTTGTGCGGTTCTCGCCGAAGCCAGGGTAGAAGGTGATGCCACCGATCGGTGACCATGCCTGGGTGAGGATGCCGTTTTCTGCGTCCGCTGCCTGGACCGCTGGCTGTGTAAAGAAGGGATGCAGTTCGATCTGGTTGACGGCCGGGACGACGTCGGTCTTCGCGAGGAGTTCTTCCAGGTGATGAGGCATGAAGTTGCTGACGCCGATCGCCCGCACACGACCGTCGCCGAGCAGGGTCTCAAGTGCTTTGTAGGATGCGAGGGTCTTCTCGAAGCGATCGGGTGCAGGCTGGTGCAGGATGAGCATGTCCAGATAGTCGACGCCAATTTTGGCGGCCGCCTTCTCCCAGGCATGCAGGGTCTGCTCGTAGCCGTAATCGCTGACCCAGACCTTCGTCTCTATGAACACGTCGGATCGATCGAGGCCGGACCTGCGCACTCCTTCGCCGACGTCGCGCTCATTGTCGTATGCGGCCGCGGTGTCGATATGCCGGTAGCCAGCCGCCAGCGCGGCCTCGACAGCAGCCGTCGTCTGCTCCGGCGGGCTCTGGAAAACACCCAGCCCGAGGGCCGGCATCGTGACGCCGTTGTTGAGGGTGAGTTCCATGTAGCGATCCCGCTGTTACGCCTGGTAATAGTGCTGTTCAAGAGCCTTGATCAGCATCTCGCGCTCACCGGTCATCGCGGCGTCCACCAGCAATAGATGCTTGTCGGCCTGATTGGCAGCACTGCCGAGTCCGCGCCGCATGATCGGCACCATCATGACGGCGATGAGGGGTTCCAGCGTTTGCCAGGCTTCGACCAGCTTGGCCTTGGGCTGCTGGCTCATCAGCATCCCGTGGAACTCGCGGTCCAGCCTCATCTGCTCGTCGACGTCTTCCGGCAGGCGCAGCCCACGCATGCGTTCCGCGATTGCCCTCAGCTCCTTCTCAACGGTTTCGGGCAGGGGAAACGCCGTGTGCAGGGCCGCGCGTCCCTCCAGTGCTGCGAAGACTTCCCCGATCTCAGCGATGTCGTCGTCGCTGAAGTAACGGACCCTGTGGCCGGAGCCGGCCGAGGACTCGACCAGGCCTGTTGAGGCAAGCCGCGTCAAGGCTTCGCGAACTGTGCCACGGCTGACAGACAGATCTTCGGCCAGCCTCTTCTCGACGAGATGCCGGCCAGGGTCGAGGGTTCCGAGGATGATCTCACGCCTGATGGTGTGCGCTACCTGATCCACGAGTGTGGTCCGCTCCGCAACCCGAGGCGCAAGCGTTCTCGCGAGAGATGTCCTCGCTGGCTCAGAGAAAGTCCTGCTCTCCATGGCACTCCCTAAATGGCTCACTGCAACCACCCCGCTTTGGAGTGAGTCTTGACACAACGTCCTATTAGGTTACATCATACAGTAGTGACGGACAGAAGTATCGTACAGTCCAGACCGACACTAGTGTCCGACAATCCGAGGAGTGCACATGATTGAAGACCCGACAGGGCAAGAAGCAGTGACTCGCAGTTACTTGCGGATTCCCGGGCTCCCTGATCGGGACCTGGAGGTGCCCTATATCGAGATCCGAGGCCGCGAAGCCGGGCCTCGACTGACGGTGCTCGCGGGCGTGCACGGCTGTGAATACGTGGGTATGGCTGCCCTGCGGGAGTTCGTTGCGGAGGTCAACCCGGCCAAACTCAGCGGGGTCATCACGGCAGTTCCGGTGGTCAACCTCCCGGCTTACACGAGCCGGACGCCCTTCGTCGTTCCAGCCGATGGCAAGAACCTCAACAGGTGCTTTCCAGGCGACACCAAGGGCACTTACTCCGACGTGCTTGCACATCATGTTTTCGAACGCTTCATCCGTGGAGCCGACTATCTCATCGACCTGCACTCCGGGGACGTGCCGGAAACTATCGAACCACTTGTCGTCTACGACGAGTCACCCGTCAGTGAGGCTGCGCGGCAGATGGCTGTGGCGTACGGAATCCAGCACGTGATCAAGCAGCCGGCCGCGGGAAGGGTTACCGCCGGAACCACGAGTTCCTCTGCCGCCGACGTCGGCGTACCCGCGATCACCGCGGAAGCTGGCGGCAACGGCATCCTGGACCGCCAGGCGATCGCCACCCATGTGAGGGGCCTGCGGAATGTGGCCGCGACCTTGGGAATGCTCCCGTATGAGGTGGAGCAAGCGCCCCGCCAGATCGAGCACGACCACGGGTGGAACTGGATCCACACCCCCGTAGGCGGATGGTGGGAACCGCTCGTCGAACTTGGCAAACGTGCCGAAAAGGGCGACGTGCTCGGACGGGTCAGTGACCTGTTCGGTGACGTCATCCACGAAGTGAAGGCGCCGGAAGCCGGAATTCTCATGCTTATCACCACGAGCCCCGCGGTCGCCGCGGATGGACTCCTGACAATTCTGACCCGGGAGGTCGCAGAATGAGCACCACCAAGAAGCGCGTCGCCGTTATCGGCCTCGGCACCGCCGGCAGCATGTCCGCCTGGCGCCTCGCGGCGCGGGGCGCAGAGGTCGTCGGGTACGAGCAGTTCGGAATCGCTCACGACCGGAGCGCCCACGCGGGCGAATCCCGCATCTTCCGTACCGCGTACTTCGAAGACCCGGAATACGTGCCGCTGCTCCGCACCGCCAAATCACTGTGGCGTGAGCTCGAGGGCGAGACAGGAACCGAACTGCTCGCCCTCCGCGGCAATCTCATGCTGGGGGACTCCTCGTCGCAGATGGGGAACGTCAGTGACTCCATTGACAAGTTCGGGGTTGATGCCTCTGTCATTCCGATCGAAGAGGCGCGCCACCGCTGGCCGCACCACCCCTTCCATGAGGGCGACGTCGTCGTCCTTGACCGCGAAGCCGGCTACCTGCGCCCCGAGCTGGCCGTCCTGCAAGCCGCCGCCCGGGCCCAGTCGCTGGGCGCGCAACTGCGCACCTACACCCCCGTGGAGGGGATCGAGGCCAAGGACGACGGCGTCTGGGTCACCGCTGCCGGCCACAGCGAGCGTTATGACCACGTCGTGGTTACCACCGGCCCCTGGGCCGCGAAGCTGCTCCCCGAACTTGCGGGGCTAGTTGACGTTCGCAAGGCGGTCTCTGCATGGTTCGTCGCAAAGGAACGCGGAGCCTTTGATCCGGCCAACTTCCCGTGCTTCATCCGCACGGCTCCTGAAGAGTATTACGGGCTGCCCGCGATGGACGGTAACGGGCTGAAGCTTGGCCTGTCCGGCACCGTGAACCGGCCGGTCCCTGACCCCGACGCCCTTGACCGGACGGTTCCGATCGACGAAGTCCAGGCATTTAGGGAACTCGTCGCGCAATCCTTCCCGGCCCTCTACCCGGACCCGGTCCGTGTCGCTGCCTACATGGAGGGTTACACCCCTGATGGGCACGGGATTGTCGGGCCGCTCGGTGGCGGGGAGCGCCTTACCGTCGTCACGGGGCTGTCCGGACACGGGTTCAAGCTCGCACCGGCGCTCGGGGAAATTGCCGCGGACTACGTCCTCAACGGCTCCAGCCATAACACCATCCCGCTCCTGAGCCCCGAGCGGTTCCTTGCAGTGCCAACCTCGTCGACGAACCAACACCACTGAACTGGCTTCCCAGCAACCACATAATCCCCTACCGAAATGATTTAAGGAAAGCATCATGAAGACACAAAACAAGGTCCATACCGTTGCGGCAGCACTTGCCCTCCTCCTTACCCTGAACGCCTGTGGCAGCGCTGCCAGTGGCGAACCTTCGGCCACATCCACCGAACTGGGCCTGAGGGACATCTCCGAGGGCATCCAGCCCGATCCGAAGGCTGTGAGCCTCCTGCCGCAGTCGTACAAGGACAAAGGCGAGCTCACGGTCGCCGCGGACCTGCACTACCCGCCGACGGTCTTCCTTGCCGAGGACAACCAGACCCCGATCGGCCTCAACCCGGACATCACCCGGCTCATCGCCAAGAAGCTCGGGGTGAAGGTGAAGTTCGTGGACACCAAGTTCGACACGATCATCCCGGGCCTGGATGGTGGCCGCTTCGACTTCACCGTATCGACCATGGCCAAGACGGACGAGCGGCTCAAAGTCGTGGACATGATCGACTACTTCAAAGCGGGCAGCTCCATCGGAGTGAACGCCGGAAACCCGCAGAAACTCACCAATGAAACCCTGTGCGGGAAGAACGTCGCCGTCACGCAGGGCTCGACCGGTCAGCTGTTGCGCCTCCCGGCCCTGAACGAGATGACCTGTGTCTCCAAGGGACAGCCGGCCATCAACCCCGTGACGCTGCCCAACATCCAGGAGGCCCTGGTCCAGCTGCACTCCAAGCGGATCGACGCCATCCTCTACGACACCACCGCGCTGGCGTGGGCACAGACCAAGCAGCCCGACTCCTTCACGATGCTCACCCCTCCGCTTAACGTCGGTGGAACCGGCATCACCGCTGTGGCCCTGAAGAAGGGCTCGGAGCTGACACCGGCTATCCAGGCAGCAGTCCAGTCCATCCTCGCCACCCCGGAATACAAGGATTCCCTCAAGACCTGGGGTCTCGAGTTCGGGGCCATCACCGACGCCAAACTCAACTAGCGGGGGTGCCTGAATGACAACGTTCATCAACAAAAGAAGCACAGCCACCATGAGCAGCATCGATCCAGCCCTGAAGCCGCGGCTTCGGCTCCGGACCCGCTCCGAGTACGCGTGGTGGATTGTCAGCATCCTCGTCGGCATCGGGATCCTCAGCTCCGTCGTGACCAACCCCAACTTCAAGTGGGGCATCGTCGGGAAGTACTTCTTCGCAGAGTCGATCCTGCGCGGACTCATGCTCACGATCTTCCTTACAGTCGCGAGCATGGCCTTGGGAACGCTGCTGGGGCTGGCCCTGGCGATCATGCGGTCCTCCAAGGTGAAGCCGATCGCCCTGGCCGCCGGACTCTACATCACCCTGTTCCGTGGCACCCCCGTGCTGGTGCAGCTGATCTTCTGGTTCAACATCGCAGCCCTCTACCCGAACCTAAGCATCGGGATCCCGTTCACCGACATCGGCACCGCCATCGACATGAACGCCCTGATGGGCCCGATCACCGCGGCCCTGGTTGGCCTGACCCTCAATGAGGGCGCCTACATGGCCGAGATCATCCGCGGCGGGTTCTCCTCGGTCGGCAAGGGTCAGATTGAGGCCGCCGATTCCCTGGGCATGAGCGCCGGCATGAGGATGCGCAAGGTCATCATCCCGCAGGCGATGCCTTCGATCATCCCGGCCACCGGTAACCAGGTCATTGGCATGTTCAAGGGAACGTCGCTGGTCAGTGTGCTGGGTGTTGCCGAGCTGCTCCAAAGCGCCCAGCTGATCTACGCCCGCACCTTCGATACCATCCCGCTGCTGCTGGTCGCCAGCCTTTGGTACCTGGTGATGACCCTGCTGCTGAGCTACCCGCAGTCCAAGCTCGAAGAGAAATACTCCCGTGCAACTTCCCGGCTTCCCCGGAAGGCGAAAAAGGTTGTGCTGACAGAACCGGAAGAAGGTAACCTCCGATGAGTAACGACGGCACCATTCTTGCCCAGAAGATCCGCAAGTCCTTCGGAGCCAAAACAGTCCTGAAAGACATCGATCTGGAGATTGCCAGCGGCGAGATCTGCTGCATCATTGGCCCCAGCGGCTCGGGCAAGTCCACTGTCCTGCGCTGCATCAACGGCCTGGAAACAGTCGATTCGGGAGTTCTGAAGGTCAACGGCGAAGACTTCGGCTACTACGAAACCGAGCGCGCCTACCACGCCCACAGCACTAAGAAGCTGGCTGAGCAGCGCACCAGGGTGGGCATGGTCTTCCAGTCCTTCAACCTCTTCCCCAACATGACCGCGCACGAAAACATCATGTCCGGCCCCGTCCTGGTCAAGCGTGCTGATAAGAAAGAGTCAGCCAAGCGGGCGCACGAACTCCTCGCCAGCGTCGGCCTGGCCGGGTTCGGGGACTACTACCCGGCCCAGCTCTCCGGCGGGCAGCAGCAGCGTGTCGCGATCGCCCGCTCCCTGGCCATGGACCCGGAGATCATGCTCTTCGACGAGCCCACCTCCGCCCTGGACCCGGAAAAGGTCGGTGAAGTCCTGGCCGTTATGAAGGACCTCGCGAAGAAGGGCATGACCATGGTGGTGGTCACGCACGAAATGGGCTTTGCCCGCGAAGTTGCCGACACGCTGGTCTTCATGGACGACGGCTACATCGTCGAACGCGGCGACGCGCGCGAAGTCCTCGGCAACCCGCAAGAGCCCCGCACCCAGTCCTTCCTCGAGAAAGTGCTTTGAAATGACAGATGGAAAGCTGGCCGTCATCGGTCTCGGCACCATTGGCAGTATGTCCCTGTGGCAGGCCTCCCGCCTGAGCGACGAGGTAGTCGGCTTCGAAGCGCAGGTTCCTGCCCACGGCCGCAGTGCCGTGGGAGGGGACACCCGTCTGTTCCGGATGCTCAACCTCAACCCGGCCTTTTACCCGATCCTGCAGCGCTCCCAGCGTCTCTGGGCTGAGCTTGAGGAGGAGACCGGACAGGACATCCTCCTGCGCTGCGGCGGGATCTACATCGGCACCGAGAACGGCTCCTACATCCCTCAGTTGCTCGACTCGGCGCGGACCACCGGTGCCGCCCACGAGATTCTCTCCCGGGCTGAGATGGCCGAACGGTACCCGCAGCACAACCTGCGTTCGGACGACATCGGCGTGTTCGATCCCAACGGCGGCGCGTTGCGAACGGACCGGGCCGTCACGGCGGCGATTTCCGCGGCCCAGGCTAACGGGGCAACAGTCCACACCAACACCCCCATCGACAGCATCACCGAAACCGCCGACGGCGTCCTCATCACCTCGGGCGAGAAGTCCTGGACGTTCGAGAACGTGATCGTTTGCTCCGGCGGATGGTCCCGGCGGCTCCTGCCGGAGTCTCTGCAGGCGCACACCCAGCCGAACAGGGTCTTCCTTACGTGGTTCGTCGCGAAAGATCCCGCGCTCTTCTCCCCGGATCGGTTCCCCATCTTCGTCCGGCTCTCCGGAGACTACTCCATGTACGGTGCACCTGCAGTTGACGGGGCCACTGTCAAGGCAACGTTGAACTTCCGGCCAACCCCGACAGATAACCCCAATGCAGTTCCCAGGGAACTCACTCCGGCCGAAATCGCCGAGACGACCGAGACGGTGAGCGAGTTCTTCCCGGGCCTGTATCCGAACATCGTCCGGTCGGACGCGTTCCCGGACCTCTTTACCACCGACCGCAACCCGATACTCGGCCGTGTGGACGCGGACAGCAGGATCTACTGCGCCACAGGATTCTCCGGCGGCGGCTTCAAAATGGCCACCGGGTACGGGGAGATCGCCGCGCACGAGGCCCTGGGCAAGGAAATCTTCGAGGATCTCGACTTCCTTCGCCCGCAGAGGTTCATCACCACCTAGCCCGTCCCATTAGGCATGCGGCGTCCTGCCGCCCCGCAAGAAAGACTTGAAAACACATGACTATCACTAACGTCGGCCCGGCTTCGGATCGGCTCCGGGCCCTCGGCCTGGAGTTGCCCGTCCTCGCGGATAACCCCTACTACGTGGACCACCGGGCGGTGGACTCCAGCATCCACATCTCTGGCCAACTACCCTACAAGGACGGCGAGCTGCTGGGCACGGGCATTGTCGGCCGGGACGTGGACCTGGAAACCGCCCAGGAGCTCGCGCGCCATGCGGCGTTGAACTGCCTCGCCGCCGCTGTGCAGGCGGTGGGGGACCTGGACCGGGTCCGGATCGTGCAGATGCTGGTCTTCGTGGCAAGTACGCCGGACTTCGGCCTGCAGTCCCGGGTCGCCCAGGCTGCCAGTGAACTGCTCATCGAAGTGTTGGGCGAGAACGGGCGGCACGCCCGCACCGCGATCGGAGTCGCCGGGCTGCCGCGCGTCTCTCCAGTAGAGATCCAGATGATCTGCACCGAAGCGTAGCGGGCATCGAACAATAAGGAGTACAGCGTGAACCGCATTCAATCAGCACTCGAGGCTCTCCTCGAACGGATCGATACCCCCTCACCAATCATCCTGGCCGACGTCATGCAGGAGAACATCGACCGCATGCAGGCCTTCGCCGACGCCCAGAACCTGGACGTCAGGCCGCACGTCAAGACGCACAAGTGCGTGGAAATCGGTCGGCGCCAGGTCAAGGCCGGGGCGGCCGGAATCACCGTAGGCAATGTGGGTGAGGCCGAGGTCTTCGCCGCGGCCGGGTTCGATGACATCTTCCTCGCCTACCCGGTCTGGGCTGCCGGGACGAAAGGGCCGCGGATCCGTAAACTGGCCGAGACCACGCGGCTGCGGGTCGGCGTCGACAACGTTGCGGCGATCAACGCCCTCGCCGACGCGATGGGGGACAACCCTGAACTGCTGCAGGTCGTGATCGAGGTGGATTGCGGTGCCCGTCGCTCGGGGGCTCCTGCCGAGGCCGCGGGCGAGCTCGCTCTCGCCGCGCGCAACCGGGGCCTGGTCCCGGCTGGCGTCTTTACCTACCCGGGCCACGGCAGCGCCGGTCCGGACGCACGCAAGCGTGCCGCAGTGGACCAGGATGCCGCGCTCGTCACGGCAGTCCGCAGCCTCAGCGCAGTGGGGATCACTCCGGCGGTGGTCAGTGCCGGTTCCACTCCCACCGTGGAGTTCGCCACCAACAGCGTCATCACCGAGATCCGTCCCGGCGAATACGTGTTCAACGATCTGAACAACACCAGGCTCGGTGCCTGCACGGAGGATCAGATCGCGCTGTTCGTCGCCGGGACGGTGGTCAGCGACTGGGTCCCGGATCAGGTCATGGTCGATATCGGCACCAAAGCCCTCGGCCGTGAAGGCAGCGCAGAGATTGGCTACGGCGGCATTTCCGGCACTACGGCCGTGCTGTCCAGACTGAACGAATACCACGGGTTCCTCCCGCTTCCCTCCGGGGACTTCCGCCCGGGCGTCGGGACAGTGCTTCCGGTGGTGCCCAACCATGTCTGTCCCGTGGTGGTCAATTTCGAGGAGTACATCGTCACCGACAGCACGGGCACGACGCTGGAACGGTGGCCTGTCGATGCCCGGGGGTTCCTCAACTGATCGACCCCCGACTGACCGCTGGGGGACGGACTTCCGTCCCCCAGCCGCTACGCAGAAACAACCAACCCCACGATGGAGTGACCGACTTGAGACTTGATAAGACCACGGCCCTGGTGACCGGGGCCAACAGCGGAATAGGGCAGGCGGTATGTTCGCACTTCCGTAACGAAGGCGCCCGGCTGCTGCTCACCGGCCGCAGGGAGCAGCTCGACAGCGCCCAGCCCGATGACCTGTACGTCCCCGGAGACCTTAACGACGAGGCGTTCGTCGAAAGCCTCGCCCGCCAGGCGGCCGAGTCATTCGGCACCGTGGACGTCGTCGTCCTCAACCACGGCCTGCAGGTCACCGGCCCGCTCACCGAGATGGCGTATGAGGATGCGAAGAACGTGCTGCATAGCAACCTGCTCAGCTCCTTTTTGGTGATGAAGCACTTCGCGCCGCTGATGCCCGCAGCGGGTGGCTCGTTCGTCCTCGTCAGCTCACGCCTCGGCATGGTGGGCATGGCCGATCAGGTCCTGTACTCCGCGGCCAAGGGAGGCCTGATCATGCTCGCCAAGGGCGCGGCGATCGAATGGGCCTCACGCAACATCCGCGTCAACATCGTCGCACCGGGTCTGACCGCCACCCCGATCATCGAAGCATCAATCCAGCGCAGGGAGGACCCCGAGGCCTACCGGGCCCAGCGCGAAGGCCAGATCCCGCTCCAGCGCCTGGCCACCCCCGAAGAAATCGCCGACGCCATCCTCTTCCTCGCGTCGAAGGAGTCCTCCTACATCACCGGAGCGACCCTCCCGGTAGACGGCGGATACACCGCCTTCTAGCAACATCCAACGCGGCCCAGATACAAAACATAGGCCGTGGGAAGAACGCCGCTGGCTCACCCCCGCCTGAGCGGCTGCCCGTTGAAACAGCGGGGCCCGGTCACACAACCGGGCCCCGCACCCCTTTCCCGCAAAGCCCCCAACAGGAGCAACACCCATGAGTACTGGAACCACCCTGGATCTCACCGAAACCCGGCTGTTCATCGGCGGGGAATGGATACCATCGGGCACCGGCGCCACGCTGCCGGTTATCAACCCGGCCACCGGAGAAGCCATCGTGCACGTCTCCGACGCCTCCGTCCAGGACGGGCTGGCGGCACTGAACGCCGCCTGCGCCGCCCAGGACGCCTGGGCAGCAACACCGGCAAGGGACCGCGCCGACATCCTCGCCCGCACCTATCAGGGCATCCTCGCCCGCCGCGACGACTTCGCCCGCCTGATCGTGGATGAGATGGGCAAGCCCTGGTCCGAAGCCCAAAGCGAAGTGGACTACGGTGCCGGGTTCTTCCGCTGGTTCGCCGAATCCGCGGGCCGGATCCACACCGAGGGCCAGTTCGGCATTGAGCCGGGCTCCAACTATCACCTGGCCGTGTCCAAGCGCCCGGTGGGCCCGTCGCTGCTGATCACCCCGTGGAACTTTCCCCTCGCCATGGGCGCCCGCAAGATCGCGCCGGCCCTGGCCGCCGGCTGCACCACTATCCTCAAGCCCGCCGTCCAGACCCCGCTCACCTCCCTGCTGCTCGCCCAAGTCCTCGAGGAAGCAGGCGTCCCTGCCGGTGTCGTGAACGTCGTGGTGACAAGCAATTCCCGGGACCTGATCGGCGCCATCATGAACGATGAACGGATCCGGAAGATCTCCTTTACCGGCTCCACCCAAGTCGGCCGGGTGCTCCTGGCCCAAGCCGCGCAGAACGTCATGAACACCTCCATGGAACTCGGCGGGAACGCACCGCTGATCGTTTTCGACGACGCCGACCTCGACGCCGCCATCGAAGGTGCCTACCTCGCCAAGCTCCGCAACGGCGGCCAGTCCTGCGTCGCGGCGAACCGGATCTACGTCCAGTCCGGCATCGCGGCCGAGTTCACCAAACGGTTCACCGAACGCCTCGCCGCCGTCACCGTAGGCAACGGCCACGAACCCGGCACCGGCCTCGGACCACTGATCGATGACAAACAACGCGCAACCGTCCACAGCCTCGTCACCGACGCCGTGGCCAAGGGCGCCACCTGCCTCACAGGCGGCCAGATCATCGACGGCCCCGGCTACTACTACCAGCCAACCGTCCTCACCGACATCCCCGCCAACGCCACGATCAGGGAAGAGGAAATCTTCGGCCCGGTCGCGGCGATCTACACCTTTGTCACGGAGGGTGAAGCTATCGCCGAAGCGAACGCCACCCCCTACGGCCTGGCCTCTTACGTCTTCACCCAGGACCTCGCCCGGGCACTGCGCGTCGCCGACGCGATCGACGCCGGCATGACCGGAATCAACCGCGGACTCATCAGCAACCCCGCAGCCCCCTTCGGCGGCACGAAACAATCAGGCCTCGGCCGCGAAGGGGGCATCGAAGGCCTCGAGGCCTACCAGGAAACCAAATACACCGGCATCCAACTCTGACCCCAGCCGAATGAACCCAAAGGGAAGAGCAAACCATGGACAAATACCCCAAGTGGAAGCGCCTCATCGGGCTGCCCGTCGAAATACGCCAGGCCGGCCACACGGTGGCCGCCGGAACCGTCGATGACGCCATGCCCGACTCTTCCATCCTGTGGCTGGCATTCAACGGCACCCGGCTCCGGACAATGTACGAAAGGTCATTGAAGTACGAGGCATGGGTGGACCTGGACATCCTTCCGAAAAAGCGAACCAGTCCCAACAACGAAGAGAGCAGCGGTGTGAGTGAGCAGGCTCGGAATACATCCGAGGCAGCTATTGGGGGCTAGATAGCGCCGGGACTTGCACGCGTTCTCTAGCCCCCTTCAGTGATGGTCAGTTAGCGGCTGTAGTGGACGCGTTGGACGGGCGGGTCCAAGGGCCGGTGATGGCAAGCGTGAAACCGGGGGACTGGATGTTCGCGAAGAGCCATTTGCCGTCTTTGCTGAACGCCGGGCCGCAGAACTCTGAGTCGTTGAATTCGTTGCGTGCCAGTGGGTAGGACATCCCCTGGTCAGTAACGCCCACCAGGTGGGAGACGCCGTCGCCGTCCTCGGCCAGGATCAGGCCGCCCTGGGGTGCGACTGTGATGTTGTCGGGACCGTCGAAGTGTCCCAGCTGCTCGGTATCGGGGTTGACGCCGAAGATGGTGGTGAGCGTGATGCTCTCGGTGGCGGGCTCGTAGAGCCAGACCTGGCCGTCGTGTTCGTTAACGGAACCGTCGGAGTTCCGGGCGAAGCTGGAAACAAAGTAGGCGCCGCCGTCGCCCCACCACTGCCCTTCGAGCTTGCGGGCCCGGGTGATCTGGTCATTGGTGAACTGCTTGCGGACGGAGGTGGTGCGGGCATCGCGGTCCGGGACGTCCACCCATTCCACCTTGTAGCGTGTGCCTACCTCGGTGGCTTCGGACAGGTCCTTGATGTGAGTGGATCCGCGGTAGCACTTCATGGCGTGAAGCTGCCCAGCAACGTCGCCGCCAGCGGATCCGGCGAGGGCGTGCAAGGCACCCTTGCCCGGGATGAAACCGGCGGGCGGGGTCCAGCGCAGGTATAGGCCGTTGGGGTTGCCCGCATCTTCGGTGAGGTAGATCTGCGTGGTGGCGGGATCGATGGCCACAGCCTCGTGTGAGTAGCGGCCCAGGAACTTCAGCGGAATGGCGGAGCGGCCAATGTTGGCCGCCCTGCTGGCAGGGTCAACCTCGAACACGTAGCCGTGGTCCTTGGTGTTGGTTCCGGAGCCGGCGCGGGCCTCTGTCTCCTCGCACGTCAGCCAGGTGCCCCACGGGGAGATGCCGCCGGCGCAGTTGTTGTTGGTTCCGGCCACCGAGGTGTACTGGCTGATGCGGTTTCCATCAGAATCCACAAGGATGGTGGACGTGCCGCCCTTGGCTCCGGGGTCATATGTGATGCCCTCGACGACCGGGACGGGGAAGGGCTCAGAGCCGCTGTTTTCGTGGTTGCAGATCAGCACGGACCCGCCGTTGGGACCGTCGAAAACGCCGATGCCGTCGGGATCGGAGGGATGGAATCCTTCAGCGGTGGCGGTCTGCCCGGAGCGGGCGAGCAGGTTGTAGGAGAAGCCTTCAGGCAGCGCAAGGATCCCTTTGGGGTCCGAAACGAGTGTGCCGTAACCGAACGCGTTGCGGGTTGCGGCATTTGCAGGGCGGGCGAAGGGGGCCAGGCTTCCGGCGCCTGCGAAGGCGAAGCCCAAGGCAGTGGCACTGGCGCCGGCACCCAGGAAATTGCGGCGGGAAAGGGGAAGTGACATCGGAGCTCCTCAGGAGGCAATTGGGGGTTGTCGCAAGCTGAGTTTGTCCGGCAATCATGAACGTGGGGCAACTGCAGAGTGACGGGTGTACGGACGTTGGCACGGGGTGCGCGACATCGGCGCAATGGGATCCACGTCGTCCCAGCGTCCGATCACTAACCAGTCAGTGACTTATGGCAACCGCGAGGGCCGCAACAGCGTGGGCTCACCGGCAAGCGCCGGCTCAAGCGGCACAGGGCTGATCAGCACCGCAGGGCCGCGGTGGAGAATCCCGTTTGAGAGCACCTGGCAACGCACCCCGCCCCGTCCGCGCATGGCCTTGTGCGCTCCCGGGGCCAGCATATGGTCCATCCACGCGCAGGGGTTGGCGGGACGTCCGGCCTTCAGCCGCACCACGTCCCCGCGCGATTCCAGCGAGAACTCCTGGCCAAGCAGCGGAGCCAACTGCACACCGCGAAGGACCACATTGCGCCGGGTCAGCAGCGGATCAAGAGGCGCCGTCCCCAACTCGGCGGCAATCGCTTCCAAGGCCTCCACCGCGAACAGGGTGACCGCGGCATCCATGTGGGCGGCCTTGCCAAAGAACCTGTCACCCACGATGCCCTTGCCGGCCACCAGTTCCGCTTGTTCGGCGTCGGCGGTCGGAACATCCGCAGCCCCTTCATGTGCCCGGCCGAAGTAGGCGTGCGCAGGAGAGACGAGGAGGTGCAGGACTTCAACGTCGTACCGGTAGGTTGCCGTCATGCCTTAAAGCTATCTCGCCAAAGGATGGGACAGCACACCATCCTCGGCGGTGCCCGCCACGAATCCCTGTCATGAACAATTACAGCCCGGCGGCGCAGGAACGGGTTCGGGACGCCGCATACGATGCAGTCGAAAAGGTCCTCAACAGCATGTTCGAGCCGTTGAACCGGCACGCGCTCACCGCACGCTGGCACCAGGCCTGCGAAGCCATGGAAAAACACCTGGAAGCGCAGGACAACGGCGAAGAGTAGGCGGCCTGTAACAGCCCAGGCGTTACCTGCGCTGGAGGTTCCAGTGCCGGTTCTTGCGGGCCGGTTCCCCCGGTGCTAAAGAGTCTGTATCGGCACTCTGCGTCCAGGCTGTAGAGGTTGGAGGGTGGGGGCTTTGATCGATTCGGGCTCGTTCGTTATCAAGGCGTGGAACCACGTAGTGGACTTCGTGGTGCAGCAGGAAAACGGGGAAACCCTCAGGGTCCCGCTGGTTTATACCGGCGTCCGCGCGGGGCCCATTCACTTGCGCGTGGAGTTCCTGGAATCCCGCGAGGAAGCGGATGTCTTCGATTGGGAGGATCTTCTTGAGTTGTCCCTCGCCCTTCCTGCTGGCCGCGCCTACTTCGGCGAATCCGGCGGGGCCGACCGGCATGAAGTGGGGACGATTCCTGCCGGGGAGGAAGGCGCGTACCGCGCCCGGCTCCACGCCATGGGCAGGGACAGGGCCTTTGACGCTCCCGTGAAGTCGCCGAGGGAACGCCACCTGGTGCAGTTGTGGAAGGAACCGCAATCGCCTGTGGCCGTCCTGGCGTCAGGATCCGAACATGCGGTGGGCGCAGCCCGGCTGGCGAAAATGTGGCATCAGGAGTAGCAGCCAAGGCCCAAGCGGTGCAGGTGGCAAAGCGACCCCGCAGCCAAGCGGCGGAGTGGCCCAGCAGCCCAGCCGGCCGCCACAACCGGAAAGCAAAGAAACAAAAATTACCCCTTGACGGTGTGATCTACGTCGCGTAGATTGTTCAACAAGTTCAGATTGTTCAACAATGTAGCTACCCGCACGGGTCCGGACTTGCGTCAGCCGCCTCCACGGAACTGACGTGAAGCCGCACTCCAACTGCCTCTTTCCCAGCCTGCAACTTACTGGCTGAACAGCAGGCGCCCCAGCAGCCATCCGCCCGCATCCGGATGGCATCCACTCTCTTCCTGGAGGATCACAATGGCCACCCCACCACTACCGGGTTCCGGTACGCCGGCACCCTTTGTAGGGCGCAAGGGCATGTACAAGGCATTTGCTGCCAGCCTGACCGGAACCGCGCTCGAGTTCTACGATTTCGCCGTCTACTCCGCAGCAGCGGCGATCGTGTTCCCGCTCATCTTCTTCCCCGCCTCAGACCCTGTCACTGGAACGCTGCTGGCCTTCTCAACGTACGCCGTGGGGTACATCTCCCGCCCAGTGGGCGGCATCATCTTCGGCCGGCTGGGGGATGAGATCGGCCGGAAGAAGATCCTGGTGATCACGCTGATGCTGATCGGTGTGGCCACGTTCCTGATCGGCCTGCTTCCCACGTACGACAACATAGGCATCGTGGCTCCGGCCATCCTGGTCTTCCTCCGCTTTGCCCAGGGTGTGGGCGTGGGCGGCGAATGGGGCGGCGCGGTCCTGCTCTCCAGCGAATTCGGCGATCCCAACAAGCGCGGCTTCTGGGCCTCCGCAGCGCAGATCGGCCCGCCCGCCGGCAACCTGATGGCCAACGGCGCGCTCGCCGTCCTCACCCTGGTCCTGACCGAGGAAGCGTTCCTGGACTACGGCTGGCGGATCGCGTTCCTGATCTCGGCACTTCTGGTGGCCTTTGGCCTCTGGATCCGCCTCAAGCTCGAGGACACACCCATCTTCCAGGCGATGGAAGCCAGGGGAGACAAGCCCAAGGCCCCCATCCGCGAAGTGCTGGCCACGCAGCGCCGGCCGCTCATCGCCGCCATGCTCAGCCGCATCGGCCCGGACGTTCTCTACGCAATGTGCACCGTCTTCACCCTGACCTACGGCATCCAGGAACTCGGCTTCGACCGGGGCCAGGTCCTGGTGGCCGTACTCGTCGGCTCGGGACTGCAGATCTTCTGCATGCCGCTCGCCGGCGCCATCTCCGACCGCATCAACCGGCGCCTGGTCTACGGAACCGCCGCTGTTGCAGCCGCAGCCTGGGCGTACGTGTTCTTCATCGTGCTGGAAGGCCGGTCCCCGGTGATGCTCATCGTCGGAACGGTCCTGGGCCTGCTCTGCCACTCGTTTATGTACGGCCCCCAAGCGGCCTTCGTGGTGGAGCAGTTCTCGCCGCGGCTCCGCTCCACCGGCAGCTCGCTGGCCTACACCTTCGCCGGAATCATCGGCGGCGCCATTGCACCGTTTATGTTCACCCTGCTTCTGAGCACTTACAACAGCTGGGTCCCGGTTGCCATGTACCTCAGCGTTGCCTGCCTGCTGACCCTGGTGGGACTGGCCCTGGGCCGCGACTCCAACGTCGCCGAGGACGAGGAATACCTCCAGTCCTCGGTCGAAAGCAGCTCCGAAAAGACGGCGGGTGTGTCAGCATGAAGAAGCGCATCCCGGTTACGGAAAAGCTGGCCCGAAGGGTCATGAACCTGTCGGTGCCGCTCCACCAGTCCACCGGTACGCATTGCGAACTGTCCGGCATCTGGCAGAGCCCCACCGGAGTGCGCATCCAATTGTTTGAGGGCCAGCTCCTCCCGGCTGATGCCGGCAGGCCATGCCATTGGACGCATGTCGGCTTCCATGAGGCCAGGCCGGGTTCGCGCCAGGTCAGGTGGGCGGTACCGGAACCCCACCTCCTGTAGGTGCACTAAACGGCAGCGGACGACGGCGGGATTTCCCGCCGTCGTCCGCTGCCGTTTAATGCCGCGTCTATTTTCAGTACAGGAAGATGTCGATCCATTCGCGGTTGTGAGCGTGGATCAGGACCAGGAACAGGACAAAATCGAAGAGCAGGTGGACGCACACGATGTACGACAGTGATTTGGTCAGCGTGAAAAGCTTCGCCTGGAGCAGCGCAAACGGGAAGATAAACAGGGGCGCGTAGGCGTGGAACCCCAGTTCCCACAGGAACGACGTAAAGAGCACCGCCTGCAGCAGGTTGGCCTGCCAGAAGGAAAGGTGCCGCCGCAGGAGCGTGAACGCGGTACAGATGAAGAACAACTCGTCCCAGATGCCCAGCACATTGGTGCCCAGGAAGAGGCGGCCGATGCCCTCCGGATCGCTGACGGCAGGCCAGTTTTGGTAGACGCCAGTCCGGATCATGTAGACCGGAATCACCGCATAGCCGAGCACCAGGACGGCGGGCAGGTACCACTTCTCGCCCCGGGTCCACGGCTGGCCTGTTCGCACCGGGAACCTGATGGCGTGGTCCTTGGTGACGTACCTCGAGACCGCGTAGGGGACCCCGACGGCCACGATCATGGCCGTGCCCATCACCAGCATGTGCTCGGTGCTGATGTCCGTAGTGATGGGAACCAGGCTCATGGCGGTCAGGCCCACCGCAATCAGCGCCAGGTCGGTGAAGAGCTTGCGGTTGATGAGTGCCGCAAGGACCAGCGCCGCCGCCAGCAGGATGAACCCGTTCAGGCGGTCCTCCAGCACGAACAGGATAAAGCCCGACGCCGACACGAGCGTTGCGGGGATCAGGGAGAGCTGCGGGCCTTCCGGCTCTGCCTGTTCTCCTGCCTGGAACCTGGGTACTGCCTCGGGTAGTTGCCTCATGCTGACCTCGGCTGTTTCAACTCGGGGGTGGCACTTCTCGATGATTGCCATCAAGTTTACTGGGCGTGAGGGCGGTTTAACCCGTGACAACTTAACCCTGACGACGACGGCGGGAGCTCCCGCCGTCGTCGATCCTGCCGTTCTAGCGGGTGACTTCCTCGAAAGTGGAGCCCTGCGGGACGTTGTGGTTCAGGCCAACCGTGAAGGTGTTGGGGCCGCTGCGGGTGATGGCGATGCCGCATTTGGCTGCTGCCGCGCGCGGGGACAGGTCCCGTACAACGGAGTCGAGGGTGTGGTCGATAGCTGTGCGGTCCCAGATTTTCAGCGTTACGGAATCAGTGGTTTCAAACGTCATTGTCAGTACTTTCACTCATGCAGTTGACGGCCCCACGTCGTCGAAGGACCGCATCCTCGTCGGTGAGGATTGCTGGTTACAGGTGTGCGGAAAACGGATTTCCCTTATTTATGGTTCATGGCGGCCAGCGGGGTTCGCAACTTTTCGGAGCCAAATGTGATCGATTACACGTCCGGTGCGGGGAGTGTGACAAAGGAGGGAGAGGATCCGCGGGACCTCCCGCCGTCGTCCGCCCTGATTACGACACCGGCAGGACGAAAGTGGCCGTTGTTCCCTCACCTTGGGTGCTGGTGAGACTGATGGATCCTCCATGGCCTTCGACGATGGTCTTGCTAATGGGTAGTCCGATACCGGCGCCCGGTATGGCTGTTTCACGGGACCTGGCGGAGCGGAAGAACTTGGTAAAGGCCTGTTCCTGGTCCTCCCTGCTCATGCCAATCCCCGTGTCAGTTATGGAACAGACAAGCTCCGTACCGGCTCGCCGGGCCAGTGCTGTGATCTTTCCACCGTGCGGAGAGAACTTGATGGCGTTGGACATCAGGTGGCCGAGCACCTGGCGGATCTGCACCGGATCCATGCGGGCGGTCAGCGCCTGTTCGGCATCGAGCACAAGCTCCAGGCCCTTTTCGGCGGCCTGGAGCCGAGCGGATTCGACAACGTGGGCCAGCAGAGGGGCAAGGTCAGCCTCCTGCAATGCGAGTTCGACCCGTTCGGACGCTACGGCGATCAGATCATTGACGAGGCCCAGAAGATGTGATGCGTTGCGGTGCACAACGCCGAGTTCGGGTTTGATCTCCTCGTAGCCAGGCTCATCAAGGATGAGCTCAAGATAGCCCAGGATGGATGTCAGTGGTGTCCGCAGTTCGTGTGACACGGTGGCCACGAAGTTATCCTTGGCGGCCAGCGCATTGATCAAAGCCGTTACGTCCACAAAGGTGACCACCGCGCCTCTGCCCGCATTGTTGACGGACGGCATCAGGTGGGCACTGACGGAATATGCCCTTTGTTCCTGCTCCGGACCTGCCCAATACAGCTCGTCTGTGAAGGTATCTCCCTGTACGGCACGCCTGACAGGGAAGTCCTCGGAGGGGACAGCGGTGGTCCTGTCGCTGAACAAGAGCAGGTGCGGGCCGTTCTCCCTGATCAGCTCAACGAGTGCCGGATCAGTGCGCATCGCCGTATTGGTCAGGACGCTGTGCCCATCCTTGTCGACTACCCAGACGCCCACTCCGACTGCAGAAAGGACAGCGTCCAGAAGCTGCTGGCGGCGGACACTTTCAGCGAGGGTATCCGCCAGGTCACGGTCCTTACGCTCCAAGGTTTGGCGCTGCCGGTGGAGTGCACCCGAAACCACATGGGCTGTGACGGCGATAGCAGCCATGATCAGCGGAAGAAAAATTGTCCGGACCATCGATCCCTGCATTGGATCGGAGCCAAGGGTTGCGGCCGGGACGAGGGTGCTCAGCACAACGGCCAGCACAGCCAGGGCAACTCCGACCCGGTGTCCGGTGACGGAGAGCCAGACCACCGGGAATACCAGCAGCAGGCTCATGACATTAAAGGTGGGGCCGCCGGCTTCCCGCGTGAATCCGATGGCGAGGCAGTCCAGGACGGGAATCAGCACATACGCCCCGGCTGGAAGTCGTTTCCAAGGGAGCGCGACGCAGAGCCCGAAGATTGCCGTATGCGCCAGCAAAGCCATCTGGAAGGGCTTGTCCGCCAAGGTTTCCGGGCTGAATACCGCTGCGGTGACAACTACAAGAACAACAGTTACAGAGAGTGGCAACTGGCTCAGTACCACTTTGCCGCGGGCGCCCAGGCCGCCGAAAAATGCGTCGAGTCTCTCGATGGGTTGAGGATCCTGTGTTAGCCCGGCGGTGCGCCGCCCACGCCCTATGGCGGGATCGCTTTTTTCTGGCATCCGATGCATCAGCCTGTCCCCCCGGCACAGTAACGATGGCCTCCGGCTGCCTGAAGGATGTGGAACCAACCCTATATGCAGGCGGATCTCGAAGCACCGAATTCCGGGAGGCTCCACGTCAAGGAAAAGGAATTGCCTGCAAGGACTACACCCTTTCGAATCGTTCCCTTGTCAGGAAAACAAGCTGTGCTTCCTTCTCCGCGAGCTGCACCTTGGCACCCAGCTCGAAGCCGCATGCCTGCAGCCGCTGGATCACTTTGGCGTTCCGGGCGTCAGGTTCGGCCACCACACGGTCCTTGGCGGGATCGGAGAGCAAATACCGGATCAGCCCTGAAATAAGGATGGGCGTGAAGTTGTGGACCGGTTGCGTGGCAGGAGCCAGCAGCAGGTGCAGGCCGGTGTCCCCTGGAAGGGCCTGGTACACCTCGCCCACCGGATCCTGAAGCGGTTCATAAGTCTGGAAGAGCCCCGCCGGCTTGTTCTCAACCGAGATCAGGTAGGCATGATGCGTATCCAGGCTGTCCACGAACGAGTAGATGTCCCTGACTTCATCCCGGCTCATGTTTTGCATGCCCCAGAACCTGGCGCGTTCCTCCTTCACCCAGCCATGGAGCAGATCGGAGTCAGCTTCAGGGATGAGCGGGAGAAGCCGAAGGGTGCCGAGGACCGGCAATGTCTCTTGGTAAACGGAAGGCCTGGAAGAGAGCGGAAGGGCAGTTTCAACGCTGGTCATTTGTCTCCTTGGTGAGCTGTTCCCAGTCGGTGAGGACAGGGACGAGGTCCCCAGCGGCCCACAGCGGGAGCTGGCTGGCGAAATGAGGGTGGCCGGGAACTCCGGAACTGCCGAACGGTACGATCCACCGGCTGTTGCCGCGGTCGGCCAGATCCCAGACATAGCGGGCCACCGGCCCCCGGAATGAGCCGTCGGTGACGCCCGGCAGGCTTTCCGTGGAAAGGACGCAGCCGGTGTCACCGGACAGTCCCGTCACGGGGACTGTTGTGGCTGCTGATGCGGTGGCCCTGTGTTCGGCGAGGGCATGGAGCGGCAGGACGGTGTGCGTTGTTCCCCACGTGGTGGTGCCCCCGGTTCCTGCCGCCACTTGTTCCAGGGCGTGGGCGGCTGCTCCGACGACGTCGATGCCGTGGTGGCTGCCCTTCGCGATCAGGGTTTCCAAGGCGAAACCGATCCGCGACTCCAGATGCAGCCAGGGTCCGAACAGGGGAGAGTAGACGTTGGGAGCCGCCAGCGGACTCAGCCTCGAGGTGCCTGCCAGGGCGAGAACCAGGACCGACCGCCAGGCGGCGAAGGCGCCGGCATCTTCGCTGTCCCCATCCATATGCCCGTCCCAGTCCAGCAGCCGTTCGCGGAGCGCCGCGGCCTCGGCGGACAGCCCAGTCAGCGCCTGGAGCAGGGCGTGGAGCGCAGGCCACGAACCGAGCCGGGTATCCATGTGGATTTTCTGCATCGCTGAGGCGTCCAGCGCGGGCCCGCCTTCCTCCAACAGGTGCCGGATCCGGCGGGCACGGTGTGCCGGGGCGAATTCCAGGCCCAGCCGGTCCCCGCCGCCGGACTCCCGGTCATTGGCATTCACCGCCAAAGTTGGCACCGAAGACCGCGGAAGTTCCTCCCAGCCTTCCACCCACTGATGCTCCTGGGACCAGGCCGGCGCAGGAAGAATACGGTTTTGAGCACTGCGGATCGGGACCTTCCCCGCTACAAACTGGCGCACTTCGCCGCCGGAATCCGCCACGAGCACACAGTTGACCGGCTCCACCCAGGTTTCCAGTACAGCTTCCACGTCCTTGGCGGAACGGCTCTGCAGCAGCGGCAGGAGGGCCTCAAAACCCAGCGTCCCCCCGGCCCGGGCGGGCGTCCGCAGACTGACGGCGCCGCCGTCGATACCGCCGGAGATGACCGGACCGTGGTCAGTTTCGATGACGTCGATGGTCTCGGGATCGGCACCGCGGACCTTGATGACTTCCTGGTGGTGGACGGGGACCGGCCGCCAGCCGGCGGGCCCGAGCGCCTGGAGTACGCCGCCGTCGTACCTAAACTGCTCGCTGTACAGGTCCTGGTAGTCAGCCATCGCGTTGGTCACGGCCCACGCGACTGTCCCGGCGTGGCCGAAGTGGGGCACGCCGGGGACACCCGGAAAGGCCAGCCCGACGACGTCGAAGTCCGGGCACGCCAGGCGCACCTGCTGGTACACGCCCGGCAGTTCCATCAGGCGGTGCGGATCTCCGGCAATAAGCGGGGAACCGGACGCCGTCAAGTGGCTGGCGGCTGCCCAGGCGTTGCTTCCGGCCCACACCGGGGCCTCAATGCTGAACAGCTCCACGGCGTCGGCCCCGAGGGTCTCGGCCACATGGGCGCGCCACAGTTTGTTGGGGAAGGTGCCGAACAGGATGTGATGGACCAGGAAGACGCCCAGCGGCGTCCAGGGCTGCCAAGCGGCAGCTGCTGTTTCCGCAGTCCTGAATTCGGGAGCCTGCCTGCGCCCGGATTCCAGGGCGTGGTTTACGCCGTCCACGTACGCGCTGCACCAGCGCTTGGTGCCAGCGTCCAGGTTTTCGAAGCAACGGCGGGCTGTATCGTCAAGCCGCACGCGGCGGGCAAAGCGGTCCCAGTGGAGCCCGTCCGCCCCCAGGTGCTCGGCCGTCCTGCCTTCCGAGCGCCACCGCTCCACCTCTATCTGCCAGGAACGGTCCATGGCCGCATTCAAGCCCTGCAGGAACGCGAGTTCGTCCACGCTGTCTGCCCGCAGGTGCGGGACTCCCCACTGGTCCCGGAACGTCTCAGAGGACATCGGCAACCTGAGGGCGGTTTGGTGAAGCAGGCACGTTCTCTCCCAAGGCTTTGTTAGGTAAGGCTTAGCTAACAGAAAGACTAGGACGAGGCTTCGGTGTTGCCAAAATCGGGCGGTAACAATGGAGCCCGTTGTTTTACCCTCATTGTCCGAAACCCCGGACGCAACGTAGCCGCTTTGGGGTGATGCTGCTCACAGCGCGTGCTCAGATTGATTGAAAGGTCGGGGGGCCTCGGAATCCGGTCGTCAAAGTGAGGAACAACCATGCAGGGCACAACAACAACGGGATCAGGAGGGTCGCGCGTCGAGCGCCGCTCCATTGACTTTGTCCCGGAAAACGAACGTCACGGTTCCCCGAAGCAGCAGTTCACGCTGTGGTTCGGTGCGAACATGCAGATCACAGCCATCGTGGACGGTGCGCTCGCGGTGCTGTTCGGAGCAGATGCCCTCTGGGCGATCATCGGCCTCCTGATCGGCAACCTTCTTGGCGGCGCCGTCATGGCGCTGCACGCGGCGCAGGGCCCCAAGCTGGGCCTGCCGCAGATGATTTCCAGCCGCGCACAGTTCGGAATTCTTGGAGCCGTCATTCCGCTGGTGCTTGTCATCATCATGTACCTCGGATTCGCCGCCACGGGTACCGTCCTGGCGGGGCAGGCCGTGGACGAAATCCTGCAGACCGGCACACCCGCCGTCGGCATGGTTATCTTTGGGGCGCTGACCATCCTGGTCGCCACGCTGGGGTACAAATACATTCACATGATGGGGCGCATCGCCACGATCGTCGGAGTGCTCGGCTTCACCTACCTGGGCATCCGGCTGTTCACCAGCCAGGATGTGGGAGCACTACTGTCGGCCGGCAACTTCGAGTTCCCCACCTTTCTGCTGGCCATTTCGCTCAGTGCAGGCTGGCAGCTGACCTACGGCCCCTACGTGGCTGACTACTCCCGCTACCTTCCTTCCACCACCCCGGCCCGCAAGACCTTCCAGGCGTCCTACTTCGGCACCGTGCTGGGCTCGCAGTGGTCCATGACGCTGGGTGCGCTCTTCGCCTCCCTCGCCCTGCCCAAGGGGGAGCGGTTCCTGGACGGCCAGGTGGCCTTCCTGGGTGAAATGAGCGGTGGCGGGCTGGTTGCCGTGATCATCTACCTGGTCATCGTGATCGGAAAGCTCACGGTCAATACGTTGAACGCTTACGGCGGCTACATGACAATGCTGACGTCAGTCACGGCCTTTACCCGCAAAACCGGTGTAGCTGCCTGGACAAGGTTCGCCTACGTCGTCGGCTTCATTGGGCTCACGGTCCTGATTGCCGTCATGGCATCGCCTGACTTCATTGCCAACTTCAAGAACTTCGTGCTGTTGCTGCTGATGGTTTTCATCCCCTGGAGCTCCATCAACCTGGTGGACTACTACTTGATCTCCAAGGAGAAAGTGGACATCCCGGCCCTGTATGACCTGAACGGACGCTACGGACGCTGGAACAAGACCGCCTTGATCAGCTACGCGGTGGGGATCGTGGTGCAGATCCCGTTCCTGGCCCAGGCCCTCTACACCGGGCCGATGACCAAACTCCTGGGCGGGGCGGACATCTCCTGGCTCGTGGGGCTGGTAGTCACAGCACTGGTCTTCTACCCGCTGGCCAAGCGGAATTCGAACGCACCGGCCCACATGATTTACCCGGCCGAAACCGCCCCTGAGGTGCTGGAGCCTGCGGCCAGCCCCGCAGTCACCGGCCGCGCGGTGTAGTTCCCGTCCTGATGCTGAAGGGTGCCCGGCCAGGGGTGGCCGGGCACCCTTTTCCGTTAGCTGCCTTGGTTTCTGTTATCCGCGAATACCCAGCCTGCGGGAAATCTCCCGGGCGCAACGGCTCACCTCGGGAATCCATTCGCGGGCCACGTCCTCGATCCGTATTGCCCGTTCTTCCGGCGTCTCGGCCGTCCTGGACCGGCGTGCCCCGCCGGGAGGAAACGCGCGGTTGGAAACTGTCAGTGTCACACTGGCCACGGGATAACGCTGGCGATCCAGGACTGCGACGGCGACGGATGAGAAGCCCGCGGTGACCTCGTCCTGTTCCCATGCGTACCCGAGGGAACGCGCCCGGGACAGCAGGTCCCGCAGGGCAGGCAGGGACTGGGGCCCGTTGCCGTGGCGGACGGTGAAGGCCTCAGGACCGGGAAACAGGGCTGCGACCTGGGCCGGATCCATTTGCGCCATCATCGCCCTGCCGCTGGCCGTCAGATGCGCGGGAAGCCGGACGCCCGTGTCCGTCACGAGGGGGCGCTGGCGTGGCGCACGTTCTTCGATGACGTAGACGACGTCCCGGCCGTGCATCACCGCAAGGTGGGCGGTACGGCGCGTCCTGGCAACCAGCCGGGCCAGCGGGTGGCGGGCAATGCGTTGGAGCGGCGCCTGGCGCGAATAGCCTGTCCCCAGTTCATGGGCAGTGACGCCCAGCGCGTACTTTTGCTCCTCCGGGAGGTGGACCAAAAAGCCGTCATCAACCAGTGCCGCGATCAGCTGGTACGTGGTTGACCGCGGGAGCCCCACGTCACGGGCGATGATCGAGGCAGCCACGGGGCCCGCCTGCTCCGCGACGTACCTGAGAATGGCCAGAACCTGGACAGCGGCGGGGGCCTTCGGTCGCAGGACAGAGCCAGTCATGATCCAACGATACGCGCCCATCTTGTCCGGGATGCCGGACAAAGGACGGGTTTATCGGGTCGACGACAGCGGCGTATACGTCAAGTTCCTGAGGGTGAGGTTTCCGCCGCCGGACACCAGCTTGAGGGCGCGTTCGTTCGACTTGGGGAATACCAGCGAGGTGAGCGTCTGCTCCCCGCCGTTGACGAACACTTCAATGGAGGAATGGTCAACGAAAACGGTCAGGTCCACCGTGCCGTTCCGTGCCGGAACCGAGGCTGTGCGCCTGTCGGTAAACAGGGGGCCAAGGTGTGCATCAGCGGCCGGCGGCTGCTCCCGCGACACGAAGGCGGCACCGTCCTTGAAGTTGTAGCCAACCGTGGCAAAGATCGAGTCGTCACTGGCAAACTGCAGCAGCGCCTCCGGTACGTCCTGACCGCCACGACCCGAATCCGGCTGTTCAACCGTCATGTCCAGCCGGTAGGCACCGCCCTCCAGGGAAGGGAGACCGTCAGTTCCCTCGCGTGTGATGGTCTGCGGACCGGACGACGACGGTTCTCCCTCGAGCCGGGCCAGGCTCCTGGACGGAGCTGAGGTGAGGGTTGGCCTGCCGTCGACGGTCTTGAGCCGGATGTCCCGGACGATGGAGTCCATTCCGCCGTGCCAGTCCGCGGTGGGGAGTTTGCGGGCGTAGTCCCAGTTGTTGATCCAGCCCAGGACCTGCCGGGACTGCATCTGCTGGCCTTCCGTGAGCCTGGGGTCGTTCCAGGAAACGGCGGCATAAAAGTCAGAACCCGCGTCCATCCACTGATGCTTCTCCTCGGCGGGAGTGAACGTTGTCCCGTCCCAGTCACCGGTCCAGTAGGCAACGCCGGTGGTCCTGCCTTCTTCGCTTCCGTTGGCGCTCGCCGCCAGGACCCAGGTCCGCTTGGCGGGGTCGCCGTCGACGTCCATCTGGAACAGATCAGGGCATTCAAGGATGCCCAGGCCGGACCGCTCGAAGCCAGAGGCGTACTGCCAGCTCTTGAGATCCTTCGAGGTGTACATGCCCAGCTTGTGGCCTTCGGCCAGGATCATCAGCCATTGTCCGTTCGCCTCATCCCGGACAATCTTGGGGTCGCGCCAGTGCTCGGCTCCGGGGTTTTCCATCACCGGGTTTCCGTCGTAGGAGGAAAAGGTGAATCCGCCGTCGGTTGAATAGAACAGTGACTGCCGTTGGACCCCCTGGTCCTGCTGGGTCAGGACGGAGATGACTGCGTCCTTGCCGAAGCCGGCAGTGTTGTTGTGGTCCACCACGGCACTACCGGTTTCGATGTCACCCAGCCCGTTTTTGTACTTTTGGATGGCAACGTCCTCGTCCTTCCACGTCACCAGGTCCGTGCTGGTGAGGTGGTACCACTCGGTTCCGTTACCCTCCGGATAGTCAGCGTTGTAGAGGTAGTAGTAGTGCCACAGCCCGTTGAGGAAAAAGGGGCGCTGGGGATCATTCATCCAGTCCCGCTCAGGAGTGATGTGGTAGCTCGGGCGGTACAGGGAGTCTCCGGCGGGCCGTTCCGGCGACGTTCCGGGCGCCGGCGAGCGGTCGATTCTGCCGAGGTCACCGAGCATGGCATCAACAGCTTCAGGGGTGATGCATTCCGGTCTGCGGATTTCCGCGGCTCCTGCCCGGGCGGTTGCACTGTCAACGCTGCTTCGAAGAAAGATCTCGTTTCCCGTCCGGGCAGCAGCCACCCATCCGTCAGCGCAGCTGATGCTGAGCAGATCATCCACGCCGGAGGCCTGGATGGGACGCACCTCCCCGAGGCTGCGGTCCCCACCCGACTGCCAGTACGTGCCGTACGTGCCGCGGGACGTTTTGAAGTCAGCCTGGGCGGCGGCAACAGCGTCGAGGGCCTTTTCTCCCCGGCTCTGGGCCTGGTCCGGCGTGTGAACGTTGGAAATAAGCACGGTTAAGGCAAGCAGCAGGGCGGTGCCGGCCGCTGCGGCTGCAATCCAGGTGCTCCGCTTGCTAAAGAGCGAAGAAAGATTCATCTTTTCGGACATCATGGCGATTCAGGTAGGACCGGACACTGGCAAAGGGAACGGGGACGCCGTTTCCGACGCCCCCGTTCGCAAATTTCCAGCAGGCCGCTGCGTCAAGCAGCAGCACGGCTGGGTTAAATCACTTGTAGTGGCCTTCTCCGCCTACCCTGAGATTGGTAGGCAGGTAACCATATGGCCCCAAACCATTCTGGCCGAAGGAGCGGTCAACTTCCGAAATCCCGTTGCGGAAATTGATCTTCACTGTGGGAGACAGCGATCCACCGCGGACGCCGTTCACGTTGTCGATGAAGGACTGCACCAGCCCGCCTGGCTGCACATAGTGCGAGTAGGCCTGGAACTGGCGGCCGTTCTGCTGGGGGGTGGGCGCTTCGGGGGATTCGGACGGCAGGTTCAGGTCCGTCGGCGAGCCCAGAGCCAGGCCGCTGTTGTTCAACGGCTGGTAGTCGGAGCGGATACCGTCGCCCACAAAGCCGTAGACGCCGTCGGGGCCACGCATTCCGGCAGCGTAGGTGAACTGGTGGCTGATGGTGAACAGGTAGTACTTGTTCTTGCCATTTTCGTTCTGGATGAAGATCTGCGGGCGCTCGGTCTGGTCATTGACGCAGTTTGCCGACAGGAGCGGCGGCAGGAAGGACCACTTGGTCAGGTCCTTGTTGTCCGCCACAGCGAGTCCAACATTTGCCGTCTGGAGGTTGGCTCCCGAGCTGTTGACCTCGTTGACGCTTTCAGCGTTGGGATCGCCCGGCTTGTAACCCAGGTCCTCTTCCTTGCACTCGTAGTCTCCGCGGGTACCACCAGTGTTGCCCTCGAAGACCATGTAGGTCTTCCCGGGATGGGCCGGGTCCTCGAACGTGTAGGGGTCACGGAAGGCGAAGCCGGGGTTCTGCTCCTTGTTTTGGTACATCTTGCCGTCCGGTTCCAACAGCTTGGTGTGCTCGAAGCCGTCGAAGGTTACGCCGTTCTCATCGGCGTGGATGTTGCCCAGGGCCTTCGCAATGGCGGCGTCCGGCGGGGCACCCCCTCCGCCTGAGTTGCGCGCGGCCACATCCGAGAACGTGGTGGCGGTGTAGAAGACGTTGACGTGGTTGCCCTGCATCAGGCGGGTGGACCCTGACCATTCGGTGTTGCCGATGGAGGAACCATCAACAAACAGATGGCCGCCGTAGTTCCACTTGTCCTTGGCAGGATCAGCGTTGGTTTTGCGGAAGAAGTAGCCGATCCGGGCGTTCCAGTGCCGCTGGTCAAAGCCGTAGCCGGCATGCCGGTCCGCCACCAGCGAGAAGATCACGTCATAGCCTTTGTAGCTGATCTGGTTCGCGTTCTCATCGGTGAGCGACCAGGTGTCCCAGACCCAGACGTCCTCATTCATGGTGGGGAAATCCTCGGGGATCTCCGGCATGGTGACGGCCGGACTCATGGAGTTTTCGCCGGGCGCCACTGTGGAGTCGCTCTGGGCCATGATCTGCTTGGCATCCGCGCGGGTCCACTTGGACGTGAAGTCCGACGCCGGATCATGGGCCTGCTGCGTGTGTTCCGTGGGGAGCGGGAACCCGGGGGTCGGGGCCGGCATTTGCTGGCTTTCCGGCGGGTCCGATGGCTCGTTTGCCTGGGCCGAGGGGACGGCCAAGAATGTCGTAACGGCGACGGCCGCCACGAGTGTTGCGGCAGCAGAGCGCTTCCGCAGCATTCGGGGTTGCTTGGGGTGCATAAACATATTTGCTCTTCTCGAGGAGTTCGAAACTATTCGTGGAAGATGGGCGGATGCCCGTTCCAAAACTCCGGCTCCCCTTGAACTAACAGCTATCGCAAGGGACGCCTTCGTTTTGGGTGAGAAGGGACGATAAGCCCTTGACATAGGCCGCTTGGGGTTTCCTGTGCTGCGCCTTTGAACACCCTAGGCATGCTTTTCAGGGCCCTCCAAACCTCTTTACATATGCTTTTAATGCCTTCCGGAGAAGAAGCGTAAGCGCTTACACCTACTTCCTTTTCGCGCGTGCCATAAAGCCAGGCAGAGAGTCAAATGTGTCGAAAACTGCTCCAGGGTTGTCACTTGGCTTTCCGTTAGCCCCCGTTGCGAGTGGCCTACACTGGCGGCGCTTAAGGGCTGGGGAACAGCTTTACGAAAGGGGTTACGGACCCCAACTGGCGCCCCCATCTGCGGATGCCGTCATGCGAATGCGGCTGAGACAAAATGACCCCTTGACGCCTCCTGTGATGCAGGATACAGTTTGGGCTAGTTATACGAATAACCCGATGCATAAAACGAACTGCTGACAGGCCCAAGGAGGTGCCCCATGGCTGGATCACGGCCGAAATCAGGACCGACGATGCATGACGTCGCCGCCGCTGCGGGAGTCTCCCAGGCAACAGTGTCCCTGGTGCTGAACTCGGCTGCCGGGTCACGCTTTTCCGAGGATACCCGCAAGCGCGTACGGGATGCCGTGGACCGGCTCGGCTACCGCACCAACGCCCATGCCAAGGTTCTCCGCGAGGGCGTTGCCGGAATGATTGGGTTCATCGGTGATTCCGTGGCTACTACTCCTTTTGCCGGCGCCATCATCGAGGGGGCGCAGCAGCGGGCGTGGGAGGACGGGCTCCTCCTGCTTTCGGTGAATACCGGGGGTGACAAGGAGCTTGAGGCCGCATCTTTGGACACAATGCTCTCCTACAAGGTTGCAGGAGTTGTCTACGCCGCCATGTATCACCGGCGTCTGGATGTGCCGGAGGTGCTGGGGGATGTCAGGTCCGTGGTGCTGAACTCCCAGGACCGTGCTGGACGGGTCCCGAGTGTCGCCCCGGACGAAGTAAAGGGCGGATATGCGGCGACCAGCCGGCTGCTTAAGGCGGGCCACACCCACGTGGGAATGATCGACATCGAAACCCTCGAGAGCGGCCTTCCGGCCGCCGTCGGACGCTACGAGGGCTACTGTGCAGCCCTTCAGGACGCCGGGCTGGACGTTGATCCGGACCTGGTCCGCTTCGGTCAGGGCGGCGAGGAGCATGGCTACAAGTACGCGATGGAGTTGCTTACTTCCAGAAACCCGCCCACAGCGATCTTCTGCGCAAATGACCGTGGGGCCTGGGGTGCCTACCAGGCTGTGTCGGACCTGCGTCTTTCCATCCCCGGGGACGTTTCGATTGTGGGGTTCGACAACCAGGCCACCCTGGCGCCTTTCCTCCGCCCGGGGCTGACTACCTTTGAATTGCCGTTCGTCGCCATGGGCCGTCGCGCGGTTGAACTGATACTCCAGGATGCGGAACCCGATGGCCGGGTCGAGCTGATGGACTGCCCTCTGATTGAACGGAATTCAGTGACTCATCCTAAGGAGATGCCATGAGCCGCACCATCCCGGCCCGACGCGGGCGTCCCGCTGCGGCTCCGTTGCCGCAGCGAAAAAGTTCTCTTGCGCTCCGCCTCAAGAGGATTTCCCGCGCCTGGCAGTTATACGTATTACTAGCTCCAGCGATCGTCTATATCCTGGTCTTCAAGTACTGGCCGATGTACGGCGTCCAGATCGCGTTCAAGAACTACAACCCGGTGGACGGGTTCACCGACAGCCCCTGGGTGGGCCTGACGCACTTCATCAGGTTCATGAACTCTTACCAGTTCGGCCAGGTGGTCGGTAACACGTTGTGGATCGCCGTCCTTGGCCTGCTGGTGGCCTTCCCGATCCCGATCATCCTCGCCCTGCTGGTCAACCAGCTCCAGAGCGAGAGGTTCAAGAAGTTCACCCAGACAGTGCTGTATTCGCCCGCGTTCATCTCCACCGTGGTGGTGGTGGGCATCATGTTCGTGGTTCTCTCGCCCAGGTCTGGCCTCGTGAACAACGCGATCCAACTCGGCGGGGGTGAACCGATCTTCTTCATGGGCTCAGCAGAGTGGTTCCGCCCCATATACGTCATCTCGGATGTCTGGCAGAACGCCGGCTTTTCGATGATCGTCTACCTTGCGGCATTGGCGGCCATCGACCCGGCACTGCATGACGCGGCCAAGGTCGACGGCGCCTCGAAGCTGCAGCGCATCCGGCACATCGACCTGCCGGGCATCATGCCGGTGGTGACCATTCTGTTCATCCTGGCGATCGGAAACCTGCTCAACGTCGGATTCGAAAAGGCGCTGCTGATGCAGACGCCGCTGAACCTCTCGACCTCGGAGATCATCCAGACCTACGTGTACCACGCGGGCCTGCAGCAGGCGCAGTTCAGCTACTCGGCCGCCATTGGCCTGTTCAACTCCCTCCTTAACCTGACGCTGCTGCTCGTGTTCAACACGATTGCGCGCCGGGCCAACCAAGCAACCCTGTGGTGAGGCCGACATGTCCCTGATAACCAACCCCCCGACTCTCGAGAACCCGAAACGGACCGCCAGCATGGTCCGTCCCAAGCAGTCGCTGAGGGACAGGTATGGCGACCGTGCGTTCAACATCGCCGCCACAACCGTCCTGCTGCTGTCAATCCTCGCCGTGGTCTATCCGCTGTACTTCATCGTCATCGCCTCCATCAGCGACCCGAACGCCGTCTACGAAGGAAAAGTCTGGCTGTTTCCTTCCGGCGTAACCACGGAGGGCTACGAGCGGATCTTCGCGGACAGCCGGATCTGGAACGGCCTGGGCAACACCGTCATCTACACAGTGCTCGGCACCGCCGTCAGCGTCAGCACCATCCTGTGCGGCGCCTACGCCCTGTCCCGCAAGGACATGCCCGGCCGGAAGATCCTGATGCTCCTCTTCGTGATCACCATGTTCTTCGACGGCGGCCTCATCACCAAGTACCTGGTGGTCCGGGACCTGGGCATGCTGGACACCGTCTGGGCAGTGGTACTGCCCGGTGCGGTGGGCGTCTGGAACCTGATCATCGCCAGGTCCTTCTTCGAACACACCATCCCCAATGAACTGCGCGAAGCTGCCCAGATGGACGGGGCCACCGACTTCAAGTTCTTCTTCCAGATGGTGCTTCCCCTGTCCAAACCACTGATCATGCTCATGATCATGGTCCACGTGGTAGCCCAGTGGAACTCGTTCTTCGACGCACTCATCTTCCTCAACGACGACTCGAAGTACCCGCTCCAGCTCGTCCTGCGGAACATCCTCATCCAGTCAGACGTCTCATCCGCCGGAACCACCGGCGGAGACATCGAATCCTATGCGGCAGCGCAAAGGATCGCAGAGCTCACCAAGTACGCCATGATCGTCGTCTCGAGCCTGCCACTCATGATTGCCCTGCCATTCATGCAGAAGCACTTCACCAAGGGCGCCATGATTGGCGCGGTCAAATAACGCACTGCCCACATCACTACTCCCCAGATGCAGTAACCCACCTCACCATCCCCACCAAGAAGAGGAAATGACCATGGCATTCAGCCGCAAATTCGCCGCCCTCGGCGCCGTCCTGGCCGGAACATTGATGTTTACCGCCTGCTCCGGCGGTGGCTCAGGAACCACCGAGATCAAAGACGCCTCCGCGGACTTCGGCTTCCAGGAAACAGGCTTCCCGATCGTAACTAAGCAACTGGAGCTGACCTTCTCCGGCACGAAGTCAGCGCTTGCCCCGGATTACAACACCATGACCGTGGTGAAGGAATGGGAAAAGGCCACCAACGTCCACATCAACTGGGAGAACCTGCCCGAAACTGTTTTCAAGGAAAAGAAGAACCTCATCCTGGCCAGCGGTGACCTGCCCGATGCGTTCTTCAATTCGGGCCTGACCGACGCCGAGATCGCCACCTACTCTGCCAGCGGCACCCTCATCCCGCTCGAGGGGCTCATCGAGAAAAACGCACCGAACCTCTCCAAGCTGCTCTCTGAGCGGCCCGATATCAAGGCCGCCATCACCTCCTCTGACGGGCATATCTACTCGCTGCCCTCCATCGAGGAACTCGGGCTGGTCCAGTTCCCCAACGAGCTTGCCATCAACACCTCCTGGCTGAAAAAGCTCAACATCCCGATGCCCAAGACCATCGACGAGTTCCACGACGCGCTGCTCGCATTCAAAACCCAGGATGCCTCCGGCACCGGCAAGACTATCCCGTTGAGCTTTATGCCCGGCTCCTGGTGCGGGGACATCGTTGACCTGATCGCCGCCCTCGGCGGAGTGCCGGACAACATGGACCACCGGATCGTCCAGGACGACAAAGTCATCTTCACTCCCACGCAGGACGGCTACAAAAAGGCCATCCAGACCCTGCACGAGTGGTACCAGGAAGGCCTGATCGATCCCGAGTCCTTCTCCCAGGACGACAAGGCATACCTGGCCAAGGGCAAGGCAGCCACGGAAAACCTCGGCTCCTTCGTCTGGTGGGAAGTCCCCGAAATGGTAGGCGCGGACCGCGCCAACAACTACTCCCTGGTCCCCGCCCTGGAAGGCGTGAACGGTAAGCGCCTGGTCAGCCAGTCCAACAACCAGGAAATCGCCCGCGGCGCCTTCGCTATCACCAACGCCAACAAGTACCCGGCAGCCACCATGCGCTGGGCAGACAACCTCTACGATCCCATCCAGTCAGCCCAGGCCAACTGGGGACCTATCGGTGAGACCCTGCAAAAGGATGCCAGTGGCATCCTGACCCAGATCCCCGCGCCGGCAGGGACCAGCGAGGGCGAACGGCGCCAAAAGGTCGCCCCCGGCGGCCCGAAAGCCAACACTGCCGAGAACTTCAAAAACGTCGTGGCTCCTGAGCCGAGGGCAGCCCAGCGCCAGAAAACCGTAGAAGAGAACTACAAGCCCTTCGCGGCAAACGACGGGTACCCGCCCGTGGCGCTGTCCACCGAGGAGCTCCAGCAGATCGGCACCATCGAAACGGACGCCGCGTCCCTGGTCAAGCAGAACATGGCCAAGTGGATCGTCTCCGGCGGCATCGAGCAGGAATGGGACGGCTACATCGCCCAGCTCAAGAACATCGGCGTCGACAAAATGGTCGAGGTCTACCAGCAGGGCTACGACCGCTACAAGTCCAACTCCTAGCACCGCACCAGGGTGGGCCGGCACGAACCGGCCCACCCTATCCATGCTGCCCGAACCACGGGCTCCCCGACTTGCAAAGAAATGAGAAACGACCTTCATGACTGCCGCGACCGCCACGACAGCCGATACCTTCCGGCCGGCCCTGCACTACGCCGCCCGGAACACTTGGCTGAACGACCCCAACGGCCTGATCTTCCATGACGGCGTCTACCACCTCTACTACCAGAACAACCCGCTGGATAACGTCTGGGGAAACATGTCATGGGGCCACGCCACCTCCCCGGACCTGGTCAGCTGGACCGAGCACCCTGTCGCCATCGCCTGCGATGAGCAAGAAGACATCTTCTCCGGAAGCATCGTCTTTGACCGGGACAACACCAGCGGCTTCGGCACCGAGTCGGCCCCGCCGCTGGTGGCCGTCTACACCAGCGCCTTCAAGTCCGGCTCCGCACACGCCGGACTCCAGGCACAGTCGCTCGCCTCCAGCTGCGACGGCGGCTACACCTGGACCAAACACAACGGCAACCCGGTGCTGAACCGCGGGTCAGCCGAGTTCCGTGACCCCAAGGTCATCAGGTACGACGGCGGCGCTGGCAGTTACTGGGTCATGGTCGCCGTGGAAGCCACAGACTTCCAGGTGGTCCTCTACAGATCCGACGATCTGAAGAACTGGGAATTCCTCAGCACCTTCGGACCGGCCAACGCCACCGGCGGCGTGTGGGAATGCCCCGACCTTTTCCCCCTGCCCCTCGACGGCGACTCCGAACAGCTCAAATGGGTCCTCACCGTCAACCTCAATCCCGGCGGCCCCAATTCTGGCTCTGCCGGGCAGTATTTCGTCGGGGACTTCGATGGAACCACCTTCACCTCGGCCACCACGGTGACCGAGGGGCTCCAGGACCCCGCCCGGCTGGGCGAGTACCAGTGGCTGGACTGGGGCCGGGACTACTACGCCGCCGTCTCCTTCAGCGACGCCCCCAACGACCGCCGCCTCATGATCGCCTGGATGAACAACTGGGAATACGCCAACCAGATCCCCACCTCGCCGTGGCGCAGCCCCATGAGCCTGGCCCGCGAAATATCCCTCCGCACCGTCGACGGAAGGCCCCGCCTGATCCAAAAGGCCGCCGGAGATTTGTCTGCCCCTTCCAGCATCGGCCGACCCTTCACCCTTGAACGGATGGAAATATCCGACTGCACGCGCGTCCTCGACGGCGCGGAAGGCTCCGTCCAGCGAATCGATCTGACCCTCACGCCCGGAAGCGCCGAGGAATTCGGGCTGATCGTCCGTGCCAACGGCGCCCACGGAACCCGCATCGGCATCCGGCCGGCACAAGGCACCCTGCATATCGACCGGCGGACCTCAGGGCGGACCGATTTCCACGAAACCTTCCCCTCCATCGATACTGCCCCCATTCAACCGATCGGCG
This sequence comes from Arthrobacter sp. CDRTa11, assembly GCF_026427775.1. NCBI lineage: Bacteria > Bacillati > Actinomycetota > Actinomycetes > Micrococcales > Micrococcaceae > Arthrobacter > Arthrobacter sp. CDRTa11. The sequence goes on along the minus strand of NZ_CP044532.1, from coordinate 4,427,272 downwards.
GCTCCTACCAGCTGACCATTTACGTGGACCGCTGCTCCGTCGAAATCTTCTCCCAAGACGGCCAGGTCACCATGACGGAATTGATCTTCCCCGCACCCACCAACACCGACCTGGCCGTCTACGCCATCGGCGGAACAGCCATTATCAACAGCCTCCACGTTGATCAATACGTATAACTAGGGCCCCGATATCCATCGGTACGGTCCGCCTGGACCGAATAGCCCAGCAGCAGGTGCTCATTATGGCGGGGGCCGCGGATAAATTGACCTGTTGACACCGCCCACAGGCAGGCATATCCTACAACCAAATGGTTGTAGATCAGCTCAGTGACTCCGAAGTGGACCGCCTGTTCCAGGCGTTCTCCGACTCCACCCGCCGGGACATCGTCCGGCGGGTGACAGCGGGGGAGTACTCGGTGTCCGGCCTGGCTGCCCTCTACGCCATGAGTTTCGCCGCCGTGCAAAAGCATGTGGCGATCTTGGAGCGGGCTTCCCTTGTCACCAAGGAGAAGCGCGGAAGGGAGCAGATCGTGCGGGGCAATCATGAAGGACTGGAAAAAGCCCGCCGCCTGCTCGATGAGTATGAGGCGATCTGGCGGCAGCGCGCCGGGCGGATCGCCGAGATTCTGGCCGAAGGATAGGAAAGGGTTGTCCACCATGACAGTTATCAGTTCCACCAAGAACCTCGAGGCACTGAGCTTCACCCTGGTTGCCGAGTTCGATGCCGGCGTCGAACGCGTGTGGCAGATCTGGGAAGATCCCCGCCAACTGGAACGCTGGTGGGGCCCGCCCACCTGGCCTGCCACCTTCAAGGACTTCGACTTCCAGCCTGGCGGAAAGGCCGGTTACTACATGACCGGGCCGGAGGGCGAGAAGGCCGGCGGCTGGTGGCGTTTCACCGCCATCGAGGCACCCAGGAAGCTGGAGTTCGACGACGGTTTCGCGGACGACAACGGCGCTCCGGTTGACGCCATGGGCACCACCCACGCCACCGTTTCGCTCGAGGACATCGGCGGCCGTACCCGGATGACCATTCAGTCCACGTTCGAAAGCGAAGAGCAGATGGAGCAAATGGTCCAGATGGGCATGGAGGAAGGCATGAAGGAAGCGGTGGGCCAGATCGACGCCGTCCTCGCCGAGCATGCCCGCACCTGACGGAGGCTGACGGAGCAACAACAAAACGAAAGAGGGCGACGGCGGGAGGTCCCGCCGTCGCCCTCTTGTTTTTGCTACTCGTCTGATGTCCCCGCAGGGACCTACGGGGCTTTGTGGAGCAACTCCACCTCAGCCAGGTTGACGTTGCCGCCGTGCTCATCGAGCACCCGGACCTGGCCGTAGTCAGCCCGCTGCGGAAGGGTGAACGTGTACCAGTTGGCGGCGTTCATGCCCGTGATGGTCATGAACGTTGTCCACGTTGCCCCGCCGTCGTTGGAGCCCTGGAGAACGGTGCCGTTGCCGCGGCTGATATGGCTGGCACGCGGGAAGACCCGGACGATGTCCGTGGTGATCCGTGTGCCGTCGGTGGGCTTCACCGTGACCCAGCCGTTCGCCGTCGTGGTGTCCGTGTAGGTGGCTGTGTTCCTGTCGAACATTTTCCACCCGTTCTCCTGGGTGGTGCCGGTCCCCGGCCATGCCCGGGTGGAGGCATTGACCCAATCCTGGACCACCGGAACACGCACGATTCCGGTGTTCCACAAAGCCAGCCGGCTGCCATCCGTGGTGCTGGTGAGGGTGGTTCCGGCTTTGCCGGAAACCGTGCGGTAGTCCACCGAGTACTGGACATCCCGGCCGTATTCGACGTCGGCAGGCAGGACAGCGGCGGCAGTCCAGCTGAGCCCGTCAGCGGATGTTGCCGTTGCGGCCGCTCCTTCGACAACAATCTTCAGCTCGGACAGTGGCTCGGTGGCGACGGCGGCGAACGTTACCGTATCGCCATTGGTGGCCAGGCCCTTGTCCGCGTTGGACGTCGCGATAGACAGCGAGGAAATGGCCGTTGCCATCTCATGCCTGTCGCCGTGGATCCGGAATTCACCGAATGAGGAGATGCCCGGGTAGGCGGGGTCGGTGGGCACGCCGGGGTGGTCCACCTGGACCTTGAAGTAGCGGAACGTCTGGCCCGCCACGTCGGCCCGCACCGGAATGGTCTCCATGGCGAACCCGATGGCCGTGGTGTTGGTGGTCTCCCGCTCAGTCAGCAGCGTCCACGTCCGTCCGTCACGGGAGCCGTAAACGTTGGCACCCTGGGAACGGTTCGCAAAGTTGTACCTGGCCTGGAGGCCAATTGCGTCAGCGGAAACCTGGAAGCCCTGGCCGAAGTCCACGGTGAACGGTGCGCGGAGGTCCCCGGTGGTGGAATGGAAGCTCCCGTCCACGAGGTTCCTCGGCTGGACGCCCGTCGGGTTCGTCGTAACCAGCCCGCGGTAGTCGATTGAACCGTCGTCGGCCAGCCGCGGTGTGAGGAGCCTCAGCTCCGTGACGGCTCTCTGAAGGCGGACCAGCTGATCGAGGTAGCCGGCGTCGTCGGCCGTTTGCATGGCGGCTTTGACTTCACTGCGGACAGCATCAAAGGGTGCGAACGATGCGGACTCGTAGGCAGCATTGGCGTCGTAACCTGTCAGGGCAGCGTCAAATGCGGCCTGCCGGTTGGCGGCAACCAGCACGGTGACGGGACGCGTCGCCAGGGTGGTGGCATCATCTGCCTCCACCTGGAACTTGTGTGATCCAACGTTGCTGGCGGAAGGCTTCCACTTCAGCTGGGCTGTCTCGGGGTGGAGGCCCGCCCCGACGGGCAGGCCGGCGCCCTTGTACGCCAGGACCTCACCGGCAGCATCAGTGGCGGCGAACGTGCGCCTCAATTCGGCTCCGGCCACAGCGATGGCCGGGGTTTTCACATCTGCCGGGAACTGCGGAATGGTCAGCTGTGTCTTGGCCTCCAGGTTGATGAAGTCGAAATCCGCGCTGACGCCGTTGGCGCCGATGACGGTCAGGTAGGCAAGGTTTTCCCCGCCCAGGCTCACGCCGGTCAACTTCTCGACGTCCACATCGTAGGTGATGTACCGCCACTGGTTGCTGGTGTTGGGCAATGGCACTTCGAGCCGTTTGGCGGGATCCTTCCCGATGGCGAGCGTTGCAGGACCGTTGGTACGGAACTGGATACCCACGGCGCTGTAACCGGTCCGGCTGACATACATGAGGGTGCGCGCGGCAATGGTGCTGCCCTTCGCCGACGCGTTGACCCTGACGAACGTGCGTCCGTCCTGGGTCACGGTCTTGGAGCCGCTGTCCATGGCGGAGCTGCGGGTCTCGAACTGGATCTTGGCATCGGTGGCCACGGGGCGGGTCTGTCCCGCGATTTCGGCGGGGAGGGAGAGCCAGAACTCGGGGCTGTAGTCCGGGTTGCTTTCCCAGGAGTTGTAGAGTCCCGTGCCCCAGTAGAACTTGGGTCCGTCCGCCTTGGCGTGCAGTTCGGCCACGTACGGAGCCTCTTTTTCGACGTCCACGCCCAGTTCGTATTTGTAGACGTGATAGAGCTCGTCGATCGGGTTGAACGTTCGGCCGCGGTAGGCCTCAGAGAGGCTGCCCGGCCCGCCGGTGGTATCAATCCACGGCGTTTCGTACCCGAGCATGTAACCCGTGAACGCATTCGCGGCCTTAAGGAGGCGGTCGCCCAGGAACTTGTACGGCGAGACGGCGTCGGTGGCCGTGGAGATGGTGCCCACCGTCGGATCCACCTTGGTGCCCTGGACCGTCAGGAAGCGCGCCAGCGCCCCGTTGGTGTTGATGCCGTCCCAGGCGTGGGCCTGATCGCGGCCCATTTCCTGGTGCTGGACAAAAGAGTAGCCGTAGGGATTGAGGGGATCATCCTTGGAGATGAGCGGGAAGAGGGCTGCCAGCGAGCCGTTCTGCTCGGGACGGGAAGTGGAGGCGTTGACGGTGTACCACTCCACTGCCTCGGCATACCGCTCACGGTTCTCGGTGAAGATGTACCCGGAAATGGCGCCGATCAGGGGGTAGGAGTGCTGGTTCAGGTAGCGCCAGTTGGTGTGGAGGAACGTTTCCGTCATGGGCCCGATGAGGTTGGCGCTGAGCTTGGACGTGTCCTGTTCGTTCCAGTTCAGGTCATAGGCCGTGTAACCCCCGGGGACACTGGTGGCGCGGAACAGCTCGGCCGCCGCCACCATCCTGTAGAGCGGGACTCCCGAATGGATGTGCGCATCCGGGTAGTACGCGTACTTCGCCGGGTCCATGTTGCTCCAGGTCCGGATCAGCCGCATGCCGTTTTCGCGGTACACCGGATCGCCCGTGATGACGTACAGGGTTGCCTGGGTGTAGGCGCCGAAGGCATCCCTGATGAGCTTGCTCTGGACGCCCTGGGAGTTGAAGGCGGTGGTGCCCGGCTGATCGGGGACGGCGCTGCCATTCGAAGAGCGGAAGTCGCGGGCGGCAAACGGCGTTTCCACCATCGCGTGGTAATAGCTCTTCCACGGCTCGGTGCCGGCTTTGACCATGGCACGGGCATTGCGAAGGCTCTCAGCGCTCACGCCGATGCCCGGGTGGACAAAGCCGTTGGCGCTGACACTTTCGGTGATGGTGACGTCCTGGCCTGGGTCAGCAGTGGCGGGTGCCACGCCGCCCGGCAAGGGGATGCCGCCGGCCGGTGCCACCAGGGCAACGGCAGCGGCAAGCCCGAGCATGCGGGCCCATCGCCTCATCGTTGAAGGATGCTTCATCGGTCCTCCTGGATCGATAGGTGGTGCTTGTTGGGGTGGTAGGTCTTTGCGCTGGTTCCAGACTCGTAAACTCGGCCCGCTTGGTCCGGGGCCTGATGTGGCCCGGCGTTGCAGACGAGGCGCGCGGGCCATACTCCGGCGGGCGCGGGTTTAGGCAGCGCAGTGCCTGGAGCGTTGGTTCGGCGTCGCCGGCTTTCCGCACGGATAAGCGCGGAGCAACCGGTTTTGTGGCAAGCTTAGCGGCGGTTTGCGTTCCAGGCAATCGTTTTCCTGAAGGCGGTGAGACTTTGAGGCAAACGTTTTCCTGTATCGTGCGGAGGGTCAGGCGCAGTTCAGCGGGAGGGTTTCAGAGTGTTGTCGTACCGGTTGTCCCTGCCTCGGGGGCAGGCGCGGGCCGTCGTCGTGGCGGTCAATGGGCTGATGGAGTCGGCCGAATGCCTGGAGGCCGCCTTTCCGCACTGGGTTTCCCATGGATGGGCTGTCCTGGCGCTCGACATGCGTGGGCACGGCAGCTCTCCCCGCTGGTCTGACGAAGATCTGCAGCGGCATCCGGGCGATGTCATGGTGCAGGATGTCCTGGATGTCCTTGGCTCAGCGGATCTCCGGGAGGCGGCGGGGCTGCCTGCCTTCTACTATGGCCATTCGGCCGGGGGTTCGGTGGCGGCTGCTGTCGCGGCCGCGCTAGTGGATCAGGCTGCGGTGCTTGATCAAGCGCGCGCCGGATTCCGTCCCGCAGCCGTCTTGCTGGAGGATCCCTTTTGGCGGCTTCCGGTCACTCCCTTGCAGGACCCCTCCGTGGCGGAAGCGGCCTACGCACACCTCCTCAAAGTCCAGGCCTGCACGGCCTCAGAACGCGCCGTCATCAGGCGGCATGAGTGGCCAAACTGGAGCGAGGCAGAGATTCTGCGGAGCACCATGGCTCAGGAGCACTGCGATCCCCGGCTGATCCGCAACGGCAACGTCATTCCCTCCACGCCCTGGCCTGACCTGACGGCATCCCTCACCGCTGCCGATGTGCCGGTCCTGATCATCACGGGAACAGTCCGGGCCGGGATCATGCCGGAACACCAGCGGATGGCCCGCGGATTGGGTGCAAAGGTGGAGGTTTTCGATGGCGCTTCGCATTTTGTCCGCCGGGACATGGAGGAAAGGTTCATGAGTACAGCCACAGCATTTTTTGCAGAAGCGCTGGAAGTTTAGGAGAGCGCCCTCGGCGAGCTGGATTGGCCACTTCGGCGGCGATGCAGCCTGCTCGCAACCTCTCCCTCCCTAGCATTGGCCCGGACGAAGACGTCCGTTTCCAAGGAGGAGTACGCATGACTGTTTATGTACAGCCCGGCCACGAAGGATCCAAAGTCCGCTTTAAGGACAGGTACGAGAACTGGATCGGCGGCGAGTGGGTAGCTCCAACCACCGGACAATACATCGAGAACGTCTCCCCGGTGAACGGCAAGCAGTTTACCGAGGTGGCCCGTGGTGCCGCCGCGGATGTTGAGCTGGCCCTGGACGCCGCACATAGGGCAGCGCCGGCGTGGGGCAAGGCTTCGGCTACGGAGCGCGCCGCCGTCCTGAACAAGATCGCAGACCGTATTGATGCCAACCTGGAGCTGCTTGCTGTCGCGGAGACCTGGGACAACGGGAAGCCCATCCGCGAGACGTTGAGTGCGGACATTCCGCTCGCGGCTGACCACTTCCGCTACTTCGCCTCGGCCGTCCGTGCCCAGGAGGGCCGGCTGTCCCAGCTGGACGAAGACACCACGGCGTACCACTTCCATGAGCCGCTTGGGGTGGTCGGACAGATCATCCCGTGGAACTTCCCCATCCTGATGGCCGTCTGGAAAATGGCCCCTGCCCTGGCTGCCGGCAATGCCGTGGTCCTCAAACCCGCGTCAAACACTCCGGCGTCCATCCTGGTCCTGGCCGAACTCATCGCGGATCTGCTGCCGGCAGGCCTGTTGAACATTGTGAATGGCTTCGGCTCGGAGGTTGGCAAGCCGCTGGCGTCCAGCCCGCGGATCCGGAAGATCGCCTTCACTGGCGAAACCTCCACCGGACGGCTGATCAGCCAGTACGCCAGCCAGAACCTGATTCCGGTCACCCTGGAGCTTGGCGGCAAGAGCCCCAACATCTTCTTCGACGACGTGGCCGACTCCAACGACGCGTTCTACGACAAAGCGCTGGAAGGCTTCACTCTGTATGCGTTCAATCAGGGCGAAGTCTGCAGCAGCCCGTCACGGGCGCTGGTCCAGGAGGACATCTACGATTCCTTCATGGCCGACGCCGTGGCCCGGACGCAGAAAATCATCCAGGGCAACCCGCTGGACACCGAAACCCAGATCGGTGCCCAGGCGTCGGTGGGCCAAATGGAGAAGATCCTCTCCTACATCGACATCGGGCTCGACGAGGGTGCCAAGATCCTGGCCGGCGGTGCCCAGACAGAGCTCGACGGCGATCTGGCCGGCGGCTACTACGTCCAGCCCACAATCTTCGAGGGCGACAACAAGATGCGGATCTTCCAGGAGGAAATCTTCGGGCCCGTTGTTTCGGTGGCGAAGTTCAGCGACTACAACGACGCCATGGGCATCGCCAACGACACCCTCTACGGCCTCGGCGCCGGGGTCTGGTCCCGCAACGGCAACGTGGCCTACCGCGCCGGCCGTGAAATCCAGGCCGGCCGCGTCTGGGTCAACAACTACCACGCCTACCCGGCCGGCGCCGCGTTTGGCGGCTACAAATCATCCGGCATCGGACGGGAAAACCACTCCATGATGCTGGACCACTACCAGCAGACCAAAAACCTCCTGGTCAGCCACTCAGAAAACAAACTCGGCTTCTTCTAGGGCGTCACCTTGTCCGGCATGCCGGCCGGATCCTGGCCGCCTACTGCACCATAGCTACCGGCAGCAGCACAAAAAGGCAGGGAACGACGGCGGGCCCTCCCGCCGTCGTACTCTGCTTGACGGACACCGATGACATAGAACAGCGGCACCACGAAGGGACATTAACATGACGAGAATGCTGATTATTGGACCGCCCGGTTCCGGCAAGGGAACCCAGGCGGAACGCATTTCGGAACGCCTCGGCGTTGTTGCCATCTCCACCGGCGACATCTTCCGCGCCAACGTTAGGGGTGGGACGCCGTTGGGCATCGAAGCCGGCAAGTACATGGATAACGGGGACTTCGTTCCGGACAGTGTCACTAACGAAATGGTCCGGAACCGACTCTGCCAGGACGACGTTGACTGCGGCTTCCTGCTTGACGGTTATCCGCGGACCACGGCGCAGGTGGACTACCTCGATGCGATCCTGGCCAAGGGAGAGCAGAAGCTCGATGTTGTCCTGCAGCTGACGGCAGACGATGAGGAATTGGTCACCCGGCTCCTGGGCCGTGCGAAGGAAACAGGCCGGAGCGATGACACCGAAGCCGTCATCCGGCATCGGCTGGACCTTTACCACGAGCAGACTGAAGCCGTGGTGGCCAAGTATTCCGGCCGCGGCATTCTGACCCGCGTTGACGGCATCGGCGGCATCGACGACGTCACCAACCGGGTGATGGGGTCCGTTGCCGGTGCCGTTGCCCATCCACAGGTCCCGGCCGCCAGCGGGCGCTAGTTCAATTGCCTAAGGCGGTGCTGCGGATCCCCCTTACCGGGGATCCGTGGCACCGCCGTTTTTTACTGGTCGTTTCGCCTATAGTGCCCAAGCTTGCCCGATCCGCACTATCGCGATTTCCTGTCACGATCTGCATCATCCTTGGATCGGGCGTCTGACGGTCAAGCGGGCCTGCCGCCATCGCTCTTCGGGACGCATTTTGTCTGTCTGATACGGGCCGGACGAAACTCAAGAGTTGAAGGGTCGTGGCCGGGGACTGGCGCAACTGGGTCAGCGGCGCCTCCATGTGAACAGGTAGGCGCCGGTGCCCATCAGAAGGAAGCCGGCTATGCCAACGGCGATGATCTGTGAAGCAACTCCGGCGATGAGCAGCACCACTCCGATCAGGCATGCCATGGCGGCAAAGTAAGTACTTGCCCTGAACCCGGCCTCCATTGAGCCGGACGAAAGTTTGCGGGCCAGGGGCGGATCGTCTGATGCCAGGTCAAGCTCCAGTTCCTCCAGCAGCTTCCGCTCCCTATCGGACAATGGCATTCGGAACCTCCTTTGGATACCCGCCACCGCACTGCCCAGCTCTCGCAGCCGTCACGTGGCTGTAGAGTGTGCAGCACCTTCTAAAAACTCGTACCTCATATGTCAGTATTCTTGACCATAGGAACCTTCCTGATGGAAGTCAAGCCGGGCTTTCCTGCTCCCTCATAACCCCTCACTTGGAGGGCTAGCCGGGCTGCGGAGTGTGTTGGGCTCTAGTCAGGCCGGCCAAATTGCGAACTGGCTTTAATAAAAATACCGGCTATAACTGAATCAGGATGATTTTCTTTATCGCACGAATTGAAAGGAGATGTCTGATGCTTTTTGTTGGCAATGATGACACAATTCGCCACCTGGGGCAGATCCGTGATTTGTCTGCGCTCTCCGGGCTGGGAACCTCGGGTCTTCGACCCGTGCATTGCGGTCAAGGAATGCAGCTGACTTTCCATCGGGCTCCAGGGGATCCCATTTCATCCAGCCCCGAAGCGGATGGCGATCTCTGCCTTGTGTGGCAATGCGGGTGCGGATTTACTCGTGATCCACAGCCGGATCCGCGGCAAGAAGTGTGGGCTGCCGCTGCCTCGGTTGAAACCTGCCAGTGGGAGATGGACCAGGCCCTTGTCCAGCTCCATGCGGCAATTCGGAGCGCTTCGGCCAAGGGCGTCTCCAGCGACGTGCTTGCCGACTCCGGCCAGCTCTCCCGCCATGAAGTCCAATCGATCCTGGACGGATAACACGTAAAAAAGAGTGTGAGAGGCAAGAGAACTCGCCACAGACCATTTCGCTGCACATGGCGAAATTGTTCATAAATCCTGGCCTCTTTCTGTTTGCATAAGGACATTGTCAAAATATCGCGCGGAAATTGCTAAGACATATATGCGGAAAGCGAGATCCGCAGGACGTTTTCCCCATCCCAGGAAAACCCTGTGGCGAAAATAGACCGGGGGAGCGCGGGGAAGGTGGCAGGACCGGGCCCCTCACTCCGACCCACCGGGGGAAACCGTTTCCGGAACCTGCGAAAGGCTAAGGACGACGACGGCGGGACCACCCGCCGCGTCGTTCCTCCTTGCTCGCCAAAACGCTAGGATAACGTTATCCTGTTATTCATCATCGTTTAGCGGCGGAGTTCGAGATCCGACTGCGTACTTCCCGGGAGCCACCATGACCCTTGCGAACCTCAGTCCGGAACTAGAGGACAAGCCGCCGACTCCCGACGTCGCGGATGGCGGGGAGATTCTGTCCTGGGGAAACGACTGCCTGCAGCTTCACGTCCTTCATGGTGACCACATCGCCCCCAGGCTGCTCGTCATCCAGCACGGACAGGCCCCGCTGGTCGATCTGGAGGAACTGCGCCGGTCTTCCCTGCCCATCGTTGAGATTGCCCTGGCCGGCGATGGCCGGCATGGTACGGCGGGAAAGCGGCACGTGGACGGGGCTGCGGCCCAGCGGCTGCGGCTGTCCGGCCTCCAGGAAACGGAAAGCAACGGCGTCCGGCGGCTGGAACTGCGCGCCACAGATCCGGTATCGGGTATCACTGCTGCCGTGCACTATGAGCTTGCCGCCGGTTCCTCCGTCCTGCGGTGCTGGACTGAACTTCGGGCCGGAAGCTCCGCCGTCGGCGTGGAATATGTCTCCTCGTTCACCCTTTCCGGGCTGGGCCATGGCAGGGACTGGGAAGAGGAGTTGGCGCTCTGGCAGGCCGCCAACCCGTGGTCCGGCGAGTTCCGCTGGCGGCGGGCCACGCTGGCCGAACGCGGACTCTACAACGTCGGGATGGTGGAGTACGGCCAGGTTGGGTCCAAGAACCGGGTGGCGGCCACATCCATCGGGGCCTGGTCCACGGCCGAGCACCTCCCCATGGGCATACTGGAGGACGCCGGCACCGGGAGCATGCTGGCCTGGCAGTTGGAGCACAACGGCGCCTGGCACTACGAGCTTGGCGACCGCTACAACGATCTCTATCTCACGGTCTCCGGCCCCACCGCAGCCGAGCACCAGTGGGGCGTCACGCTGGAACCGGGCGAAACATTCACCACCGTCCCCGCCTCCGTGGCCGTTGTCCCGGCCGGCGGTCTTGACGCTGCCGCAGCCGAACTGACTGCCTACCGCCGCCGCATTCGCCGGGCACACCCTGACAACGTGAGCCTTCCGGTCATCTACAACGACTTCCTGAACTGCCTCATGTCCGACCCCACCACCGAAAAGGAGCTGCCGCTGATCTCTGCCGCGTCAGCGCTGGGTGTGGAGATCTTTTGCATCGATGCCGGCTGGTACGACGACGAAAACGGCGGCTGGTGGGACTCGGTAGGAGAGTGGGAGCCCTCCGTTAACCGCTTCCCCGACGGCGGCCTGGCCGGGCTGCTGGGAAAGATCCGGGACGCCGGGATGAAGCCCGGCCTGTGGCTCGAGCCTGAAGTAGTGGGCGCAAGGAGCCGGATCGCGCAGCTACTTCCAGCCGAAGCCTTCTTCAGCCGCGGCGGAGAGCGGATCAAGGAATGGGGCCGCTACCAGCTGGACCTGCGGCATCCTGCCGCCCGGGCGCACCTGGACGGGGTGGTGGACCGGCTGATGGACGACTTCGACCTCGCCTACCTCAAGCTGGACTACAACGTGGACATCGGAGCCGGCACAGACCTCAACGGCGCCGTTGGCGCGGGCCTGCTGGACCACAACCGAGCTTTCCTGGCCTGGGTCTCGGCAGCGATGGACAGGCACCCCGGCCTGACCATCGAAGGCTGCGCCGCGGGCGGATCCCGGCTGGACGGCGCCTCCGGAGCGGTGTTCCCGGTCCAGTCCCTGACAGACCAGCAGGATTTCGCCAAGACCCCGCCCATTTCAGCGGCCGCTCCGCTCACGCTGACTCCCGAACAGTCAGGTGTCTGGGCGTCCGTGGAGGGGTCCATGGGCGATGAGCAGCTGGCCTTTTCCCTGGTCAGTGCGTTGCTGTCCCGGGTCCACCTGGCAGGCCGGATCGATACCCTGGATCCCGCGCAATTGGAGGTGGTCCGCGCAGCGCTGGAAGTCTACAAGGGGCTGCGCGCAGGCATTCCCACCAGCCTGCCCATGTTCCCGCTGGGACTTCCCGCGTGGCGTGATGACTGGATCGCGCAGGGCTCCCGGCTGGGCCAGTCAACCCTGGCCATCGCGGTACACCGACGCGGAGGCGACGTGGTGCAGTCCATTGGGCTGCCGGCCTGGCTGGGCCAGAACCCCGACGTGACGGTGGCCTACCCCACCTGGGGTGCGGCAGACGCCGTCGTACTTTCTGAAACGCCGGGGGCAGCTGTCCTGAAGGTGACGCTGACCGAGGAGAACAGCGCCAGGCTGATCCTGCTCCGCGCCTGACCGCGCCTGACCGCACCTGACCGCGCCCCCGCCCCAAGTAAGTAGCGCTATCTGTCGTTTTGAGGGGTCAAAACGACAGATAGCGCTACTTAGTTGGGAGGGGCGGGACTGGGATTAGCCGACGGCGGCAGTTGACTCCCGCAGGACAAGTTCAGGTTTGACCGTGGACGAAGCCGGGATGGTGCCTGTTTCCACAGTGGAGGCCAGCAGGGCAAACGCCCTGGCCCCCAGATCCTGGAAATCCTGCCGGACGGTGGTCAGCGCCGGCCGCCACAGGGCGACGTGCGGCTGGTCATCGAACCCCACCACCGACACGTCCTCGGGGACGCGTTTGCCGCTGTCCAGCAGCGCCCGGACAACACCGATGGCGATGTCGTCGTTGCCGCAGAAGACGGCCGTCACGTCATCCCTGGCCGCCAGTTCCTGGCCCACCCGGTAACCGCTGGCGGGCTCCCAGGTGGCGTGCAGAACCGGGGGAATGACGGCGCCGGCGGCTGTCAGCGCCGCGCGCCAGCCATCGGTACGGCCAGAGTGCTTGCCCATGGTGGGAACCGACACATGGTGGACGGTCTTGTGGCCCAACGACAGCAGATGATTGGTGACATCCTTGCCGGCTCCGCGTTCGTCCAGCAGGGCGCCGGGTGCCTTGCCGGTGCGCCTGGTCCCGCCGCCGGCCACCACCAGCGGGATGGAATCAGGGAAGGCCTTGACTGCCGCCAGGCCAGGCCGGTCGAACTCCAGGATGATGACGCCGGCCACCGGTTGGGACAGGACAAGGTCGATCGCGGAGTTGACGGCGTCGTCGTCATCGGATTCAACCACGGCGATGATCACCGACATGCCTGATTCGCGGGCAGCCTTCTCGATGCCCTCGATGGTCCTGGCGTAGCCGTAGTTGGACGTGCCGCCCGTCAGCACCGCCACCATGGAGCGTTTTCCGGAGCGGGTGGCGCGCGCGGCGCCGTTGGGCCGGTAACCGAGTTCGGCGACAGCCTTCATCACGCGATCGCGCAGTTCCGGGGCCACGAACTTGCTGCTGGTCAGGACGCGCGAGACCGTGGGAACGGATACACCGGCGGCCTTGGCGACGTCGCTCAGCACAGGCACTTTCTGCCTCAGGGCAGGGGCTGGATCCTTGGTCACCTTCACAGCGTAATGCCAATTGACGGGAAAGGCGGGCAGGCAGGTTGAGGGCGGGGAATCGTTTTCATTGGCCAGCCTGGCCCGTCCCGTAGCGGAAATCCGTGAAGTCTGCGCTGAAGCTCCTGTCCCGCAGGTCCTGCGCCGCCACACCAACAAAAGCACCGGTGAACCGGAGGACGCCGCCGTGGTCGTCTGAGAGTTGCAGGGCGTTCAGTTCCGGCCCGATGGGGCTTAGCGGATTGCCGCCCTGTGCCCAGCGGAACTGCGCCCGGGCGCCGTTGATGCTGCCCTCGAGCCGGAGCGGAACTCCCGGCTCCACCACAACTGAACCGTGTGACCGCAGGCCTGTCAGCGGGTCCCGTTCAAACACTTCCAGGATCTGCTCCACGGGGGCATCGCCGTCCACCAGGTCCCCGCCCGCTTCCCGCACTGTTGTCCTGAGATAGAAGTAGCTGGCGGTGTTGTAGTAGAAGATGAGGCCGGCGCTCTGGGTGAAGTTGGCGGGACTGGCCTCCAGGGTCACCCCGGCTGTGACGTCGGGGGAGGTGAGGCGGCGGGCCACAAGCGACTGCTCGAAAAACGAGTCAGTACTGTGCCTGCCGCGAAGCCGGAGCCAGCCGGGCCGGATGTCCAGGCTGGCCCAGTCAGCATGGGGGCGGTGCCGCAGCGTGCTCCAGGGCCAGCCCACCGTGGTGCCGCCATCGGCGTCGGAAGCTGGCGTGAAGCCGCCGAATTCTGTTTCCTGGATAGGGTCACCGGCAGGGTCACGGGAAACGTCACTGTCAGGGTCGCCGTCGGGAGCAGGTGCAACTGCAGGCTGCGGGCCGTGGACTTCCACGTCCGGGTGCCGGCCGCCCTGTTCGAGCCGCAACCACCCGTCCTCAGTGAAGGCGAGGCGCTGGATGCAGGTTTCCCGGCCCAGGACCGAGTACTGCTTCCCGTCCCTTTCGGCCCAGCGGCTGGCCAGGTGGGCCAGGTAGAGGGTGCCGTCATGTCCGACGGCGATCTCGCCATGGCCTGCCTTCTGCAGTGCGTGGGTGGGAAGATCCCTTGTGGTCAGGACGGGCCCCAGCGGATCCGGCTCGTAGGGGCCAAAAAGCTTGTCCGAGCGCATCATGGCGATGCCGTGGTTCTGTCCCGTGCCGCCCTCGGCCAGCATGAGGTAGAAGCGGTTGTTGAAGGAGTACAGGTTGGGACCCTCGACCAGGACGTCCCGGCGGTGGATGATTTTGGGATCGCCCACTGTGGCTGTGCCCGCGGCGTTGACCTCCTGGATGTTTATCCCGGCGAAGCCGCCGCGGCCTGTGGGGCGGTGGTCCCATTCCATGTTGACCAGCCAGTGGCGACCGTTGTGGTGGAAAAGGGACGGGTCGAAGCCGGTGGTGGTAACCCGCGCGGCTGCGGACCACGGCCCTGCCACATCGGCGGCCCGGGAAATGTAGGTGTCCATGTCCTTGTGGGGCCCGCCGAAGCCGCGAACCACGGTGAAGACCAGCCAGAAGTCGCCGTCGGACCAGCTCAGCGACGGTGCCCAGACACCGCCCGAGTCCTGAAGGCCCCTGAGCTCCACCAGTGCGTCCGGGCCGGTGAAGGAGCCTGCGAATTCCCACGTCTTCAGGTCCCGGGAGCGATGGATCGGGATCACCGGATACCACTCGAAGGAGCTGTTGGCCAGGTAGTACCAGTCGCCGACGCGGATCAGTGAGGGGTCCGGCGAGAAGCCCGGCAACACCGGGTTGGTGAGCAGTGTCATGCGGAGGTCTCCCGATGGGGCGGCGCATCGGGCAACGATGCAAGGATTTCGGGGTGTTCAAAGGGCATCCCGGCCACGTAGCGCTCCAGTTCGGACACCACGTGGTCGCCCATCCGAAGCAGCTCCGTCCCCATGGACCCGGCGATGTGCGGGGTGAGGAAGACATTCGGAAGGTCATAAAAAACATGCTCGGGAGGCAGCACATCGGGTACCGCGACGTCGAGGATCGCGCTGATCCGGCCGGACACGAGCTCGGCTTCCAGGGCATCCTGGTCCACGACTTCGCCCCTGGCGGTGTTGATGACGGTGGCTCCGGGCCGAAGCAGGGCCAGCTCGGCAGCGCCAATCATCCCTATGGTTTCCGGTGTGACCGGCACATGCAGGGAAACCACATCGCTGCGGGACATCAAGGTGTCGAGGGGAACCAGTTCCGCCCCGAGCGCCTGGGCGTCGCCGTAGCTGAGGTACGGGTCATACACCAGGACCTCAAGGTGGAACGGCTGCAGGAGTTTGGCCACGGCGCGGCCGATCCGGGAGGCGCCAACGAGTCCGACGGTCTTGCGGTAGTTGCCCGCCGTCGGAAACTCACTTTCCCGGTCTATCCAGTTGCGCCGCGTCCGGTACATCCGCACGGCGTCGAAGGCCTGCTTGTTGGCGAGCAGAATCATCACCAGGCTGTATTCGGCCACGGGGATGCCGTTGGCTTCTCCGGCGTTCGACGCCGTGATGACCCGGCCCGCGGGAAGGGGCGGCACCTTGTCGCCGACGACTCCGCCGGCATGAATGATGGCTTTGAGGTTGACGGCCAGGTCCAGAACCTCAGGCGACACAGGCGGGCAGCCCCAGCCGGTGATCAGCACCTCGACTTCCGGCAGGAGGGCCCTGGCTTCCGGCGAGGAGAAGCCCTCAAACACGGGACCGCGAAGGTCAGCAACGCCATGCAGGCGCTCCAGCGAATCGGCGGCGATCAGCTGGCCGAACAGTTCAGGCGGAGACATCACCGCCATGGCAACGGGCTGCCGGGCAGCGGCGGGTGGGTGGTCCGGCGAGGTGGCGCTCGATGTGTGCATGGTCTTTTTCTCTGTTTCGTTCGAGGCTGCGGGTTACTTGACTGCGCCTACTTGACGGCGCCGAGCGTAACGCCGGTCTTCCAGAAGCGCTGCATGGCAATCATAAAAACGGCGAGCGGAATGATGGCCAGGAGCGAGCCAAGGATCAGCATGCTGGTCCCGTCGATGCTCTCACCTTCAAGGGTGCGTTTTCCGGACCAGGCGTAGAGGCCCAGCGCGAGCGGCCAGTTTTCCTTGCCGGATGCCCCCAGCATGGTCAGCGGCGTGAAGAAGCTGTTCCAGTTGCCCACAAAGGCGAGCAGGAAGATGGTGGCGGCGCCGGTGGTCATCAGCCGCATGACCACCTGGAAAAAGATGCGGACCTCGCCGGCACCGTCAATCCGCGCTGCTTCCAGGATTTCGGGCGGGATGGCCCCTTCGATGTAGACCTTCGCCAGGTAGACGCTGAATGGGCTGATGAACGAGGGAATCAGGACCGCCCACGGGCTGCCGACGAGTCCCCAGGCGGAAAACTGGAGGTACAGCGGAATGGTGAGCAGTGCGCTGGGCAGGAGGAAGGATGCCACGACGGCACCGAAGACAGCCTTTTTCCCCCAGAACTCGTAGCGGGCCAGGCCGTAGCCGGCGGCCAGCGAGATGATCATGCCGACAAAGGAGCCGACGCCCGCATAGAGGATGGAGTTGAGCATCCAGCGGAGGAAGAAGCCCTCGTCGTAGATAAAGATCTGCTGCAGGTTCTCCCACAGGTTGAACTCGGCGAACCAGAGTGACTCGAAACCGGTGGAGGCGTACAGGTCCGCCTGGCCTTTGGTGGAAGCGACGATAAGCCACCAGATGGGGCCCGCGGAGTAGATGACGGCCAGGCCCAGTCCTGCCAAAACCAGCAGCTGCGTGGCTCGGTTCTGCTTGGCCCCGACCGGCAGGCCGCGGCGGGTGAGGCTGGCGCGGCGTTTGGCGCGGCGCCGTTCCTTGGCCGAGAGGTGGCCGGTTTCTTCAGACGGTGAGGGGAGGATGACCGGTGCCAGCGCCGCATCGTCCTGGGCTGCTGTGCTGGTGGCGGGGGTGGTGGTGCTCATGGCTCAGGCTTCCGGCTTGTTGGTGAATTTGTAGTAGAAGAAGGACACCAGGGCGATGACAGAGGCGAAGACCAGCGAAAGTGCCGCTGCGTAGTTGTAGTTGTTGGCGTCGAAGGCCTGGTTGAAGATCATCAGGGTGGGCGTGTAGTCCTTGGTGACCACTTCCGGGACAAAGGAGCGGAACAGCAGGGGCTCCGCGAAGATCTGGAGCAGCCCGATGATGGAGAGCATGCCGGTCAGGACCAGCGCCGAGCGGACAAACGGAACCTTGATGGAGAAGGCAATGCGTCCTTCGCCCGCGCCGTCAATCCTGGCTGCCTCGAAAAGCTCCGGGCTGATGGCCTGCAGCGATGCGTAGATGATCAGCATGTTGAAGCCGATGCTGTCCCACGTGAGCAGGTTTCCGATGGAGGGCCACATCATGGCCTCGGAGAGGAAGTTCCAGTCAAGGGAGAAGAACTTGCCGATCTCGGTCAGCGGCCCGATGTTGGGGGAGTAGAGGTAGATCCATACCAGCGTGCCCACGATCCCCGGAATCATGTAGGGAACCAGGAGCCCAATGCGGAACCCTGCCACCACCCGGCCCTTCAGGTAGTCAAGGCCCAGGGCCAGCAGCAGTGAGATGGCCAGCTTGATGGGAACCTGGATGCACGCAAAGACAGCCACCCGTCCCATGGATTCCCAAAAGCGTGGATCAGTGGCGGCGGCAATGAAGTTGTCCAGGCCAACAAACACTGTCTGGTTCCCGCTCAGGCCCAGCCCGGAGGATTTTACGGTGTACAGGCTCTGCACCACTGCATAACCAATCGGCAGGATAAAGAGGATGATGAAGCCGATGACGAAAGGCAGGGTGAACGCAGCGCCCTTGGCCGCCAGCAGCGTCCGCCACGTAATGCGCCGGCGTGGAACTGCGGGTGCGGGGGCGGAACTTTCCGTCCTGAGGATCTGCGTGGACATGGGTCTTCCTTCAAAGTTCTGGTGACGATGCCGTTGCCGGGAGTCCCGGCCCTGCGGCCGGGACACCCTCTGGACGGGCAGGGCTACTTGGACCCGTCGACGACGTTGATGCCCTTCTTTTTCAGGTCATTCACCGTCCATTCCTGCATGTGTTCGAGAAGGTCGGTAACCTTCTGCTGCTTGGTGATGACCTTGGCCCAGCCATCAGCCATTTCCGTGTACATCGCGGTGTAGTTGGGGCCGTAGGTCCAGTCCCCTGCGATGTCCTTGGACGCCTGGGTTGCCACCTTGACGGCCTGGGCGTGGTTGGCGCCGAAGAGCTTTTCCGGCAGCATGTTGGCGACATAGGCATCGGAGTCAGCTACGGCGGGGAACGCCGAGGAACCCTTGATGGGGTCTGCGGCCAGCGTGACGGATTCCTTGTTGGTGGCCAGCCAGACGGCTGCCTCGGCTGCCGCCTTCTTGCTCTTGGACTGATCAGTGACGAACGTGCCGCCAATGGGGCTGACGTTGGCCTTGCCGCCGGTGCTGAATTCCGGGATCGGGGCTGCAGCCCAGTTGCCGAAGGATTCCTTGAAGTTGTTGACCATGCCGTTGGTGGACCAGGTATAGATGTGGCGTGTGGCCGTGTTTGCCTTGTCGTACATCTGCTGGACGGCGGCGTAGTCGGCGAAGGTCTGCGTGGAGATGGCGTCTTCGTCGATGAGCCTCTGCGTTATGTCTGCTGCCTCGAGGGTGGCATCGTCCAGGAAATTGATCTTCCAGGAGTCGCCGTCCACCTTGTACCAGGAGGCCCCGGCCTGCCAGGCCCAGTTCACCAGCGTGGAGGGGTCCTCGCCTGCCATGTTGGTCAGTTTGTGGCCTGCGGCTCCCAGGACCTTGCCCTGGTCCGCAAACTCCTCCATGGTCTTGGGGGGTTTGAGGCCCAGCTTGTCATAGACGGGGGTCTGGTAGACGAAGAACTGGGGCGCCTGCGCGTTCGGCACAATGTAGTTCTTGCCGTTCACCTGGGAGGACTTGAAGGCGGAGGCCTTGAACTCCTTCTCAGCGGGGGTAACCCAGTCGGTGATGTCCGTGATGATGTTCTCCGCCACCAGGGGGACCACCCAGTCCTGGATTCCCTGGTGGAGGTCCGGGGCGTTGCCCGCGGAGGCGGCGTTGCGCAGGCCGTTCAGGGCGTCGCTGCCGCCCTTGACCTCGGTGAACTTGATTTGCACGTTTTTGTGGGCCGCATTGAACAGCTTGACCTGTTCGCCCGTGCCCTTGGCCCAGCCCCAGTATTCGAGCGTGATGGGCTTGTCGTCAGTGCCTGCAATGCCGGCATCTGCGGTGCTTGAGGCCGACGGCGTGGGGGCGGCGCCGCCGCATGCCGCCAGGGTGGCCGCCGTCGTCAGGACCGCCACGCCCGTCAGTAAACGCTTCATAACTTTCATGATGCTCCTTGGAGAAAAGGTTTTCCCTGCCGGCACCGTTGCCGCCGACGTCATTGGGGTAGGTAGGAAAACGTTATCCCCAATAATGGGGGATGCATCACGGCGAGTCAATATGCAGGACGGAATGGTGCAGAACCGCCATGAATATTTCCCGGCTCTTCTTCCGTTTCCCGGCGCAAGCCCTGAACGATGGCATCACCTCCAGCAGGGCAGGAGGAACGACGAC
The DNA here is from genome assembly GCF_026427775.1 of Arthrobacter sp. CDRTa11. Taxonomy (NCBI): domain Bacteria; kingdom Bacillati; phylum Actinomycetota; class Actinomycetes; order Micrococcales; family Micrococcaceae; genus Arthrobacter; species Arthrobacter sp. CDRTa11. The sequence continues at coordinate 4,407,397 of NZ_CP044532.1, read as the reverse complement.
GGCGTGACCCGCCGTCGTCGTTCCCGGTTCCATGTTTACCCGCAGGTGAGCCCCGGAAAGTCCACATCGGCGGTATGGGAGACCGGCACACCGTCAAGGGTTGCGGTGGCCGCGACGCGGACAGCGCCGGCAGGGATCGAGGCCGCGTTCGTGGTGAACGTTTGGGCTGCCTTCTTGCCGGGCTTCAATGCCTTGACCGACTTCTGGCCGTAGGGGGAAGTGAGCGTCAGCGACATGGGAACCGCCTCGTCATTCCGAACCTCGACCGAGAGGACTGCCTTGCCCTTCACGCATTGGGTGGTGGCTGTGACGGTCAGGGCCAGTGCGGGTTCGGGCTCTGCGCGGACGATGGCAATCTGGTAACTCACCTTCGTGACGTGATCCTGTGCGTATGACGTCAGCACGATGTTCGTTGGTTCCGTGCCGGCATCCAGGGGTATGCTGCGCGGTTTGGTGTCATCGATCAGGATGTCGCCGATGGTGACCAGTCCGCTCGCTGCTGCAGGATCGGTGTCCAGAGCCACAGTCGTGGCGTCCGTCGGCACCGTCAGCGTGTAGGAATGAACACCGGCCGCCAGCGCCGGGCTCAGCACACCGGTGTCGGAGGTGAGTGCCTTGAGCTCAGCGTTGGTGTCGAAGGTGTTGGTCGTCGTTGTGTAGACGCCGTAGACACCGCCCACGAAACTGATGCCGTTGCCCTGGAAACGGACGGTGACCACGGGGATCTTGGCGCCGTTGGCGTCCAGCACGTAGTTGCCGTTCTGGTCCCGCTTGTAACTGTCCTTGGCCGCGATGCCGTCCAGGACAGCCTGCGGGATCTGGTCGTACTGGATGTACCAGCTGGTGGCGCCGTTGGCGTTGGTGATCACCTCGTGCTTGAGCAGGACGTCGTTGAGGTACACATCGAAGGTCCGGCCGTTATCGCCCCCGAAGTAGCGGACGCCGAGGTAGTTCTTGGCCAGTGCCGGGTCAACGATCATGTCGTACTGGAAGTAGGCGTCGGTGGCCCGCTGCCCGTCCCGGTACGGCTGCCCCAGATGGGTGCCTACGCCGGACTTGTTGTACTTGTAGTTCTTGTCCGCTTCGCTGTTGTTGTTATCGAAGGAAGTCAGCGAATCAATGGTGGTCTCGTCGATCCGGAGTTGCTCCTTCTCCCGCCGGATCAGCGCCTGCGCTTCGGCGGAATCGGGCTGGACGAGGGTCATGTAGATGGCGTAGCGGGCGTTGTACAGGCTGTAATACGGCTCGAAAGCCAGGGCGGCCGACGCCGTATCCACGTTCCTGAGGGAGAACCGCATGGTTTCGACACCGTTTGCGTTCACGCCGTTTTCGCTGCGGACGAGGTTGTTTTCAATGCCGGCCTTCCAGGCCACTGCATCCTGGACGACGACGTTCGAATTAACCGTCTTGTCTGCGGTGCTCATCCGGACGAGGACGCCGGCGGTGTAGGCAGCGTCCACGTTGTTCCGGTTCAGCTCGGTGGCAAGCAGCACCGGACCGTACTTGAAGGCCACCCAGTTGGCGTTCTCGGTTTCGTCGTCCACCGTGACCTTGGCGGGCATCGTGTAGGAAATCGCGTCTCCTGCAGCAATCGGGACCACCACGTAGCCTGCCGATGTGAGCGGCGCGATGTCGGTGACAACTCCGTTGATGCTGAGCGTTGGTGCTCCGTTGACCCAGGACGGGATCCGCAGCCTGATACTGGTTCCGTCAGCCACGGCGCCGCCGTCGAGTCCGGCAACCTGCAGCGTGACGGTCTCCTTGTTGGGCACGTCAGCCCTCTGCGTCAGCTTCAGGTTATGGCCTGCCGAGCGGAGGACGGACGAGCGGAACTGGTTCACATACACCGAGCTTGTGTCTTCAAAATAGATCGAGTCCCCGAGCTTGGTGAAGCTTTCGATGCCGGTTCCGTGATCGCACCAGAACTCGTCCTGCTCGTGCCCGAAGACCTTGGCATAACCGGCGGCCATCGGCTGGAAGTAGGTCACCATGCCGGTCTCCGGGTTCTGGACCGGCAGGACGGAGTTGATGAACGCGGACTCGTAGTAGTCGGCGTACTTCACGTCCTTCGTTACCTGGAACAGCGCACGGGAGAGCTTGAGCATGTTGTACTCGTTGCAGCCCTCCGAGGTTGAGTTTTCCCCGTAACCGGTGGTCTGGCCGTTGGTTGCATACTGGTGGAGCGTGTCCGGGGCATGGAAGTGCTCGGACTGGCTGTTGCCGCCGTTGGCGTAGGTGTGGTGGTCATGCACTATGGGCCAGAAGTTTTCGGCCGCTGTGCGGTACATGTTCAGGTTGGACTTCTCGGCATCCGTCAGTGTGGCGTAGAGCCGTGGATTGTCCGTGAAGACGGTGTAGCGCTTGAGGGCGCCGATGAGCTTAGGAATGGTGGTATTCGCGTGGAGCCCGTTGAGGACGTCCTGGCCGGCGGCAAGCTTCTGGAACAGCGTGATTTCATCGAAGTACTCGGCTGCCCGCTTGTGGGCGGGCTTCTCGGTGACGCTGTAGAGCTCGTACAGGGCCTCGTTCATGCCGCCGTACTCGGTGTTCAGCAGTGCGGCGGGGTTGGCCTGGCGTCCGGCCCAGTTGGTGATCCAGGTGCCGAACCCGTCAGCGACGGACAAGGCTGTAGCGGACACGGTGCCCGGGGCGTTGTCATGGGCCTCGAGCAGGCCGGCCACAACCTTGTGCAGGTTGTAGAACGGAACCAGCAGGCCGTCGGCGCCCGACGGCAGGTATGTCACGGGGAAGGGCGAGACGAAGCCCGCATTGGCTGGATCTTTGGCCGCGTACGCGTCCTGGCACCGCTTCAAACCGTCGACGGCGGACGTCAGCTTCGCGAGCAGCGCAGACTTCGTTGTCGGGTCGGTGGTGGTGGAGTACGCCTGCGAGAGGGCTGAGATGTAGTGGCCGAAGAAGTGGCCCTGGAACCGCGTGCCGGTCTCGCGCTCCCAGCCGCCGTAACCGGCCGCCGTCGTCGGTGTAAGCCCTGCCTGCTTGTAGAAGGAGAAGAGGAACTTCTCCGGGTCCAGGCTGAGCAGGTAGCTGATGGTTTTCTGGTTGCCGTTCACCAGGTAGGGGTCCTCGACGGTGACGTCGCTGAGGCCGGCCTCGAGCAGGTAGACCGAGGATTCGAGGCCCTCCGGGAGTACCTGGACGTTGAATGTTTTGGTCACGGGATTGCTTCCTCCATAGGTGCCTGTTGCCGTGAGAGCCACTGTGACGGGTGAGCTGCTTGGCGGTGTGACGGTTGCTGCGCCCCCGCTGATCGCGATGATCGCAGAATTGGATGACTCCCAGCTGATGCTGGTTCCCCTGGAACCCTCCAGCGGGACGGTGAAGTTGGTGCTTGCGGTGGGCGGGACGGTGACTGCATCGAGGTCTGACTGCGCAACGGAGCTAGCGTCAAAGCCGGGGTTGTGTGCCTTGGTGAGGGCCACAACATCGGTAGTGGAAGCGACGCCGTCGTAGACGGTGTAGTCGTCCAGCAGGCCGTTGAGGTGAGCACCGTTGTAGAGGGGCCCGTTGTAGCCGAGGGTCTTGGTGGTGGTGCTCTCGGAGCCGAGGACGCCGGTGGCGGTCCCTGTAACCGGGAATTTCACGATGGCTGACTGGCGGACGCCGTTGCGGTAGATGGCGACGTTCTTGGTCGCCTTGTCGTAGGTGGCCACGATGTGGGTCCACTGGTCGGTGGGAAAGAAGCTGGCGCGGGGTGCGTCAACGGCCACCTTGTAGGGCTGGCCGGTGGAAGGTCCGATGGAGAGGGCCAGCGGAGTGGTGTTGCTTTCGGAGGTCAGGTACCACCCATCCGAGTTATAGGCCTGCTTGTTCCAGGTGAACACCTGCTCGCCGGCCATTGCCGCATTCGGCTTGAACCAGAACGAAACGCTCAGGTTCGAGGGCTGCAGATGCGCGGCAGTGCCGAGGTTCACGGCATTGGAGCCGTTGAAATTGAAAGCCTGCCCGGCCAGGCCGGTGCTATATGCCGCAGTTCCCTTCTGCATGGAAACCGCATTTGCCTTGGGGCCTACATCCGTAAGGTTCCCTTCGAAGGGCAGCTCAAGGACTTTGCTGTCGTCCAATGATGTTTCCGCCGCGGCGGCGGGCAAAGTCATGGAAATTAATCCTCCCACCAGCATGATCACGCTGGTGATCGAGATTGCACGTTGATTCAGGGGCACTCTGGCCTCTCTCCCTTGAGACGGCCCACCTGCCTATTTCTAGCCGACAGTCGCAGTCTTCTGCGCACCCAGGCGGTGGGATAAGAGATGTTAGCGTTAACAATTCTGCCGCACAAGGATGATCCATCCAGCGCCTGCATTCGGCTGGAAATGGCCAACGACGGCGGGATCCCTGCTGGGGGTCCCGCCGTCGTCGGCTGGTTTTTCTACGGCTGGTTTTCTATGAGCGGTGCTAAACGCGGACGCTGGCCGCGGCGGGGGTGAGGGCGTAGAAGGGCGTAAACCCCTCCCGGGTTCCCGGGGAAATGTTGGAACGGACGATCGCCGCCTTCTCAAGCGCTGCGAGGTGGTACCTCACACAATCGCGGGAGCAGACGATGTCGCTGCTGATATCTGCCACCTTGCTGGCGCCGTTGCTGGCAAGGTAGTCGATGATTTGGGATCTGATCGGACGGCGCCGTTCTTCTTTCCTGCGGGCGTCGTCGTTCCGCGTGCGGTGCGCGGTGGCAGGGTTTTGGAGCTCAACGGTCATTTTCCAAGGCCTTTCATGGGGTTGAAGAGGCAAAGCAGTGGCGAGGGTCGCTGTGCCGGTGGTGCCTGGGGTGGCGGACCGGCACAGCGGGCTCTCTTTCTGTCTCATTCAGAGGGGAATTTGGGCACGTCGGTGTGCCCCTCTTCCCGGGTAGGGCAGGGTCTGCGGGTGGTGCTGGGTGGGGACTACTGCTGGTTGGGTTCTTTGGTGAGGTTTGCCAGGCGTTCGGGGCTGAGGAGTTCTTGGAGCTGCGCGTCGGTGAGCAGTCCGTGTTCGAGGACGAGTTCGGCGACGCCTTTGCCGGTGGCGAGTGCTTCCTGGGCGATGGCGGTGGCCGTGGTGTAGCCCAGGTGCGGGTTTAGTGCGGTGACCAGGCCGATGGATTGTTGGACGGTCAGGCGCAGGTGTTCGGTGTTGGCGGTGATGCCTCGGATGCAGCGTGCGGTGAGGGTGGTGCAGGCTGCCTGGAGGTGGGAGATGCTCTTGTGGAGGCTGTGGACGATGATGGGTTCGAAGGCGTTGAGTTGGAGTTGTCCGGCTTCGGCGGCCATGGTGATGGTGACGTCGTTGCCGATCACTTCGTAGGCGACCTGGGAGACTACTTCCGGGATGACGGGGTTGATCTTGCCGGGCATGATGGAGGAGCCGGACTGGACGGCGGGGAGGTTGATTTCGCCGAAGCCGGCGCGCGGGCCGGAGGAGAGCAGGCGCAGGTCGTTGCAGGTTTTGGAGAGTTTCACGGCGACGCGTTTGAGGACGCCGGAGAGGTGCACGAACGCGCCGACGTCCTGGGTGGCTTCGATCAGGTCCGGCGCGGTGACCAGGGGCAGGCCGGTGATTTGGGCGAGGTGGCGGCAGGCGGCTTCGGTGTAGCCGGCGGGGGCGTTCAGGCCGGTGCCGATGGCGGTGGCGCCGAGGTTGATTTCGTGGATGAGCAGGTTTGCTTCGGCGAGCCGGAGCCGGTCTTCGCCGATGGTGATGGCGTAGGTGCCGAATTCCTGGCCCAGGGTCATGGGCACGGCGTCCTGGAGTTGGGTGCGGCCCATTTTGACGACGGTGCGGAATTCCAGGGCTTTGGCGGCGAAGGCTTCTTCGAGTTCTTCGAGTGCGGCGAGGAGTTCCTTGACGGCGAAGATGGTGCCCAGTTTCACGGCGGTGGGGTAGACGTCGTTGGTGGACTGGGAGAGGTTGACGTGGTCGTTGGGGTGCAGGCGGGTGTATTCGCCTTTGGCGTGGCCGAGGATTTGCAGGGCCCGGTTGGCGATGACCTCGTTGGCGTTCATGTTTGAGGAGGTCCCGGCGCCGCCTTGGATGACGTCCACGACGAACTGGTCTGCGTAGTGGCCGTTCATCACGTCGGTGCAGGCCTGTTCGATCGCGGCGGCGCGTTCGGGGTCCAGGAGGCCGAGTTCGAGGTTGGTGCGGGCCGCGGCCTGTTTGACCGCGGCCAGGCCGCGGACCAGGTGCATGTTCGAGGACAGCGGCTGGCCGGTGATGGGGAAATTTTCCACCGCGCGCAGGGTATGCACGCCCCAGTAAGCCTCCGCCGGGACGTCCCGGTCACCAAGCAGATCATGCTCAGAACGCGTAGACGCTGCCTGTCCATTGCTGGCGGCGATAGTGGTTGCGGCTGCGGTGGTGCTCGGGGTACTCATGGGGTCCTTACAGGGCTTCGTTGACGGGTTTGGACGGATTAGTGGTTTGGGGAGAAGAAAAATCAGCAGCTGGCAGCGCGCCCGGCACGCGGAGACGTATGGGTTGTGGCGACGGAAACGGTACGGTTCCGTGCGGAGAAGCGCTCAGTGGAGGTGCCTGGGTTCGTGGTGCGGTGCTGGGATCCGGGTTGATGGTCAGCCTGTGCGGCCAGCGGCGGCCTTTCCGCTTCCAGGGACGATGGTGCCCAGGGCGCACTCCACGCCGTGCAGGTGCATGGTCATGGCCTCCGAGGCGTCCTCGGCCGAACCACGCTCGATCGCATCGAAGATGCGGGCGTGCTCGTCGCCGGACTCCTTCCGGCGGTCGGCCACCAGGTTGAGGGTGTTCGATTGGTTGGCCATTGCCTCGCAGATATCGGACAGGAATGATTCGAAGACGCCGTTGCCACTGGAACGGGCAATGGTCACGTGGAATTCGGTGTTGAGTTGAACCCACTGCTGGAGGTTTTCGGCCTCGGACATTTCCCGGAGAATCTCCCGGAGGGCCTCGAGGTCTTCACTTGTCCGGCGCTGGGCTGCGAGGCCTGCGGCCGGAACTTCCACGTGGGGGCGGGCCTCCACCAGGGCGCTGGCCGAGTATTTACCGAGCTTGAGGTCCTGGGCCACCTTGTCTGCGATGACGAAAGTGCCTTTACCGGTATGCGTGGCGGTCAGGCCGAGGGCAGTGCATGACCTGAGGGCTTCGCGGACCATGGTCCGGCTGACTCCGTACTGCTTGGCCAGCGACGCCTCTGAATCCAGGCGTGTGCCAACGGGAATCTTGCCGCCCTCGATGGCGCCGCGAAGGGATGCGAATACAGCTTCAGCGGCACCCACTCGCACCACTCGATCTTGTCCAGCTGTCCAGCTGTCCAACAGGTCATCCATACCCAAAGCATGGCACCAGTCGCAGTATGTGTCAACGGGCTCCCGAAATGTTGCGGAGCGTGGGCTTTAGCCCGCTGCAGCTCCGGACCGCTGGCCCTGGTCGAGGCCGCGGAGGCAGTAGTCGTTGGGGTCGATGGCGCGGGTGACCCGTCGGCCGATGTTGGTCAGCTGCTGGACCTGCGCCTTGGTGAGCGGGTCAAAGACCAGCGTCCGCACTTCCTCCACATGCCCCGGTGCAGTTTTGACCACCTTGTCCCACCCCTCATCGGTGAGGATCGCCAGGGTATAGCGGCCGTCCGTCGGGTCCGGTGTGCGGCGTACCCATCCGCGTTTCTCGAGTCTGCCCACCACCTGCGAGAGGCGGGGGAGCGATCCTTCGGCGATCACGGCCAGTTCGCTCATCCGGGCGGTCCGGTCCTTGCTCTCCGAGAGCCCGGCCATGACCTGGTATTCGAAGTGGCTGATCCCTGCATCGCGCTGGAGTTGGGCGTCGAGCGCGGAAGGCAGCCTCATGATCACGCTGGTCAGTGCGAGCCAGGCGTCCCGCTCTTCGGACGTCAGCCAGCGGGGCTCTTGCGTTGCATCCATCCGCTTATCCTATCGCTTCACGCCTGAAGTCATTTTTGGGATAATTCACTTGCATCTTTAAGTGTATAAGGTATGCATGTCACTTAAGCATTGAAGTCATTCGAAGATTGGAAATACCATGGATATCCTCCATGCCCCACGCAGGTGGCGCGCCATGCGCTCACCGTGCCCGGGACCATGAGGCGATGAGATCAATCGCGATAGTGAAGGCATCGAGACGCGGACGGTTCAGGAACCCATGACGGGACCCGGGCAGGACGTGCTGTTCGACGTCGATTCCTGCCGCCAGGAGTTCTCCCGCGAACTGGTCACCGGATGCGCGCATGGCGTCCCGGTCGGCATTGATCATGAGGGTTGGAGGGAAGCCGTCCAGGACGTGCCCTCCGGGAAACGCGAAAGGGTCAGCCAGCGCGGACGGTGTGCCGGCATAGTTGCGATTAACGGCGTTATGGATCCATCGGGAATGCGTGAGCCGGCGGTGGCCACGTAGCCGTCGTTGGACGTGGTGCGGCCGGGGATGTGACGAGTGGAAGAAGCCGTAGGCAAGAACAATCCCCCTCGGTTTCAGCCCGCCGTTGAGGGCGCGGAGGGCGGCGGCGGAGGCCAGGCAGGCTCCGGCGCTTGCTCCGCCGAGAATCACTCCACCCGGTGACTCACCGCCCACAGTTCGGAGCGCGGCCAGGATGTCTTCTACGGGAAGGGGAAACCGCCCCCGGGGGCGCCTTCCGCCTCTGCCGGCCCAGGCCAGCCCGGGAAATGGCGCCAGGCGGTAGTCCACAGTGGCAACCGGAAGCCCGCGCTGGGCAAGAGCGCGGGCGACGTCATGGGCTTCTGGCTGATCAAGGCCACCGGCAAAAAAGCCTCCGCCATGAGCCCAGACCATCGTCGGGACCGGTGCTGCCGCTGCACTCTCAACTGCTGGCTGATACCAGCGGATGGGGACAGGACCGCACGGCCCTGGGGCTGAAGATTCGACAACCTTGAGTTCACTCACATCAATGAAGGACGCCGCCATGCATTCGACCATAGCGTCAACTGCGCAGCACACAGTTCGCGGGCACTGGTTGGAGGCCGGTACCGATGGCGGGGCAGCTGGAATGCCCTCTAGGCCAGTTGGGTGAGGATGACCGGTCCCGATTCCGTGACGGCGATCGTGTGCTCGGAGTGCGCAGTTCGGCGGCCATTGGAGCTGCACAGGGTCCACCCGTCAGGAGCTGTGACGAGTTTGCTGGTGCCGTCCATAACCCAGGGTTCGATGGCCAAAAGCAATCCGGGGCGAATCACGTATCCGCGTCCGGGTATTCCGGTGTTTGGAATGTGCGGGTCCTGGTGCATGGTGCTCCCCACCCCATGTCCGCCAAATTCCTTGTTGACCTGGAAGCGGGCTGCTTCGAGCACTGACCCGATGGCGAAAGAGATATCGCCAATCCGCGCTCCGGACTGGGCTGCATGAATGCCCGCCACAAGTGCTTTCTCGGTGGTTTCAATCATGTGCCGGTCAACAGGCGCAGGAGAATCGCCCACAACGAAGCTGATCGCGGAATCGGTGACCCAGCCGTCAACACTTGCTGCGAAATCCAAAGTCAGCAAGTCCCCTTCCATTAGAACGTAGTCATGGGGGAGTCCGTGCAGAACAGCATCGTTGACGGATGTGCAGATCACTTTTCCAAACGGGCCGCGCCCAAACGACGGGGCGTAGTCGACATAACAGGAGCGGGCGCCTGCGGCCCGGATCATCGAAGCTGCCCAATCGTTAATTTCCAGGAGGTTCGTGCCCGGCCTGGTTCTGTCCCTCAGGTCCGACAGGGTCCCGGCCACAAATTGGCCGGAGCGGCGGGCCTGATCAATCTCTCGGGGCGTAAGCAGTTCAATCAATGATTCCTCCAAATGCGGACCGTTATTATTATAACGGTACTATGCTTGGAAGATGGTCAGAGTCCCCCTAAGCCCAGACGAGGTGCGTGCTGGGAAGCTGCTCGGCGAAATGCTCCGGAGCGCGCGGGGCCAACGGACGTTGGTACAGGTGGCCCTTGGCGCAGGCATATCCCCTGAAACCTTGCGGAAAATCGAGACAGGTCGAATTGCCACACCGTCCTTCATGACAGTTGCGGCCCTTGCCGAAGAACTTGCCCTCTCCTTGGATGACATCCAGGGAACGCTGCGGCGGTCCTCCGGTGAGACGCTCGATGTAGCTTCCTGACCGGCCTGCCCCTTTTCTTGCCGGGCAGCAGCTGCGGCAGACAAACCGCTGCGTAGACGCCACCGCCGTTGAAAGCCGTTGCCGGCGCCTGAATACTTGAAGGTGAAGGTTCCAACGGGTGCAGGGCGGTGGCAGGCAATGAGCGGCGGGTCGGGGGACTTCAGGAGGCGGATGGAACGCGCTGCGGAAGTTCGTTCTTATCGCGGCGCAGGCATCAGCCCGGAGGAAGAAGCCGAGCTTGAGGCCGTTGACAGCCAGGAGCGGCAGAAGCGCCGGAAAGTGGACGACGCCGCCCGGGTGGAATACCTCATCCGCGATGCCATGGCCCAGGGCAAGTTCGACAACCTCAAGTACGCGGGCAAGCCGATCCCGGGGCTGGGGGAGCCCTACGATCCTGACTGGTGGGTTAAGGGCCTGCTCCAGCGCGAGAACGTCAGCGGCCTGGGGCCAAAAGCCATCCTGCTCCGCACCGAGGATGCCGAACTGGACGCCAGGCTGGACGCCCAATTCACCGAGAAACAGGTCAGGGACATCCTGGACGACTTTAACGCCAGGGTCATTGACGCCCGCCGGCAACTCCAGGGCGGCCCGCCGGTCATCACCAAAACCAGGGATGTGGAGGCCGAAGTGACCCGCTGGAAGGAGCGCCGAACAGCCCGGGCCCCCGAACTTCCTTCGGAACCCGAGCCAAAGCGCTCCTGGTGGCAGCGGCTCTGGCACGGATCCGCCTAGGAAGCCGCTGTAACCACAAAAAGCTCACAGAGGGAGTTGTAGTACCGGGACGTCTGGCCGGTGTGCCGCATTCCGATCCGTTCGCAGACCTTCTGTGAAGCCAGATTGGTGGGCGCAGTGACCGCCACGACCTCCTCCAGGCCGTTGTCAAAGGCGTACTCCAGGACAGCGGCGGCGGCTTCGGAGGCGTAGCCGTGGCCCCAGTGATCGGGGTGGAAGTGCCAGCCGATTTCCGTGTCGCCGGATGGCTGGAGGGGCACCGAACCGCCCGACGCCGGGATGGATTTCAGGAGCAGGGCGCCGGCAAGCTGGCCGGTGGCCTTGAGTTGCACTGCCCAGACCGCGTGTACCGGATGATCCATCTGGCGCCACGCCAGAATGCGCTCCACAGCCTGCGACCGAGCCGTCATGATCTGCGCAGGGTTGCCGATGAACCGCTGTACCTCCCAGCGTGAGTAGAGGTCGAAGGCGAAATCGGCATCGTCCTGCTCCCAGGCACGCAGGATCAGCCGGTCGGTTTCAAGGTTCTGCACTTTCTTATCCTGCCATGCGCCTTGGACGGTCCGGCCAGTTGGATTGAATGGCCAGTGGTGCAGCAGAATGGGGCAATGGCAGAACCGAGTTGGGTCCAGCACGCCGTATGGTGGCACGTCTACCCTCTGGGGTTCTCCGGAGCCGAAAAGGAAGCCCTCCCGATCGGGGCCGCCCCCGAACACGGGCTCAGGCAACTGATCCCGTGGCTCGATTACGTCCTCGAACTGGGAGCTTCCGGTCTCGCCCTTGGGCCCGTCTTCGCCTCGGAAACGCACGGCTACGACACCACGGACTACTTCCGCATCGACCCCCGCCTGGGCGATGACGGCGACTTTGACCATCTCATCCACGAAGCCCACGCGCGCGGCATCAGGGTGCTCCTTGATGGCGTATTCAACCACACCGGCCGCTTATTCCAGCCTTTCCAGGACGCCCTGAAGCACGGGCCGTCCGCCCCGTCCGCAACCTGGTTCAGGATCAATTGGCCGGACAAAGGTGCCCTTGGCCACACCCCGCCTGATACTGAGCCGGACTATGAGGACTTCGAGGGCCATCACCACCTGGTGGCCCTGAACCACGATGAACCGCAGGTGGCCGGGTTTGTCGCAGCGGTCATGAAGCATTGGCTGGACCGCGGCGCCGACGGGTGGCGGCTGGACGCAGCCTACGCGGTGCCTTCCGGCTTCTGGGCCACGGTGTTGGCGGACGTCCGGTCCAGCCATCCGGACGCGTATTTTGTGGGGGAGTACATCCATGGGGATTACGCGGCCGAGGTGGGCAACGGGACCCTGGATTCGGCCACCCAGTACGAGCTGTGGAAGGCGGCGTGGAGTTCCCTGAACGACACAAACTTCTACGAACTCGCCTCCGCGCTGGAGCGCCACAACTCCTTCCTCAACACCTTCGTCCCGCTCACTTTCGTGGGAAACCATGACGTCACACGGATCGCCAGCAAACTCAAGGACCCGGAGCTGCTGCCCCACGCCCTGGTGGTCCTCTTGACCGTGGGCGGCACCCCGTCCATCTATTACGGCGACGAGCAGGCATACCGCGGTGTCAAGGAGGACCGGGAGGGAGGCGATGACGACGTCCGGCCCGCGTTTCCCGCCTCGCCCTCGGAGCTGTCACCCCTGGGGGAGGATGTTTTCCGGCTGCATCAGGAGCTGATCGGAGTACGACGGCGGCACAACTGGCTGCATACGGCCCGCACCAGAGTGCTGGCCCTGGCTAACGGCCATCTTGTGTACGAAGCAACAGCCAGTCAGCGGACCGTGGAAGGCAGAGCCGGCGAAGGCGGGGGATCCGAAGGTGGGAACGTGGTGGTGGCCCTCAACCAAACCGCACAGGAAGCGGCCCTTGAGGTCCCGCCGTCGGCCACTGTCCTGCTGGCAGGAAACGGCCGGCTGGAGGGTAACAGCCGTGTGTCCCTGCCCGCGAAGGGATGGGCGATCCTGTCCGCCGGCGGCTGAGGCGCCCCGTGCCCTCCGCCGTTTAGCGGCCGGGACTCGGGGTAGGACCGGGTGATCCCATCATGGACGGCGGCGGCGGTGCGAACGGGTTGGTGGGGTAAAGCTTGCCCACCTGCTGCATGTAGTTGGCCCATTGCGGGCCGGCGATCATGTAGCCGTCCAGGCGCTGATAGAAGGTGCCGTTGATGGTGACGTTCTGGCCGGGGCGTTTCTGGCCCTCCAGCGCGTCGCCAAAGAAGGATGCCGTGGCCAGGCTCGACGTGTAGCCAACTATCCAGGTGGCCCCGTTGTTGTTTGAGGTGCCGGTCTTGGCCGCGATGGGCATTTGGGTGTGAAGCTTGGGGTTGATGTACACGCCGGAGCCCACCTTCAGCACATCCTGGAGTACCGCGTTCACACCGCGGGCCACGTCCGGCTTCACGGCGTCGCGGCATTCGCTGGTCTGCGCCGGAAGCTTCCCGCCGGTCAAATCAGTCACGTCCGCCACGGCGATGGGGGCGCAGTAGCGGCCGTCATTGGCGAAGGTGGCAAAGGCGTTGGCCAGATGAAGCGGTGCCACCCCGATGGCGCCCAGCAGGTTGCCCAGCTGGTGCATGTTGATCTGGGCGCCGTCGAGGCCGCTGTGCAGGCCCACGGCATCCACCATTTTCTGGATGCCGCAGAAATCCAGTTGGGCGGCGGTAGCGAAGGTGGCGGTGTTGATGGAGTTGTAGAGCCCATAGTTGATGGGCATGCGGCGGTAGTAGCCTTCGTCGGCGTTCTGCAGGTCATCGGCGGCGCCCAGTTCGGGGTTGTTCTGCGCCGTGCTGTAAGCGCCAAGCACCTTCCCGCAGCTGGACCGCCAGGGGAATCCCAACGGATACACCCGCTGGGAAGCGTCCACTTCCGCCGTCATGCTCTTGCCCTCGTTGAGCCATTGCGCGAACGTGAACGGCTTCATGGTGGATCCCGGCTGGAAACCGCCGGCCCCATTGAGGTCGTTGCCCTGCGGGTCCTTGGCGTCCACGTTGAAGTTCAGATGGGTGTCGAACTTTCCCTCCTGCGGCAGGAACACAGTGTTCTGGGCCATGGCCAGGATTTTGCCGGTGCCCGGCTGGATGGTCACCAGCGCTGCCCCCCACCTGTCCGGATTTGCCCCGGCGGTACCGTCAACCTGCGCCTGGGCGGCGGCCTGCAGCCTGCTGTCCAGCGTGGTGACGATGGTGAGCCCGCCGCGGTACAGCTTCCGCTCGCGCTCGCTCAGGCTGTTGCCGTAGGCCGGATTGTTCAGGATCAGATGGGAAATGTAATCGCAGAAATACGGTGCCATGGTGGCGTACGCGCAGCCCTGCTTCGCGGGGTTGAGCTTAAGTTCAATGGGAGTTGCAACTGCCGCGTCGTGCTCCTCCTGGGTGATCTTGTCGAGCGCAAGCATCTCACCGAGCACCTGGTTGCGCCGGGCAAGGGACTTGTCCGGGTTGATGGCCGGGTTATAGAAGCTGGGACTGTTCACCAGGCCGGCCAGCAAGGCGGCCTGCGGCAGCGTGAGGTCCTTGGCGTTGCTGCTGAAAAAGTACTGGGAAGCGGCCTCTATCCCGTAGGCGTCGCGGTTGAAAAACACGATGTTGAGGTAGCCCTCGAGGATTTGCTCCTTGGTGAACTTCTTCTCCAGCGCGATGGCCAGCTTCATCTCGCGCAGTTTGTCGCCGATGCTCTTTTGCCCGCTGAGGATCACCTCGTCGGTCTTCTCCTGGGAAAGGAACGATTCGTTGATGACGTTGGTGACGTACTGCTGGGTGAGCGTGGATGCGCCCTGCCGTCCGCCGTCCTGTGAGACGTTGAAGATTGCAGCCCGCAGAATCCCCTGCGGATCAATGCCGGCGTGGTCATAGAAGCGGCTGTCCTCGATGGCCACAATGGCGTCCACGACATAGGGGGAAATCTGATCCAGCGGGACCCTGACCCGGTTCTCTGCGTAGAAGGTGGCAATCGGCTGCCCGTCCGCGGTCAGGACCTTGGTGGATTGCGACGGCGGTGCGACGGTCAGTTCGTCAGGGAGCTTCTCAAAGAAAGTAATGGAATTTGTGACCCCATAGCCGGCGGCTGCAACGGCCGGAACCACCAGGCTCGCGGCGAGGACACCGCACAAGGCACTCGCAAAGAAGAAGCCGATGACCCTTCCCAGGGTTGCGGCAAACCCCTGCCCGCGTTTCTTCTTTTTCGTCATTTTTCAGCCCTCAAGCTAGCGACGTGGGTTCAGGATACGCCGCCTGACCTGCTTCCTCCAGAGCCAGGACAAGGTGATGCCAACCCGCAACAATCGCTTGAAAAACTCTTGACCACCGATAGTCACCGATATATCGTTAAGTATCGGTGACTGGTTCACCGAATGTATTTCACCGTGTATAAGGAAACTGAGATGGAAGGACGATGCCGGTATGAAAGGCATTCATGACGACAAATTTTCGGACGGCGGTTTAGGCCGCGGACGCTTCGAACGCGGCAGGGGCCGCCGCGGACCGCACGGGCACCGCGGCGCCGGATTTGGGCCCGGATTCGGCCCCGGGTTCGGGCCGGGTTTCGGCCCTGGGTTTGGACCAGGGCGTGGATTTGGTCCCGGTTTTGGCCCCGGCTCCCGGAGGGCCAGCAGGGGGGATGTCCGGTCAGCGATTCTGTCGCTTCTGGCGGAAGCTCCGTCAAACGGTTACGCGTTGATTAAAACCATTGCGGAGAAAACATCCGGAGCCTGGCGGCCGAGCCCTGGGTCCATTTATCCGACGCTCCAGCAGCTGGTTGATGAAGACCTCATCGCGCCGCTGAGCGAGGGACGGCGGACCGAGTTTACCCTGACTGACGCGGGAAGGGCCTATGTGAGTGAGCACGCCGAGGAACTGGATAACGCCTGGAGCGCCGAACCGGAGGCATCTGGCCAGGCTTTTTACCAGAGTGTGGGAAAGCTGATGGGTGTCATCCACCAGTTCCGGCATGCGGCCACGGAAGAACAGCGCAATGCCGCAGTGGAAAAGATCGACGAAACCCGGCGCGCGCTTTACCACATCCTCGCGGACTGAGCTCCTGTCTCTCTCCTGGACTGAGACTAGGCGAAGGTGTTTTGCCGGGCCGGAGCGGCGACGGTGTCCGCCGGCGTCGTGGGGATGTTGGCGGGGCTGAATCCGGTGCCGTGTTCCCCGAAGGCGTAGGCCGTCTCTGCGTGCTCGGCGAGGTCAACTCCTACTGTTTCGGCTTCAGCGCTGACCCGGAAACCGACAGTCTTGTTGATGGCCCGGCCTATCACGGCGGTGACTGCGCCGGACAACAGAACGGTAACCAGCACTGCCACGGACTGCGCCACCAGTTGCTGCAGGCCGCCGCCGTAGAAGAGGCCGCCGCCCTGGCCGTCCACAGGAAGCGCGATGAACCCGAGCGCCAGCATTCCGATCACGCCGGCCCCAAGGTGGACACCCACCACGTCCAGCGAATCGTCCAGGCCGAAGCGGTACTTCAGGTCCACAAAAATGGCGCAGGCAGCCCCGGCCACCAGCCCCAGGCCGACAGCGGCCACTGGGCTGATGTTGGCACAGGAAGGTGTGATCACCACGAGGCCGGCCACCACGCCGGAAGCGGCGCCGAGGGATGTGGGGTGTCCATGGCGGATCTTTTCGGTAATCAGCCAGCTGAGCATGGCAGCGGCTGGGGCAACCAGGGTGTTGACCCAGATGAGACCGGCCTGCTCAGCGGTGGTGGCGGCACCGCCGTTGAAACCGAACCAGCCGAACCAGAGGATGGCTGCGCCGAGCATGATGAACGGGACATTGTGCGGGCGGTGGTTGGGGTCCTTCGCGAAACCCTGGCGCTGGCCCACGATCACCGCCAGGACCAAGGCCGCCGTACCGGAGCTGATCTCCACCACCGCGCCGCCGGCGAAGTCGATGACCTGCCCGAACACTGCGGTGATGGCGCCGCCAGCGCTCATGAGGCCGCCGCCCCAGATCATGTACGCCAAGGGGCAGTAGACCAGGGTGATCCAGAGCGGGACAAACAGGGCCCAGGCGCTGAACCTGGCGCGGTCCGCGATGGCTCCGCTGATGAGGGCCACCGTGACCATGGCGAACGTGGCGCTGTAGCCGGCCTTGATCAGGTCAGGTGAACCCATCAGGCTTTCCAGGCCAAAGCTGGTGAAGGGGTTTCCGAAGATGCCAAGGACCCCTTCGCCCGTGGTCATGGAGTAGCCCCACAACACCCACACGACGCCCACGATGCCGGCGGAGATGAAGCTCATCAGGATCATGTTCAATGCTGCCTTGGCGCGGGTCATGCCGCCGTAAAAAAGGCCGAGCCCCGGCGTCATGAGCAGTACCATCCCGGCCGAAATCATCAGCCAGACGTGTTGAGCAGTGATCTCCACCAGCGGTCCCTTCGCGTTATGCATGAATGCGGGACTGTTCCTTCCGTCCCCTGCTTCCCCGGGTCAATATTTGCGGCCCTGTGTTTCCATTGCTGCCACGCCAGATTGCGGGCACGTTACACACCGGGGCATTTTGTGAAGATCGCATGACCGGAGTGTTTCGGGCAGGTAAACGGGTGCTCTTCTGCTGCGCGCCACAAAGGTGCCAAGCCCTGGCATTTCCCGTCCGGTGCGAGGGATCAGGCGCCGGGAAGGTGAGACGGCGCCGTCGGCACTCGATGCGTCCCATATTTCCCGGAGATGAACGCGGGCTCACCGGGCAGGCGGCAGCGGTGACGTAGCGTGAGGGCATGTCTGTGTCCCCGCCGCTGTCTGACCTGATGCTTACCACCGCGCCGGGGGTATTGATCCGTTGCTATGACACGGGCGGAACCGGGCCCGTTATGGTCATACTTCACGGCCTGGCCGGCAGTGCCGCTGAATTCTTTCCGACGGCGGCGGCCCTGCCGGAATTCCGCATCATCTTGATGGATCAGCGCGGCCACGGCGGAAGCACCCGGATCCCGGGCGACGTCTCCCGCGAGGCGTACGTTGCCGACGTCGTCCGCGTTGTTGAGGAAGCAGCGGCGGGTCCGGTCACACTGGTGGGGCAGTCCATGGGCGGGCACACCGCGATGCTGACCGCTGCAGCGCGGCCGGACCTGGTATCCCAGCTGGTGCTGCTGGAAGCCGGCGCCGGGGGAGGCAGGCCGCAAGACCACGAGTCGATGGGTGAGTATTTCCGGTCCTGGCCGGTGCCTTTCCCCAGCCGAAGGGCTGCCCAGGAATTCCTCGGCGACACACCCCTGGCCAAGGCCTGGGTGGCTGACCTTGAGGAACACCCGGACGGTTTCCGGCCCCGGTTCGACGCCGATGTAATGGTCCAGGCGATCAGCGCGGTGACGGTGGCCCGGTGGAAGGAATGGGAGCAGGTGTCAGCGCCCACGCTGGTGGTTTACGGCGGCAAAGGCATGTTCACGGAGGCCGAGAAGGACGAATTCGTGCGGCGTGGCCGTGATGTGACCCGCGTGGACCTCCCCGAAGGCTCCCATGACGCCCATCTGGATGCGTTCGAAGAATGGGTGGCCGCCCTCAAAAAGGTGACCACCCGGCGTCGTAATTTAGAAGCGAACGGCGCTTGACGCGCTTGCTGCCCGTGGTGTAAATGATGTCGTTTAGGATTCTCCTTTTTCTGAACCAGCGTGTGTTGACAGCAGGGGTGCCTTCCATCGGAAGGCACCCCTGCTGTCATCGTCGTCAGAATACGCCCGTGCTCTCGAACCGGTCCTTAGCGCAGTGAATTGAAGGCGCGGCCCATTCCTTCGAGCAGGCGGTCGGCGTCGCTGCTGGAGAAGGGCATTGGGGGGCGGAGCTTGAGGACGTTTCCTTGGGCGCCGCAGGCGGAGATGAGGATCCGGTCTTCCCGAAGGGAGTTCACGATGGCCGCGGCCGCCTGCCCGTCGGGTGTGAGTGAGGCCCGATCGGTGACGAGGTCGACACCGATGAAGAAGCCGCTTCCGCGGACTTCTGCCACCTGGTCCAGGCCCTGGGAGAGGTCTTTGAGCCCGGTGATGATCTTCTCGCCCACCTTGAGGGCGTTTTCGATCAGTGATTCCTCGCGGATCACGTCCAGGACGGCCTGGGCGGCGGCGATGGCTACGGAGTTTCCGCCGAAGGTGTTGAAGTAGCGGATGTTCTTGCCGAATTCCACGAGCAGTTCGGGTTTGAAGATGGCCGCCGCAACGGGGATCCCGTTGCCCATGGGCTTGCCGATGGTCACGATGTCCGGGACGATGCCGTGGCGTTGGAAACCCCACCATTCAGCTCCGGTACGGCCAAAGCCGGGCTGGACTTCATCGGCGATGTACAGGCCGCCGGCGGCGTGTACTTCTTCGATGATGGGGCGCAGGAAGCCTGCCGGGCCGGCGAAGACACCGTCGGAGGAGAAGATGCTGTCGGCGATGAAGGCCGCCAGTCCGATGCCGTGCCGGTGAAGATCGGCGATGGCGGCACGCACCTGGTTCCGCAGGTGATCCTCCAGCGACCCTTTATCCGATGAGAACCGCAGGGCGTCGGGGGCGTCGATGACCCGCACGTTCGCGCCCAGCGGCACACCGATACCCAGGGACGGCGAGAAGGATGATACTTCCGCTGTCAGGCCGTGGTACGCGCCGGAAGTGACGATGATGCCTTGGTTTCCGGTGACGTATTTGGCCACGCGCATGGCGAGGTCATTGGCTTCGGATCCGGTGCAGGTGAACATGACGTTGCCTAGCTCGGCCGGGAAGGTGGAGAGGAGCTGCTCGGAGTAATCGAGGATGGATTCCTGGACGTACCGGGTGTTGGTATTCAGGGTCTGCATCTGCTCGTGGACGGCTGCGATGACCTTTGGGTGGGCGTGGCCCACCGATGGGACGTTGTTGTACACGTCCAGGTACTCGTTTCCCTCCGGGTCAAAGAGCGTCACGCCCTTGCCGCGGACGATTTCGATCGGGGTGTCATAGAAGAGCCGGTAACTCGGTCCCAGGCTCTGGTCCCGCCGTCGGATGCTTTTCTGCATCTGATCCGGGAGCTCACCGAGGCGGTTGGGATCAAAGCCATTGATCATGGCCCGGGAAGGCTTGCGGATGGTTTGGGGAGTGTTGCCCATGATTTTCTCCTTGAAGGCTAGTGAGTCTGGTTCAGCGTTTGATCTGGTTCAGGGTCCGACGTGGTTGAGGGTGGGATGTGCGGTCTGTGGTGCCGGCGTGGCTGCGGTGGCGGCGAGGCGGTCCCAGTCCGGTTTGGAGTGGGAGAGGAGGTAATCGCGTCTTTGCGGCAATTGACTCGCACGCCACTGCGTGATCAGTGCGCGCAGGAGCAGGCGGGCCTGGGCTGAGATGATCAGAGCTTCCAGCTCCGCCTCGGGCAGCGGGCGGATGCTCAGGTAGCCGTCCATGACGTGCAGTGCGTGTTTCCAGGGGCTGGCCGGGTCTGTTCCGAGCAGGTTGGCCATGGTGACGCTGATGTCGAAGATCACCGGGGTGCGCACGACGTCGCCGAAGTCGATGATCCCGGTGACGTATTCCGGCCTGTCCGGGTCGATCAGGACATTGAACGGGCTGAAATCCCCGTGCACAATCTGGGAGGTCAGGGAACCCAGAAGCGGAACCACGTTCTCGTCGAACCGGTCAAAAATGTCTTCGGCCAGGGAGCGTTTGTGCGGCTCATCAACGTAGTCAAGCAGCGGCCGCATCCGGTGAAAGTGTTTCAGGTCCCACAGGAGCAGCCGGTCCGCACGGGCATGATCGAAGTCCTGCAAAGCAAGGCCGACGCGGGCCAGGCTTGAGCCCACCAACTGAAGCTGACCGGCGGAAGCGTCGTGACTGGCCAGCAGATTTCCGGGCATGAAGCGCATCACCCGAAGCACCCGGTCAAAGGGTCCCTCTGGTGCCGGAATGAGGACTTGCGGATCTCCGCCAAGGCTCCTGACCAGGCGCTGGACCGGAAGTTCCGGGGCAGTGGTCTCCAGATGCTCCATGCAGGCTGTTTGAAAGTGGACGATCACCGGGTCCTCATCCGGCGGCGACACCTTCACCAGAAAAGTTTCTTCACCGTCCCAGAGGCGGAAAGTATCGTCCTTCTCCGTCGGAATCCGGACCAGGGTCCCCTTCAGGCCATAGGACTGTTCGAGGAGCTCCAATACAGTCGAATCGGCGAGCTGGGACTGCTCGGCCAAGAGCCCACTCTCGGACGCGACGGCGTCGAAAAACTCGGAGTCGGTACTGACAGCCATGTCCTAGGCTCCTGCCGCTAAAGGGGGAAATTGATAAAGGTACTGAAAATGTTGATCTGCTCTGCTGTTCAACAGTTCTACATCACAGAGTATGCCATGCAATGGCTTTGGATCGCAAGGATTATGGATTACCTGATGTGGCGGCCTCTGGTGGCTGTGAGCATCTGCTTCCACAAGCGGCAGGCCTGGCACGTCGAGATGCTGCGGCTGCGGAGGCGGGCCGTCTCGCGAAAGCAGCGGAGGAGCAGTTCATGACCCCGGCGGGGCCGCTTCCTTAATTAGCCCATTGGCTCAAAATGAATGCCGCGGCGGCCAGAAGGCCGTGCTGCTGGAAGGTTCAGGATTTCAGGGGAGGGTCGCTCCGCCGCGATGTGCTTAGTAAATCCGAGCGAATCAGCAAGGCTTGCCGGGCTCATTCCTTCGTCGTGGGCTCGGATGACAGCTTCGATGAGGAGTTGGTCAACCGCCTCCTTGAGGGCCCTGAGGTCACGAATAGCAGCTTCGGTCTCCGGTAACTGGAGGTTGATCTGGTGCCACCGAAATTCTTGGGCGTGGCGGCTGGCTTTTCGTTCTGCACTCATGCGGACAACATTAGTTCCAGGCGCAGATCCCAACAAAAAAGAAACCACTGCGCGAGGCATAAGGATCAGTTGTAGCAGCGGTAAGTTGCACCATAAATTGCGGGCTAAGGTTGGGTTGTTCCTGACCAGAATTGACCGCGAGACGGGTCATGCGTGGGCGGAGAGCTAGGCGAGAGCCTGAGTCTTATCGTGAACTTTTGTTAATCGGAGAAAGAGAGGGGGAGGGTCTATGGCCAATCTTCAGAGCAAGGCGGCAGCGCCAAAGGCGAGGGCGGCTGCTAAGAAGACGTCAAAAACTTCTGCAGTCACAACTGTGAAACCGCCGCCGCAGCGATTCCGCTTGAGCGTCCCCGCAGCCGATGAGGCTGTGTTGGCGTGGATGGATTTGCAGGATAACCCATCACTATCTATTCGGATGCTGATCCGTGAGAGCATCGAGCGCCTTGGCTATGTCGATGTCATCAACCGACCAGTTTCCCAACTTCCCACGCGGGAACGTCTTGTTGGTCCTGAGGAGGGATCAACACGGACAGAGCGGAATGCAGAAATGGCTGGCGCGCCGGCTGCGTTGGTTCAGCAGAAGGCGGCACGTGCTCCGTCCGCGGATCCGGATCCCAGCCAGCAGACAAGCACCGAACCCGAGATCCAGGACATCGCACTGGCAGTCCCGGCACTGGTTCCGAAGTCTGCACCAAAACAGGACGACATGCAGACTTCCTCCTTGACCACTCCTGAACCGGAGCAGCCATCTGTCGAACAGGTTGAAGTTAACGACATCTTCTCGATGCTGCGCTAACTCCCGTAACAACTCCCAGCACTTCTCTTGTATGGCAACCCAGTAACCACATCAAACACTTTCCACGAAGGGATCACTTCATGACCATTTCGATCAATCTCACCGGTGGCATCGACGTTGGCAACGGCTATGTGAAGGGCCTCATCCGCGGCGCCGGTGCATCAGGTACAACCAAGGTGGACGAGATCGACTTGCCAAGCGGCGTGTCAACGATCACGCGCCCGAACGCTTTGCCGACCCCTGACGATGAAGCCGCCGCGAAGCTGGAAGGCAACTTCTACAATGAGCTGGACGTCAGCTTCGTCTCCCCGCTGGTCAGCAATTATCACCGCAGGCTCTTCGGCCTGCGTGCTCTGAGCGCCCAAGGTGCCTTTGATGAGTTCGACGTGGTTGGCCGTCGCAGCAAGGCCCAGCAGGAGCTGAGCAAGGTCCTGGTCATGGGTGCTTTCGCCGCCAAGGCCCTGCGTGACTACGTGCGTCAGCACGGTGGATTGCCGCCGGCTATCGAAACCCTGTATGTGGAGGCCCGGGTAGCACTTGCGCTGCCGATCAACGAGTACATCTCACACCGCACTAGCTATGCAGCTGAGTTCACGAGCGGTACGCATACGGTTACTGTTCATAACTTCGAGACTCCGGTCACCGTGAAGCTTGAATTCGTGGATGTACAGGTGATCCCCGAGGGTGCGTCGGCTCAGTATGCCATCACTGCCAAGGGTGAGCCGTTGATGGACGCTATGCTTGCCGATGTCCGTCGCAGGGGCCTGTCACTGGTGGGCATCACTTCTGCTGACGTGCTCGCCGCCGAGCACACTATCGGCATCGATGTCGGTGAAGGAACAGTCAATTTTCCTGTCTTCACCGCCGGAGAGTTCAACGCCGACGCCTCTACTACGCACAACCGAGGTTATGGTTCGGTTCTTAATGACGCGCTGAAGGCGATGGAGGACCAGGGCTTCTCGCATGGCTTCACTTCCCGCAAGCAGTTGGCCGAGTATTTGCAGGCCGGAGCGTCGCCGTTGAAGCGTAACTTCTATGACAAGGTCGCTCAGTTCGTTGATGAAGAGATGCGGTTCTTTGCCAAGGAAGTTACCGAGCGCTTCGGCCGCGTTCTGGCCATCGTCGGTGCGACCACAGAGGTCGCGTACGTCTTCGGCGGCGGGGCAGGTCCGGTGAAGCCACATCTGTATCCCGCGCTTCTTGCCAAGGCCACCGAGATGAACTCGGTGGACTCGTTCCCGACTCTTTACCTGGACTCCTCCTACTCACGAAACCTCAATCGTGAGGGTCTCTACATTGCCGCCCAGGCCGTGGAAGAACGAGCCGGCGCAGCACCGGCTACCAATGGTAAGCGCAGCGCCCGTTCGGCCAACAAGAAGCTCGTTGAGGCTGCCGTGTAGGTACCACGGGCAGTGAATGGTAAGAAGCTTTGATGATGGGGTCCGGTGATCAACCGGACCCCATCGCCGTTCGCGGGTATGCGTCGCCTCCCAGGGTGACCATTTTTTGCAGGGATTCTAGATGCGCTGCAGCTGAACTGTTCAACTGTTGACAGAAAGATAATACGGGCTCTAAAGTCGACGTATCGAGCTGCCGGAGTTCATCAGTCCCCAGAGGAACCCGTGGAGCTCAGACACCTACAAACGCAGAAGGTCACCCATGGCCTCTCGAAACTTTCAATGAACGGACGAATCATGGCAGACTCCAACCGGCCGAAGTACATTTCTTTTGATATCTACGGCACACTGATCAACTGGGATACCGATTCCACTACCCGCCGGCTGCTCGCCGGCCGTCTGCCCGAAGAGCAGTGGCCTGCGTTCAAGAAGGTTTTCCGCGGGTACCGGTTCGACGAGGTCCTTGGCGATTACAAGCCCTACGAGGAGATCCTCCAGAATTCCTTCGACCGCGTATGCAAGTTCTTTGGCATTGGGCCCACCCCTGGTGCGGGCGCGGAGTTCGCTGACGCTGTACGCGGCTTTGGTGCCCACGATGACGTGCCGGCTCCGCTGAAGCTCATGGGCGACAACTACAAGCTGGTGGCTCTGTCCAACGCAGACGACAGCTTCCTGGAGATCAGCATTCCCAAGCTCGGTGCTGACTTCCACGCCGTGTTGACAGCTGAGCAGGCCCAGGCTTACAAGCCGCGCTACCAGGCCTTCGAGTACATGCTCGATACCTTGAACGCCAAGCCCGAGGACTTCCTGCACATCGCCTCGCACACTCGCTACGACATGCACCCGATGCATGACATGGGCTTCCGGAACCTCTGGGTGCTGGACCGTGGCTACGACCCCATCACCGGTGGCTACGACTACAACGCCGTTAAGTCCCTGGACGAGATCAACAAGCACCTCGGTCTGTAAACCGGCTCCCAGGCGAAAGGTCAACCCGTGAAACTCAACCCCTATTGGCTGGACACTGCAGAACCGTCCGGGGACTACCGGCGAACCCCGGTACCCGAGAACGTCGACGTCGCCATTATCGGCGCCGGCTTCACCGGACTCTCCGCTGCCCTGGAATTTGCCCAGCAGGGCGCCAGCGTTGCAGTTTTCGAACGCCACACCGTGGGGTGGGGCGCATCGGGCCGCAACGGGGGAATGGCGACGACCGGGTTGGCCATCGGTTTCGGCACGGCGGTGAAGCGCTACGGTGCCACGCGTGCCGTGGAGATGTTCCGTGAATACAACGACGCCATCGACAGCATCGAGAAGCTGGTGCATGACAATGGCATTGAGTGCGACTACAAGCGGGACGGGAAGCTCTCGCTGGCCTTCCACAAGTCCCACTACGAAGGCTTCCTGAGGTCGCAGGAGAAGATGGCCGCCCTGGCCGACCACCATGTCACCGTTATCCCCAAGTCTGAGATCCACAGCGAAATCGGTACGGACTTCTACCAGGGGGCCATGCTTGACCCGCTGGGAGCAGGGCTGCATGTGGGCAAGTTTGTGCATGGGTTGGGCGGGGCGGCTGTCGTCGCCGGGGCTGATATCTGCGAGGAAGCCGGTGTCACGGAGCTGAAGAAGGTTTCCGGCACTGTGCACGACGTGCACACCACCCGGGGCATCACGCGGGCCAAGCAGGTCTTGGTGGCCACCAGCGGTTACACCGGCAACGTCACCCCGTGGCTGCAGCGTCGGGTGATCCCGGTGGGCAGCTTCATCATCTGCACCGAGCCGTTGCCCGAAGACGTGGTCAACCGGATCCTGCCGAACAGGCGCATGGCGTCGGACAGCAAGATGCTCTGTTACTACTTCCGAATTACACCCGATAACAGGCTGCTGTTCGGCGGCCGGGCCCGTTTCGCGCTGTCCAGCCCGGACTCGGACGTCAAGAGCGCCGAGATCCTCCGCAAGGCCATGCTCGAGCTCTTCCCTTACCTCTCCAACGCCAAGGTGGACTACATCTGGGGCGGCCTGGTGGACCTCTCCATGGACCAGATGGTTCATGCCGGTGTCCACGACGGGCTTTACTACTCCTTGGCCTACAGCGGACACGGCGTGCAGATGGCTGCCCACATGGGTAAGCGGATGGCTCACTACATGGCTGGCGACAAGAGCGCCAACGTGTGGGAAGACCTGAAGAATCCGCCCGTGCCGGGCCACTTCGGCCCGCCGTGGTTCCTGCCCTTCATCGGCGGGGCCGCCAAGATCATCGACCGCTTCAGCTAGGCCCACGAAGGAAATCCCATGCTTCCATCCATTAACGCTCTTGACGCGCGCCCGGAAACAACTGGATCCACCGGAACGACCGACGCGCGGGCGGACGTGGCGCGCCTCCCTGGCGGTGCCTTCTTAGAAGGTCGGTGGCAGACTGCCGATCTGACGTTGGAAGTGCGGGATCCTGAAGATGGCTTCCTGTTGGGGCAGGTGTGCAGTTCCACGGCGGCGGATGTCCGGCGGGCGATTGCCCACATCCACCGGCACCTGCACCGCGAGGACTGGCCGCTGCGTGCCCGCCGGCAGGCCCTGGAAAAGGCGGTGCTGCTTTTGGCGGAGCAGGCTGAGCGGTTCGCGAACATTATCGCGTCCGAGAGCAGCAAGACCATTACCGAGGCCGAGCGTGAGGTTCGTCGCTGCGGTGAGACCCTGCGGCTGTCGGCGGCGGCTGCCGGGGAGCTGGCGGGGGAGACCCTGGGGTTTGAGGACAGCATGGCCGGTGCGGGCAAGATTGGCTGGTACAGCCGGAAGCCGGTGGGGATCGTTGCGGCGATCACGCCGTTCAA
The DNA here is from genome assembly GCF_026427775.1 of Arthrobacter sp. CDRTa11. Classification (NCBI taxonomy): domain Bacteria; kingdom Bacillati; phylum Actinomycetota; class Actinomycetes; order Micrococcales; family Micrococcaceae; genus Arthrobacter; species Arthrobacter sp. CDRTa11. Next base: position 4,380,779 of record NZ_CP044532.1, on the reverse strand, counting down.
TGACCCGCTGAACCTGGTGGCGCACAAGCTGGGCCCGGCGCTGATCGGCGGCAACGGGGTGCTGCTCAAGCCCTCCACCCGGACGCCGCTGACCGGGCTGGCCTTTGTCCAGCTGCTGCTGGAAGCCGGTGTCCCGGCGGGCCGGATCGCGGCGATCGTGACCGGGCCCGGCGTGTCCGAGGCCGTGGTCACGGACCCCGGTGTTGACCTGATTTCCTTCACCGGCGGCCCCGCCACGGCCGAACGGATCGCCGCGGCGGCCGGGGCGAAGAAAATCCTCTCCGAACTCGGCGGGAACAACGCCACGATCATCTGCGCGGACGCGGACGCGCAGGCCGCTGCGAAGGCCGTCGTGGCCGGCGCGTTCGGGGTGGCCGGGCAGAACTGCCTGTCGGTCCAGCGGGTCTACGTCCACACCTCCCTGTTCGACCAGGTCCTGGGGCTCGTCACCACGGGCACGAGGGTGCTGCGGACCGGGCCGAAACTTAACCGGGCCACCGACGTGGGCCCGCTGATCTCCGAGGCCGAGGCCCGCCGCGTGGAGGAATGGGTGAACGAAGCCACAGCGGCCGGCGCCACCATCCACGCCGGCGGCACCCGCCGCGGCGCCTACTACGAACCCACGGTCCTGACCGATGTGCCCTCGGACGCCCGGGTGATCCGGGACGAGGTCTTCGGACCGGTGGTCAGCATCCTGCCGTTCATCGAGGTCCGCGACGCCGTGTTCGCGGCCAACAACACCGAGTTCGGCCTCCAGGCCGGCGTCTTCACCCAGTCCATCGACCTGGCCCTGGCGATCGCGGAGAAACTGCACGTGGGCGCCGTGGTCATCAACGAGACCAGCGACGTCCGGATCGACTCCATGCCCTTTGGCGGGTTCAAGAAATCCGGCGTCGGCCGCGAAGGCGTCAGCCACGCGGTCCGCGAAATGACCGAACCCAAAAACACCATCATCAACCTCGGCGAGCCACAGGCCCGCTGGCAGGTCCTGGGCGGCCTGACCGAACGGACAGCATGAGGACCGGCGCCCCAGCACCCAAGCGGCCCGTCGTCGCCGCTCTTTACCGGGAGGCGCTCCCGCCCCGGCTGGCAGAGGTCGAGGAGCTCGCGGACGTCCGGCTGACCAAGGCAGAGGGCCTCGCGGAGGCGCTGGACGGAGCCGACGTGCTCTACCAGTGGCATTCGTTCTCGCCGGCACTGCGGGAGAACTGGGGCGCCGCGTCCACCCTGAAATGGATCCACGTCACGGCAGCCGGTGTCAGCCAGCTCCTGTTCGAGGAACTGATCCGCAGCAACGTTGTCTACACCAACTCCCGCGGCGTGCTCAGCACAGCCATCGCCGAGTTCGCGCTCGGCTTTGTCCTGGACATGGCCAAAGACTCCCAGGGCTCTTTCCGGTTGCAGCAGGAACAGCGCTGGCAGCACCGGACCACCCGCAAAATCCAGGGCCAAACCGCCCTGGTGGTCGGCACCGGCTCCATCGGCCGGGAAATAGCCCGGCTCTTCCGCGCCGTCGGCATGGACGTGGACGGCGCCGGAAGAACAGCCCGGCCGGGAGACACGGCCTTTGACCGGATCCACTCCTCCCGCGACCTCGCCACGGTAGTTCACGACTACGATTACGTGGTCCTGGCAGCCCCGCTGACCGCCGACACCCAAAACCTGGTCGGCGCCGAAGTCCTCACAGCCATGAAACCCTCGGCCCGGCTCATCAATGTGGGCCGCGGCCAACTGGTGGATACCGCGGCGCTGACGGAGGCCCTGACGTCGGGGTCCATCGCCGGAGCAGCCCTGGACGTTGTCCACCCGGAACCCCTCCCGGCCGGACACGCCCTCTGGAGCATCGAAAACGTCATCATCACCCCGCACATGTGCGGCGACACCGAGAACTACCTCGATGACCTCGGCAAGCTCTTCGTGGAAAACCTCAAACGCTACCGCAACGGCGAACCACTCGAAAACATCGTGGACAAAGAACTCGGATTCGTCCCCGCCGACTAAGCAGTATGGGCTACGGCTTCTTGATAGATCCCGCGCTGACGGGCCGCGAGTGGAAGATGGCCTGCTGCCCCTTTAGCTTGCTGGGTGCCGTTGGGCGATAATTTCCCGGATCGATTCCCGATATTGGATGATCGTATCGGAGACGACCTTCTCCGCCAGGACAGGGTCACGCGAGTCAAGCGCATCAACTATGTTTTGGTGCTCAGATTCGAGTGTGTCCGGGTCCTCGTACTCGTGATGTTCAATGGAAAGAACAAACATGAAGTACCTCAGTTCGGTCACTAATTGCTGATAGAAGGTCCTCAACTTCTGGCTTCCGAGGAGTCCGACAATCGCGCTGTGAACCGCCAGGTCCTTCTCGACAATCTTGAACGGATCGCCGCTCTTCAAAACGGCCCGGAACTCCTCCATGGCGGCGTGGACTTCGTCCATGGAGGTGCTTTCGGAGATGCTCCGCGCAGCAGTGGTCTCCAGGTGGTACCGGGCGTTGTAGACGTCCATGATTTCGGCGTCGGTGGGGTCCCACACGATAGCGCCCTGATTGGCGCGGTGGCGAATGAGGCCGCCCGCTTGAACTATGCGGACGGCTTCACGAACAGTGTTCCGGGAAAGCCCCAGGTTGTCCGCGAGGAGACTCTCCCTGAGGCGTTCCCCTGGCTTGAGACCCCCGCTAAGGATCATGGCTGTGAGACCATCTGCGACCTGCTGCACCGTAGATGAATGGACTATCTTTATCTGCTCAACCATGCCTTCATGGTACAGGGATCGTCAACTGTAGTGCAGTAGACCATTCAGGGAGTGCTGGCTACGATTTGGCTGTCGCTTCTGGCGAGGTCATGGACGGCTTTTTGCAGGTGGTTTTTGAGGGCTTGCCGGAGTTCTTCCCTGTTGCCGGTTTCGAGCAGGTTGAGGATGTTCTGGTGTTCCTGGATCAGGGTCTGTGCTTCCGGGTAGGAGATCTCCAGGTTAAGAATGCACATTGTTGATTCGGCGGCCAAGGTTTCGTAAATTCGGGTCATTCTGCTGTTGCCGGCGGCTGCCACAATTGTGGTGTGGAATTCCATGTCCAGTTGGGCGATGGATTGCCTATTGGTTGCGTCAACCCGCTTTTGCATGTTCCTGAGGATTGTTTTCAGGGCCCGGCAGGTCTCCTTGAGGTGCTTGGGGCTGCTGTTGAGCAGGGTATCTGCGGCGGTTGTTTCCATGGCCTCACGCACAGCGTAGATTTCCTTGCTGTCCTGGGCAGAAATTTCCAGCACGAACACGCCATGGTTGCGCCGGTTGATGAGAATGCCTTCCTGGCACAGGCGTTGCACCGCTTCCCGGACGGGGCTCCTGGAGGTGTTCAGTTGGACGGCGATGATGGATTCGTTGATCTGGTCTCCGGGGCGGAAAATGCCTTGGATGATGTGTTCGCGCAGCTGATCGGCAATCAGTTGCGCGGTGGACCTTCCTTCCAAGGTGAACAGGCCTTTGCCTGCTGCGGATCCTCTCATCTCCTTCACCGAATGATTCTTAGATGGCTATTGCGGTGTATTTGTACTCGAGGAATTCTTCGATGCCGATTTTGCCGCCTTCGCGTCCCAGTCCGGACTGCTTGATGCCGCCGAAGGGTGCTATCGGGTTGGAGACCAGGCCGGTGTTGATGCCCACCATGCCTACTTCGAGTTCCTGGGAGAACCGCAGGGCTTTGGCCATGTTTTCGGTGAAGACGTAGCCCACCAGGCCCCATTCGGTGTCGTTGGCTGCATGCAGCACTTCATCTTCGCTGTCGAAGGGGGTGATGGCTGCGACCGGGCCGAAGATCTCGTTGTTCATCAGGTCCGCGTCCAGGGTCACGTCGGTCAGGACGGTGGGGGTGTAGAAGTAGCCAGGGCCTTCCGGGCGGTTTCCGCCGGTCAGGACGCGTGCGCCCTTGGCGACGGCGTCGGCGACGAGGCTTTCGACCTTGTCCAGGCCCTTTTGTTCGATCAGGGGACCGACGTCGGTTCCGGCCAGGGCGCCGTTGCCGACCTGGAGTTCGGACATTTTCTTGGCGAACTTTTCGGAGAATTCGGCCAGCACTGAGCGGTGGACGAAGAAGCGGTTGGCGGCGGTGCAGGCTTCGCCCATGTTCCGCATTTTGGCTTTCATGGCCCCGTCGACGGCCTTTTCGATGTCGGCGTCGGCCAGGACGATGAAGGGGGCGTTGCCGCCCAGTTCCATCGAGGAGCGCATGACGTTCTCGGATGCCTGGCGCAGCAGGATTTTGCCGACGCCGGTGGAGCCGGTGAAGCTGATCTTGCGGGCGATGCCGCTGCTGGTCCAGTTCTCCACCACGGGGGCGGCGCTGGCGGTGGTGACGACGTTCAGGACCCCGTCGGGCAGGCCTGCCTGCTGGAAGATGTCCACCAGGGCCAGGGAGGTCAGCGGGGTCAGTTCCGCGGGTTTGAAGACCATGGTGCAGCCGGCGGCGACGGCGGGGGCGATCTTGCGGGCGCCCATGGCCAGCGGGAAGTTCCACGGCGTGACCAGCACGGAAGGGCCGACGGGTTCCTTGGTGATCATGATCCGGGTGTTGCCGTCCACCGAGGTGGTCTGGTCCCCGCCGATGCGGACGGCTTCTTCGGAGAACCAGCGCAGCATCTCGGCGCCGTAGGCTACCTCGCCCTTGGCTTCGGCGAGGGGTTTGCCCATTTCGGCGGTCATGATCGCGGCGAGCCGGTCGGTGTTGGCGATGACCAGCTCGAAGGCCCGGCGCAGGATGTCTGCCCGTTCCCGCGGGGTGGACTTGCCCCAGGCTGCCTGGGCCCGGCCGGCGGCCTGGATGGCCAGGGCTGCATCCTCGGGTCCGCCGTCGGCGACGTGGGCGATGATTTCATTCGTTGCCGGGTTTTCCACGGCGAATGTGGCGCCGTTGGAGGCCTTCCGCCAGGCACCGTCGATGAACAAGTCAGTATGAAGAGTGGTGGGATCAAAGGAAAGACTCATGTCACGCTTTCAGTGTCGTGGGGAAAAGGTTCGCCGGGTTAGCCGGTTTTGAATCGTTGGGGCCGGACGAAGTCCAGGCCGTCAAAGGTGCGTTTACCGAGGGCTTCGTATGCGGCGATCTGGCCGTAGCCGGTGGCATTTTTGAAGCCGCCGCCGGAGAATCCCGTGGCGCAGTAGATCCTGCTTCCTTCGCTGAACCGCCCGACCAATGGGCTGCGGTCGGTGGTAAAGAGGTCAGGAAACGCGTCCGACCGCACGATGTTGGGGTACAGGCCCGGGAAGAACTCGCTCACCGTCTCGGTTGTCTCGGCGACCTCTGCCAGAGTAAGTTCCCGGGGAACTGCGTCGGGGTTCTCGGTCGGGGTCGGGCGGAAGTCCAAGGTTGCCTTGACCGTGGCGCCGTCGACGGCCGGTGCGCCATACATGGAGTGGTCTCCGGAGATCCGGATGAAGACGGGGAACCGCTCCGGCGAAAACTGTGCCGGATCTTTGGCGACGAACCAGGTCAGGAAGACCCTGTTCGGCTGGGTGTGCGCCCGCAGGGACTCCGGCATCAGCCGCTGGGACCAGCCGCCGGAGGAGATGATGACGTTTTCGTAGGTCCAGGACTTCTCGCCGGAGGTGATGTGGACGCCGTCGGTGGTTTCGGTGATGGCGTCGATGGGGGTGTTGGTGTGGATGGTTGCGCCGTTGGTTTGGGCTGCGGTGATGGCGGCCGTGACGGCGCGGTCGGTGCGCAGGGCACCGGCGTGGGGGTCGTAGACGGCGATGTCGTCCGGGCGGAGGTTGTGCTGGGGGTAGCGTTGGGCCATTTGTTCGCGGCTGAGGATTTCGTGCTCGGCCCCGGTTTGTTGGGTGGTTTCCAGGAGGGCTGACAGGTAGGGGCCGTTTTTGGTGCCGATGGAGAGTCCGCCGGTGTGGGTGAGGATGTTTTGGCCGGTTTCGGCTTCGAGTTCGGCCCAGAGCTGGCGGGAGCGTTCCAGGATGGGGTAGAGGTTGGGGTTGCCGCGGTAGATCATGCGGAAGAGCCGGGTGTCCCCGCCCACGGCGCTGCGGCCGTGGGCGGGGGTGTGGGCCTCGAAGCCGGCCACGTTTTCGGACAGACGGCTGGCTTGCCAGAGGGCCATGGAGCCGATGCTGCCCAGGCCGATGATGGCGAGTTTTCCGTCCATGGTTTAGAGGACCTGTTCCAGGAAGGCCTGGGTGCGGGCTTCCTTCGGGTTGGTGAGGACTTCGCGGGCGTCGCCACGTTCGATGACGTAGCCGTCGTCCATGAAGATCAGCGAGTCGGCGACTTCGCGGGCGAAGCCCATTTCGTGGGTGACCACCACCATGGTCATGCCCTTCTTGGCGAGCTGTTTCATGACGGTGAGGACTTCACCGACCTTTTCCGGGTCAAGGGCTGAGGTCGGTTCGTCGAAGAGCATGATCTCCGGGTCCATCGCCAGGGAGCGGGCGATCGCGACGCGTTGTTGCTGGCCGCCGGAGAGTTGGGCGGGGTAGTAGTCTCCGAACCCGGCCAGGCCGACGCTGGCGAGGAGTTCCTGCGCCCGTTTGGCGGCCTGCTTCTTGTCAGCGCCTTTGACCAGGACGGGGCCGGACATGATGTTCTCCAGGGCGGTCATGTTGGGGAAGAGGTTGAAGGACTGGAAGACCATGCCCACCCTGGTGCGTTGTTCGGCCAGTTTTTTGGGTGGCAGTGCGTGGTAGGCGTGCTCGGTTTCGTAGTAGCCGAAGTCTTCGCCGTTGACTTTCAGGATTCCGGAGTCCACTGTTTCCAGGCCGTTGATGCAGCGCAGGATGGTGGATTTGCCGGAGCCGCTGGGGCCGATGATGCAGCAGATCTCGCCGCTGGCGATGTCGAGGTTGATGTCTTTGAGGACTGTTTTGGGTCCGAAGGACTTGCGGATCTTCTGGGCGAGGATGGTGCCGTCGTTGCTCATCGGAGGTTACCTTCTTCCGGTTCTGTCAGCACAACCGCTTTCTTGGCCTTGCGGGGAAGCCTGGAGGTTGAGCGGGAGTATTTTTCCTCGAGCTTGGACTGCGGGTAGCTCAGCAGCAGGGTCATCACCAGGTACCAGAGGCTGGCGACGATCAGCAGCGGGATGGTCTCGTAGGTCCGGGCGTAGATGAGTTGGGCGCTTTGGAGCAGTTCGGCCACACCCAGGACGCTGACGAGGGAGGTTCCCTTGAACATGCCGATGACCTGGTTGCCGGTGGCCGGGATGATCGAGGGCATCGCCTGCGGGATGATGACCTTGCGCATCTTCGTCCCGGCGCTCATCCCGAGGGAGTCTGCGGCTTCGATCTGGCCCTTGCCGACGGAGGAGAACCCGCCGCGGATGATCTCGGCCATGTAGGCGCCCTCGTTCAGGGTCAGCCCGACCAGGGCTGCGGTGATGGGTGCCATCAGGGCGTTGACGTCGATCGCGGTGCCGATGTCGGTGAACGGGATTCCGATGGACAGGTTCGGATACAGTGCGGCGACGTTGAACCAGAAGATCAGCTGCACTAGGACCGGGGTGCCGCGGAAGATGGTGATGTAGACCCCGGCGGTCGCGGCGACGGGTTTGATGCTGGAGGCCCGCATGACGGCCAGGCCCAGGCCCAGCAGGGTGCCCAGGGCCATGCTGGCGAAGGTCAGGAAGAGCGTGAGCATCAGCCCGCGCAGGATGGATTCGTGGGTGAAGTATTGGGCGACGACGCCCCACCTGAAGTTCGGGTTGGTCGAGACCGAGGCCAGGATGCCGATGCCGATCAGGGAGCACAGTACCCAGGCGACGTATTCGAAGGTGCTGCGCCGTTTGAGCCGTGGTTTCAGCGCCGGGTCGGTCCGGTTCTTGCCGGGTCCGCTTCGTTCAAGAGTTGTTTGCTGCATGGATGTCCCTTAGCGGATTGCGGCTTCGGTGATGGCTGATTCGCCCAGGCCCCAGTACTCCAGGGATTCCTTGTATTCGGGGGTTTCCAGCACGGACTGGATGGCTTTTTGCAGGGCCGGGGTCAGCGCTGAGCCTTTTTTGACGCCCATCGCGACGTTGGTGTTGGTGCGGGTATCCATCCTGGGCTCCAGGATGTGGAAGTGGTCCGGCTGCTGTTCGTTGGCCCAGGCCAGGGCGGAAGCGTCGTAGAAGACCCCGTCGATCCGCTTGGAGTCCAGCTGCGTCAGGGCTTCCTGGACGTTGGGCAGGGTGATGGCGTTGATGGCCGGCTGGCCCTTTTCCTCACAGGTCCACTTCGAAACGTTCGGCAGGTGCTTGAGCTGCTGGGTGGAGCCCTTGGTCACGCCAATGTTTTTCCCGCACAGGGTGTCGTTGGTCAGGTTGTTCGGGTTGCCCTTGGCTACCGCGACGGCCGAGCCGCCCTTGAGGTAGTTGATCATGTCCAGGACCTTGAGCCGCTCTTCGGTGGCGGACATCGTGGTGGCGGTGAAGTCGTACCGGCCGCCGTCGATCCCGGGAATGATCGTGTCAAACGCGGTGTTTTCGAACTTCAGCTTCAGGCCCAGCTTCTTCGCCACCAGCCGGGCAAGGTCCGGGTTCAGCCCGATCGGGGTGGAGTTATCCTCGGCCAGGAACGTCATCGGCGGGGAACTCAGATCCATCGCCACCGTGATCTCGCCCTTGGACTTGAACGACTCCGGCAACAACGCCACCGCCGCCGCGTCCGGCTGGACACCCTCAGAAACGTCCCGGGTGTTCTGCGTCTTCGAAAGTTCCGCGGCCGGGGCGTTCGATGATGCCGCGCCGCCACAAGCGGACAAGGCCAATACAACGGCGAGCCCGGCAGCCGCCGTCTGGAATTTATTGATGGTCTTCATGATGCTTCCCTTCAAAGTGATTCAGCGGCACATGCCGGCTGAAGCGGGTGCAGTCTTTCCAAGGCCTTTCCTCACGGCGTCCTGATGCAACAGGTGAGGCCAGCGTTGGTCTTGATGCTTCCTATGAGCTGAGCTGTGACTCAGCTCTCGTTCCGTATAGCAATGAAACCCTGCTTTTCGTCTAATGTCAACAGTTCAACAGTTCAACTGCAACTGTTGAGCAGTTCAGCGATTGTACGTGTCTAGATTGGCAGCCCAACAGAGCCTGAAGCGCTGCGTCGGCTGATGGTTACCTGTCCCCTGTACCATCAAGACCATGCCCACTGTGCTTGAAATGGCAGGTCCCATTCTGGAAATGCTGACCTGGCTGTGCCTGCCCACCGGGCTGATCCTGCTCGTATACACAGGGATCCTGCGGCGTTTTGTGCATCCTTGGTCCGTAGCGGAGGGCGTGGTGTACTCCGACCCGACCGGGACGGGCTTCCGCTGGTTCGACCAAAAGTACCGCGTCCACCATGCGCCCATGTCGCCACATGACATCAAAGACCTGGCTGTGGGGGACACGCTGCCGATCTACTATCACCCCAACCGCCCCACTCAGTGGCAGACCGCAGCTCCTGAGCCAGCAGGGAGGACCGCCGTCGCCCTTGGCCGGATCCTCACCGGAATTGGTACCGTCGCCTTCATTGCGGGTTTTGTGCTTCCGATGTTCTAGGGCTTCACCGGGCGCTGGCCTGTGTCTGGGACCTTCACCTATCAGGGGGTTCTCCAGTCCGGCTGACTATTGCTGCCCCGGCTGACGGGGTATGGCGAGGACCTGGTGGGGTTCAAATCGGCGGCGGCGCCGGAAAAACCAGCGGGCCGCACCCTCCATGAGGGTGCGGCCCGGTAGCCTAGCGCCAGGTCAGTTGTGCTCAGTCGAAGCCGTGGGTGTACACCTTGCGGATGGTCTCGGTGACCTCCCAGCGGCCCGACCAGCCCTTGGGCTGGACCACAACGTCGCCGGCGGAGACCTCGTGGACGTTGCCGGTGGCGCCATCCGTGACGGTCACGCGGCCGCTGACGATGTAGCAAACCTCGGTGTCCTCGCGGGGGGTGATGTTCCAGCCGCCGGGCTGGCACTCCCAGACGCCAGTCTGGAAACCGGAGTCGAACTTCAGGATCGCCGTTTTAGGGTCACCCGAGTCATAGCCGGCACGGTGGCCGTTGGGCTCCAGCTCACCGGTAATTTTGGCTGCAGGGACGTATACGTATGGACGCATGTTTTTCCTTCCGCTGATTGTGAATTGTTGACAATGGTAGTGCATCAAACAGCACGCGTCTACATATCCCTGTTCGTTACGGCCCTTAATATCGCCGTCGTGAAGTGCCTTGACGAACTGAACAAGCACCTCGGTCTCTAACCGGACTTCGACGCAAATAGGAGGAGGCAGGGCGACCAGTGTGGTCACCCTGCCTCCTTTGCATGCTGCGCAGTCCCGCGCCCGTCCGTCGGGCTACCTGTTGCGATGGAGTGCGGGAACGGCAGCACGCTCACCGGACCATGAGTCCGGCAGCAGTGGCACCGGTCAGAGTTTGTCTGACCGGACGGCGAGTACGGGGCAGGTGGCGTCCAGCAGGATGCGCTGAACGGTGCTTCCCAGAATGAGCTTGCCCACCATGGACCGGTGCCTCAGTCCAATAACAATCATTTCGGCGCTCCGGTCCTGTGCGATCTGGATGACCGCGTCCCCCGGATCTGCCAGGATCGAGGATTCGATGGTCAGGGCCAGGCCGGCGTCGGTCAGTTGGCCTTCCAACTCCCGCAGTTCCTGCGCGTCCAGGTCGTGGTGGCCACGGCCGACATTCACGATGAGCAGGTCTGATTTCCGAAGATGGGCTTCCTTAATCCCCTCAGTCAGCGCCTCCCTGCCTTCGGGAGCGGGTGCATAGGCTACGAGTACAGTCATTTTTCGTTCTCCAATGGCCTTCTATTTGGGTGGTGTACCGGTGCTAGACGAGGGTGTTGAGCCAGCCCTGCGGCAGGTCAATCGGCAGGAGCGAGGGCAGTGCCAGGAGCACGACGTACAGGACGCCGGTGTAGATGATCGCGACCTTGAGCCGGGCCCTTGCGACTATCAGGAGGAAGGCCGGGATGAAGATCGTGACTGCAATCAGGTATCCGAAGGCGGCCGTGAGAGCCAGGAAGCCTGTCATCCATAGGAAGGTCTTCAACGCGAACTTTGCGTCAAGGGTCCAACCTGCCTTCGCGGGCTGTGTGTCAAGGATGCCCTCTGCCTCCTGAGCAAGGGTCTCGTCTGCCTTCGGGGTTCTGCCACGAAGCCTTGTCCGGATCTCAATGAAGAGCAGGATGCCGGAGAAGACCAGGCCTCCGGTGCTCACCAGCTGGGGGACCAGTCTGGCTTCCGGTGAGAATGAGGCGGACGAGATTAAGGCGGCGGCGAAGGCGATGAAGAAGATTCCTGATGCTGTGAGGGACCAGGCTGAATTCTTCAGCGGAGCTTCGTCGTCCTCGGGCTGTTCGTCCCGGTGGCCATCGTCAGTGTTGGTGCGTCGGCGGGCGCGGATGAACTTGATGAACGCCCAGATCATCGGCAGGATCAGGATTGCCAGGAAGACCATGACGCCGGGGCGGGCCATCCAGTCGAAGCCTTCGTAGAGGCTGTCGGTGAGGAAGTAGTAGCGTTCCAGCGGAATGGCCAGGACGAAGCCGATGAGGAACGGTGCCCGGGGGAACCCCGTCGATTTCAGCAGCCAACCGAAGGCGCCGAGGATGATCATGATCCAGAGGTCGCCGAGCTGGCCGCCTTCCTGGAATGAGCCCAGGAGCATGATGGCTACGAGGCCTGCTGCCAGGACGGCGAAGGGGACCTTGGTCAGTTTTGCGAGCTGTTTGACGCTGAGGAAGCAGAGCAGCGCGCCAAGGATCGAAGCGATCGCGAAGGACCAGACGATCAGGTACATCAGGTCGAGGTGTTCGGTGATGATGGAAGGTCCTGGCTGGATGCCGTAGGTAAGGAGCATGCCCAGGAGCATCGCTGACGGGACACCGCCGGGGATGCCGAAGAGGAGGGTGGGGATCAGATCGCCGGCTTCCACCGAGTTGTTGGCGCTTTCGGGGCCGACAATGCCGCGGGGGTCTCCCTTGCCGAACTGGCGCTTGTCTTTGGCGGTTGCGACGGCCTGGCCGTAGGCCATCCAGGTTCCGGCGGTGGCGCCGACGCCGGGCAGGACGCCTGCCCAGATACCGATGAGGGCGCCGCGGATGACCTGGGTCCAGTGGGTAAGCCATTCCCGGATGCCCTGGCCCCATCCGCCACCAAGGCTGATGGTTTCCTTCTGTCCGCGGCGCTGGCTGGCACGGGATGCGATTTCGGCCAGGCCGAAGATGCCCAGCGCAACGGCGACGAGAGACAGGCCGTCGCCGAGGAACAGGCTGCCGAAGGTGAAGCGTTCCTCGGCTGTGGTCGGCGAGGTCCCAACCATTCCCAGGATCAGGCCAAGGAGGCCTGCCGAGACTCCCTTGATGATGTTTCCCCGTGACAGGACTGCCGCCAAAGATACGCCAAGGACGGTCAGCATGAAAAGTTCGGGACTGGCGAAGGAAAGGACGAGGGGCCTGGCCAAGGGGATGGCCAGTGTCAGGCCGACGGCGCCGATGATGCCGCCGGCCATGGAGGACAGGAACGCCAGGGTTAGTGCCCGGGCCGCTTGTCCTTTCTTTGCCATGGAGTATCCGTCGAGCATCGTGACGCTGGCTGACGCGGAGCCCGGGGCGCCGAGCAAAACAGCCGAGACGGTGTCCGAAGTATGAACTACTGCGAGGGCGCCAATGAGGAGGGCCAGAGCCTGGGGCGGTTCCATGCCGAACGTGATGGGCAGGAGGATCGCGACGGCGCCCGTGCCGCCGAGTCCGGGGATGAGGCCCATGATCAGGCCGGCGACTGTGCCGATCAGGAGCATGATGAGCAGGGAGGGGTCAGCGAGGGATGCCAGCGCTGCCATTGCTGAATCAAGCATGATGGTCCTTACTCAACGTGAATGTTGTATTTGTCCGCGAGCAGCCCTGTGACATAGGACCGGACGGAGCCGCTGACTTTGTAGGCATCCCGGACGCGGTCGGCTGTGCCGGGGTCCGCAACCAGGGGGTAGCCGCCGAGGACTTTGGCGGCCTTTTCTTGGAATCCTGCATCAGTGCCCAGTTTTTCGCTGGACTGGCGTAGCAGCTCGTAGGCCTTCTCCGGGGTCTCTTGTGGAACCCAGAGTCCTTTTTGGTAGGTGTAGGTCAGTCCAAGCAGGGTCTTGTAGGCCTCGTATTTTTCGCCCGAGGGCTTCTTCCCGTGGAGCGTTTCGTATGCTTCTGCCACAGTCGGCACGTCGGGGAAGTTGGGGTCACGGATGACGTCCCCGGCTTCGTTGAGCTGGCCGAAGGACATCAGGACAACGGCTTTGCCTTCCTTGACGATGCCTGCGACGGCGGAGCCGTAGGCGGAGGTCGTCTGGTAGTCCAGGTCGATCTCCCCGCGCTGAAGCGCCAGGTTCACCGGGCCCCGGCCCTCGAACCCGAAGGTGCTTGTCACGTCGGCTTCAAGCAGGTCGAAGGCTACCAGGGTGGTGATGTCCAGGCCCGTGGCGCTGATCCCGCCGAACTCGAGCGGCTGGTCCCTGTTGATGAGGTCCTGCACACCGGCCACACCGGCTTCGGCCCGGGCGTAGATGACTCCGCCAGTACCGTTCACAACGACAGGCTTGAGGTCTTCGAAGGAGTACTTCACGGCCGAACGTCCCAGCACCCACGGCACGACGGTTGATGCAGTGCCGACCAGGATCTCGGTGCCGTCGGTCTTGGCTGAGCGGGCGAACCGGTTGGTGCCCAGAATGCCTTCGCCGCCGGCCTCGTTCACGGGCGCAAAACCCGGTCGACCGGGAACGTAGTTTGTCAGCTCCGTCCCAATGAACCGAGCCCAGGTATCCGTTCCACCCCCTGACGCCAGGGGGATCAGGAATTCAAGGGTTTCGCCGCTGAAATCGCCGTCTTCGGTGCTTGAGGGTGGGTTCAGCAAGCTTCCGCCCAAGACAGTGGTTGCGGTGCCCAGCAGTGCGAACGCGCCGACAGCCGTGAGGATGGTCCGCCGGGAGTGCTTGGGCGGTTCAGGCTGTTCGCTTTGCTCGGTCTGCACGTCGATGCCTTCCGGGGAGAGTCCGGGCGGCTCCAAGGATGACTTGTTGCTCGTCATTGAGGAATCCTTTGGTTGGGCCTACCTCAATGCAACACCACTCCGGCGTCAAGAAGAGGACAGGCTGTTTTTTTGGGGTTCCGCTTACCAGGACTCTGGAAGCAGCAGTTCGGCGTCCGCGATGAGGCGGGCACTCCGAATGGTTCCGACGACGGGCACGCCGTCGCGAATTTCCGCCCAGGTCTGGACGATGCCGGCGGGGGTCCGCATGATCATGCCGGAGGAAGGATCAGTTGTGAGGAGGTCCCTGACTACGGTGCCTTCATGCTGCGCGGCCATGGTCAGCGCCACGCTTCCTGTGATGGCCAAGGCCGGATGGAGCCTGCCCATGGACAGCATTCTCACGTTGAGGTCAGCTTCATCGTCCTGGCCCGCCCTGCCGACCAGCGCCAGCTTCGGTATCGCCCGCGCCGCTTCGGCCCTTGTGGACGCAAGGCCCATGCGCACGGCGGCGTCTCTACGAACGTCGTCCAAATGCACGAGGAGTGAAGCCTGGCCATCGATCTCCGCGGCGGTCTCTTTGCCGGTGAGGCCGATCGATTCAGCGTCCAGGATGATCAGGGGAGCGCCGGCATCAATAAGGGTGGCCGCAACTTCGCGCCCATCGAATGTCACCTTCTCCACCGGTTCACCGGTGGGGAACAGCTTCCCGGTGGTTCTCCCGGCGGGATCCAGGAATCCCATACCGACCGACAGCCCCGGGAACGGAACGCCGGGAATCACCTGGGTGCCCGGATCCTGAAGCTTCCCGCCCGGCGTCGGAATCTTCTGCAGGATGAGCTGATCGGTATTGGTGTTCAGCGTCCGTACAGTGGTGACCTCCTCGCCGGGAACAACCCAACCGCGCTGGATGGCGTAGGGTGCGACAACGGCCGAGCAGTTGCCGCAGTTACTGCCCCAGTCCACCTTCTGCTCGTCGATGGCCACCTGTGCAAACGTGTAGTCGACGTCGGCCCCGTCGGTGAGTGAGCGGGACAGGATGACCGCCTTGCTTGTCGTGGAGGTTCCGCCTCCCACGCCGTCGATCTGACGGTGGTCGGGGCTGCCAAAGAGACGCAGGAGAACTTCGTCCACGCTTTTCCCGGGGACCTGAAGGTTGTCCCATTCGAACACCCAGCACTTGCTGGTTCCGCCCCGCATCCATGCTGCTGGGATCTTGTACATGATTGCTTTCACACCTTCCTGGGCCCTTCGTTGGGCCTGCAAGCCCTGCTGGCTGGTCTCAGTGTGATCCGTACCGCACATGAATTACAAACGCCAATATCTGCAGGTCCATGCACTAATACTTCAATCACTAATGGCATTTGCCGCCATTTCACGTGGGGTTGTGGGCAACCATGGCAAGGTTGAGGACTGCGGGGTGCGAAATTACGCTTTCAATGAAGCAGGTGTCTAGAATCGTGAGGGGGGAGTAAGTGATGCTTCAAAGGGAATGAGGGGCCATGCTTAACATTCGAAGGCTCGAATTATTGTTGGACGTGGTGGAGCTTGGATCCATTACCGCTGCCGCGGAAAAGCACGTGTATTCCCCGTCGGGCGTATCCCAACAGCTTCGACGGCTCGAAGCTGAAATCGGCCAGCCGCTGCTGCAGAGACAAACCCGCGGGATGGTACCTACGGATGCAGGGCATGTCCTCGCATCGCACACCCGCCGGATCCTGCGGCAGATGGCTGCGGCAGAAGCTGACCTTGCGGAAATCGCAGGACTCAACCGGGGCAGCCTCACCATGGGAACTTTCCCCACTTTGGGCGGTTCATTCCTGCCACTCGTGATCAGCAGGTTCAAGAAGGAGTATCCGGCAATTGAGCTGCACGTCCGCAGCAGCCGCTTCGAGGACCTCGTGGAAATGCTGGAAAACGGCCAGGTGGGAATGTCTCTTTTGTGGGACTACGAATGGAACCGGATCAAGCCGGGGGACTTTGCCCTCACCACTGTCTTCGAAGACGCCACTGCGCTCATTGTTGGCAAGGACCACCGGCTGGCGCGCCGGAAGCAGGTGGACATGGCAGACCTGGCCACAGAAGAATGGATCGTTCGCGGCGACGCACACCCTGTGGTTGAAGTACTGCAGAGAAGCGCACGTGCTGCGGGGTTCACCCCACGAATAGCTTTCCAGGCCAACGACTACCAGGAGGCCCAGGCCATGGTCAGTGTTGGCCTGGGAATAGCGCTTGCTCCGCGAACCGCAGTGGTAAACAAGCATCCAGGTGTCAGCATTGTGTCCCTCGGTTCGAGTGCCCCGTCCCGAAGAGTGCTCCTCGCCCACCGCCACGACAGGGTGCGCGCCGCCGCGGAGATGGCCTTCCAGGCAACGCTGTTGGACGTCGCCAAAGACACCACCGCGGACTTCCGGTGAAGGATTGCCTTCCAGAAGCGCGCTACCTTCACCACACATCCGAATCCTCACCCGAATCGCCGCGTTTGGCATCCGCTGACCTGGCGGAGCCAAAGGGGAAGCGGTGAGCGAGCGGAAGTCCATGCGGTGGCTATGGATGCTGATTGCCTCAGCAGTGCTTTGCCAGATCGCCCTCAACCTGGCAAGGCCCCTGATCTCCTATAAGGTGCTGGCCCTCGGCGGTGACTCGGTGGCAGTGGGCCTTACCTCTGCTTCGTTCGCCCTCCTCCCCGTGGCGATCGCCCTCTGGCTCGGGAGAATGTCAGACCGCCGGACGTCGATGAAGGGCATCACCTTGGCCGGGACGCTCCTGCTGGCGGGCGGCCCGTTCCTGCTGTCCACCGCCCCGTCCCTTCTGCTCGTTGGAATCTCCAGTGCGGTACTGGGCATTGGACACCTGTGCTTCACGATTGCTGGACAGTCCGCCATCGCAAGGTTTGTTCCGCTCAGCCGGATGGACGCAGCCTTCGGCTGGTTCACTGCGTCATTCTCCCTGGGCCAGCTCGTCGGTCCACTTGTTGCAGGCCTGGCCATGGGATCTGCAGGAAACGCGCCGGCCGACGCCCGGCTGATGGATGCCAACGCGGCATTGATACTGGCGGGCGTTATATCGGTGCTGGCCATACCAGTGGCTCTCGGGGCATCGGCGAAAGAACGCGCGGGTGCCCGGGAAACCTCAGAGGCAGCGCCAGCGAAGGCCCCCACATCGAAGTCGGTGGGCCACTTGTTGGGCATCCCCACCGTGAAGACCAACATGCTTGCCAGCCTTGCGTTGCTGGCCACGACTGACATCATCGTTGCGTTCCTGCCTCTGCTGGGAGAGGAAAAGGGGATCGCCCCCATCGGAATCGGCATCCTGCTGGCCATCCGGGCGGCAGCGTCCATCACATCCCGTCTGCTCCTGCCCGTCATGCTGACCCGATGGAGCAGAACCGGACTCATCACCGCCAGCCTTGCAGGGGCAGGGATCAGCTTGTCGCTCCTGCCATGGCTGTTTGGAAATCCTGTCGTGGCGGCTGTCCTCCTGGCAATCGTTGGATTCTTCCTCGGACTCGGTCAGCCGATCACGATGACACTCATCACGCAGGCGGTTCCTCCGGATGCGCGGGGAGCCGCACTGGCGCTGAGGCTGCTCGGCAACCGGCTCGGACAGGTGGCCCTGCCGATCGGGGCAGGACTGCTGGCAGCTCCAGCAGGACCCGGGGGAGCCTTATGGATGTCATCAGCAGTTCTCTGCGCCGCCTCCATCAGATGGCCCAGAAAGCGCTGAGCCCTCATACCGAGGAACAACAGATGCCGCGGGACACGAGGCAATCCTGGCAGCCACCCAGCTCGCAGGCGCTACTCAGGCAATCGACCTAGTATGTCCCTCATGAAGGTTGCGCAAGCGTGCTCTGCCGCCGTGGTGATTAACGCCGGATCCCGCCGGGGGGCCGCAGCGCGTGAATTTGCGGTGGACAGGCTGAAAAAGGCAGGCGTGCCGGTCACTTCCGTGCACCACGTGCTGTCGGGAGCACAGCTGGCCGGCACACTCGATCAAGTGGTGGCGGACGGGCACGACCTGGTGGTTGTTGCCGGCGGCGACGGGACGGTGAGCTGCGCCGCCGGCCGGGTTGCAGGCACCGACGTCATGCTCGGCGTTCTTCCACTGGGCACCGCCAACGACTTCGCCCGCACGCTGGAGATACCGAGCAACCTGGCCGAGGCGTGCGCTACCGTCGCGGACGGGAAGGTGGTGGACATCGACCTCGGCCGGGCCAACGGCGAGCCATTCCTCAACGTCGCGTCCGTAGGCCTCTCCGTGGCTGTTACCGAAGCTCTTAGCCCGCGCCTGAAGCGGTACATCGGGCCGCTGGCATACGGCATTGCCACCCTGAGCGCTTATGCCCGGCACAAGGCTTTCCCGGCCCGTCTCGAGTTCCCCGACGGGGACCACGAGCCGATGGAGTTCGAAAACCTGCTTCAGGTGGCCGTCGGCAACGGCCGGCACTACGGCGGCGGCAACACGGTCTCTCCCACGGCTGGGATCGACGATCACACCCTGGACATCTACGCCATCCTGGCGGGGCCGCTCCGTGAGCACGTGAGCATCGCACGGTTACTCAAGGACGGAAGCTTCATCAAACACGACCGGGTGTACCACCTGACAAGCCGACGTGTCCGGGTGGTCACCGAGCAGCCGCTGCCGGTGAACCTCGACGGCGAGATCGCCACTGCCACGTCCGCCGACTTCACCGTACAGCGCAACGCCGTGCACGTCGTGGTGCCGCAGGGCAGCAGCAGCGCCATGCTGGACGGACGGCATGCACCGCAGCCAGGAGACCCCTCCATCTAAAGCGAGGTAACCATGGACATGAAGCCTGAAGTCGGCGAGCCGGATGCGGGACCCTGGCAAGCCAAATCACTGGAAACCTTGGTGCGGCGGCTATTGCCGGCAGCAGGACAACATCCGAACCGGCCCTGGATTGTAGCGGTTGACGGAAGGAGCGGGGCAGGCAAGACCACCCTGGTCAACCGTCTGCTTGCTCGGGTGCCGGACTCAGATGTGGTCCACACGGACGATGTAGCGTGGCATCTCTCGTTCTTTGACTGGGCCGATGAACTCCGTGACGGTGTCCTCGAACCCCTGCTCCAAGGCGAGGCAGTCCACTACCGTCCGCCCGGTTGGGTGGCCCGAGGTCGCCCAGGTGCCATAGCTTTACCCTCCGGGCGTTCCGTGGTGTGGGTGGAAGGGAGCGGATCATCACGCCGGGCGCTCTCGGACTTACTCGACGCTTCGATCTGGGTGCAGTGCGACAACCTTGAAGCCCGACGTCGCCTGCTGTCACGAGATGGCCAGGAAGAACAAGACCTGCACAGGGAGTGGGAAGCCCAAGAAATTCCCTTCCTGCTCGAAGACCGGCCCTGGGAGCGGGCCACAGTAATCGTGGCCGGAAGGCCGGCCTTGGAGCACGATCCGAAGACCCAGGTTGTCCTCTTGCCGTGAAAACGATCCTGATGCTCTCCGGCCTAGCGCAGCTGGTAGCCGCTAGGCATCGATCACCATATCGGTCCGCGCGGTGGAGCAGCAGGGCAGGAACTTGCCTGCATCGATTTCCCGTGCCCGGATTCCGCCCTGGTGGTTCATCTCGACCTCCCCGGAAAGCTTGACGACCTTGCAGGAGCCGCACATGCCTTCCTTGCAGTTCGCGCCGATCCTGACACCCGCACGCTGGGCCACCCCGAGGATGTGTTCTTCGGGGTCGATGCGCACATTGATGCCGGTGCGCATGAAGGACAGGGTGAGGCTTCCCGTTCCGACCGTGTCGAAGCTCGAGGCATCGGGGGACCCGGCCTCTGGCCCCGCTTCCGGACTGCGGCCGGGGGCTTCGGACGCGGGCGCGTCCGGGTCGACGGTTTCCAGCGCCAGCCCCGTGGCCTTCAGGGTTCCCTCGGCGTCGTAACCGGGCTCGTAGAGCCCGAACGCGGTGGGCTGGCTTTCGTAGTAATCCTCAGCGGAATCGGCGATTTCCTCGGCGATTTCCTCCGCGATGTCCACTGCAAACGCGAGCTCCGCCTGGTATTCAAGGAGCGTCTGGCGGTCTCCCGTGAAGAATTCCATGTAGATGGAGGTGTCGTCGACGCCCACCTTCCTGAGGAGCTCCGTGGCGGTGTTCAGGTACCCCTCGGGGCCGCAGGCATAGACCTGGCGGCCGTTGGCATCGGGGGCCACCTCGTCGAGCATGGCCGCCGTCAGCCTCCCGGTGAGCCCTTCCCACCCCTCGGGGATGCCGCGGTCGCCCAGCGAGTAGAAGACCTTGACGCGCGAGTCCACGGAGGCGATGTAGGCCAATTCCTGGTGGAAGGCAAAGCCTCCGGCCTCCGCTCCGTGGTAGAGAACCACCACATCGGCCTGTCCGGGCAGGGAGTGGATGGTCCGCAGCATCGACATGATGGGCGTGATGCCTGCGCCGGCGGCCAGCAAGAGGTAGCGTGCCCGGCGGTCGGCGTCGGGCAGGTGGAATGCCCCGACCGGTCCGAGCATCTCCAGGACGGTACCGGGCCTGACGTTCTCGTGCACCCACGGTGAGACAAGTCCCGCGGGATCGCTTTTGACTGTGATGTTGAAGGTCCAGGGCTGCGTGGGCGAACTGGACAGCGAGTAGCTGCGGTCCACCGGATCCTGATCCTCGCCGTTCAGGGGAAAGGCGATGTTCACGTACTGGCCCGCACGGAACGCCAGCGGCGCACCGTCGCAGCGGCGGAACACGAAGGTCATCATGCCGCCCGCCTCGGGAACGGTCTCGACACATTCGGCCATGAACTCCTGGGGGTGCCAGGGGCCCAAGGCGCGGGCGGCGCCTGCGGCTCCCTCGGTGCTGCCCATTACCCTGTTCCACGGCATCTCAAGACCGCGAATGCGCTGTGGTTCCTGGATGGCCGTTTCAGTGAGGACTTCAATCATGCCAAGTGCTCCTGCACGCGCTGCACGTACCAGTTGATGAACGCCTCCACCTGGTACTCGCTCTTCATGTAGGGGCCGGGCTCGTAGGCGGGGCTGCCGGCGCCCGTCTGGCACAGCTCCACGAACGCCTTGTCCTGCAGGTTGGTCTGCTTCCAGGTGTAGGTGAGCTTCTCCAGGTCATAGTCGACGCCTTCCTCGGCGTCGTCAGCTACCAGCCAGGTGGTGCGCACCAGTGTCTGGTGTTCGTTAACGGGGAAGACAGCGAACGTGATGACGTGGTCCCCCTGGAAGTGGAACCAGCTGTTGGGCTGCAGGTGCATCGAGCAGCGGCCAAGCCGGAAGTCCCGCAAGTCGCCGAGCAGCTTCTTGGAGAGCCTGCGCCCGTCGGGCGAGAACGATTCGCCCTCACCGTCGAGCGATTCCCGTGAGATGCGGATACCAGCTACGCGTGTGTCGAGCTCCTCCACCACCTCATAGGGAAGGCCATAGCGGCGGCAACGTTCCTCGAGCGAGGACTGTGCTTCCTTGTTGCGGTCCCATACTTCTTCAAGGTGGGCCGGGATCAGGCCCTCCGTCAGGCCCCAGGTGGGAAAGAGGGAGCAGGCGAGCTCCGGGTGGCCGTCACAGTGGTAGCACTCACGGTTGTTCTCCATGACGAGCTTCCAGTTGCCCTCCTCGACGATGTTCTGCTGGTAGGCGATTTTAGTCTTCGACAGATCGTGGGGCGCGAGGTAGGGCTCGAAGATCTTGGCGGTTTCATCAAAATCCGCCGGCGGTTCGTTCGCAATGCAGACGAAGATGAGTCCGGCCACCACGCGGCTGTGGGCGCGCTTGAGGCCGAAGCAGCCCTTGTCGAACTTCGTCTCCCCCGGTGCCGAGGCGTGGATCAGATTGCCCTCCGGGGAGTAGGTCCAGGAGTGATAGCCGCATACCAGGTTTCCCGTTGACCCCGCGGGTTCGGTCAGGACGCGGGCGCCGCGGTGGCGGCACACGTTGTGCAGGACGTTCACGCCGCCGTCGTCGTTGCGCAGCACGATCAGGGAATAGGGCCCGTAGTCGACGGTGATGTAGTCGCCCGGCTCCGGGAGTTCGGCGATGCTGCCGGCAAAGATCCAGTGCTGGCCAAAAATGGCCTGCATGTCGATGTTGAAAATCGTCTGGTCGGTGTAGAAGGGCGCATCGAGGGAATATCCCACGCGCCGGAAATCGAACAACTCTTTGATTTCCGCCAGCTGCTCGGCAGGCAATGATGAGGCGAGTTTTCCGCGTGAATTGAGGGGCAAGACTGGAGCAGACATGTGTTTCCTCCCGGGAGGCGTGGATAAGCGGGCGATGCGTTGCGACCACTGCTTGCGTCAGTGCAAGCGGCGTTGTCGAAAACCTTGTATTCACGAGATTAGAGCCGATCGATCTGCAGCAAAAGCGCAACATTTAGGAGAGAACAGTGCACAATAGGTGCATGATCGATCCACGGCTCATAACACTTCGGGTGTTTGCCCGGTGTGGCACTGTTGGCGCTACCGCGGAGCTCACGGGTTATTCTCCCTCCGCAGTCTCCGCGCAATTGCGGGAGCTCCAGCGCGTGCTTGGAATGCAGCTGCTGACGAAGGACGGCCGGGGTGTGCGGCTGACGGCCACGGGCCGCTTTCTCGTGGAGGGCTCGGATGTCCTGATTGCGGAATGGGAGAGCCTGCGCGCCGCCGCCATGGAGGCCGGCGACCAGGTGCAGTCCCGTTTTGGCCTCGGCGGATTCTCGACGGCGGCCGCCCAGTTGCTCGCGCCGCTGGCCGCTACCCTGCGCTCAACACGCCCCCTGCTGGAGGTGCAGGTGCTCGAGGCCAACCCGGCCCGCTGCTTCGACTTGTTGGTTGCCGAGCGAATCGACCTCGCGGTCATCGTCGCCATGCAGTCCGACACCTATGTTGAGGACGATCCGCGCTTCGAGCAGACCGTTCTGCTCGACGATCCCCTGGACGTGATCCTTCCCGCCGACCATCCGTTGGCATCGCGGGAAACGGTGACCCTCGAAGAGCTGGCGTCCGAACCCTGGATCACCGAGGCCGCCGGTTCCACCTACCATTCCCTGTTCACCGCGGCGTTCACGGCAGTCGGCGTGACGCCGCGGATTGCCCATGAAGCCATCGAATGGGAAACCCAGATCGCCTTCGTTGGTGCGGGGCTGGGCGTGGGGCTGCTGCCACGACTGGCGCCCCTGCGCGGTGCCGAAAACGTGGTTCGACTGCGTATTACTGGCAAGGGGAGGCCCGCGCGCCGCATTGTCGCTGCGGTGCGCAGCGGCAGCATCGCATCGCCGCTGATCCAGGAGTCGCTCGGCATCCTTCAGGCCAGGGCCAACCGGATCCTCACCGCCCGGCCCGAAGACGATCTCTGAAATCGCATAGCCGCAGCCCCAGGTGGCACACGCTAGTTCTGCTTGGTGATGTCCGCGGTGATGTCCTCCGCGATGTCCTCTGCCCACAAGGCTGGGTTCTTTTCCTGGAACGAACGCATCATGTCCACGCACCGCTGGTCATCCAGGACCACCACCTCAACGCCGCGTGAGCGCAGAAGCTCGAACTCACCGCCAAACGTGCGCGCTTCGCCCACCACCACGCGGGGGATTTTGAACTGGATGATGGTTCCGGTGCACATGGCACACGGGGCCAGTGTGGTGTACAGCGTGGTGTCCCGGTAGCTCTTCTGCCGGCCGGCTGCCCGCAGCGCGGACATTTCCCCGTGCGCTATCGGATCGCCGTTTTGGACCCGTTCGTTGTGTCCGCTCGCGATGACCAGGCCGCCACGTGCGAGCGCTGCCCCGATGGGAATGCCGCCCTCGTTCACGCTCTTTTGGGCGGCTCGATAAGCGGCTTCGAACGCGGGGTGAGGGGCCGGCTGTGGCGTCAGTGGGCTGGTGGACTGCCGTGTGGGGTGGGTCATGCCGTCATTAAACCCGGTTTCGGCACTCTGTGCGTTGGCCCGGTGGCGCCATCACGGACTTCCCAGCAGAACCACGCCGATTCCCAACGCCCCCAGCACAACCCCCGCAAGCGCCGTCCAGACAACGGCGGAGGCGCCGGCGTCGACATTTTCCCGGACGATCCCCGCTGCGCTGGCGCGGTAGCGGCGGCGCTGGGTGAAGTAAATGGCCGCTGCGGCGGTGATGGAAACGGCAAACAGCAACAGGATGGGCAGCCCGTGCTGTGGAAGCCAGCGGAGGAAGATGGCACTGACAGTCACCAGCGCCATCATGGTGCGGCCCCACGCCAGCGTGGTCCGTTCCGGCTGCAGCCCGGCATCACCGTGCAGACCGGGTGCTGGTGTGCGCCGTTCCACAGGGTCAGCGCCAGAGAACGAAAATCAGCACAGCGGCGGCCGCCAGGGCACCGGCCCCGGCCAGCAGTGGCACGATGAGCGGCAGCGGGAGCGGTGTTTTGTTGCGCATGCTGCGCTCCACCCTGATCCAGCGCACGGCTGACCCGGCACTCAGCAGCATCCCCAGCAGCAACAGCAGGACAGCCAGGCCCTTGCGCACTGGCTCCAGGAAAAGGTCGGCGGTGAATGCCTCGATGGCTATGCCGCCGGCAAGGAGCGCCAGCGAGGTGCGGATCCAAGCCAGGAACGTCCGTTCGTTGGCGAGGGTGAAGCGGGGGTCCGGTTCGGTTCCGCCGGGCAGCAGCCGCTCGGCCAGTTTCCCGCGCGACGGCGGCTCGGGACTGGTGGGCGATGTCTGGTCGGTGGGCACGGTGCCAGTTTAGCCGCCGAACGCTGGGGGTCCCCGGCGTTCGGCCCGCCCCGGCCGCAGCAGTGGTAAGCGGCGCTCAGTTGCTGCCCTCGAGGGAATCTATGAGGTCAAGGCCGCGGCGTGCCCAGGCAATTTCCGTTTCCGCCCGGGCGATGAGGCCTTCGTAGGTAAAGATCTTGTACTCGATGGTCCGGCGCCTGTCCGCTTCCGGTGTCTTCGCCAGCCGTTTACTGAGCATCACGTTGGTGCCGTTCCGCAGCTCCTCAATCATGCCTTCCCACTGCCTGCGGCGCAGGGAGTGGTATTCCAGGTGCGCCTTCATGTGGGCGCGGGCGGACGAAGGGTCCGCCCATTCCAGGTAGGCAGCCTTGAGGTGGGCGGGATCGCGCTCGCGGGCATATTCCAGCGGAGTATTCATCCACTGCCGGAAGGCTGCCGTGCCTGCGTCCGCAATGCTGTACCGGGTCTTTGTGCTGTTGGGGCCCCAGGGCACTTCGCTGGCCACCAGCAAGCCTTCCTTCTCCATCCGCCGCAGCTCGGGATAGATCTGGGAATCGGGGGCGTGCCATACGTAGGCAACCGACGATTCAAAGTGCTTCGCGAGGTCATAGCCCGTCATCGGCTCCACGGACAGCAAAGCCAGCAGTGCATAACGAAGACTCATGGCGCCTCCTCCCGAAATATGGTCCTGGCTGTTGCCAATAACTATATCCATAGTTATTGTGTGACGCAGTGCACTACCTATGGAGATAGGCATTTAGCCCGCGGAAGGGAAACGCCATGAACGCAATGCAAGCCAGGAGTTCCACCACCAACAAGGTCCTCGGCTACCCGCTGAATGCCTGGTACGTGGCGGCGTGGGACAAGGAAGTGACCCGCAAGCCGATGGCCCGGAAAGTAGCCGGCCGTCCTTTGGCCCTCTACCGCACCGAGGACGGCAATGCGGTGGCGTTGGCTGACGCTTGCTGGCACCGGCTCGCTCCGCTCTCCATGGGCAAGACCCTGGGCAAGGACCAGATCCAGTGCCCCTACCATGGCATCGTTTACAACTCAGCCGGGCGCTGCGTCTCCATGCCGGCCCAGGAAACCATCAACCCCAGCGCCACCGTCCCTTCTTTTCCGGTGGTGGAGCGGCACCGCTATGTGTGGGTCTGGCTGGGCGACCCCACCCAGGCCAACCCGGCGCTTGTCCCGGACATGCATCAGCTGGATTCGGCCGAATGGGCGGGGGACGGCGAAACCATCCATGCGCCGTGCAATTTCCAGCTGGTGCTGGACAACCTGATGGACCTCACCCACGAGGAATTTATCCACTCCTCCTCGATCGGGCAGGAGGAGCTGAGCGAGTCTGACTTCGTGGTCACGCACGACGGCGACACCGTCACGGTCGCCCGGTGGATGTTTGATATCGATGCCCCGCCATTCTGGCTCAAGAACATGAGGGACAAATTCCCGGGCTTCGCTGGCAAAGTGGACCGCTGGCAGATCATCACCTTCCGCTCGCCGTCGGTCATCAACATAGACGTTGGGGTGGCCAAAGCCGGAACGGGAGCGTTCGACGGCGACCGCAGCCAGGGCGTCAACGGTTTTGTCATGAACGCGATCACCCCTGAGGGTGACAAGTCCTGCCACTACTTCTGGGCCTTTATGCGGAATTACCGGCTGGACAGCCAGCTCATCACCACCCAGCTGCGGGACGGCGTGCATGGCGTTTTTGGCGAAGATGAGGCGATGCTCGCCGCGCAGCAGGAAGCGATCGACGCCAATCCCGACTACGAGTTCTACAACCTCAACATCGATGCCGGCGGCATGTGGGTGAGGCGGCTGATTGAACGCCAGCTCGAGGCCGAAGGCCGCCTGGTTCCCAGTGCCTGACGCAGGCAGCCACTACGAGCGGACGGATAGCCGTGGCAGCATCAAATACTGAAGTGTGGCAGCTGGGAACAGTTGTCGAGGCCCGAAACATCGCGACTGACATCCAGCGGATCGTGCTGGAACCGGACCGGCCACTGAAAGCGGAGCCGGGCTCGCATCTCGATGTCATGGTTCGCATTGACGGGCAGCGGGTGAGGCGGTCCTATTCCATTGTGGAATCCAGCCAGGACGGCAAGCGGCTGGCGATCAGCGTCCTGAAGGCACCGGCGTCGAGGGGCGGCTCCCTCTTTATCCACGGCCTCCAGCGCGGCGACCGGCTGGAAATCACCCAGCCGCTGCAGAACTTTCCACTCCGGGTTGGCGCGGCGCGCTACATCCTGCTGGCCGGAGGAATCGGCATCACTGCCATAGCCGGGATGGCAGTCGTCCTGAAAAACCTGGGGCTTGACTACACCTTGGTGTATGCCGGCCGCCGGCGGGCCGCCATGGCGTATCTGCCTGAGTTGGAGGAGCTACACGGTGCAAACCTTGTGGTCCACAGCGACGCCGAAGGGACACTCCTGGACGTGAACCGCCTGGTGGGCGGCATCGAGGACGACGGTACCGAGCTCTACATGTGCGGCCCCATCCGGCTGATGGATGCAGTCCGCCGGGCGTGGACCCAGCAGGGCCTCAGCCCAGCAAGCCTTCGCTACGAGACTTTCGGAAACAGCGGCTGGTACCGGCCCGAGCAGTTCATCGTCCGGGTTCCCCGTTTGGGGATGGAGGTTCCGGTGGGGCCAGGCGTATCGATGCTGGAGGCCCTTGAGGGGGCCGGCCTGGACATGATGTTCGACTGCCGCAAGGGCGAATGCGGTCTCTGCGAAGTCAGGATCCTCCGGCTGGAGGGTGCCATTGACCACCGCGACGTCTTCTACAGCGCCAGGCAGAAGAACGCCACGGAAAAGATGGCGTGCTGTGTGTCCAGGGCCGTCACTTCGGCCACGGCTGCCACAGCTCTTGAACCCACGGCGCCTGAACCCACAGCGCCTGGGCCCGCGGCGGATGGCACAGGGGCGCACGGCACGGGGGCGTCCGGACCTGCCGTTCCCGGAACCACCGCCCCCGTCGCCGCCATATCCGCTGTGCCCGCAATAGCCGCTGTGCCCGCTGTATCCCGCCCGGCTGTGGTGACCATCGAGGTCCCCTGACGGCACTGGACGCGGCGCGTAGCTGTCGGAATTACTGGTGCACCACACTCACAGCACGGCCGTTGAGGGACTGGAGGGGGCGGTCGTTGCCGTCGTGGACTGCGGTCAGCGCGTCCAGCTGCACCCGCCCCAGCTCGACCGGGGTTTCCAGGACAAGCCACTGGACATTTTCCGAGCAGGGAGGTGTGGTGAGGCTGCCGGTATAGGCGAAGTGGTCCAGCGAGGCCGGGATGAGTGCGCCAAGATCGACGACGCCGGCCGGGGCCTTGGAGCCTGCGGCGGGAGCGGCGGCGGCAGCGTCCACAAAAGCCGCCCAGGCGGCATTGTTCGGGCCCTCGACGGCGAGCACACCCAGCACGGCCAGCCGGCCGTCGTCGGACTGGTGGACAAAGTGGAATTCGGCCTCGAACCGTTTCCCGTCCAGGGTGTGCTCGGACGGTGCGTGGTAGTGGAACTGCTTGAACGTCCAGGGCAGCCCGTTGAGCAGCATCACCTGGGGAGCAGTCGAGTGGAGCTCGGACGTGTGCCCGTTATTGACCACTTCAGCATCCGATGGCTGGTACTGCAGCTGGATGACACTGCCTTGGTCTCCGGTGCCGCTGGCCATTCCATTGAGGGCTGCGCCCGTCAGGTCAATGGGGGACTGCGCCGTGCCCGCCTGGCAGGATGTGTAGGAGGGGCTGAGGGTTCCCCACTCCTGCGGCCCCATGGCTCCCGTATACTCCCACTCCGGGGCCGCGGCAGCGGTGGAGGCAGGCGAGGAAGCGGCCGACGCCGGCTGCGCTTCACTGCCTGTCCTGGCGCATCCCGTGGCGAGGGCCAGGAAGCCCATCCCCGCTCCCAGCATGAGCGTTTTCCTGGAGAATTCCGGCGTTCTTAACATAGTTGTCCTTTGTGCTTCCGTGACCAAGGACCGCCGTGCTCGGCGTTCCCAGCCATTGGAATATCAGCCAAGGCTGGGAGCTTCCCCCTAAATGACTGAGAGCTTCCCGCTACATGACACCGTCTGGCGGCCTGGGTCGCGTTGACGCCTTGGACGGTGCTGAGGCCTTGGACGCCAGGTGCGCGCCGATGGGCAGTGCCGCGGTGGCGGCGGGGGAGGGCGCGTTCAGGACGTGGATCATGCGGGGTGTTTCCGCCAACAGGAAGTCGTGGATGAGGGTGCCGTCGCGGCGGACGGCCTGGGCCCGGATCCCGGCCTCGTGCGGAAGCAGGTCCGCCCTGGTCAGGCCCGGCGCATACTTCCGGCACTCCCGAAGGTAGCTGCCCTTGAACAGCGAATTCCGCAGTTCCCTGGCAGCGGTGGCCGGGTTGGCCCGCGCAACCCGCCAAAGCCCCGGAAAGCGGACGTAGCGCGCCATGTCCGGCACGTTGATGGAGAACTTGGGGTAGCCCTCGCGTGACATGCCCAGGACGGCGTTGGGCCCCACCGTGATGGTGCCGTCTATGGTCGGGGTGAGATGGACGCCCAGGAAGGGGAGGGCAGGATCAGGTACGGGGTAAATGAGGTGGCTGACGTAATCGGATTTCTCAGCGGGCAGCTGGAAGTACTCGCCGCGGAAAGGGATGATCTGCACGTCTATGTCCAGGCCCGCCAGCTCCGCCAGCCGGTCCGACTGCAGCCCCCCGCACACCACCAGCCTGCCGCAGCTGTACCGCTCAGTGCCCGTTCCAACGTCCACCCGGTCTGCGGACTCCTTGATGGAGGTCACGCGGTTGCCGGTGAGCACCTGGCCGCCGGCCGCCTCGACAAGCTCTGCCAGCTTGAGTGCCAGCGCCCGGTAGTCCACGATTCCGGTGCTGGGAATCAGGAGGGCACCAAGTCCGGCTACATGGGGCTCGCGCCGCGCCAGCTCCGCCTGGTCCAGGCGCTCAGAGCCGAGGCCGTGGATGGCCGCCCGCTCTTCCAGGTCATCCAGGCGCCGCCGCTCCAACTCCGTGGTGGCCACCAGCAGCTTGCCCGGCTCCTGGTACCGCAGGCCGTGCTCGCGGCAGAACTCCCGGGTCTGTTCCGCGCCGGCCTTGCTGAACCGGGCCTTCAGGCTGCCCGGCGGGTAGTAGATCCCGGAGTGGATGACGCCGCTGTTGTGGCCGGTCTGGTGCGAGGCCAGGGTTTCGGCAGCTTCCAGCAGGACCACGGAGGCGCCCGGGTTCTTGCGGAGCAGCTGGTAGGCCGTGGCCAGTCCAACAATGCCTCCGCCCACCACACAAAAGTCGAAGTGCGCCACAGGCCAACCACCTTTCCACGGCACGGCCGCTTTCCCCAGGTTCTTCTCCGTTGCCGATGCTCCTGAGATTCTCCTGTACCCGGGCAGGGATGGGAATGGCTGGCGCGGGAATGCCTGGCGGCCCCTGAAGGTTGGTCCTGACATGCAGCGCATCGGATTCCTCTCTTTTGGCCACTGGGGCCCCGGCCAGGGTTCCCGCACCAGGACCGCGGGCGAGGCCCTGGTCCAGGGCATCGAACTTGCCGTCGCGGCGGAGGAGCTGGGCATCGACGGCGCGTTCTTCCGGGTCCACCACTTCGCCCGCCAGCAGGCCTCCCCGTTCCCGCTCCTGGCTGCCATCGCTGCCCGCACCAGCCGGATCGAAATGGGTACCGGCGTGATCGACATGCGCTACGAAAACCCCCTTTATATGGCAGAGGAAGCTTCCGCCACGGACCTGATCAGCGGAGGCCGGCTTCAGCTCGGTATCAGCCGGGGTTCACCCGAACCGGCCCGCAACGGAGCTGCCGCCTTCGGGCACCTGCCGGAGCCCGGCGAGACCGACGCCGATATGGCCCGCAGGCACACAGACCAGTTCCGGCATGCCATTAGCGGCGCAGGCGTGGCGGAGGCGGATCCGCGCTATGCCGGTGGTGCCAGCGGGCTGCTGCCCGTCCAGCCGCAGTCGCCGGGGCTGCCGGAACGCATCTGGTGGGGAGCCGGGAGCCGGAAGACGGCAGTGTGGGCGGCCGGTAAGGGGATGAACCTGATGAGCTCCACCCTGCTGACCGAGGACACAGGGGTGCCCTTTGACCAGCTCCAGGCGGAGCAGATCCAGCTGTTCCGGGAGGCCTGGGCGGCGGCAGGCCACAAGCACCAGCCACGGGTTTCGGTCAGCCGCAGCATCCTGCCCATCGTGGACGAGGAAGACAGCCGCTACTTTGCAGGCAGTGCGCTCCGGGACACCCGGGACCAGGTAGGCATCATCGACGGGCTGACGGCGCGGTTCGGAAAAAGCTATGTAGGGGCTCCGGACGTCATCGCCGCGGAACTCGCAGGCGACGCCGCTGTGCAGGCGGCGGACACCCTGCTCGTCACGGTCCCCAACCAGCTCGGCGTGGACTTCAACGCCAAGCTGCTGGGCAATATCGCCCGGCATGTCGCGCCGGCCGTCGGCTGGAGCCGGGCCGGCTCCTGACAATTGCTGAAACGGCTGGGTGTTCGGTGAAACAGGGAATATCCTGAGAGGGTTCGCGCCACTGCGGCCGGGCAATCCGTGACGACCCCGGGAGGCACCCATGTCTGACAAGCTCCATCTGACGCCGGAAGAAGATTTTCCGGCAGACCTCTCAGCAGTGCCTGACCTGGAGCTCCAGGTTCTGGATAGCCAGGTCCAGCGCCAACTCGACTATGAATACGTGTCTGAAGGCGGGCCGAACCCCGAGACAGAGTTCCGGCACTTCGATCTCGATGAGGAATTCGAAGAGCGCGACGCCCGCTGATCACCGACGCCAGTGCTGTCCGGCCGACCGGGAGTGCATGTTTGGATTTTGATCAGTTGGCTTACTAATATCAATGGGGGAACCATCGGCGGATGGAAGCCGTTAGGCTTATAGCGGCTTTGGGGGCTTAGCGTCCACCATTACAGCGTGACTGCGGAACGGTCATGTGACGGGAGAGAGAAATATGGCTCGCGCCGCTTTAGGAACAACGGCATGATCCGGCTGCGTCAGCTGGCCCAGGCGGCCTCGGTTTTGACCACGCCCTTGGCGCCCGAAGATATCCTTGCGCTCTTTAATCCGGTCTTCTCCGCCCGGCAGCTCCGCGGCGTGGTGACCCGTGTTGTCCAGGAGACGGCCCAGTCCGCCACCATCTTCTTCCGCCCCGGCCGCGGCTGGCATGCGCACCTGGCAGGCCAGTGGGCGCGCATCGGCGTCGAACTGGACGGGGTCCGCCATTGGCGGTCCTACTCGCTCAGCGCCCCCGCCGGCAAAGATCCCGCCATCACCGTCACCGACGTCGGGGCAGTGTCCGGGACGCTGGTCCGCACTACCCGTCCCGGGGACGTCCTGTTCCTGGCCCCACCGCAGGGTGACTTTGTCCTCCCGGAGCACCCCCGGCCCCTGCTGATGGTCACCGCGGGCAGCGGCATCACTCCGGTGATGTCCATGATCCGTACGCTGGTGCCGCGCCGCCCGGATGCCGACGTCGTCCTGATCCACTCTGCCCGTACCCCCGGCGAGAGCCTCTTCCGGGAAGAACTGGCCGAACTTGCGGACCAGTTCCCCAACTTCCGGCTTGCCCATTGGTTTACCGGGCAGCAAGGCCGCCTGGATTTCACCACCACCGCCGAGCTTGAGGAGATCTGCCCGGACTGGAAGGAACGTTCGGCATACGCCTGCGGCCCGGACAGCTTCCTGGACGACGCCGAGGCGCTCTGGAAACAGGCTGCCCTCACAGCAGGTGCCCCCGGTTCGGATGTGGCGCTCCCCGGCGACCCGGGAAACCTGATGATCGAACGCTTCAATACCGCCTTCGCCGGCGGTGTGGGGCACGACGGCGGCCTTGTCACCTTTGAAGCGTCGGACCGGGAAGTGGACGCCGACGGCGATACTCCCCTTTTGGACGTGGGTGAGGACGCCGGGGTACTCATGCCCAGCGGCTGCCGGATGGGCATCTGCCACAGCTGCCTGACCCCGCTCCTGGCCGGACAGGTCCGGGACCTCCGCACCAACGAGGTCCATGGTGAGCCCGGCCAATTGATCCAAACGTGTGTCTCGGCAGCCGCCGGACCCGTCAACCTCGAACTCTGAGGAGCAGCACCGTATGTCAGTAATTTCAGCAAGCAAGGCAACCTCGACCGGCGGGACACGGACACGCCCCGGAGCGTTGGCCGAGTCCGGCAGTCCTACGGTGCGCCCGCCCGCTGCGGCGCACCTGACAGACGAACAGGTAGCTGAGCTGGGCCGCGAACTCGACGCCATCCGCGACGAGATCCTGGCCAAGCGCGGAGCCTCGGACGCCGCCTACATCCGGCGCATGATCAAGATCCAGCGCGGGCTGGAGATTTCCGGCCGCGCGGCTCTGCTGGTCAGCAAGAACAAGGCCGCCTGGGTTACCGGCACCACGCTGTTGAGCCTGGCCAAGATCCTGGAAAACATGGAGTTGGGCCACAACATCCTGCACGGCCAGTGGGACTGGATGCGGGACCCGGACATCCACTCCACCACCTGGGAATGGGACTTCGTCACGCCGTCGCGCTCCTGGCAGCACACCCACAATGACCTGCACCACCGCTGGACCAACGTGCTGGGCAAGGACAACGACGTCGGATACAACCTCCTGCGCATGGACGAGAACCAGCCGTGGAAGCCCATCAACCTGGCCAACCCGCTGTTCAATGCCATCCTGGCGCCCATTTTTGAGTGGGGCATTGCCATTTACGACCTCGAGCTGACCGAGTACAAGGAAGGCACCAAGTCCAAGGAAGCACTGCATAAGGACCTCAAGGCCCTGGGCCGAAAGGTGATCACGCAGTTCACCAAGGACTATGCGGCCACGCCCGCCGTGGCAATGCTCACCGGATCCGGCAAGCAGGCACTCTATGGAACCCTGGCTGCCAACGCTGTCCGCAATGTGTGGGCCCACGCAGTGATTTTCTGCGGCCACTTCCCCGAGGGCACGGACACCTTTACCGAGGAGATGGTGGAAGGTGAAACACGCGGCGACTGGTATGTCCGCCAGATGATCGGCTCGGCCAACATCTCAGGTTCCAGGTTCATGCACCTGATGACGGGCAATCTCTCCCACCAGATCGAGCACCACCTCTTCCCCGATCTGCCGTCCAACCGGTACGCCGAAGTGGCGCCCCGGGTCCGTGAGATCTGCCAGCGCTATGGCCTGAAGTACACCACCGGTCCGCTGCTCAAGCAGGTTGGATCCTCCTGGGCCAAGGTGTTCAAGCTGGCACTGCCGCCCAATGCTGCCAGGGCCTGACCAGGCAGCAGTTTCCGCACCAGCAGCAGAGGGGCCCGGTTTTTGTGAACCGGGCCCCTCTGCTGTGTCGCCGGATGCCTTTCCGGCGGCTTGCCTGCTACATGCTATTTGGCGAGGAACCGCAGCAGGGCCTCGTTGACCTCAGCGGCGTGCGTCCACAGCAGCCCGTGCGGCGCGCCGTCGATCTCCACATATTCAGCGCTCGGGAGGGCCTTGGCGAACAGCCGTCCGGTGGAGTCGATGGGCAGGATGTTGTCCGCCGTGCCGTGCAGAATCAGCGCCGGAACCTTGATGTTGGGAATGTCCGCCCGGAAGTCGGTGAGCCAGGTGGGCTGGGCTTCCACGGAGGCGGTGGCTCCGGAGGCTGCCGCGAGGTTCCAGCTGGCGCTGAGCGCTTCCTGGCTGAGCCGCGGCGTGCCCAGGAACGTATCGGTGTTGTAGAAGTTTTTGAAGAACTCGGTGAAGAACGCGTAGCGGTCGGCGGTGACGGCCTCGGTGAGCCCGTCGAAGACAGACTGCGGAACGCCGTCAGGGTTGTCCTCCGTCTGCAGAAGGAACGGTTCCAGTGATCCCAGGAAGGCGGCCTTTGCCACCCGCGCCGGACCATGGGTGGTGAGGTAGCGGGCAACCTCGCCGGTGCCCATGGAGAAGCCGACCAATACGGCGTCGTTCAGGTCCAGGGTGGTGAGAAGGGTATTAAGGTCGGCGGCGAAAGTGTCGTACTCATAGCCCGCCGTCGGCTTGCTGGACTTGCCGAACCCGCGCCGGTCATAGGTGATAACGCGGTAGCCGGCGTCGAGGAGCGCGGCAGCCTGTTTCTCCCACGATGAACCGTCCAAAGGGTACCCGTGGATCAGGACCACCGGCTGGCCCGTGCCGCGGTCTTCATAGTAGAGCTCGATGTCAGTGCTGTTTTCGGTTCCAACGGTGATGAAAGCCATCGCGGCGGTCCTTTCGAGACTGGAGGATCGATTCGGGTGCGGACGCGGCCGCACCCGGCACTCCCTACTCTAGGGAAGGATCACCGAAGGCACACCCAACAGCTACTGTGACGGCTGAGGCAGTTCACACTGAATCTGCGGGTTGGCTCCCATGTAATTCAGCGGTCCGGCGACGATGGTCACCGCCACGGTGCCGATCTCCGCGCAGGTGGTGCCTGCTCCGCCGAAGTATCCGCGCTGCCAGGCGGCGAGGCCTCCGATGATCAGCCAGATAACAATGAGCGCTCCGAGAATCCGCATGGTGTCCTCCTCTGCAGGCCGCCGCCTGTGGATTCAATTATGCGCCGTTAACCGGAATCGTCACAGGCCACCCACACTCCCTCAGGTGTAACGTGCGTTTACGCGACCCTGTTGGAAAGCCTTCCGATGCCGCCCAGGTCGATGTCCACCCGGTCACCTGGCTCGACCGCGACTGCGGTGCCGGGAGCGCCGGTCATCACCACGTCTCCGGGCTCGAGGGTCAGCCATGATGTCACGTAAACAAGGCACTCCTCCACCGACGACGGCAGGTTGAACGAGCCCGACTTCGCCTTTACTTCGCCGTTGACAATCACATCAATCCCCACCAGTCCGGGATTCGGAATGTCGGTCTCGATCCAGGGGCCAAGCGGGGTATAGTTGACGCCGGCCTTGCCCTGGAAGTTGCGCTCGTCCACCGCACCCTGGTCCACGTTGGTGACGTCGTTGACGCAGGTATACCCGAGGATGTGCTCCAGGGCGTTCTCCACGGTCAGGGCCGTGGAGGTCTTTCCGATGACGACGGCGAGTTCCCCCTCAACGTTCACCGTGCCCCGCCCGCGTGCGGCCAGGATCGGAGCGTCCGGGTCCGCGAGCGTGTGGACCGATTTGAGCCACGCCTGGATGGGCAGCGGGTGGTTGTTGTTGGTGAGGTTGTGGGCAATCCCAACAATGACTGCCGGCCTGACGGGCGCAAGGAAGACGGCGTCGGCGTCGGCTGTTGAGGCCCCGGTATAGGTCAAAGGCCGGGCAAAGGGATCGGCTATGTGGTCCCAGCTGCCGTCGCGCAGGATGGCGTGCTGCGGACCTTCCGGTGTGGTTATTCGTGCGATGCGCAAAGAGGGCTCCTCGTGGTGTAAGTGCCCCTTCAAGGGGCAACGGCCTAGCGTGCCTGGAGGCTGAGCCTGTCCTTAAAGGCCGCTGAATCCAGTACCTCCCGGTTGATGACAAATGTAGGGGTTCGCCCGTTGGCAACATCCACGATGGCCCGCACGCAGCTGCCGCCGTTACCCAGGGACATCTCGTCGGTCCAGGACAGGCAGTGCGGCGACAACGTGACATTCTCCAGTCCAAGGAGCGCATTGTTGACGGGTTCTTCTTCGAAGACGTCCAGCCCGGCCCCTGCAATGCGTCCGCTCTCCAGTGCAGCAATGAGGTCAGGCTCGTTGATGATGGGTCCGCGCGCCATGTTGATGACAACGGCGGTGGGCTTCATCCGGTCCAGGATGCCGGCGTCGACGATGTGCCGGGTCTGGTCCGTCAGGACGGCCATCACAACCAGCGCGTCGCAGCACGCCGCCACGTCTTCGAGTTCCATCAGTTCAACGCCGAGTTCGGCGGCCCGCTCCGGCGGGCAGAAGGGATCATAGCCAACACAGCGGACGCCGAACGGGGCGAGCAGGCGGATCAGTTCGCCGCCGGTATTCCCGACGCCGAGCAGGCCGACGGTCTTTCCCGTCAGGCCGGTGCCCATGAAGTTCTCCCGCAGATCCCAGCGCTGGTCCCTCACCAGCCGGTCCTTGGTCACTGTGTGGTGCAGGACTGACAGGAGCATCGACAGGGTGGCAGTGGCCACGGGGCCGCGGGCGCCGTCGGGGGTAATGGTGGCAACGGTCCCTGCTGCGGTGCAGGCGGCGAGGTCCACGGCGTCATAGCCGACGCCGAACCGGGCCAGGATCAGCGGTGGATTACCGACGCCGGCGAAGGAATCCGCGGTGACGGCGGGCGCGGCGTAGAGGATGGCATCGTACTGTTCCATCTGGGCCGGCATGAGCGCTTGGGCCTTCTCCTTCATGTACTCCCACGCGATGCCGGCCTGGTCGAGGCCCGCCAGGCCGATGTCGCCCCAGACGTTGTTGCCGGCGGTGTCGAGGAAATCGGGGGAAATTCCTACTGTGAATTTCATTAGAAGACCGCCAAGGGGTTTACGGGCGAACCTGTGCCGCGGGGAATGTTGAGGGGTGCAACAACGAACATGAACCGGTAGCGGTCCTCTTCGGCGCAGGCCGCGCCGAGTGCTTCGAGGTCGAGGTTGTCCAGGAGGGGCAGGCCCATCGCGGTGATGGCCAGGATATGGATGGGCGAGTGGATGCCCGGGGTGGGGGAGGGGCGGACGTCCGAGTCGCCGTCGCCGCCCAAAACGCTGATGCCGCGCTCGGCCAGCAGCGGCATGCAGTCAACGTGCAGTCCTGCGCTCAGCTCTGAGGAGTCCCAGATGCCCAGCTCGTGGGCGCGGCGGAAGTGCCCTGTCCGGATCAGGACGGCGTCGCCGGCGGTGATCTTCACGCCAAGCTTTGCCTCCGCGGCGAGGATGTCCTCCGCGTGGATGGCGGTGCCGGGTTCCAGCCAGGGAACGTCGAACAGGACGGTGAAGTCCAGCAAAACGGCCGGCGTGACCAGGGAGCCCAGTGAGCTGACCGAGCCGAAGTCTGCGCCCGTAGCGGTGACAACCTCCTTGGAGGTTTGCCCGTCGTAGAGGAGGCCCTTGTAGGCAATGTGGCTCAGGGCATCCAGGTGGCTGACGGCCTTGCCGTGGTAGTCGACGCCGATGAAGTCCTTGTTGCAGGACGGCTCCGGCGCCTCCCGCACGCCCAGGTCCGTCATGTAGTGCAGCGCAGGATTGGCGTTGGAAGGTCCGCTGACTGTGTTCCAGGGCAGGGCGGTGGGAACCACCCGGCCGCTGCGGACCAGCGAAGCCGCTTCCACAATTGAAGCAGGCGTGACTGTTTGCCACGCCCCGGCAGACGGGTCCGGGTAGGTGCCCCAGGTCTTCACCTGTTCGAACACCTCTTCAAAGGCCTCTTTGCCAACAGGGGGCCCATTCCTGGCCTCGGCTGGGTAAAGTGGACTAGGCCTGATTTCTTCCGCGCACACGGTGTACTCCTTGAAATTTGGGAACCATTCCGGACTGCCGGGCTGGACGCCGGCGAAACGCCCGGGCGGCCATACAAGGTGCCACCTGTCCCGCAGAAGGGCGGGGAGGGGTGACTCCGCAATGATAAGCCAATATACTGGCTGAAAGTCAATATTTTGGATAGGGGCAGGAAAGCATGACGGCAGAGACGGCAACAGAAGCGGGCGTCAGCGGGCAGAGCTCGGTTCCGGCAATCACACGGGGGATGGCCATTCTGGAACTGGTCGCGGCAGCCGGACAAGCGGGCGCCAGCGTTCCTGAGCTCGCAAAGTCAATGAATCTCGCCAAGTCTTCCACCGCCAACATCTGCGCAGCCCTTGAAGGCGAGGGCATGCTGAGGCGCTCGGACGGCCGCCTGACCCTGGGGCGGCGGATCCTTTCGCTCGCCGGAGACTACCTCCGCTCTGCCGACCAGCTCGCCGAGTTCTATGCGTTGTGCCGCCGCTCCCGGCTGATATCCCGCGAGGCCGCGCGCCTTGCACTGCTGGACGGCACCGATGTCCTCTATCTCGCCCGCTATGAGGGCACTAATCCCATTCGGCTGACTGCCAACATCGGCGACCGGTTCCCCGCCCACGTCACAGCCACGGGCAAGGCGGTGCTGGCTACCCTTCCGGACGCCGTGGTGGAAGACCGGTACCGCGGCAAGACCTTTGTGCCGTTCACGCCGAAATCCCTGACCAGCCTGACGGACCTCATGGGGGAGCTTCAGACGTCCCGGCAGCGCGGTTATTTCATGGACGACGAGGAAACGAACATCGGCGTCGTCTGCTTTGCGGTGCCAGTGGTGAACCTTCCCGGCGAGCCGGCGCAGTTTGCCATCAGTGCCACCCTGCTCAAGGCCCGTGCTGACGAGCTGGATCATGCCGAAATCGTTGGCGAGCTGCAGCATATTGCGCGCGCACTCGCCAATCCCTTGAGTGCCCACTCGCTCTAGGCGGGTTCCCCAGGGAACACTTTCTGACCAAGCCTTGACCAATATGTTGGTCTTAGTACAAGATGTTGGTCAGCAGGTCATTGGTGACCACCCAGAAATTTAGGCAGCACTGGGGCTGCAAGGAGCGAACATGGGACTCAACCCTCCCGCGATGCCGCTGATTCAGATCGACCAGTTATCCAAACGCTTTGGCGTCAATGCGGCCCTGCA
This sequence comes from Arthrobacter sp. CDRTa11, assembly GCF_026427775.1. Lineage (NCBI taxonomy): Bacteria > Bacillati > Actinomycetota > Actinomycetes > Micrococcales > Micrococcaceae > Arthrobacter > Arthrobacter sp. CDRTa11. Next base: position 4,341,605 of record NZ_CP044532.1, on the reverse strand, counting down.
GGACGTCAACCTCACGCTGGAAGCCGGCAGCATCCACGCCTTGCTTGGCCAGAACGGCGCAGGCAAGTCCACACTGATCAAGATCCTCTCGGGGCTCTACACCCCCACCAGCGGCAGCATCACGGTGGCGGGCCATCCGCTGGGAACGCCGGAAGCCAGCGCCGGCATGGCCTTTATCCACCAGGACCTTGGGCTGGTGGACTCCATGACCATCGCCGAGAACATTGCCTTGGGCACGGGCTTTGGACGCAGGGGCGGTTTTATCTCCTGGCGCCAGGTGCGTGACAGCGCCGCGAAGGCGCTGCAGACCGTGGCCTCGCACCTCGAGCCGGACCGTTACTTGTCCGAACTGACCAGGGCAGACAAATCCCTTGTCGCCATTGCCCGGGCGCTGGCCTCCAACGCCTCGGTCATCGTCCTGGACGAACCAACGGCGAGCCTGCCGGCCGCGGATTCCCGCCGTCTCTTTGATGTCCTGGAGAAACTGCGGAGCAATGGGCATGGCCTGTTGTACGTCAGCCACCGCCTGGACGAAGTCTTCGCCATCTCGGACACCGTCACGGTGCTGCGCGACGGCCGGCTCATCCACAGCGGTCCCATCGGCGAGAAATCCCCACGCGAACTTGTGCTGGATATCGTGGGCCACAAACCCGTCAGCTACACGTCCGGAAGCGGCATCCAGCAACAATCGGTCCGCCTGGAAGTCAACGAACTGACCACCTCGCAGACAAGGGCCATCTCCTTCTCGGTCAGTGCCGGCGAAGTTGTGGGAATGGTAGGGCTCACCGGCGCAGGGCACATGGAGCTGGGACGCGCACTGGCAGGGGCGCACAGGATGACCTCCGGGAGCGTCCTGCTCGACTCAAAAGACTTCCACCCCCGGACACCGGCGGAAGCCGTGGACGCCGGCGTCGGATTCGTCACCAGCAACAGGATGGAAGAGGGCTGCGCTCCCGAACTGTCGCTCCGGGAGAACTTCCTGCCCAACCCGAGGATCCGCTCCCGGAACCCCTTCGCCTGGACCAGTCCCCGCAAGGAACGGCAGCTGGCAGCGGAGCTCGTGGAGCGTTACGGAGTCCGGCCTGCCCTGACGGAAGTGGCGATTGCCACACTGTCAGGCGGCAACCAGCAGAAGATCATGATCGGCCGGTGGCTCAGCACGCGCAGGAAGCTCATCATCCTCGAGGAACCCACCGCCGGAGTGGACGTCGGCGCCAAGGCAGACATCTACACGCTGCTGGAAGAGTCGCTGGCTGCCGGCCTTGCCGTCCTGATGATCTCAACCGACTTCGAGGAAGTCGCCAACGTCTGCCACCGTGCACTCGTTTTTGTCCAGGGAACCGTCACCGCGGAGCTGTCCGGCGCTGACCTGACCATTTCAAATCTCACTGCGGCGGCCTCCGGTGCTGCTCTCACTTCGGAGTAATCCTCACATGACCCAGCTAAAGACCAACCGCCAGCGCGGCGGCGCGGCGCACCTCCTCGGGCCCTATGGGCTCGTCCTCATCCTGGTGGTGCTGTTCGCGGTATTTGCCCTGATCCTGCCGCAGACCTTCCTCTCCGGCCGCAACTTCAACGCCATCCTCAGCAACCAGGCGATTCCGGCACTGCTGGCGCTGGGCGCCATGATTCCGATCGCCACGGGAAAGTTCGACCTCTCCATCGGCTACGGCCTCGGGCTCTCCCACGTCATTGTCCTTAAGCTCATCGTGGACGGAAGCATGCCGTGGGGCATCGCCGCGCTTGTGGCCATTGCGGTGATGGCACTGGTGGGTGTGATCAATGGGCTGCTGGTGGAATTCGGACAGATCGACTCCTTTGTTGCCACCCTGGGAACGGGAACCGTGCTGTACGCCATCACCGGAGCCATCACCAACGGTGCCCGGGTGGTGCCGGGTGACGGCGGCCTCCCGGTCTCCTTCAAGGACCTCTACGATTCCAAGATCGCCGGAGTGCCGATCGTTGCCGTGTACCTGCTGATCGTCGCCGTGATCCTCTGGATCCTCTTCGAACGGCTGCCGCTGGGCCGCTACTTCTACGTGCTGGGTTCCAACCCGCGGGCAGCTGCCCTGATGGGCATCCCCACCAAGCGGTACTCCATCTACGCCTTCGCGTTCTCGGCAGTGGTCACCGGCGTGGCCGGCGTGCTGCTCGCCTCGCAGCAGCAGATCGGAAACCCCAGCGTCGGCATGGACTACCTGCTGCCGGCGTTCGTCGGGGCGCTGCTGGGAGCCACCGCCATCAAACCGGGACGTGCCAACGTCATCGGCACCCTGGTTGCTGTGATCACCCTCGCGATCGGCTTGGCCGGCATTTCGCAGCTGGGCGCCCAGTTCTGGGTCACCCCGCTTTTCAACGGCGTCACCCTGCTGATCGCCGTCGGCCTGGCCGGTTACTCAGCCCGGCGCAAGCTCCGGGCGGGTGCTGTTGCCGCCCCGCCGCCCACCCAGCCCAAGGCGGACGACGCCGGACCCTCGGCTCCCGCCGGACCGGCCAGTACCGCCGCACTTCCGCCGGCTCCGGCCACCACTGCTTCCTGACCAGCACGGCTTCCTGACCAGCACTGCTTCCTGACCACCTGCACCAAGGCATCACCTCAGGCACTTTCCTTATGACCGAAAGGCTTCACCATGAACCAAACCGCTCCCCGACTGCTGCTTGCGGCCGGCGCCATCATGGCCCTGGGGCTCACAGCCTGCACCAGCGGTTCCTCCGAATCCGCCTCGGCGGGCTCAGCTGCCGCGGGGGACAGCGGCTGTGCAGACGTCGTTGCCACGGCCCAGAAGGCCGTAGATGCGGCATCCAAGACCGATACCCCCTGGGACGGACCCACCACAGGCCCCAAGGCTGTGGCGGGAAAGACCCTGGTCTATGTGGCCCAGTCCATGACCAACCCCGGCGTGGCAGGCGTGGCGAAGGGCCTGCAGGAAGCTGCCACGGCCATCGGCTGGAACGTCAAGGTCATCGACGGGCTCGGCACGCCCGCCGGGATCCAGAGCGCATTCAGCCAGGCCCTCACCACCAAACCCGACGGCATCGTGATCGGCGGGTTTGATCCCAAGACCACCGCCGCCCAGGTGGCCGAGGCCAACGCCGCCAATATCCCGCTGGCCGCCTGGCAGGCGCTCTCCACACCGGGTCCCAGCACCGACCCGCTGCTGTTCACCAACATCACCACCAAGGTAGAGGACGTCGCCAAAATCAGCGCCGATTACGTGATTGCGAAATCGAACGGCAATGCCGGCGTCGTGATCTTCACGGACTCTTCCATCCCGTTTGCCGAAGGCAAATCGCAGATGATCAAGAAGGAACTGGAAACCTGCTCCGGCATCAAGGTACTGGAATACGACAACGTCCCGCTGTCCGACGTCAGCGCCAGGATGCCCCAGGAGGTGTCCTCGCTGCTGAGCAAGCACAACGAAGCCTGGACCTACTCCCTGGCCATCAATGACGTCTACTACGAAAACGCGGCGGCAGCCCTGCGCGCCGGCGGCGTGAAGGCCGGCGGCGCACCGTTCAACGTGGGCGCGGGCGATGGCGACTCCTCAGCCCTGCAGCGGATCAAAGCCGGCGAATACCAGACCGCCACCGTTCCCTCGCCGCTGAAATCCGAGGGGTGGCAGATCGTGGACGAACTCAACCGGGCCTTCAACAATCAGCCCGCCAGCGGTTACGTCCCCCAGATCCACGTCTCCACCAAAGAAAACACCACTGTCACCGATGCCTGGGATCCAGTAGGTTACCAGGACGCTTACCGCACCATCTGGGGCAAGTAAGCCCCGCATTCCAGTAAAGGCGTCACTCCAGTAAACGGGCCCCGGCCCGAGAACCAAGGTTGGAAATTGCACAACACTAACAACCCCCAGGCCCCCGGCCCGACGGACAGCAAGGCCACTGCCTTGAACGGCACAACACGCAGTGCCGGCTTCGTCGGGCTGGGGCTGATGGGTGCTCCCATGGCCGCCAATCTGCTGAAAGCCGGGTGGGCGGTCTCGGCCTGGAACCGCTCCCCGGAAGCAGTGGACGACTTCGTGCTGCTCGGCGGAACCCGCGCGCCAAACGTCGCAGCCCTTCGGGACCAGCCGGTGATCATCTTCATGCTCCCGGATCTGTCCTTCATCGAGGACGCGGCGTCCGCTCTCCTCGATGAATGGCGGCTGGTCCCGCCGGCACCGGGAACCCTGGTGGTAGTGATGAGCAGTGTGTCCCCCGTGGGGGTCAGGGCCTTCGGCCTTGCCGTTGCGGAGGCCAGCGGCGGGAACGCCACCGTGCTGGACGCGCCGGTCAGCGGCGGCACCGAAGGTGCACAGCTCGGAACCCTGGCCATCATGGCCGGCGGCCCGGCCGAACATTTCCTGCGCCTCCGGCCCGTCCTGGAGGCGATGGGCACCACCGTCCGGAGGCTGGGCGGGCTGGGTTCCGGGTCGCTCGCCAAGGCGTGCAACCAGCTGATTGTGGGAACCACGACGGCGGCGCTCGCCGAGGCTGCAGAACTCGCCGAACACTCGGGCATGGACGTTGCATCACTCTTTGAGGTGCTTTCCGGCGGCCTCGCAGGCAGCCGGGTGCTGGATTTTGTGGGCCCCCGCCTCGCTGCGAAGGACTACGCGCCCACCGGACCGGCAAAGTTTATGCACAAGGATCTTTCCTTTGTGCTGGCGAGTGCCGCCGCTGTGGGGGCGTCCGTGCCGATGGCGACAGCCGCCGTCGGACTGTACGGCGAACTGAAGGACCAAGGCTTGGGCGATCTGGACCTGGCCGTGGTGCGGCAAACCATTGCCAACCTCAGCGCCTCCGCCGCAGTTGACGCCGCAGTCGACGCGGCGTCAGCTCCCGCTGCAGCCGCCCGCAGGACAGCAACCGTTCAGGAGACAACACCATGAGTTCACTTTTTGACCTGACCGGGCGGATTGCCCTGGTGACAGGTTCCAGCAGGGGGATCGGCAACGCCTTGGCCCGCGCCTTGGCGGATGCCGGAGCCACGGTGGTGCTGAATGGTATTAACGCCGAGCGTCTCAAGGCCGCCGAAGTTGCCCTCGCCACGGATTTTGCGCCGGGCCGGATCCACAGCTGCGCTTTTGACGTGACAAAGGATTCTGAGGCCGCCCGCGGTGTGGCCTGGGTCGAGGAGAATGTTGGCCCGCTGGAAATCCTGGTGAACAACGCGGGAATCCAGCACCGGGTGCCGATGCTGGACCTTGACGTTGCGGACTGGGAACGGGTCATCAGCACGGACCTCACCAGCGCCTTCCTGGTGGGACGTGAAGCCGCGCGGTTCATGATCCCGCGCGGACACGGGAAGATCATCAACATCTGCTCGGTCCAGACAGACCTGGCCCGTCCCACCATCGCACCGTACGTTGCCGCGAAGGGTGGGCTGCGGAACTTGACCCGTGCCATGACAGCGGAGTGGGCTGCCTCGGGTTTGCAGATCAATGGCATAGCTCCGGGCTACATCCACACCGAGATGACCCAGAACCTAGTGGACGACGAGCAGTTCAACTCGTGGATTTTGGGCCGCACCCCGGCGAACAGGTGGGGCACCGTCCAGGACCTTGCGGGCCCCGCGGTGTGGCTGGCGTCGGATGGCTCAAACTTTGTGAACGGCCAGACCATCTTCATCGACGGTGGAATGACGGTGGTGGTCTGATGGCGACGCCTGTACAGCTTCCCTCAGCCGGGCTGCTCCAAGCACCGCTGCCTGAATCCGGTCCGGCCGTGGTGGCCCACGCCGCCGGGGACCTCCGGATTGAGAACATCCCTTTGACTTCACCACACCCTGACCAGGCTGTCGTCGAAATAGCTTATGGCGGCATCTGCGGCTCCGATTTGCACTACTGGCTGCACGGAGCGGCCGGGGAGTCGGTGCTGAAGGCACCCATGGTGCTGGGGCACGAAATAGTGGGTGTGGTGGCCCGCGCGGCGGCAGACGGATCAGGTCCAGCAGAGGGCTCCGCCGTTGCCGTGCACCCGGCAACGCCGGGTATAAGCGCGGGGCCGGGAGCCGGCCCCGGCGTCGTCAAATACCCCGAGGACCGGCCGAACCTGTCCCCGGGCTGCACGTACCTGGGCAGCGCAGCACGGTTCCCGCACACTGACGGGGCCTTCAGCCGCTACGCCAACCTTCCGTCCCGCATGCTGCGCGTCCTGCCGGAGAGCCTGGACCTGAAGACGGCCGCGCTGATTGAACCCGCCAGCGTGGCCTGGCACGCGGTGTCCCGCGCCGGCGACGTGCGCGGCAAGACTGCTTTGGTGATCGGCAGCGGGCCCATCGGCGCGCTGGCCGTGGCTGTCCTGAAGCGGGCCGGCGCAGCCCGCATCGTGGCGGTGGACATGCACCGCAGACCGTTGGAGATCGCGCAGGCGGTGGGCGCCGATGAGGTGTTGGAAGCCGCAGCGGTGGAGGCCATTGAAGCCGTGCAGGCCGACGTCGTCATTGAATCCTCCGGCAGCCACCACGGCCTGGCTTCTGCCATCAAGGGTGCGGTGCGTGGTGGGAAGGTGGTCATGGTTGGGCTCCTGCCGTCAGGGCCGCAGCCGGTCCTGATTTCCCTTGCCATCACCCGCGAGCTGGAGCTGCTGGGATCGTTCCGGTTCAATGACGAGATCGACGACGTCATAACGGCCCTCGCGGACGGTTCCCTGGTGGTGGACCCGGTTGTCACCCACGTCTTCCCCTTGGAACGCGGCCTTGAAGCGTTTGAAACGGCCAAGAATTCCGCCGAGTCCGGCAAGGTGCTGCTCAGCTTTGCACCAGCCGGCCAGGGGCAGGACCCGCAGGCCTCCTCCAGGGGTGGGGGAAAGCCATGACCGGGGGACTCCGGCCCATGGTGGTGATGGGTGTTTCGGGAAGCGGCAAGAGCGTCCTGGGGAAAGCCCTGGGCGAAAGCCTTGGCATCCCCTTCATCGACGCAGATGATCTTCACCCGGCATCAAATAAGGCCCTGATGGCAGCCGGTACTCCGCTGACCGATGCGGACAGGATCCCGTGGCTTGGGGTGGTGGGGTCAGCCATCGCCAAGGGGGTGAGTGAGGGCCATGCCAGCGTGGTGGCCTGCTCTGCCCTCAAGCGGTCCTACCGCGACCTGCTCCGAAGCCACGTACCTGATCTGCTCCTGGTTTACATTGACGGGGCCGCGGAAATCATTGCCCGCCGGCTCGAAACCCGGGAGCACGAATTTATGCCCGCCACGCTGCTGGCATCGCAGCTGGCAACACTGGAACCGCCCCAGGCCGACGAGGCACACATCCGGGTTCCGGCCGAGCTGACGGTGGAGGAGGCCGTGGAACTCATACGAAGCACACTTCAGCTGTCCGCGTCGCCTCCGCCGCGCTGACCCCGGACTGACCGGGCGTGGGCCGGGCGGACGAGGACCTGCACGACGACCTCCTGGCACGGGTATCGCGCAGCTACTTTGTTGACGGCATGCGGCAAAACGATATCGCCGCGGCGGAACATCTGTCCCGTCCCAGCGTGTCGCGCCTCCTGGCGGAGGCGCGCTCGCGGGGCGTGGTCCAGTTCAGGATTGGCCCGCCGGTGGACCGGGTCCAGGAGCTGGAAACGGAATTACGACGGCGGACGGGCCTGCGCCGGTGCCTGGTTGCCAATGGAAAACCCCGGGCGCTTTACGGGAATTCGAGCAGGCTCGGCTACGTGGCGGCCCGTTACCTGGAATCCCGGCTTTCAGGCGAAGTACTCCTGGGGGTGGCGTCAAGCAGGTCGTTGTCCTCTGTGCCCGATTCCATGGCCGCCGCCCACCGCCCCGACCTGACGGTGGTTGACCTTCTGGGCTGCCTGCCGGGAGGGAGACCGGTTGGTTCCGGCAAAGCGGGGGAAGCCGGCCGTGCCCCGGATGGCGGCGGACCCAACACGGCAGAGCTTATTGCGGTGCGCCTGGGTGCTTCCTTCCGGGCCCTCCCGGCACCATTCGTCTACCGGTCCGGATCCGCACGGGACGCAGCCCTGGACTCGGAGGAGGTCCGTGAGTCGCTGGAACTGGGGCAACGCTGTGACCTGGCCCTGGTAGGAATTGGATCCATGCAGCGTTTTGACGGCACCGGCGTCTACAGCCCGGTGCCTGCCGAGGAACTGGCAGGGCTGGCGTCGCAGGGTGCCGTGGGGCATTTGTGCGGCCATTTCCTCCGTGCGGACGGCTCACTGATTGACGCCGGGCACGCACCGTTCCTGCTGGGCATCGGGGCCGATGAGCTCCGGCATATTCCGCAACGGATCGCCGTGGCCGCGGGCCGGCATAAGGTGGCTCCGATAGCCGCAGCCATTAGTGGAGGCATGATTTCCGAACTTGTCACGGACAACACCACCGCCGCCGCGCTGCTGGCACTTCTGCATGAGATCAGGAAATAAGCGGCTTCATCAGCTTCCCGATCGTACCGATTACCGCGTTTCGGGCCTGAACCCCGGTACGCATCATGGCGAATCTCCCCATCAGGCGTGAGGAACGCACCAGCCGCTGCGACCGCGCGCGCCGCGCCCTGTCGTAGGCGGCCAGGCCGGCGTCGAGCGTGGAGGCCTTCGCCACGGCCCGCCCAAGCGCGGCCCCGTCCACAATGCTTTCGCACGCACCCCGGCCAAGGAAGGGGGCCATGGCATGGGCAGCGTCGCCCACCAGTGCAGTGTTCCCCCTGGTGAACGACGGCAGTTTGGGCGTCTCGAAGAGCCCGTGATGCAAAATGCCGTCTTCCTCGATCCTGTCCATCACGTCCCGGACGGTGCCACGCCAGGATCCAAAACGCTCCGTAAGGCGCGGCAGGTGCGGAGCATCAAACGTACTGTCCGCGTTGATGCAGGCATACCAGTTGGTGGCATCCGGACCTGCCGGCGTAATGCCGAACAGGGCACCAGGCGCCCAAATCTCGCCGTGTTCCCGGACGCTTCCAGGGACTGTGCCCCGCCAGGCGACAGCTCCCAGCGGACGGGCGCTGAAGCGGTCCCCGAACATCCGGTGCCGGCTGCGGCTGAAGGTGCCATCCGCGCCGACAACCAGGTAGGCATCCTTGTACAGGTCCGGGTCATCCACCCGGGTATCAAAGCTGATGTCCACGTCCCTGGCCAGCGCGGCCAGGAGTGCGGGCCGGGCGACCAGGTTCAGGTCTGCACCGCCGGGGGCGGACATCAGAGTCCGCCCCTCGGGGGTCCACAGCCGGGTGCCGGCACCGCCGGAAATATGGGCCCAGCCCCCGCTGCTGCGTGCGGCTTCGCCCGCGCCGATGGCGTCAAGCGCGCTAACTGCCTGTGGCCACATCCCCAGCATGGTGCCGGTGCTTGGCAGGGCGGAAGCCTGCTCGAGCACTGTGACGGACCAGCCGTGGCGTGCCAGGGACCGGGCCGTGCTCAGGCCGCCTATTCCCGCACCGATGATGACCGCTTCGTTTCGCACAGCCCAAGACTACTGAACCACGCTACTGAACCGCGGTCAGGACACCGCAAGCCACAGGAGCGAGGCGATGGTTGCCGTCACGCAGCCCATGATGGTGACCCCCACGGTCCAGGTCTTGAGCATGACCTGCTCGCTGATCCCGAAGTAGCGGGAGAGGACCCAGAAGCCTGCATCGTTGAAGTTGGACAGGCACATGCCGCCTGCGGAGACGCCTACGGCCAGCAGCGCGAGCTGGCTGGGGTTCAGGCTTGTGGTGTCAAAGGACTGGGCCAGCAGCACCGCCACAAAGGTGACCGCCGCCGTCGTCGTTCCCAGCGTTGCCCGCAGGATCGCGGCGAGCACAAATCCGAACAGCACCAACGGAAGGTGGATGTCCGCCAGGGTGTCCAGGAGCTGCTTGCCCACACCGGAAGCGCCGATGATGGAGCCGAACGCCACGCCGCCGCCGGTGGAAACCAGGATTTCACCCACCGGCTTCATGCCCTGCATTCCGAAGAACGAGATGCTCTCCCCGCGCCGTACCTTGGGCGTCAGCAGCAGTCCGTAGGCACAGAAGACGGTGATGGTCAGAGCCAGCCAGGGTGTGCCCAGGAACGCGAGGATATCCAGCACCGTCTGGGCCGGGCCGCCGATGCGGAAGGAACCGGCCAGGGTCTGGATCAGGATCAGCACGATGGGGAGCAGCAGGACAAACAGCAGTTTCCCGACGGCGGGACGCTCGTGCCCTTCCAGCGCCGTCAACGTGGTGGACCGGGCAGGCGCCGTCGCGATGGCTGTGGTCCCCGAAGTAGTGTCCGCGCTTCCTGACGGCGCACCGTCAGTCCCGGAGACCGGCGTCGTGCCTGGCTGTTCTGTGCTTTCCTCCGTCCCTTGGGCGGTTCCGCCGTCGTACGCCGCGTCCAGATCGATGGTTCCGTTCGCCGTCAGTTTCCTGGCCGCCCACTGGGAGTAGAGGAACGCGATGGCCACGCCGGGCAGCATCGCCAGCAGCCCGTACATGATCAGCAGCCCGAAGTTCACGTTCAAGGCGGTGGCGATGGCTACCGCGCCGGGGTGCGGCGGGACGATGGAGTGCATCCCCAACACGGCGATGGCCATGGGGATCGCGAAGAAGATGATGGACTTCTTTGATTGCCTGGCGACGGCTATTGTCACGGGAGCCAGCAGGATTACCGCGGTGTCGAAGAAGATGGTGCTGCCCACCAGGAGGCCGCACATGGTCATCGCCAGCGGGCCGCGTTTGTTGCCGATCCGCTGCAGCATCTTTTCGCCCAGCACTTCACTGCCGCCGGAGCGGCGGATGATTTCGCCAATCACGCAGCCGAGCGCAACCAGGGGCACCATGTGGCCCAGCTGTTTGCCCATGGCGGGTTCCATCACGGCGAAAATGCCGGTTTTGGGATCGATGAGCGGCACTCCCATCGCCAGGGCAAGGCCGACGGCGACAACCGTCATGGTGATAAAGGGGTGGATCTTGAGCTTCACAATCATGAAGAACAGGACAACGATGCTGAGGACCACCATCGTCATGGAATACCAAATCGGATACATATCGCTCCTTCGCGACAAGGCGGCGGCCCGGTGGCTGCAATGCCATTCGGACGCCGAAAGAAGGTTTCGGGCCGACCTGATCCAACTCCCGGCAGCACAGCGTGGTCAATCATTGGCCGGGAACCTGAACATCGGTTCCAAAACCTCCCAATTTGGTCCTGCCACAGCACGATCCGGTTCCCGCGAGCCAATACTGGAGGTTCGTTTTACCCGCCGGCCTCACCGACGAACCGGCTGAAACAGGAAGGATCCTCCATGCGCCAAAACCAGCTGTTGAAGACCAGGACCAGGGAACTGCCGGCACGGACCATGAGCATGCACCACGTGTGCCTTGTGGTCTCCGACATCGCAGCCACCCGCGACTTCTACATGAACGTCCTGGGGTTCGAGGAGATCCACCGGCCCACCGACTTTGTCTTTCACGGCGCGTACTTCCACAACGGCGATGTTGAAGTGCACGTGGTCCAGGAATCCCAGCCAGGCCGGCTTGCCCGTCACGCCCCCGAGTGGGGTGGCGAGGAGCTGCGCACGGGCCTGTGCCACCATTTTGCCGTCATGGTGGACTCGTTCGAACCGTTCCTGGCCGCCATGCAGGAGCGAGGGCTAGAGCGGGTAGGCGGGCCGCGGGTCCGCGATGACTACGTGGAACAGATTTACATCGCCGATCCTGACGGCCACGTCATTGAGCTGCTGTACCAGCACAGCCCGGAGGCCGGCCACGCCCGGCGGATCGAGATCTTCGACCTTGGCATCGCCGTTCCTGTCGCTCCGGGCCACCATGTCCTGGACCCGCGCGCCAAATACGGCCTGTGGTCGGCCTGACCTAGCCCCAGACGCTCTCTCACTTAATGCAGAAAAACGGCGATCCCTCTCTCACCGGGTGAGAGAGGGATCGGGGAAAACCCGCATTAAGTGAGAGAGCGTGCCACTGGGCCGACGGCGGGCGGGTCGCCATTGGGGGGTGCCCTGTGGAAGGGTGGGATCATGGCGGGAACGACCATGGCTGACATGAAGGTGCGGCTGGCCACGGTAGGCCACGGAACCTCCAGCGAGGAGGATTTCGGAAAACTACTGGCGGCGGCGGGGATCCGCTTGCTGGTTGACGTCCGCATCGCCCCCGGAAGCCGGAAATTCCCGCACTTTGGTAAGGACCTGCTGGCGCAATGGCTGCCCGCCAGGGGGATCGCGTACCGCTGGGAAAGGCGGTTGGGCGGCTTCCGGAAGCTTCCGCCGGATTCGCCGGACACCGCCCTGCGCAACGATTCGTTCCGGGCTTACGCGGCCTACATGCGGTCTCCGGATTTCTCCCATGCCCTCGGGGAACTGATCACCGAGGCTTCTGAGCGGCAGGTGGCGATCATGTGCAGCGAAACCCTCTGGTGGCGCTGCCATCGCCGGCTCATCGCCGACCATGCCCTGCTGCTGGACGGCGTCGATATCCGGCACCTGATGCCCGGTGGAAAGCTGGTTCCGCACCAGCCGACGCCGGGCGTCCGGGTGGCAGGAAATGACCTGGTTTATGACGTGGTGCCCGACGCCTGAGCCTGGGCAGCCGGCCGTTCGCCGGGATTTCTTCCGGTCCTTTGACCGTACATCGAAGGGCGGTGGCCGGGCTCCCCCCAATAGGAGCCCGGCCGTTCGCTACCCGTCGTAGTGGGTCCGAGCAGGCCCCTGGCCCAGCGCGTTGACCACCGCTGCCGCCACGTCATGGAGTTTGGAGTTGCGGGTACTGGACGCCGTCTTGAGGATCCCGAAAGCTTCGTCCTGGCTGCACCGGTTCTGGGCCATGATGATGCCCACAGCCATGTCGATCACCGTGCGCGACTCAAGCGTGGCCCTCAGGTTCGCCGCCGACTCGCTGTAATGCGCAAAGCGCACGGCCAGCCGCAGCGCCAGGGAGGTCTGGCTGACGAAGTCCTCGGCGAATTCCAGGATCCGCCCGCTGAAACGGAACGAGCGCTGGGAGTAAAGCAGGAGGGCGGCTTTGGTTTCCCCCTCCAGCTGGAAGGGAAGGGCCAGGACCGAGCGGACACCCTGGGCCAGGACAGCGGCGGAATACTCGGGCCACCTGCCGTCATCCTCGACATCGGGCAGATGGACTGTCACCTGTTCCACCGAGGCGGCCATGCTGGGACTGTCACTGAACTGGTATTCCACTTGGCCTATCGCCTGTGCCTCCGGGCCGCTGCTGGCCACGGTGGCCGCCTTCCGACGACGTAAAAGGGTAATGCTGCAGAGTACCTCGTCATCCGGCTCGGACAGATTACGCGCGGATACGCGCGCGAGCTCGTTAAGGAAGTCCTCAACGTCGGAGCTGTTGAGGACCAGTTCATGCAGGTGCTCGGTGATGGATGTATCAGTTTTAGCTGTTGACTCGCTGGCCACGATTCTTGGTGCCATTCGCTCAGGTCAAACGAGCCGGCAACCTACTGCCCCCTCCGCGAACGGAATAGGGGTGATAGAGGTCGCTGGATCGACGAACTTCCCAACGGCCTGCTGCTAAACCGATATCGAGAAGTATATACGCGCCGGGAGTGTCCGAATGGTCACACTGCCGCCATCCCGCTGGAACTCAAGGCTGGCGGTGCGCACATTCTTGTGGGCAGAATAAATAACGCGCCGGCGCTGCCTGCGACGGACCCGAAAACAGCGGCAGCCGTGCCGTGAAGGGACGTAGAAGATGACCAGACTGCTCATTATCGGTCCGCCCGGCTCCGGCAAAGGCACGCAGGCCGAGCACATAGCACGGCATTTCAACATCCCGGCCGTATCAACGGGGGAGATCTTTCGGACCAATGTCAGCCAGGAGACCCCCCTCGGCAGGGAGGCGGCCAGGTACCTGGACGGCGGGGACTTCGTGCCGGACCACCTCACCAACGCCCTGGTCAAAGAGCGGCTCCGCGACTCGGACGTGCGCCCCGGCTTCCTGCTTGACGGCTATCCGCGCACCGCGCCGCAGGTCTCGGAGCTGGACAATATGCTGGCATCCCTGGGGCAGCGCCTTGACGCTGTCATCGAACTCCTGGCGCCTGATGCCGAGCTGGAACAGCGGATGCTCCAGCGGGCCAAGGACCAGGGACGCAAGGACGATACCGTGGAGGTATTCCGGCGGCGGCTGGACCTCTACCACCGTGAAACGCATGAGGTAGTCTCTGTTTACGCGGGCCGGGGGCTAGTGGTGTGCATTGACGGCAGCGGCGAACCCAGCGAGATCACCAAACGTGCGATTGCCGCCGTCGAAAAGTTCCTCACAACGTAGCTGGCCAGGCACTGACGCCGCACCCAAACCCACCACAACAGGAGTTCCTTATGAAGATTGCCGTAACCGGTGGCAGCGGAAAGCTGGGACGCCACGTCATCCGCAGGCTGACCGGGGACGGCCACACGGTGCTGAACCTGGACCGGGCAGGGGAGCGCAGCCCGGAGCTTGCCATCGTGGACCTGCGCAACTACGGCCAGGTACTTGATGTGCTCCTGGGCCTTGATGACAGGCACAGCGGTTTCGACGCCGTGGTGCACCTGGGCGCAGTTCCGGCGCCAGGGATCATTCCGGACGCTGCCACCTTCGAGAACAACATGCTGTCCACTTACAACGTGTTCCAGGCGGCCCGCCGGGCGGGCATCAAAAAAGTGGTGTACGCCTCCAGCGAGACGGTGCTGGGGCTGCCCTTCGACGTCGACCCTCCCTACATCCCGGTGGATGAGGAGTACCCGGCCCGGCCGGAGAGCACGTATTCGCTGGTCAAGCACCTGGAAGAGCAGATGGCCGCGGAGCTCACGCGCTGGGATCCCGAGCTGAGCATCGTGGGGCTGCGGTTCTCCAACGTGATGGACGTGGAGGACTACGAAGCGTTCCCGTCGTTCGATTCCGATCCCAGGCTGCGCAAATGGAACCTGTGGGGCTACATCGACGGCCGCGACGGCGCACAGGCAGTAGCGCGGGCCCTGGATAATGGCCGGCCCGGTTTCGAGGCCTTCATCATCGCCAACGCGGACACCGTTATGAGCCGTTCCAGCGCCAGCCTCGCCGCGGAGGTCTTCCCCGACGTCAAGGTGACCAAGGACCTGGGCGAGCACGAAACCTTGCTGTCCATTGGGAAGGCCCGGCGGTTGCTCGGATTTGAACCCGAACACTCCTGGCGCACCTACCACTCCAACCGGACGACACCCACCGAAGACTGACGCCTATGATTGGTTTTGGCTTTCGCCGCTGAGCGCGTTGTGGAACTGGCTGGCCATCTCCTGACGGAACGATTCGATGTCACCGTTGAGGGCAAGTTCGGCCAGTCTCTCGTGCTCGACGGCGATTTCATGGAGGTTGCTGTACGTCGGATGGTCCGCCGCGAAGTAGAGCCGCAGCTTGTTCTCCCAACCGTTCCACAGGCTTTGCAGTGCGGAGTTCCCCGAAAGTTCGTAGAAGAGCCTGTGGAAGCGAAGGTGGGCATCAACGCTTGCCGGGATATCGTTGGTGTCCGTGGCCCGGTACAGTTCCTCGATGGTCTGCTTCAGCCGAAGCCGCTCAGGACCACGCAACGTTGGTGCCGAGAGCTCAGCAGCGTAAGGCTCCACAAGCATGCGGATCGAGGCGATCTCGGCGACGTCGCGGGCACTTACCTCCACAACGAACGATCCCTTGAAGGGGATCTTCACCACCAGCCCCTCCTCTTCAAGCTTGGTCAGCGCCTCCCGCAGCGGGGACCGGCTGATCCCCAGATCGGCAGCAATGTGCGTCTCGCGCAGCTGTTCCCCTGGAGCCACCGTGCCGTCCAGGATGGCTGTACGCAGCACGCGGTAGACGCCGTCCGGTGTCGTCGTCCGCTGTTCCTGCCATGCGAATTTGCCGTCCATGGTTCCCCCTCTTGTCGATTGTCGATTATACACCGCACGCACATCATGGCTTGTCTTGCCGAGGTGTCGTGAGGTCCTCGACGGCCGTTTCCAGGTGGCGTTTGATGGCTTTGTCGAGTCCTTCCTTGTTCCCGCTTTCGAGCAGATCGAGCAGCATCTGGTGTTCCTGGACCAGGACGTCCATGCGTGGATAGGCGACGGCCAGGTTGAG
Source organism: Arthrobacter sp. CDRTa11 (assembly GCF_026427775.1). Classification (NCBI taxonomy): domain Bacteria; kingdom Bacillati; phylum Actinomycetota; class Actinomycetes; order Micrococcales; family Micrococcaceae; genus Arthrobacter; species Arthrobacter sp. CDRTa11. Next base: position 4,325,597 of record NZ_CP044532.1, on the reverse strand, counting down.
GATGCACATCCTGGATTCCGCTGCCAGTGTTTCGTAGATCCGGATCAGGCGTGTGTTGCCTGCCCCGGCCACAAAGGAGGTGTGGAATTCCATATCGAGCCGGGCAATCGCCTGCCAGTCCGAGACCGCGACCTGCTTGGCCATGTCAGTGACAATGGCCTGTAGTTCCCGGCAGGTGTCCTTGACCTGGTCCTGGCCGGCATCGAGCAGCACGGCAGCGGCAGTTGATTCCACAGCTTGGCGGGCTGCGTAGATCTCCCTGATGTCATGGGAAGTCAGCTCAAGGAGGAAGACACCCTTGTTATGGCGTCTGACCAGGATTCCCTCCTGGCACAGCCGCTGCAACGCTTCACGGACAGAGCCCCGGGAAGTGTCAAGCTGGCTTGCCAGGACAGATTCATTTATCTGCTCTCCGGGACGGAACGCACCCTGAACGATTTGTTCACGCAGCTGATCGGCGATCAGCTGCGCGGTGGGCCTTCCCTCCAGTGCAAGGAGTCCTTCCGATGCTGCCATGGATGTCCCCTCATTCCTTCGTTGCTTACTGCATGTTTGCTGCGGGTTCTTAGGCGGTAGCCGCTGCGGACTGGTCTAGGTCTGAAACCGTTGGGGCCGGACGAAGTCCAGGCCGTCAAAGGTGCGTTTGCCGAGGGCTTCGTATGCGGCGATCTGGCCGTAGCCGGTGGCATTTTTGAAGCCGCCGCCGGAGAAGCCGGTGGCGCAGTAGACCCTGCTGCCATCGCTGAACCGGCCCACCAGGGGGTTGCGGTCGGTGGTAAAGAGGTCAGGAAACGCGTCCGACCGCACGATGTTGGGGATGAGGCCGGGGAGGAAGTCGGTGACGGTTTCGGTGGTTTCGGCTATTTCCGCGGGCGTCAGTTCTCTGGGCAGGGCGCCCGGGTCCGGTGTTGGTCCGCCGCGGCCGTCCAGGGTCGCCTTGACGGTGACCCCATCCACCGCGGGCGCCCCATACATGGAGCGGCCCTCGTGCACACGGCTGAAGGTGGGGAACTTCTCCGGGGTAAATTCGGCCCCGTCTTTGGCGACGAACCAGGTCAGGAAGAGCCGTTTGGTTTGCGTTGCTGCCTTCAGGTAGTCGGGCATAAGCTTCCGGGACCAGCCGCCGGAGGCGACGATCACGTTCTCGAAGGTCCAGGACTTCTCGCCGGAGGTGATGAGGACGCCGTCGGCGGTTTCGGTGATGCTGTCGATCGGGGTGTTGCTGTGGATGGTTGCACCGTTGGTTTGGGCTGCGGTGATGGCGGCCGTGACGGCGCGGTCGGTGCGCAGGGCACCGGCGTGGGGGTCGTAGACGGCGATGTCGTCCGGGCGGAGGTTGTGCTGGGGGTAGCGTTGGGCCATTTGTTCGCGGCTGAGGATTTCGTGCTCGGCCCCGGTTTGTTGGGTGGTTTCCAGGAGGGCTGACAGGTAGGGGCCGTTTTTGGTGCCGATGGAGAGTCCGCCGGTGTGGGTGAGGATGTTTTGGCCGGTTTCGGCTTCGAGTTCGGCCCAGAGCTGGCGGGAGCGTTCCAGGATGGGGTAGAGGCTACGGTTGCCGCGGTAGATCATGCGGAAGAGCCGGGTGTCCCCGCCCACGGCGCTGCGGCCGTGGGCGGGGGTGTGGGCTTCGAAGCCGGTGACGTTGTCGGTGAGTTGGCTGGCTTGCCAGAGGGCCATGGAGCCGATGCTGCCCAGGCCGATGACTGCGAGTTTTCCGTCCATGGCTTAGAGCACCTGTTCCAGGAAGGCCTGGGTGCGGGTGAAGCCCATTTCGTGGCTGATCGGGTCAGCCATTAGCGGATTGCGGCTTCGGTGATGGCTGATTCGCCCAGGCCCCAGTACTCCAGGGATTTCTTGTATTCGGGGGTTTCCAGGACGGACTGGATGGCCTTCTGCAGGGCCGGGGTCAGCGCTGAGCCCTTTTTGACGCCCATCGCGACGTTGGTGTTGGTGCGGGTATCCATGCGTGGTTCGAGGATTTTGAAGTGGTCCGGCTGCTGTTCGTTGGCCCAGGCCAGGGCGGAAGCGTCGTAGAAGACCCCGTCGATCCGCTTGGAGTCCAGCTGGGTCAGGGCTTCCTGGACGTTGGGCAGGGTGATGGCGTTGATGGCGGGCTGGCCCTTTTCCTCACAGGTCCACTTCGAGACGTTGGGCAGGTGCTTGAGCTGCTGGGTGGAGCCCTTGGTCACGCCGATGTTTTTCCCGCACAGGGTGTCGTTGGTCAGGTTGTTCGGGTTGCCCTTGGGTACGGCGACGGCCGAGCCGCCCTTGAGGTAGTTGATCATGTCCAGGACCTTGAGCCGATCTTCGGTGGCGGACATCGTGGTGGCGGTGAAGTCGTACCGGCCGCCGTCGATCCCGGGAATGATCGTATCGAACGCGGTGTTTTCGAACTTCAGCTTCAGGCCCAGCTTCTTCGCCACGAGCCGGGCGAGGTCCGGGTTCAGCCCGATCGGGGTGGTGTTGTCCTCGGCGAGGAACGTCATCGGCGGGGAACTCAGATCCATCGCGACCGTGATCTCGCCCTTGGACTTGAACGACTCAGGCAACAACGCCACCGCCGCCGGATCCGGCTGGACACCCTCAGAAACATCCCGGGTGTTCTGCGTCTTCGAAAGTTCCGCCGCGGGTGCTGAAGTGCCCGTTGCCGCGCCGCCACAAGCGGACAGGACCAACACAACGGCGAGCCCGGCAGCCGCCGTCTGGAATTTATTGATGGTCTTCATGATGCTTCCTTCTAAGGGGGTTCAGGTGAAAGTTTTGGTTGGTGGACTATTCGTGAAGTCCGGCGAGTCTGCTGCCGAATTTCGCCAGCAGTGAGGTTTTGGGGGAGTCCCGGCGTTCTTCCCATTGGTCGGCAAGTCCGAAGAGCCGGTACATGCCGTGGACGCCGAGCCAGCGGAGGGGTTCGGGTTCCCACTTCTGTGAGCGGTAGCCGACCCAGGGGAGTGTTGTCCGTGCTGTTTTTTGTTCGAATGCGAGCTCCGCGAGGGTCCTGCCGCCGACGTAGGCTGCCGTGACGCCGTGTCCGGCATAACCGGTGGAGGATCCAATTCCAGTCGCCTGGTCCCAGTGCACGCCGCCGTTCCAGTCACGGGTAACCCCGAGGACTCCGGACCAGGCATGGTCCACTTCGAAGGGGATACCCGGGAAGAAGGAGCGAAGCTTAGTGGAGATCAGGTCAATGGTGGACTGGGGTGTTGAACCGGCGCCTCCTGTGCCTGAGCCGTAGCGGTAAGGCGCTCCGCGGCCGCCGATGGCGATCCGGCCGTCCGCTGTTCGCTGCGAATAGATGAAAGTGTGCGCGGAGTCGTTTAGGCACTGCGGCCCGTTCCAGCCGATCTGCTGCCATGCCTCTTCCGAGAGCGGCTTGGTCACGATCATTGAGGAATTGATCGGTATCAGGGTCCTGCTGCCAAGCAGCTCTCCGGAATACCCTTCGGTGCAGATGAACGTCTTGGCCGCGGTCACCCGCCCGTTGTTCACAGTGAGGGTCTTGTTCTCGACGCCGGCTACCCGGCTGCCTTCATAGATGCTCACCCCCATTGAGGTCAGGGTCCCAGCAAGACCGTAGACAAGCTTCGCCGGATTTATCCGCGCGCAATGCTTGTAGAAGAGCCCGCCGTGGACGGTGGAGATGTTGATCTCGCTCTGGAATTCGTTCCGGTCGAGCAGATGGACATCGTCTTCGGTCAGCCCGTACTTCCAGTCGGTGTCACGCCTGGTCACCAGCCGGCCCAGCCCCGCCCTGGTGTGGGCAGCCACCAGCGCGCCGCCCTTGTTCTGATCCGCATCAATGCCCTCGGCCCGGAGAATATCCAGGACGGAATCGACGCCGGCGACAAACTCCTGCTGCAGTGCAATGCTGGCGTCCATCCCGCCGCCGGATACGCGGGCGAAGGTGGCCCGGTTTCCGGGAGGCATTGCTGAGAGCCAGCCGCCGTTGCGCCCGGAGGCGCCGTAGCCAATCTGTTCTGCCTCAAACACCGCCACCTTGAGTGAGGGTTCGAGTTTCTTGGCGAAGTATGCCGCCCACAGGCCGGTGTAACCGCCACCGATGATTGCCAGGTCCACAGAGTCCTGGCCGGTGAAGCGGGGGTAGGTGGGCCTGCTGTCCGCGAGTCCGGCCATCCAAAAGCCGAGCTCTCCGTTCCGGGGAGTAGCCGCAAGAGCTGTCATGAGTTGTCCTTCTTTGTCTGGGAATCGTTGGTGTTCAGGCGGCGGTGTATCCACCGTCGACGGGCAGGACCGCGCCGGTGATGTAGGACGATTCCGGGGACGCCATGAAGAGGATGGCGTCGGCGATCTCTTCGGGGGTGGCCAGGCGCTGGAGCGGGATCTGACCCTCACGCTGGGCACGGTAGGACTCGGGGTCCTCCCTGCGCTGGAACGATGCTTCAATGATCGGGGTCGCAGTCAGGCCCGGTGCGACGACGTTGACGCGGATGTTGCGTGACGCCCACTCAATCGCCGCGCCCTTGGCGAGCATGATCAGGCCACCCTTGGCCGCGGAGTACAGGACTTCATCGGGCTTGCCCACCATGCCCAGCCTGGAACTAACGAGGACGAACGAGCCACCCGTAGCGGGCATCAGCGGCGCGAAGTGCTTCATCACCAGGAAGGAACTGAGCAGGTTGCTGTGGAGCACGTTCTTCGCATCCTCATAGGCCATTTCCGTCAGCGGGCCGCTGACCTGCAGGCCGTGGTTAAGGACGACGACGTCCACGGTGCCGAAGGACTCGGCCGCCTGCCGGGCGAGTCCTTCGACGAACGCCTCGTCGTTGAGGTCTCCGGGGACGTACAGGTCATCGGGCTGGGCGCTGTCGAGGTGCTCCCTGCGGCCGGTGAGCAGCAGCCGGGCACCTTCGTTACGGAAGTGGGAACATACCGCCTGCCCGATTCCGCTGTTGGCGCCGGTGACCAGGGCCGTGGTCTTATCAAGTCTCATGTCAGTCACTCCATCGTGGGGTTGGTTCTTGGGGTTGCGGCTGGGGGCAGTCAGTTGAGGAATCCGCGGGCGTCGACAGGCCACCGTTCCAGCGTTGCGCCCGTGCTGTCAGTGACGATGTATTCCTCGAAGTTCACGACGACGGGGCAGACGTGGTTGGGGACCACCGGAAGCACTGTCCCGATGCTGGGGCGGAATCCGGCCGGCAGGGGAAGGAATCCGTGGTATTCGTTGAGCTTGGATAGGACGGCGTTAGTGCCGGCAATGGCGCCGTAGCCGATATCGGGCTTGCCTTCGCGGCCGAGGGCTTTGGTGCCGATATCGAGGATGACCTGATCAGGGACCCAGTCGCTGACCACAGTGCCGGCGACGAACAGCGCGATCTGATCCTCGGTGCAGGCACCGAGCCTGGTGTTGTTCAGGTCGTTGAACACGTACTCTCCGGGCCTGATCTCGGTGATGACACTATTGGTGGCGAACTCCACGGTGGGTGTGGAACCGGCACTGACCACCGCCGGAGTGATCCCCACTGCGCTGAGGCTGCGTACCGCCGTGACGAGCGCGGCATTCTGGTCCTCCGCAGCACGCTTGCGGGCGTCCGGACCGGCGCTGCCGTGCCCCGGGTAGGTAAAGACGCCAGCCGGGACCAGGCCGCGGTTGCGCGCCGCAAGGGCGAGTTCGCCCGCTGCCTCGGCAGGAGCCCCGGAACGGCGCGCCCCGCAGTCGACCTCGATCACGACCTGCAGCAGCCCAGGGTTGTCCCCCATCGCGTCGGCGAGAGCATTGATCGCCGCAACGTTATCGACGCCGACCCGCAGCCGGGTGGTTTCGGCCAGTTTGCGGATCCGCGGACCTTTCGTTCCGGCGGCCCAGACCGGGTAGGCGATGAAGATGTCATCGAACCCGGCCGCGGCGAAGACCTCGGCCTCACCCACGTTGCCCGCGGTGATTCCAACAGCCCCGGCCTTGACCTGGCGCCGACCGATTTCCACGCACTTGTGCGTCTTGACGTGCGGCCTGACGTCCAGGTTGTTCCGGGTAGCGAAGGCCTGCATCCGGTCGATGTTCTCCTGCATCACATCGGCCAGCACGATCGGTGCCGGGGTGTCGATCCGCTCGAGGAGAGCCTCGAGTGCTGATTGAATGCGGTTCACGCTGTACTCCTAGTAATTCTGTTTATGAATCGAGGACCGCGTGCTGGCTTCCTCGAATGCTGAATGTGCGGGACCCGCATCAGCGGGCCCCGCACACCACCACCGCCGCCGTACCGCCGCCGTACCGCCGTCGTGCCCGTGGCTAAACGGCCGTGCAGATCATCTGGATCTCGACCGGAGTGTTCAACGGCAGCCCGGCGACACCGATAGCGGTGCGGGCGTGCCGCCCGTTCTCACCCAACACCTCGATGAGCAGTTCACTGGCCGCGTTGGCGACCTTCGACTGCAGACCGAAGTCCGGCCCACTGGCCACGAAGACCAGCATCTGCACGATCCGGACCCGGTCCAGATCTCCCACCGCCTGCACAGCGGCGGCCAGGCAGTTCAGCGCGCAATGGCGGGCGAGCTCCTGCGCCGTCTCCAGGTCCACGTCCCGGCCCACAACCCCGGTGCCCAGCAGAACGCCGTCCTTGAACGGCAGCTGGCCCGAGATATGGATGCTGGAATCCACCGCCCGGTGGTCCACGTAGTACGCGTTATCAGCGAGGACCGGCAGCTCCAGACCAAGGGCCTGGAGCCGATCCAGAGCCGAGTCGCCCTTTACGGTTTGAGGCAGTGGCAGACTCATCTGTACAGGTCTCCCTTAGGAGGCAGCGGGACGCGGCAGTCCGAAAAGGACGGGCAGTTCGGCGATGTCGGTGATCCGCTCGTAGCCGAGCCAGTGCTCGTCGTGCTCGAAGCCGCGGTCGACATACACCTTGTTCTTGATGCCCAGGATAGCCGCGGAGCGGTGGTCGTACATCGGGCTCGCGGAGACGTGCACGATCTCATCCGGGGTCACGCCGAGCTTGTCGAACATGTACTCAAACGCACCGAGCCGCGGCTTGTACATCCCCATCTCCTCGGCGCTGATGATGACCTCGAAGGGGGCCTTGAGGTTCGCCGCAAGGAGCGCAGCATCCGCGGTGTCGCTGTTGGTGATGATGACCAGCGGGATTTCTTCAGCCAGGCGGTTCAATGCCTCGGTGACCCCTGGGTACGGGCCCCAGGTGGGGAGAATCTCGTAGACCGCCTGGGCATCGGCCTCACGGTACTCAAGGCCGAGTTTGCGCGAGGCGCGTTCCATGGAGTTGGCGATGATCTGGCGGAACGGCTTGTACTCGCCCATGCATTCATCGATGCGGTACGCCTTGGTGGCCTGCAGGTACTCGTCGGCGATCTCGGCCGGCAGCCGGTCGCCCAGGACCTTACGGGTGGCGTCGGCGATAGCGAACTTAATCAGCGTTCCGTTCATGTCGAACGTAGCGAACTTCGGCTTGGTTTCGAATTCGAAAGCCATGTGATCCTCCAATTGCTCGATGTCTCGTCGATTGTCGACGAGAGCTTTAGGTGTGCTACGACTCTAAGGGGAATGCTCTACCGCTGTCAAGAGTTGATAACTGAACTGTTCAACAGTTGCAGCTGTCGGTCCAGGAGCGGCCAGAGGGCCGGCACACCTAAGTTTCGACGTGTAATGGCGCAGGAATTTCGCCAGGTTCTCGCGGGGAAATCGCAAGAGTCCAAGGGTTGCCGCAGGATCCTGCAAAATCCCTGTTATGGCGGTGGCGGGCTCCTATTCTTTTGATAAGGCCAGTGGACGTCCCGCCCCTGGCAGCCCGACCGCCAAGTCAGTGCCCATACAGAGGACCCCGAAATTCGCAACTCATATTTTGTGCTGCCCGCCGCCGTTTTGGCTACCGCCGCTGCCCTGGCAGCATCGGCTGTTCCAGCCGCAGCAGTTGCCCCGGCAGATGCCGGGGCCAGCTCCCGTTACATCGTCAGGTACTCGGCGGATGCGGACCCCGCGGCCGAGGCAACAGCCCACAAGTCGCAGGGCATCGGGGTGGGCCGGACGTTTTCGCACGCCTTCAAGGGCTCGGTGGTGACAGCAACACCGGCACAGGCTGCGGCGCTGGCCCGTTCAGCCCGCGTCGCGGCGGTGGAAGCGGACGCCCCCGTGAGCATCTCGGGAACCCAGCAGCCCGCTCCCTGGGGCCTGGACAGAGTGGACCAGCGACCCCTTCCCCTCTCCGGCTCCTACACCTGGACGGCGTCCGGAGCCGGCGTCAGCGCCTACGTGGTGGACACCGGCGTCCTGCCCTCCCATGCCGAGTTCTCGGGCCGGACCACAGCAGGCTGGACAGCCGTTGCTGACGGCCTCGGCTCGGGTGACTGCAACGGCCACGGCACACACGTGGCCGGCACGGTGGCCGGCTCCACGTACGGCGTGGCCAAGAGCGCAACCGTGGTTCCCGTCCGGGTCCTCGATTGCAACGGATCAGGCTACAACTCCGACGTCGTGGCCGGGCTCGACTGGATCGCTGGCAACCACACAGCGGGAACGCCCGCGGTGGTAAACATGAGCCTCGGGGGAGCAGCCAGTGCGGCCGTGGACTCCGCACTCCAGAGCGTTATCAACGACGGCGTAACTGCCGTCGTTGCCGCAGGCAACTCCGCCGTCGACGCGTGCGGAAGTTCCCCGGCGCGCCTCTCCGCAGCGGTGACCGTGGCGGCCAGTGATTCCGCCGACAGGCAGGCTTCCTTCTCCAACTTCGGCTCCTGCGTGGACCTTTATGCCCCCGGTGTTGGGATCGTCTCTGCCCACCACACGTCGGCCTCCGCCACTGCTTCCATGTCCGGTACCTCCATGGCCGCACCCCACGCTGCCGGTGCCGCTGCCGTCCTCCTGTCCCAGAATCCGGCACTCACCCCAGCCCAGGTCGCGGGAACCATCGCCTCGAACGCCACCTCCGCCGCCATTACTGCCGCCGGACCCGGCACCCCCAACCGGCTGCTTTTTTTTGCGGGAGCGGCTCCGGCCAGCACCGAGCCTCCCCCCAGCGCCGTCGCCCCTACCGTCACGGCAATGTCACCGGCTCCCGCTTCGACGTCGGTGGCTGTTGGCAGCAACGCAACAGCAGTGTTCGGCACCGCGGTCCAGGGGGTGGGGGCAGGAACTTTTGTCCTCAGGAACTCCGCCGGCACCATCATCCCCGCCACTGTCAGCTACAACGCCACCACACGCACCGCCACCCTGGACCCAACATCGAGCCTGGCTGTTGACGGCACGTTCACCGCGACCCTGGTGGGTGGGACCGCTGCCATCCGAGACGCTGCGGGAACCCCCTTGGCCACCACCAGCTGGACGTTCGTCACCGGACCGGCTCCAACGCTCACCGCCTTGACGCCCCGGATCAACGACACCCTGGTACGGCGGAGCAACAACGTCACCGTGACGTTCAGCGAGGCGGTCCAGGGGGTGGGCACCGGAACCTTCACGTTGAAGAACGCTGCAACAGGCGCAGTGGTCACGGCGGCTGTGGTGCGTAATGGGAGCACCAACCAATGGATCCTGGATCCGCAGCAGGCCTTGGCCGCGAAGACCAAGTACACGGTGACCGTCTCCGGCGGACCGGCCGGGATCCGCGACCTGGCCGGTAACCAGCTGGCCACCAGGACCTGGCAGTTCACCACCGGCTCGTTTTAGCCGTACTGTCCCGGCAGGTTGGTGACTCGGGCATTCCTGACCGGCATTGGGGGCGGACAGGAAAAAGGAGGCCGACGGCGGCAGTTGCCTGCCGCCGTCGGCCTCCTTTGCGGGAAGCTTCCTACGTCCCGAGGCCGGTTTCGCGAATCGGCAGGACTTCATAGCCGTCCGTCTTGGCCACCATCTGGCGTCCGTGGTTGCCGTTGAACCTCAGCCACATCACTGACGAGTCCGCCGTGGCAGTCTCAACTTCGCCGGTGCGGATGACGCTCCCCCCAGAGCGCAATTCCACCCAGCTGCCAATGAGCTGATGCCAGTCTTCAGTCGGCTCGTCCACGGATTCGCCGGTCCTTAGGAAACCAGTTCGCGGGTCATCCCAAACGGAACCTGGTCTGACAAGGTTGCGGTGTAACGGCCGGGTCCTACCCGGGTCACCAGAATGCCGTGGGTGCCGGCAAGGAGGGCCACTTCCTGAAGGCGTTTGACGGCGGCGTCGAGCTCTTCGTCCAAAAGGTGCCGGCTGGCAACTTCGATATCAATGCGGTCTATGGGGGTAGACATGGTGTTCCTTATTTTTGTTGGGGTTATGTTGCTTTGGAGGGATAAATATTTGCGGATCCATTGTGAGCGCTAACTACAAGCGGCAGGGCGCTTTCCGCCGTGATAGGTCGGAAAGCGCCTCGCCACCGGCAGCGAGTTTCATCTGTGCAGGTCAACCCAGATCTGTGGGCGTGACCGGTCACTCTTGCTTATTCGGGCTTGGCCCAGTTTACTCCGGCTTCGCCACGGGCACGGGGACAGGCCGGTCCTGCGACTGGCCAGGGGTAGCCGCGGGTGCCTTGGATTCGGTGATGGCCGGCGGGGAAGTCCTGAACTTGAACTTCTTGCCGATGGTGCTTCCGCCGCCACCTGTGCGGTTCTTGTTGAAGATGTCGAATCCGACGGCCAGCAGGAGGACGAGTCCCTTGATGAGCTGCTGGTAGTCGGTGCCCAGGCCGAGGATGGACATGCCGTTGTTCAGCACGCCCATGATCAGGCCGCCGATCATTGCTCCAGCCACGGTGCCGATGCCACCCTGGACGGCAGCGCCGCCGATGAAGGCAGCGGCGATGGAATCCAGTTCGAAGCCGGTGCCGCCGGCAGGCTGTGCGGAGTTCAGGCGGGCAGTGAAGACCAGGCCGGCGAGGGCGGCCAGGACGCCCATGTTGACGAACAGCCGGAAGGTGACGGCTTTGGTTTTCACACCGGAGAGCTCTGCTGCATGCAGGTTTCCGCCGATGGCGTAGACGTGGCGGCCGAAGACGCTGTTGTTCATCAGCGCCGTGTAGCCGATCACCAGGACAGCCAGCACGATGAGAACGATGGGTGTACCCCGGTAGCTGGCCAGGAGGAACGTGATGATCAGCATGAGCAGGGCTACGAAGGTTGTCTTGGTAGCGAACCAGGCCATCGGTTCGTTCTCGAGATCGAACTTCTTGCGGATCCTGCGTTCCTTAAGGGCCTGAATGATCAGTGCCAGGGTGGCTCCCACGCCCAGGATCACGGTCAGCCACTCCAGGACGGAGGTGCCGCCGGAAATGTCCGGCAGGAAGCCGCCACCCAGCGCTCGAAGCTCAGACGGGAACGGGGTGATCTGCTGGTTCTTCAGGGTGATCAGTGTCAGGCCACGGAAGATCAACATGCCGGCCAGCGTGACGATGAACGCCGGGATGCCAACGTACGCGATCCAGTAGCCTTGCCAGGCTCCCACCAGGGCGCCCACCAGGAGGCAGGCAGGGATGGCCAGCCACCAGGCCCATCCCCAGTGAACCATCATGACGCCGGCAACGGCGCCGATGAAGCCGGCGATCGACCCAACGGAGAGGTCGATATGGCCGGCGATGATCACCATGACCATGCCTATTGCCAGGATGAGGATGTAGCTGTTCTGGACCACAAGGTTGCTGACGTTCTGCGGCTGCAGCAGGATTCCGTCGGTGAGCACCTGGAACAGCAGGACGATCAGGATCAGGGCAACAAAGATGCCAACCTGCCGGAGGCGGCTTGTCAGGAACCCGAGGGATTCTCGTAGGGCGGACATGGTGGCTATTCCTTCTCTTTGGTCATGTAGTGCATGAGGGATTCCTGGGATGCTTCGGCGATGGGCACCTCGCCGGTGACGTGGCCCGCTGACAGGGTGTAGATCCTGTCGCAGATGCCAAGGAGTTCCGGCAGTTCGGATGAGATGACGATGACTGCCTTTCCTTCCGCTGCCAGTTTGGCGATGATCGTGTAGATCTCGAACTTGGCGCCGACGTCGATACCCCTGGTTGGCTCATCAAGGATCAGCACATCAGGGTCGGAGAACATCCATTTGCTCAGCACTACCTTTTGCTGGTTTCCGCCGGAGAGTTTGCCGGTGATCGCGGCAACGGAGGGAGCCTTGATGTTCATGCTCTTGCGGTAGCTGTTGGCCACCACCGTTTCCTGGTTCTTGTCTACCCAGCCGCCCTTGACCAGCTTGCGCAGGGCTGCCATGGAGACGTTCCGCTGGATGTCTTCGATAAGGTTCAGGCCGTAACGCTTGCGGTCCTCGGTGGCATAGGCGATGCCATGCCGGATGGCGCTGGAGACCGTGGAGGTGTCGATTTCCTTGCCGTACTTGAACACTTTCCCGGAGATGGCGTTGCCGTACGTGCGTCCGAAAACGCTCATGGCCAGTTCCGTCCGGCCTGCCCCCATCAGGCCTGCCAGTCCCACCACCTCGCCCTTGCGGACATTGAGGCTGGCGTTATGCACCACAACGCGGGAGTGGTCCTGGGGATGCTGGACGGACCAGTCCTCGATCCGCAGGACTTCCTCGCCGATCTTCGGGTCGCGGTCCGGGTACAGGCTCTCCAGGTCACGGCCCACCATGCCGCGGATGATGCGCTCCTGGGTGATCTGGCCTTCATCAAGCCGGAGCGTCTCGATGGTCTTGCCGTCGCGGATGATGGTGACGGCGTCGGCCACCTTGCGGATCTCGTTGAGTTTGTGGCTGATGATGATGCTGGTGATTCCCTGGCCCTTAAGGTGGAGGATCAGGTCCAGGAGATGGCCGGAGTCTTCATCATTGAGAGCCGCCGTGGGTTCGTCCAGGATCAGAAGCTTGACTTCCTTGGACAGGGCCTTGGCGATCTCAACCAACTGCTGCTTGCCCACGCTGATGTGCTGGACAGGGGTAATGGGATTTTCGGCCAGCCCCACCCTGGCCAGCAGCTTTGCGGCCTCCAGGTTGGTCTTACGCCAATCCACCCAGCCATTTTTGGCCTGTTCGTTACCGAGGTAGATGTTCTCGGCGATGGAGAGGTAGGGGCTCAGTGCGAGCTCCTGGTGGATGATGACAATGCCGCGCTTTTCGCTGTCATTGATGGTGGAGAAGTTGCAGGGTTCGTTTTCGAAGAGGACGTCCCCTTCGAAGGAGCTGTGCGGGTAGACACCGGACAGGACCTTCATGAGGGTGGATTTCCCGGCCCCGTTCTCACCACAGATGGCGTGTACCTCGCCGCGGTTAACATCCAGGGTGACATCCTGCAGCGCCTTGACGCCCGGAAAGGTCTTGGTGATTCCTCGCATTTGAAGAATGGGTGTATTCATCGTCAATTCCCACTGACTGGTCGGAAACTGGGCTGGCCTGCGGCTGCAGGGGCCCTATGAGACGGGTTGTGGCCGGGCCTTGCCGGGCCCGGCCACAACCCCGCGACGTTCTCTTACTTTACGTCTGCGTCGGTGTAATAGCCCGAGTCAATGAGTTCCTTCTTGTAGTTGTCCTTGGTGACGATCACGGACTTCAGCAGGTAAGACGGAACAACCTTGACCTTGTTGTTGTAGGTCTTGGTGTCGTTCACCTCAGGCTCCTGGCCCTTCAGCACGGAGTCGACCATCTTGACGGCCTGTTCACCCAGCTGGCGGGTGTCCTTGAAGATGGTGGAGTACTGCTCGCCGGCGATGATGGACTTCACGGCGCCCTTTTCGGCGTCCTGGCCGGTGACCACCGGCAGGGTGTCCTTGGTGTAGCCGCCACCGCTGATCAGAGCGGAGATGATACCGAGGGAGAGTCCGTCGTACGGGGACAGCACGCCTTCAAGCTTCGTGCCGGAGCTGTAGGCCGAGGTCAGGATGTCTTCCATCCGCTTCTGGGCAACGGGGGGTTCCCAGCGGAGGATGGCTGCCTGCTCGAACTTGGTCTGGCCGCTGGGGACCTTCAGGGTACCGGCATCCAGGTATGGCTTCAGGGTGTCCATGGCGCCGGTCCAGAAGAAGTTGGCGTTGTTGTCATCCGGGCTGCCGGCAAAGAGCTCAACGTTGAACGGGCCCTTGCCTTCGACCTTCTTGCCGCTGGCGTCAACCAGTCCAAGGCCGGTCAGCAGGGATGTGGCCTGCTGCACTCCCACGGTGTAGTTGTCGAAGGTGGTGTAGTAATCCACATTCGGGGTGCCGTTGATCAGGCGGTCGTAAGCGATGACCTTGACGTTGGATTCCTTCGCCTTGGCGAGGACGTCGGTGAGGGTGGTGCCGTCAATGGCAGCAATGATCAGGGCCTTGGCGCCCTTGGTCAGCATGTTCTCGATCTGGGAGACCTGCGTGGGGATGTCATTATTCGCGAACTGGAGGTCTGTCTTGTAGCCCAGGTCCTTCAGCGACTTCTCGACGTTGGCGCCGTCAGCGATCCAGCGTTCCGATGTCTGCGTCGGCATGGAGATGCCCACCAGGGAATCGCTCGGGTTCGCAGTGCCCGTGGAGGTTGCTTCCCCGCCACGGGTTCCGCAGCCAGAGGCCCCCACAGTCACTGCGAGGACGACGGCGACCGCGCCCAGGAGTTTCTTAATTCTCACGTTTATTTCTCCTTCCGCGGACGGGTTGGTCCGCGAAGTGGTACTTGAGCAGGCAAGCATCTGCGCTTACCGGCGGGTATAGCAGCCAGTATTACACCTGTCTTAATGGCAGGACCGGAAGCTCCTGCCATTTGTCGAGAACTGCATTGACTGGCGGGGCTGAGTTCGTACTTTTGCCAGTTTTTGCGGGTTCTCTTTAAGCTGGTATCTTTGTTAGCGCTAACAAGTAGGAGCTTACTCGCTGCTATTGGTGTGAGTCAAATCACTTTTTTGCAACGCTTATGGGATCACGCGTTCCGCTTCCAGCACGAATTCTGTCCGTGAGTGGCGTATTCCATTGATTTGCAGCTCCAATGCGTGCACTCCCGGATGGTGCACCCTGGTGGTCATCGGCTTGAAGGCGTGCCGCTTTGACAGGGTTTTGGTCTCCCCCGCGCCCAGGGTCAGTGAGGTCATCTTGAAGACCTTGGCCGAATGGCTGCCGTTGGCCTTGAGGTAGTGCACCACGTAGTCCACGGCCAGCCGGGCATCAGTGCTGCCGATATTCGACACGTCAAAATCGAAGGTCAGCTCGGCCGGCATGGTTACCACCCGCCGGTCCAGCCGCGGTGCGGTAACGGTCACCGAAGCGGGGGCGAAACCAAGTAATGCCAGCGCTTCCGGGTGCGCCTTCTTGATCAGCGTCCTCAGTCCCTGGCGGACCAGGCCTGGAGTGTTGGCGTCCGGCGCCGCAAGCCAGCGTGCCGCCGTCGATACCACCACGCCCGGCGCATGCCGGGCCAGATCGTTGAGGTGGTTGGCAACCGACCGCCGCACGTACTCCGACGGGTCGCGGTAGAGGGCGTCCAGGATTGGGAGGGTCGCTTCCGGGGTGCGGATCAGTGAAGGCACACGCACCGCCCACGGAAGGTAGGCCCTGGTGCCCTCGCTGGCCAGGCGCCGGACGTGTTCGTCGGGATGCGACGTCCAGTGGCGGATGGTGCGCAGTGCACGGTCCTGATCGCGGGCCAGCAGGCGGCGGACGGCGAATTCGCCGGTGAGCCTTGGGGTCAGTTCGGCCAACAGGGCCAGGCAGTCGTCGAAATCCTGGTCCGAACCCGATTCCAGCGCGAGCGTGACAGCAGCTTCTGATACCGGCCACAGGACCCAGCCGGTGAACGCGGGCCTCCGGAGGGCGCTCCGGAAGATGCGGGCCGCCGTCGGATAGCCCGGTTGAGGCAACTGGCGCAGGTCCTCCAGTAAAGCGTGGCTCACGTGGTCCGTGCGTTCGCGCAGGCCAAGCGGGCTGAGTCCGGCTGCCGCGCCAGCGAGGTGTTCCCAGTCCTTCCCGGGGGAGGCCTCGGCAAGTAATTCGGCCAGGGATTCCACGCCTTGCGCATTGATGAGTTCATTCATGACGCCCATCCCGTCAGGCTACCGTGGCGGGCCGACAGTATGGTGGCCGCGGAACCATGCCAACGTACGCTGTGCCGGGATAATGTTCCGGTAGGAAGTCTTTGGCGGCACAGGACGGATTCAGGGTGGCAGAGCGGTCAGGAACACGAAAGTCCGGAGATCCGGGCACCAGCCCAGGCCGGTGGCGGGCCTTCCACGACAAGTTCGTGGTGGAGGAACGCTATATGGAACCTGGAGCCCGAAAGAGGCTGTACCGGACTGCGGTGCTCCTCATCGGGCTGGGTGTTGTCCTGTTCGTCGCCACCCTGCTGGGCGTACTGCAGGGGAACGGGCTGGCGGCAGTGGACGGATCGGTCCGGGATTGGCTGCTTACGCTCCGCTCCGAACCGCTGACCGGCGTGATGATCTTCCTGGCGGTGATCTTTGGGCCCGTTGCCCTGCCAATCATTGTCCTGGTGGTCAACGTGGTGTGGGGGTTTGCCGCAAAGCATGCCTGGCGTCCGATTGTCCTGGCTGCCGCGATGCTGTCCGGCGTGCTCATATCGCAGATCATCCTGCAGATCGTGAGGCGCTCGCGGCCGCCCGTGGAGCTGATGCTGTTCGGGGCAGACCATACGTTCTCGTTTCCGTCCGGCCACGTCCTGGGCGCCTGCGACTTCCTCCTGGTCACGGCGTTCCTGATCTTCTCCCGGCGGAAAAATCCCCGTGCCGCAGTCCTGGGTTTTGTGGGAGCAGGCGTGGGGATAATCCTCGCGGCCCTTAGCCGGCTATACCTGGGCTACCACTGGCTGAGCGATGCCCTCGCCTCCATTTCGCTGTCCCTGGTGATCCTGGGTGCCGCCATCGCCTTGGATACCTGGCGTACCGCCCGGATTCCAGGCGAACGGATCACGGGCGAATTGTCCAAGGCAGACGCGCCAGGCGACTGAGGATTCATGGCCACTGAAGAGGACGTTCGCCGCATCTGCCTGGCGCTGCCGGGCGTTAGTGAGCGCAGCAGCTGGAACCAGCCTGCCTGGTTCGCGAGGACCCTGATGGCCCGCATGTGGGAAGACGGTGTGTTGACGGTGAAGACGGCGGAGCGGGAGGCCCTGGCCGGGACCGATTCCGGAACCTACTTCTGGACGCCCCATCATGAGCGGTCCCCGCAACTGGTCCTGATCCGGCTCTCCCGGATTGACGTAGAGGAGCTCGCGGAGGTGCTTGAGGAGTCCTACCTGCTGGCGGGCGGACGCGGACCTTCTTGAGCTTTCCGACCTTCCTGTTACGGTTCCGGGCGCGCCTGCGCGCGTTTGAGGGCACGGTGCAGCTTCGCGTTGGCAGCCTCCAGTTCAAGGACCTTGGCCACGCCGGCAAGATTGAGCCCTTGGTCCAGGAGCTCTCCGATGCGGAGCAGCACGGCGATGTCCGAATCGGTGTATTGGCGGGTTCCGCCGGACGTCCGGACCGGTGTGAGCAGACCCCTGGTTTCGTAGAGCCGAATGTTCTGCTGGCCCGTGCCGGCCAGCTTGGCCGCCACGGAAATGGCATACAGCGCACGTCCTGCCCTGGGTTCCGGCACCCGTCCCGTTGGCCCATTGTTCATGTCCGCTCCAAAATTTTCACCGGCTGGTATTGCCTCAGTCTCCCACAGGTGCTATAAAAAATCTATATCCACCACCATAGATAAATGAGTGGATATGCGAGTGGATTCAACATCGAGAAGTTGAAGGAGTGGGAAATGATGTTGATGCGTACGGACCCGTTCCGTGAGCTGGACCGGCTCACCCAGCAGGTCTTTGGAACTGCAGCCCGGCCAGCCGCCATGCCGATGGATGCCTGGCAGGAGGATGGCACCTTCGTGGTCGCCTTCGACCTCCCCGGCGTCAAGATCGACACAGTAGACCTTAATGTCGAACAGAACGTCTTGACAGTCAGGGCTGAGCGCAAGGATCCAACCCAGCCGAATGTTGAGCTGGTGGCCTCCGAGCGGCCGCGCGGCGTCTTCAGCCGCCAGCTGATCCTGGGCGACACGCTGGATACCGACAACATCAAGGCAAGCTACGACCAAGGCGTCCTGACCCTGAGGATCCCCGTGGCGGAGCAGGCTAAGCCGCGCAAGATAGAAATTGAAACCAAGGGCCACATGCACGAGATCGGCACCTAGCCCAAGCAACACTCTGGGCGCAGGCAGCGCGTACGCGCCGCCTGCGCCCGGCCGTCCGTCCACTGGCGGCACGGTTCACCGGTGGCACGGTCCACTGGTGAACCCGTCCAGCGAAACCGTCCGCTGATGACATAGCCCCTGGTGAGACAGTCCACGATGACATCGTCCGGTCTTGAAGGGTTCCGGCATGGAGAGCCTGCCCGACTACTACGCAGTTTTGCATGTGGGACCTGCTGCCACTCAGCGGGAGATCTCGCGCGCCTACCGTGCCCTGATGCGTACCCACCATCCGGACGTCGACGGCAGCGATGCTGCGGACCGGAAGGCTCAGGACAACAAACTGCTGGGGATCATGCAGGCCTTCGCCGTCCTCCGTGATCCGGTTCGGCGGGCCGACTACGACCGCAGTGTCAGGGGACAAAGCGTCAGGGAACAGGGCGCTAGGGAACAGGGCGCCAGCGGGCAGGGCAACAAAGGATACGGCGGCACGTCCCGCGGCCGTGGGGAGCAAGAAACTGCGGAGCAAGAAACTGCGGGGCAAGAAACTGTTGGACGGGAAACTGCGGAGCAAGGCAGCAGCGCCCAGGCCGGCGGACGGCGGTTCAGGGCGCAGAACACAGGCGATTCCGTTCCGCAGGACATCCCGGTCCGCAAGGTCCGCAGCCGTGCCGAGCGTTCGGGCCACACCATTCGGATTACCCCTGTCCGGTGGGAAAGCGGACCCTGGGCCTGAGACGGCTTACCCGGCCACGGCTTGGAATGACACAACCTGGAAGGAAAAGGACACCGACCATGAGCGACTGGCGCCGCTATGACTCCCACCTGATCCCCGCATTCCATGAGCGTTTCGAGGAGCGGTGGGGAAAGGGAACAGCACCGTTCCTGGATCCTGAAGCACACGAGCAGCCGGTTCCCCGGGCCCAGTGGATCAATCCCGCCACCGGGGCCGCCCTGGCGGTTGTTCCTGTGTGGACCGTGGACGAGGGGCAGCAACGCTCTTTCGGGGTGTTCTATCTTCCGCCTACAGGTGACATCTGGGTACTCCGGCCGGGCTACACCGGCTATCTTGAACCGGCAGACGGGGAGACAGAGCACCTCGTGACGCTCCGGAACGACGCTTTCCGGAAAGCGGTGGCGCACGCCAAGGAGTTCCTTTTCGGCTCCCAGTAACCGCCCGTCCCAAGACGGACTATGCAGGCATTGGGCAGGCATCGGGAGGGAAGTAGGCAGGAATTCGGCTAGAATGCCAGGCAGGAATCAGCCCGGCATGACCGGCCCCGGACCCATTCCGCCTGCACTCGAAAAGCCCGGCCCGGGGGACTCCGGACCCATAACTGCCGGACCCTTAACTGCCGCACTCGTAACTGTCTGACCGGGGATGCCCGCTCCGGCCCATCCTGCCTCCTCGGCCGGGTTTCCGCTGCCAAGTAGGCTGCGTGTCAGCGATTCGGCGTCGGCCATGAGATCCTCCGCTGCCGCCGACAAATGGGCATCCGACACAAGCATGTCCTCCAGCGCCGCCCCCACTACAGCCCGTCTGACCAGTTCCCGGGCGAATGAAGCTGTGGTTCCGGCCGTCTTCCCGGCGGCTCCGGCCAAGGCCTCCGGGCTGAACGCCACATGTTGCCCGTACAGCTTCAGCAGGGCAACGCGTTCCGCAAAGGCAGGCAACGGGATTTCCACCGCCAGGTCCACGCGGCCGGGACGCTGCGCCAGGGCACGCTCCAGCATGTCCGGGCGGTTCGTCGTCAGGACGAAGGCGACGTCGGCGTCGTTGTCCAGCCCGTCCATGGCATCGAGCACTTCAAAAAGCAGGGGCTGCGGCCCGTGTCCGAAGCTCCGGTCCTCGGCGATGAGGTCGCAGTCTTCCAGCACCACAATCGATGGCTGAAGTGCCCTGGCCATACGGGCCGCCTCGGAGATCCTGGCGAGCGAACCGCCGGAGAGGAGGATCGCCGTCGACCCCTGGCTTTGGCTGAGCAGGTAACGCACGGTGTGCGTCTTGCCGGTCCCCGGCCGGCCATAGAGGAGGATTCCGCGCTTGAGGTGCTGGCCGTGCCGTTTGAGGGATTCCCGGTGGGTGGCTATCCCTACCGTATGGTCAGCCACCTTCTGCAGGAGTCCGTCCGGAAGGATGACATCTGAGGCGGGCAGCGCCGGCCGGTGATGGAAGGTGACCCCTCCGGTACGGGGACCGTATTCGCCCATGGTCAGCGAGATGACCTGGCCCTTGAGTACACTGCGGGTCTCCATCCGGCGGCGGAATTCGGCCAGGAACGCGGAGCCGGCCCGAGGCTCCGGGGCAACCACTTCCAGCGAGGCGGCCTGCCGCCCTGAACGCGGATCGGCGTCGCGCTGCAGTACCGCCAGCGGGCTGCCGTCAAAGGTGAGGAGCCACAGGCCCAATGCCACGGCCTGGCGTTGTTCCCCCGGCCCCACTGCCAGGTTGGTGTAGTCAGGCTGCGCCAGCGGAAACTGCGGGAAGAGCTGGGAATGCTGGACCATGTCGCTGAGCGACTGATGGTGCCGCTGGCCACCCCCGCCGATGCCCACCAGGCGGCTGTCCGGATCCTGGCCGGCGAACTCGGCCATAAGGATGTCCGCGTCCACGAACCGGTGCGGCGGGATATCCTCCACTACAACGGCGAGGCCTTCTGCCGGTGCACCCAGATGCTCGGTCAGGGCCTCCAGAAGCTGCTTGCCGGGCTGCTGCCTGTGGTTCCCTGCCTGCGCCAGCTGGACCAGAGCGGCAAAATCGTCGATGAACTTCCCCAGTTTTTCATCCATCCCCAGACCCTAACAGGACGCGCCGTCACCGCGGCCGTTACCACCGCCGCGGCCGCGGAAGCCCGCCCGCAGCGAACGAAAAGTATGCCCTCGTCAGGGGCCCTGCCGTATGCCATTCTGAGACTTATCCACCGGGGATATCAGCAAAGGAGCTGGCCATGTTCACGCCACAAGGATGGGGAATCATGCGAGGATATGGTCCGGATACCGCGTGGTTCAAGGGCCCCGCGTGCAACTTTCCCTCCGTCATTAAGGGCTGATTTTCATGCATATCACCGCCAAGGAGCTGGCCGGGCTCATTCCGCCGGGATTCACACTGGGTGTGGGCACCGCCGCTTTCCAGATCGAGGGTGCCTTGGAGGAGGATGGCCGGGGGCCAGCAGGGTGGGATGTTTTCGCGGCCAAGCCCGGAGCGATTGTGGGTGGCCACAGCCCGGCCGTGGCCTGTGACCATTACCACCGGATGCCCGGTGACGTGGCCCTCATGAAGCAGCTGGGCGTGGACTCCTACCGGTTCTCGCTGTCCTGGCCACGGATCCAGCCCAACGGCAGCGGGGCCGTTAACCGTGCCGGCCTGGACTTCTACGACCGGCTGCTGGATGAGCTGCTGGCCAACGGGATCTCACCCATGGTGACCCTCTACCACTGGGACACGCCGCTGGCCTTGGACGATGCCGGCGGCTGGCTCAACCGGGACACGGCCTACCGTCTGGGCGAGTTCGCCGCTATCGCCGCCGCTGCCTTCGGGGACAGGGTTGCCCGGTGGGTGACGATCAACGAGCCTGCCACAGTCACGACCAACGGCTATACCCTGGGGCTCCACTCGCCCGGCGAAGCCCTGCTGCTCAACGCGCTCCCAACCGTGCATCACCAGCTGCTGGGCCATGGCCTGGCGGTCCAGGCACTGCGCGCGGCGGGAGTGCCTGGCGAAATAGGCATGAGCAACGTCTACTCGCCGATGGTTCCCAATTCCTTCAACCCGCTGGACAAGCTCAGTGCAGGGCTCATGGACCTTGCGCAAAACCGGCTGTATGCGGATCCGGTGCTCACGGGAAAGTACCCGGACCTGATCCGCGCCGCAAAGTTCTTTGGCTCGTTCGACCACCCGGACGGGGACATGGAGATCATCTCCCAGCCGCTGGACTTCTACGGGCTGAACTACTACATGCCCACCAAGGTGGCAGTGGGCGCCGGTGAAGGCGCCGTCCCGGCCAGCATGGCCGAAGCCCTGGGCGATGACCTGACATCGGCCGCCGGCGGCGGGACGCCTTTCCACGTTGTCCCTTGGCCGGAGGCAGACATCACGGCCTACGGCTGGCCGGTGAAGCCTGACT
This sequence comes from Arthrobacter sp. CDRTa11, assembly GCF_026427775.1. NCBI lineage: Bacteria > Bacillati > Actinomycetota > Actinomycetes > Micrococcales > Micrococcaceae > Arthrobacter > Arthrobacter sp. CDRTa11. The sequence goes on along the minus strand of NZ_CP044532.1, from coordinate 4,303,454 downwards.
ACATGGCCGTGGCCCTGCGGGAAATGGCAGAGCGGTATCCCAACCTTCCCCCAGTGATCCTCACCGAGGGAGGCGCCAGCTTCGAGGACATCATCGTCCGCGACAAGTCCACCAACCGGACGTTTATCCCCGATGAGCGGAGGCTGAAGTACCTTTCGGACCACATCGAGGCCGCGCTCCGGGCTACAGCTCCCGGTGGTGAAGCGGAGGCGGTGGACCTGCGGGGGTATTACGTGTGGTCGCTTATGGACAATTTCGAGTGGTCCGCTGGCTACAACCAGCCGTTCGGGCTGCTGCACGTGGACTTCGAGACCCTGGAAAGGACCCCCAAGGCGTCCTACTTCTGGCTGCAGGAACTCATTGAGGAACGGAACCTCGCGGTGTCGGCGGCCTCCGCCATCGCCAAGGCCGTGGGGCCGGCGCCCACAGATTCTGAAGACACGGAAGCCCCCGACGACGGCGTTGCCGCGCTGGATGCCACCGCCTAGATTCGCGGAGGTGCTGCAGCCGGGTCAGGAATGCTGTGTTTTAAAGGCTGTGCCTTAAAGGAGGTCAAGGGTGGTGAGCTGCTTGGCCATTCCGGCGCCGTCGGGGGAGTAGATCCAGGGCACCGCCGAGGCGGTATGGTCGCCGGTTTCGGAGTGTCCGCCGGCGAACACTGATTCGCTGATGGACAGCTGCCGGATGGCGATGGCAGCCACCCTGGCCGAGTGCTCCCGCGCGAACCCCGAATAGATCTCCTCGTCGTGCTGGCCGTTGTCACCGATCAGGAGCCAGCGCATGTCCGGGAATTCCTTCGCAAGGCGCTCCAGGTTGCGGCGCTTGTGTTCCTGCCCGCTACGGAACCAACGGTCGTGGGTCAGGCCCCAGTCTGTCAGCAGCAGGGTGCCCGCCGGGTACATGTTGCGGTTCAGGAAACGTGCCAGGGTGGGGGCGGCGTTCCAGGGCCCCGTGGACAGGTAGATGACGGGGGCATCCGGGTGCTCGATGGTCAGCCGGTCCAGGAGCACGGCCATGCCCGGGGTGGCCATGCGTGCCCGCTCGCTCAGCACGAACGTGTTCCACAGCGCCAGGAAGGGACGGGGCAGGGCAGTGACCATCACGGTGTCGTCGATGTCGGAGATGATGCCGAACTTCACGTCCGGTGCAATCACCCGGATGAGTGCCTCCACGGGCTCGGTCCCTGCGGCCCGGAGGATAGCGGTATGCCATCCCGGGGCAAGCTTGACGTCAACCACGGTGTCGATCAGCCCGCCGCGGTCGGCCCGGGCATGTGCCACCACGCCCCCGATGGAAATTTCCACGTCCGTGAACTGCACCGGGACGCTGGTGAAGGCGCGCCAGCCGCGAACGTTCTGGGTGCCGTTGCGGGCTGCGTGTTCCGCCCGGCTTCCCGGAGCAGGTTTCTTCGTCAGCACAACACGGCCAAGCACCCTGACCCAGTCTGTGGATCCGTAGCCCTGGTACGCCACCGTTTGCGGTTCGAAGTTCCAGCGCTTGGCCAGCTGAATGCGGGTGCCGTTGACGCCGTCGGAAAGCTTGTGGGCCAGGCGGAACATCTGGCCGCCCGACACTATGGTGCCGTGCGCGCCGGCAGTATTGTCGGCAGCTTCGCCGTGCCGTTCGTTCTGTTGCGATTCGTTGTGGTTCGATTCGTTGTGCGGAGTGTCCTGGGGAGCCCTGTCCATGCCTCCACTCTGCCACAGGCGGGGCTCCGGTGCGGAGGACTGTGACATGCCTTTGGTGTCCAGAGGGGAGAGCAGGGGTCAACGGGCAAACCCGCCGGCGTCAGCCGTCTCCAAGGATCCAGCGGAGGGTTTCGGCATTCCGCACGGCGTTCCCGCCGCCGTCGTTGTTGAAATAAACAAAGACTTCCTGGCCGTTACCGGACCACTCCCGGATCCGGTCCGCCCACCAGTGCAGGTCCGTATCCGAATACGATCCGCCGTACAGGTGCTGATGGTCAGGTCCGTGCAGCCGCACGTAGACGAAAGGCGCGGTTGTCCGCAGGATGCAGGGAAGGTTCGCTCCACTCATGATGCAGTAGGCCGCCTGGTGCCGCTCGAGCAGTGCGAACACGTCCGGATGCTCCCAGCTGGCATGCCTGAACTCCACGCTGACCCGGATCCACCAGGGGACCTTGGACAGGAAATACTCCAGCCTGGCGTCATCCCGGGCCATTTGGGGCGGCAGCTGGACCAGCAGGATGGCGCGTTTGTCTCCCAGTTCATGCCAGCAGCGCTCAATCCGTTCCAGCCACACCTCCGGCGCATAGAGCTTCTTGGCGTGCGTCAGTCCGCGGGGTGCCTTGACGGACATGGTGAAACCCTGGGGGAGGCGCTGGCGCCAGCTGGCGAAGGCCGTATCCCTGGGCCAGCGGTAAAAACTGGCGTTGAGCTCAACGGTGCCGAAGCGGGAAACATAATGCGCCAGCCTGTCCCTGGCCGGGAGGCCGGGGGGATACAGCACGTTCTCCCAGTGGTCATAACTCCACCCGGACGTTCCGACATGGACGGCCAAGTCAGATGAAGTGGGTCTTGACAGGGCCGCCCCCGGCCGATTCCACAATGGCCGCGGCCACTTCCCTCAGTTTCACGTTCCGGGTGCTTGAGGCGGACTTGATGAGTTCGATTGCCTCGTCCTGGCTGCAGCGGTTCTGCGCAATGATGATGCCCACTGCAGTGTCAATCACGGTGCGTGAATCCAGTGCAGCCTTGAGGTTGGCCGCTGCTTCGGAATGCTGGGCGAGCCGCACGGCCAGGCTTAGTCCCTTGGAGGCCTGGGCGACGTAACTGATGGCATGCTCTACTGCGCTGGCATCGAAGGCGTTCGGCCTGTCCGAGTAAAGGTTGATGCCTGCCTTGGCCTCCTGGCCGGACAGTTCAAAGGGAATTGCCAGCACAGACCTGATGCCGTGGTTCAGCACGGCCTCGCAATACTCCGGCCACATCGTTTCCGTCTTGAAGTCCGGGACGTGGACGATCACCCCTTCACGGGCGCACTTGAGGCACGGGCCGTCTTTGTAGCCGTATTGGATTTCATCGAGCAGGCGGGCCCGTTCGCTGCTGCTGGCCACGGTGGCCGCGGTGCGGTGGCGAAGCAGTGTGATGCCGCAAAGGACTTCCCCCCGGGGACTGGAAAGGTTCTGGGCCGAATACCTTGCCAGTTCATTGAGGAAATCCTCAACATCCTGCGTGTCCAGGAGGAGGTCCTGGACGTTTTCGATAACCAGGCTGGGGGTTGAAGCTTCTTGCATAGGTGCCTCCGGTGGTGCTTGTCCGGCACTTGAAACTCGGACGGAGCGAACAGTTTTTCAGTCGCCAACGAGGGGTTTTTCGGCAGCTGCATTACCGTCATTTCAGGCTACACCCCTTTACCCGGTGTCCTGAGGGAATCCATGTGGCAGGGTATGGGAATGGCACGAATTGAAGATTATGCGGTGCTGGGCGATCTCTATACCGGGGCCCTGGTAAGCACGGAGGGGTCCATCGATTGGCTCTGCCTTCCCCGGTTCGACTCGCCGGCATGTTTCAACGCCCTGCTGGACACCCCGGATGCCGGGCGGTGGCTGCTGGCCCCGGAGGCCGGCGGCCAATGCAGCCGGCGCAGCTACCGGGATGGAACGCTGGTTCTTGAGACGGAGTGGGAAACCCCGGAGGGTTCGGTCCGGGTGATTGACTTTATGCCGCCCCGGGACGAGGTGGCGGACGTTGTGCGGATCGTCGAAGGCATCAGCGGAACGGTCAGCATGCACAGTGAGCTGACCCTGAGGTTCGATTACGGCCATATTGTGCCGTGGGTCAGGAAGGACGACCAGGGCCTGCACGCCATTGCAGGCCCCGATGCTGTCTACTTCATTACCAAGGCACCCCTGCACGGCGAGAACATGCACACAGTCAGCGATTTTTCGGTGTCAGCCGGCGAGCGGATCCCCTTTGTGCTGACGTGGGCCCCCAGCCACAAGCCGCGACCGGAAACTGTTGATGCCGAGAAGGTGCTGGGCACTACGGCCGCCTTCTGGCGCGGCTGGGCGTCGCAGTGCACCGTCAAGGGCAAGTACCAGGAGGCGGTGCTGCGCTCGCTGGTAACGCTGAAGGCCCTGACCTATGCGCCCACGGGCGGCATCGTGGCGGCAGTGACCACGTCCCTGCCGGAAGAGCTTGGCGGTACCCGTAATTGGGACTACCGCTACTGCTGGCTGCGGGACGCTACCATGACACTCCAGGCCCTCCTGGCGGCCGGCTACACGGCCGAGGCGGCAGCGTGGCGGGACTGGCTGCTCCGGGCGGTGGCCGGGGACCCGGCAGACCTGCAGATCATGTACGGCATCCACGGGGAACGCAGGCTGCCGGAGATGGAGCTTCCGTGGCTCGCCGGCTACGAGAACTCGGCACCGGTCCGGATCGGCAACGGGGCCGCGGAGCAACTCCAGCTCGACGTCTGGGGGGAAGTGCTGGACTGTCTGTCGCTGACTCGGAACTCCCTGCTCAAACACACCGATGAAGCCTGGGATGTGCAGGTGGAGCTGATGAAGCACCTGGAGAGGATCTGGGACCAGCCGGATAATGGACTCTGGGAGATGCGCGGCCCACGCCGGCATTTCACGCATTCCAAGGTCATGGCATGGGTGGCTGCAGACAGGATGGTCAAGGGCGTCCGGGAATCGGGGCTGCCCGGGCCGGTGGAACGCTGGGAAGCGCTGCGGGACACCATCCACCGGGACGTGATGGCCAATGGTTTCGACGCCGCGCGCAACACTTTTGTCCAGGCCTATGGGCGTCCCGAACTTGACGCCAGCCTCCTGCTCATTCCGCGGGTGGGGTTCCTGCCTCCGGACGATCCAAGGGTGCTGGGGACCATCGACGCCATCCAGCGCGAGCTGACCGAAGACGGCTTTGTGCTGCGGTACCGTCCGGAGGTCAGCGACGACGGGCTACCGGGAAGCGAGGGTGTTTTCCTTGCCTGTTCATTCTGGCTGGTGGAGGCGTTGCTGGGTGCCGGCCGCCGCCAAGAATCCACGGAACTGTTTGAGCGCCTCCTGGAACTCCGGAACGATGTTGGTTTGCTCAGCGAGGAATGGGCCGTCAGGGCGGGGCGGCATCTGGGAAATACGCCGCAGGCATTCAGTCACTTCGCGCTTGTTACCAGCGCCCTGGAGCTGCATCAGGACAGCGTCCGCAGGAGCGATACACCCATTCCGCCGGAGACGGAGCGGGTGGGCTAGCGCCCCCTGAGGGCCCCGGCTTTTACTCGGCCGAAGAGGTAAGTATACTTACTAATACTTCATGGTGTGCTTACCAAAGCACAGCGCCGTGACTGACGAAGGGGTTGGTAGGAATGGCCGGTTATTTCGAGCTTGTAGATGCACCTGATGGTGGTTATAGGATCAGGATGCTGGATGGTTCAGGTAACCTGATGGCCATTTCAGTTACCTTTCCGACCAAACGCGCGGCTGTGGCCGGCGTGGCCATGGCCCGTGAAATCGCAGGCACTGGTTTGATTCGGGACCGCAGCAGCGATGGCGCAGGCTCCGTCCTCAGGGAGCGGGTACGCCAGGTGAGTTCGCCGAAGGTGGACGCGGCGTCCCGCAAGAAGAAGCTCTCCGGAGCCAGGCGGGCTGCGATTAGCTGATGGGGCCGCACGGAAACGGCCCGACAGGCCCTGGACCGCGCCGGGGAGTCCTCTTTGACGTGGATGGGACACTGGTGGATTCCTCATACCTCCACACGCTTGCCTGGTGGCAGGCCTTTCGGCAGCAGGGGTACGACGTCCCGATGGTTTCCATTCACCGGTGCGTCGGCATGGGCGGGGACCGCTTGGTGGACGCCCTCCTGCCAGCAACCCGCGACAAGGACGGGGACGGCGAAATCATGGCCAGCCATGCTGCCCTCTTTGCCGTGAACTGGCCGGCGCTCCGGGCATTTGACGGAGCCCGGGACCTGCTCGCGCAATGCCACGCCGGCGGGCTGGCTGTAGCCCTTGCCTCGTCTGCCCGCCGGCAGGACCTGGATGCACTACGGGCGGCCCTGGGGGCTGATGCTTATATCGACGCCGCCACCAGCGCCAATGATGCGAAGGAGAGCAAGCCCGCGCCCGACATCCTGGTGGCCGCCCTGGAGGCCGTAGGCGTCGACGCAGCAGATGCCCTTTATGTGGGCGATGCAATATGGGACCTGCAGGCCGCAGCCGCGCTGGGCATCCCTGTGGTGGCGGTCACGTGCGGCGGGACCAGTGCGGCTGAACTTCGGGATGCCGGTGCGATTGAAGTCTACGAGGGCCCCCGGGATCTCCTGGAGAACCTGCAGGCCAGCGCCATCGGCAGGCTGTTCCCGCAGGTGTCCAACGCCTGAAAGCGGGGCTAGCTAACGGGCTAGCCAAGCCGGTCACACGGAACTGCTGCCGCCCGTAGTGCCGGGATGCCGGCTGGTTCCATCGCTGGAGACAGTATCCCTGGAGACAGTATCCCTCGAGACAGTGGTGGCATCCGCCGCAGTTTCCGCGGCAAGGTCATCGGCCGCCAGGTCATCCGCAAGCGCGGGCTTGGCCCACGACACCGCTACCTTGACGGAACCGTCGTCGTTCCGCTCAACATCCGTAACCACGTCCGAGACCCTGGCGCCCATTGCCAGGATCTTGGCCCGGTACGTCGTTACCAGTTCCTCCAGGCTCGATTCCGTCCATTCCCCGGGGCGTATCCGGGTGGAAATCTCAACAGGTTCCGGCTGGTAGAGCGACATGACGGTCCTTCCTGACTCTGATTCCTGGGCGCAATTCTGTGAACCCAGCGCTGTCTTGGTTCCAACGCTATGAGGGTTGGTCCGCCATCTCAAGCAATTTCGACAGCCTGCTTACTTTTTCTGGCCAGCACCGTCCAGGCAGATCTTCAAATTCACTATGTCAGGCGGATCTGCCGGTTGACGTCCTTATAGAGGAGGTAGCGGAACGGGCCCGGACCGCCGGCGTAGCAGGCCTGCGGGCAGAAGGCGCGAAGCCACATAAAGTCGCCGGCCTCCACTTCCACCCAGTCGTTGTTCAGCAGGTACATGGCCTTGCCTTCGAGCACGTACAGCCCGTGCTCCATCACGTGCGTTTCCGGGAAGGGAATGACGCCACCGGGCTGGAAGGTCACGATGTTCACGTGCATGTCATGCGCCAGGTCGTTGGGGTCCGCGAAGCGGGTGGTCTTCCACGCGCCGTCCGTGTCCGGCATTTCACGGGGCTCCACTTCCTGGTCACTGGTGACGAAGGATTTGGCCTCGTACCCTTCCAGCCGTTCGTACGCCTTGCGGATCCACTGGAAGGACACCACGTCGTCGGAGACATTTTCCAGTCCCCACTGTGAACCGGCAGCCAGGTAGGCGTAGCCGCCCTCCTCCAGCCGGTGCAACTCACCGTCCAGGGTGAGGTTGACCTTGCCGCGGGTAACGAAAATGACGCCTTCCACACCGGCCTCGAACTCAGCCTTGGGCGCGCTGCCGCCGGGACCGATCTCCACGATCAGCTGCGAGAACGTGGTGGCGAACCCGGAAATGGGCCGGGCAATGATCCAGGCGCGGGTGCTCGAAAAGCCCGGCAGGTTGCTGGTCACGATGTCCGTCATGACGCCTTTGGGGATGACGGTGTAGGCCTCGGTGACGATGGCGCGCTCGGTGGTCAGGTGGGTCTGCGGCGGCAAACCGCCTTGCGGGGAGTAGTACTTGCCCATGGTGAAATCCTTTTGTTTATGAGTTGGAAGGGGCCAGCCGCGGATGCGCCAGCGCAGTGAGCCGGGAAAGCCCGACGCCGGCAAGCGCCTGGACTTCGTCGACGCCTACGGCGCCGCACTGGACCCCGCGCAGCACAAACGCCGCCAGGGCCCGGGCCGTGGCGGGCTCGTCCATCACGCCGCCGTCGGTCTGCTCCACATAATTTCGCAGCCGTGCCGCGGCAGCCGGCAGTCCGTGCCGGTAGAAGCCGTACGTGGCCGCGAAACGGCTGGGCAGCTGGGCGGGATGCAGGTCCCAGCCCTGGTAGTAGCCGCGTTCCAGGGAACGCTGCACCAGCCGGCCGTGGAGCCGCCAGGCGCCCTCCACGTTATCGCCCACAGGGATGATGTTGGTGGAGCCGTCGGAGAGCCGGATGCCTGTCCCGGCCACCGCCAGCTGCATGGTCTCCTTGGCAAAATCCGCCACAGGGTGCTCCATGGACTGGTATTCGGCCGAGATCTGCAGCGAGGCACTGTAGTCGTAGGTGCCGTAGTGCAGGGCACTGATGCGCCCGGGCACAACATGCGGAAGCCGTGCCAGCGGGGACGTGCCGTCGGGGCCCAGGATGAGCTGGGGCGTCTCCACTTGCACTTCAAAACGCAGCCGGCCGTGCGGCAGGCCGTGGACTTCCTCCAGCCTGGCGACTGCGTAATCCATCGCCTGCACCTGCGCCACCGTGGTGACCTTGGGCAGCGTCAGCACCAGGCCCGCCGGCAACTCTCCGGCGGCAGCCAGGGCAGAGACGAAGAGGTCCAGCGTCCTCAGGCCGCGGGCGCGGGTGGGGGCCTCAAAACATTTGAAGCGGATCCCGATGAAGGGCGGTGCGGTCCCTGCCGCGACGGCCTCGGCAACCAGGCCGGCGGCAGCAACGGCGTCGGCGTCCTCGGCCACGTCCCCGCGGTCGCCATAGCCGTCCTCGAAGTCCAGCCGCAGGTCCTCGATCGGTTCGTTCGCGAGCTTGTGCGCAACCCGGGACGCGACGGCGGCACCCAGCTCCGGCGATTGGCCCAGAAGCCGGGCGAGCCTTTCCAGGCCCCCGTGCCCGTCCGCCGTCGCGATGGCCTGCGCACCCCAGTCGGCGGCTAGCGACGGCGTGAAACGGTCTGCGGGCACATAGACCGTGTGGATGGGTTGGCGGGAGCCGTCGTCGCCGGGGTAGTGCAGCTCCAGCAGGCGGTCGGTGTCCGCCAGCTGGGAGTCAATCCTGGCAAGGTCCGCAGCGGCGAGGGCCTGGGTGGGGGATGCCGCCACGTCTCAGTCCACCAGTTCGTAGGCCGGAGTGGTGAGGAAGTCCGTGTAGTCCTCCGAGAGGCAGATGTCCGCGATGAGCCGGCTGGCCGGACCGTAGTACAGCCGGAAGGCTTCGTCGCCGAACTCGGTGCGAAGCCGTTCCGTTTCCTCGCCCAGGATGCGCTCCACAAGTTCCCGGGTCACAGTGTTCCCGGTATCCGCCAGGACGGACTTGTTCCGGATCTGCTGCCACACCTGGGAGCGTGAGATCTCGGCCGTTGCCGCGTCCTCCATCAGGTTATGGATGGCCACAGCACCGTTCCCGGACAGCCAGACGGCCGTATATGCGACGGCAACATACAGATTCAGCCGCAGCCCGGCCTCGGTGACCTGGCCGTCCGCCGAGGCGATGTCCAGCAGCTGCCCTGCCGTCACCGACACCTCGGGGCGCTGTTTGTCCAGCTGGTTGGGCCGGCCGCCGTTTTCAGGGTCGCCCAGGACGGCGTCGAACACCTCGCGGCAGATCGGGACCAGGTCCGGGTGGGCCACCCAGGAGCCGTCAAACCCGTCGTTGGCTTCGCGGGTTTTGTCGGCCCGGACCTTGGCGAAGGCTGCCTCGGTGACCTCGGGGTGCCGGCGGTTGGGGATGACCGCCGCCATGCCGCCCATGGCGAAGGCCCCGCGGTGATGGCAGGTCTTGACCAGCAGCTCGGTGTAGGCGCGCATAAACGGGGCCGTCATCACCACCGAGGCGCGGTCCGGCAGGACGAACTCCTCGCCGGCGTCGCGGAAGTATTTGATGATGCTGAAGAGATAGTCCCAGCGGCCGGCGTTCAGGCCAGATGCGTGATCGCGCAGCTCGTACAGGATCTCGTCCATTTCGAAGGCCGCCGGGATGGTCTCGATCAGCACCGTGGCACGGATGGTGCCCTGCCCCAGGCCCAGGTAGTCCTGGGCAAAGACAAACACATCGTTCCAGAGTCGGGCCTCAAGGTGGCTTTCCATCTTGGGCAGGTAGTAATAGGGGCCGTGGCCGTTGAGGACCAGCTGCTTGGCCACGTGGAAGAAGTGCAGGCCGAAGTCCACCAGCGCACCCACTGCTGGTTCGCCGTCGAGCAGCAGGTGCTTTTCCGGCAGGTGCCAGCCGCGCGGGCGGGCCACCACCACGGCCAGCGGCGCGTCGGTCCTGAGCGTGTATTCCTTGCCCTCGTCCGAGGTGTAGCTGAGGGTTCCCTGCGCGGCGTCACGCAGGTTCAGGATGGAGTCGATGACGTTGCGCCAGGTGGGGGTGCTGGCGTCTTCAAGATCGGCCAGCCACACCCTGGCGCCCGAGTTCAGGGCATTGATGGCCATCTTGGCCGGGGAAGCCGGGCCGGTCATTTCAACCCGGCGGTCCTGCAGTGCCGCCGGTGCAGGCGCCACTTTCCAGTCGCCGTCGCGCACGTCCCGGGTCTCCGGCAGGAAGTCCAGCTTGCCGGTGTCCGCAACCCGCCGGCGCTTGACGCCGCGGGCGGCGAGCAGCTCATTGCGGGTGCCGGCGAAGCGGTTGTGCAGCTCTTCGATGAAGGCCAGGGCCTTGGGGGTGAGGATCTCCTCCGCGCGTTCGATCGGCCGGGGGTCTGTAACGGTGATGGCCATTTCTGGTCCTTTCGTGTGACTGGAAGTCTGGCTGCGTATGCTTTGGCTGCCTATCTGGCAGTAAATCCGGCGGAATCAGGCGGAGGCGAAGGCAGTTCGGGCTTCCGCACCTTCGGGCTGTGCGGTTGCGGGCGGGGTAACTGCCGCTGCCGGGTTTGCGGCCGCGTGGGCAACCGCACTGGCGACATCGGCGGCTACGTGGGGATCGAAGACGCTGGGGATAATGTAACTGGCATTCAGCTCATCGTCAGCCACCCGGTTGGCAATGGCCTCGGCGGCGGCCACCAGCATCTCCGGCGTGATATCCGATGCGCCGGCATCCAGGAGGCCGCGGAAGAAGCCGGGGAACGCCAGGACGTTGTTGATCTGGTTGGGGAAGTCGCTGCGGCCGGTGGCCACCACGGCGGCGTACCTGGACGCGATGGAAGGGTCGATTTCCGGCGTCGGGTTGGCCATCGCGAAGACGATGGCCTTGTCTGCCATCGATGCGACCTGCTCCTCGCCGATCACGTGCGGTGCGCTGACGCCGATGAACACGTCCGCTCCCTCGAGGGCCTCGTGCAGGGTGCCGGCGAAGCCTTCCTCGTTGGTGTTGGCGGCAATCCAGCTGCGGTGTTCGTCCCCGTACTTTTCGCCGGCGTGGATGGCGCCGGAGCGGCCGGCGGCGATAATGTGCTGCGCGCCCTGGGCTTTGAGCAGCTGGATGATGGCGGAACCTGCAGCGCCCACGCCCGAGACGACGATCTTCACGTCGCCGAGCTTCTTGTCCACCACCCGCAGGGCGTTGACCAGGGCGGCGAGGGTGACGATCGCGGTGCCGTGCTGGTCGTCATGGAAGACCGGGATGTCCAGTTCCGCCCGCAGCCGGTTTTCGATTTCGAAGCAGCGCGGGGCCGCGATGTCCTCGAGGTTGATGCCGCCGTAGACGGGGGCCATGGCCTTGGCGATCATGATGATTTCTTCGGTGTCCTGGGTGTCGAGGCAGACCGGCCAGGCGTCCACGTTGGCGAACTGCTTGAACAGTGCAGCCTTGCCCTCCATCACCGGCAGGGCTGCGGCGGGGCCGATGTTGCCTAGGCCGAGGACCGCGGAACCGTCAGTGAGCACGGCGATGGTGTTGCGCTTGACCGTGAGGTTGCGGGCGGCGGACGGGTCCTCGGCGATGGCCAGGCAGACGCGGGCGACGCCGGGAGTGTAGGCACGGGAGAGGTCGTCGCGGTTGCGCAGGGCTACCTTGGGGACCACTTCGAGCTTGCCGCCCAAGTGCATCAGGAAGGTGCGGTCCGAGACGTGCTGGACCGTGACGCCGTCGAGCGCGTTCAGGGCATCCTTGACCCTGCCGGCGTGTTCGTCGTCGGTGGTGTTGCAGGTGACGTCCACTACCAGCGTCTCGTGATGGGACTCGCTGACGTCCAGGGCGGTGATGGCAGCGCCGGCCGCTCCGACGGCTGCGGCGAGCTCACTGGTGGCGGAGAAGCTGGACGGGGCCTCCACGCGAAGGGTGATCGAGTTTCCGGGGCTGGGATTCGCCATTGAATGTCCTCCTGTTGGCCCTGGCGGGCTGTGATCGTGCTGGATTGTTTTCGTATTATGGATATTATTATCTGCCTTGTGGAATTACAAGCCCACGGACCCGTCGACTGCGAAGAGTGCCGTGAGGTATGTTGGGTTATCTAGGCCAATTCTTTTCACGATGCGGATAAGAGTTGTCGGAACCGAGCCGCAGGAGACTGGTACATGGCTGAAAAAAGCCCCGGAGGCGTGCAGTCCGTAGAGCGCGTTTTTGAACTTTTGGAACTGATCACCGACGCCGGTGGAGACGTCACATTGAGTGAACTCTCCTCCTCCACGGATCTTCCGCTGCCCACCATCCACCGCCTGCTGCGTACCCTGGTGACGCTCGGCTACATCCGCCAGCTCCCCAACCGCCGCTACGCGCTCGGTCCCCGGCTCATCAGGCTGGGCGAAGGAGCAAACAAGCAGCTTGGTGCAGTGGCCCGCCCGCAGCTCAAATCCTTGGTGGACCGGCTGGGGGAGACCTCCAACATGGCCGTGCTCGATTCGGACATGGTGATCTACGTGGCCCAGGTGCCCTCCTTGCACTCCATGCGGATGTTCACCGAGGTTGGACGCCGCGCCCATACGCATGACACCGGGGTGGGTAAAGCCATCCTGGCCCAGCTGGACGACGACGCCGTCCGCGGCATCGTGGGCCGCACCGGCATGCCCACCCCCACCGCCAAGAGCATTGGCGACATTGATTCCCTGCTCGCTGACCTGGGCCGGATCCGTGAACGTGGCTACTCCATCGACGAGGAGGAGCAGGAACTGGGTGTCCGCTGCTTCGCCATGGCCGTGCCGAACGCCCCCACGCCAACGGCCATCTCCGTTTCCGGTCCGGTGTCCCGAGTGGACCAGTCCTTCGGCGAACGTGCCGTGCCGCTCCTGCGCGAAGCCGCCCAGGCCATCTCGAACGAGCTCAACCGCAACTGACCGAACGGACACTTAAGCCCCTTCTCCTCTGGCGCGAACGGACACTTAAGTACCGTTGCAAAGGGCTTCCGGCTGCCCATTGACCGTGCGGGGGTGCGGGCGTACTATCGGCCGCATCCCATCGGATTCGGAGCCGCCGGAGGCTATCATGGCAACTTTCATGGATGTTCACCACAACATGGTTGGAATCACCGCTGAGCAATTGCAGGCGGCCCATAACGCGGACCTGGCGATCCAGGATGACGAGCATGTTGACTTCAAGCAGGCGTGGGCGGATCCGGAATCAGGCCTGGTCTATTGCCTGTCCGAAGCCCCTTCAGCGGACGCGGTCAGGATTATCCATGAACGCTCCGGCCATCCTGCCGACGAGATCCATCCCGTCCCGCTTGCCGTTTGATCCCTATCACCCGCGCGAACTGTCAGCTAATACCCTCAAATTCCACATTTGGGGGTATTTGCTGCCAGTTCGCGCTGTTGGGTGGCGGGGCTAGTGGTCAGACTTCGACGACGACTCCACCGGGACTTCCTTGCCGTCGCAGTCGATGAGCTTGCCGCCTTCGTAACGGTCGCCGTCGGCCAGGCACTTCAGATCCTCCTCCCGGACCACCCGCCCGGTGCCCGCCACAAACACTGACTGGTTATCAGAGTTGCCGGCCTTGAGGTGGTTGAAGAGCAGGTTCAGCAGGATGGCCATGACGGCCGCCGAGCTGATCCCTGAATGGAAGATGGTGCCGAACCAGGACGGGAACTGGTCGTAGAAGGCAGGCGCCGCGATCGGGATCATGCCGAAACCAATGGACGCTGCCACGATGATCAGGTTCATGTTGTTCCGGTACTCCACCTTGGACAGTGTCCTGATGCCGCTGGCGGCAACCGTTCCAAAAAGTACGACGCCGGCACCGCCCAGGACGGGCGTCGGCACCGCTGCGACCACCCGGCCCAGGACGGGCAGCAGCCCGAGGACCACCAGGATGACGCCGCCGGCGGTCACCACGAAGCGGCTCTTGATGCCGGTGATGGCCACCAGTCCCACGTTCTGGGCAAAGGCGCTCTGGGTGAAGGAGCCGAAGAGCGGTGAGACGGCGCTGGAGAGCATGTCTGCCCGGAGGCCGTCGCCGATCCGGCGTGAATCAACTTTGGTGCCCACGATCTCGCCGACGGCAATGATGTCCGCCGAGGTCTCTGTAAGCGTCACCAGGATCACGATCAGCATGGAGATGATGGCCGCAAGATGGAAGGTGGGCGGGCCGAACGCGAACGGAGTGGGGAAGGCGACGATCTCGCCCTGTCCCACCTTGGAGAAGTCAGCCATGCCGGTGACGAAGGCGATGGCCGTCCCGATGATCATGGCCAGCAGGATGGACAGCCTGGAGATGGTGCTGCTGCCCACCTTGCTGAGCAGCAGCACGATGCCCATGGTGGCTGCCGCCAAGCCGATGTTGGCCACACTCCCGTAGTTGGGCGCCTTGCTGTTGCCGCCCATGGCCCAGTTGGCCGCCACCGGCATCAGCGTCAGGCCGATGGTGGTGATGACGGTGCCCGTGACCACGGGCGGGAAGAACCGGATGATCTTCGAGAACAGCGGCGTGATGGCCAAGCCAATCAGGGAGGCCACAATGACCGAGCCGAAGACCGACTGGATGCCTCCGCCCCCGTGGACGATGGCCACCATGGTGGAGACGCCGGCGAAGGAGACGCCTTGGACCAGTGGAAGCTTTGAGCCGAAGAATGGGATGCCCACGGTCTGGAGGATTGTCGCCAGGCCGCCCACAAAGAGGCAGGCGGCGATCAACAGGCCGATGTCCTGTGAGGACATCCCGGCAGCTGCGCCGATGATCAGCGGCGGTGCAATGATTCCGCCGTACATGGTGAGGACGTGCTGGAATCCGTAGGCGAAGCTGCTGCCGATGGACAGACGCTGGTCTTCAGGGCGGGCAGAGGGCTGGCGGCCGGCTTTGGCGGCCGGGCTCGAGGACTTTTTCTTAAGGTTCACGGCAGACTTTCTGGTTCATGGCAGACGTCTTTGTCTGGCTAACGTGGTCTGGCTATTGCTGGGGTGCTTTATGGTCGCCCGGCCCCGGAGTTTTTGGTCAGATACGGCGGGTTCAGGGGTCTGAAGTCGCCAGAAATGGACAAAAACTCCGGGGGTAGGGCTGGGTGGGTTTGGAAGGTGTGGAGTTGTTGCCGGAGGTTTAGCAGAAGCCCGCGATGCCGGACCAGGCCATGTCCGCCGGGCTGGCGTCGTCGCGCTGGACCGTGGCCTCGATCAGGCCGTACGGGCGGTCGGCCGCGAAGAAGACCTCGTTGGGGTTGTCCAGTCCGAAGGGGGAGAGGTCCACCAGGAAGTGGTGCTTGTTGGGCATGGAGAACCTGATCTCATCAATCTCGCTGTGGGCTTCCAGGACCTTGGTGCCCATGTCGAAGAGGGTCTGCTGCAGGGCGTGCGAGTACTTCTCGGTGAAGCCTTCGAGCAGGAGGGCCTTGACGTCGTCGTAGTTCTTGTTGAAGTCCAGTGTGCGGAAGTCGGTGCCCGTCTTGTAGCGCCAGCGGGCGGAGACGTCGGTGGCCAGGATGCGGTCGGTGGTTTCCGGGAGCGTGGTGTATTTGTCCTTGGGGTAACCCACAAAGCCGGACTGGGTGGACTTGAGGACCGTCAGGTCCTTCAGCCCCGAGATGAGGTGGGCCGTGCCGCCGTCGCGCACCAGGACTGCGGTCCTGACTTCCTGGCCGTTGCGCACAAACGAGTGGTCGTGTTCGCTGCCGTGGGCCTGGATCCGGTCCCAGCTGTACGATTCCGCCTCCCATCGGCCGCCGGTCACCCACTCGAAGCTGGAGGTGAAATGCTCGCCGAGGCGCAAAAGGAAGGCCTCCGGTGAGCCGACACCGTCCCGGGCGAAGGCGTAGATGGTGTTCTTTTGGGTGTCCGTGGCCACCACGTGGGCGTTGTCGCCTTCACGGTGGGCGGCCTCGAAGTCGCCCCGCAGCTGCGAGGTGACGTTCAGGTCTTCAATCTCGTGGCGGTCCGTGTTCCGGGTGATCTTGACGACCCGGACTTCGGCCTTTCCGTACTGGTTGTGGCCGAGGATGATGTTGCTGCTCATGGTCAGATTCCCAACTTCAGGTATGTGGGACCAAAGTTCCACATAGAAATTAAGCGCGCGTTTCCCACGCGTTTCTTGTGCCGTCGGCCCAACAAAAAATGAGCCGACATCAATAGATGTCAGCTCATTACGACCCTGCCTGCTGCTCCCAGGTTACGTGACGTGCGCCACGAGTTGAGTCCCAGAATAACCCAGCGAGGCTGGTGGTGTACATCACAATCCGAAAATTCAATTTGTGACTGGCAGCTCCTTGGGGCGTTGACGGGCGGGGATATGGTCGCTTAAGCTATTTCCACATAGCAAGATTTAGTTTCCGTTTTACGGAATTTCCGACCACTTACCCTTGAAGGAGGATCAGATGTACCTGCAGGACAACGCGCAGCTTGCACCGACGAATACGGCGGCACCCCTAGTCCAGGAGTTCTACCTCCCCCTCGGAGGCGGAACGGATCCGGACTTCCATCTGCCCGAAGACCGGGAGCACGTCCCTGGCCGCTTCTCGCGCTGGATCCATGGCCTGCCAGGTTTCGGTGGCCAACGTTCGTCACGCAGCTGACGACACGCTTCGTCACTGAGGACTCGGAGAAACCTTGGCGACACCCGAATTTGGGTGTCGCCAAGGTTTTTGCGTGTCGCCAGATCTTTCGCGGGTCGCCAGGGATTTCGCACGTCGCCAGGTAATTTGGGTGTCGACGGCGTCAGGACGCCGGGCGGCCCGGCCACTCCTTGCCAGCCCAGGGGTCATAGTCCGCGATGAGTTCCTCCTGCGGCGGCCGCTCCGCTTCGGGGACGTGCTGCAGGTTCACCCGCACCCGGTACCAGAGCGAGCTCGATCCGCGCATCCCGTCGATCATCACATCGGCCGGGTGCAGGGCGGGTACGACGTCGGCGTGCCGGGACTTCCACTCGTCAAGGGCCGCGTGGGCCTCCGGTTTGGTCTTGGTGCGGGCCACTTCGATCAGCGGCATCACGGACTGGCGGCGGCCGGAACCGTCACCGCTGCGTGGCGCCTTCTCGGCGGGGCCAAGCTCAGCCGCCAGCGCGAGGAGCCCGTCCAGGCTGCCGGCCGCGTCGTCGATCCCGGCGTGGGGATCGCCCGCCTCGGCAAAGCGCCCCGGGACGGTGCGCACCGTGAATTGTTCCGGCCGGGTGGAGCGGACCTCGTCCCACGAAATCGGCGTTGAAACCCGCGCATCAGGCAGCGCCCGGACCGAGTAGGCCGATGCCACCGTGCGGTCCTTTGCGTTCTGGTTGAAGTCCACGAACACGCTCTCGCCGCGTTCCTCCTTCCACCACCGGGCGGTGGCGAGACCCGGGGCGCGGTTCTCCACCTCGCGGGCGAGGGTTTCCGCGGCGAGCCGCACGTCGCGGTATGACCACTGCGGCGCGATCCTAACCAGGATGTGCAGGCCGCGTGATCCGCTCGTTTTTGGCCACCCCACCAGCCCGACGTCGTCGAGCACTTCCCGCGCTACATACGCCACATCAACGATCTGTGACCAGTCCACTCCCGGCATCGGATCAAGGTCCACTCGGAGCTCGTCCGGGTGCTCAAGGTCCTCGGCGCGCACCGGGTGCGGGTTCAGGTCCAGGCAGCCAAGATTCACCACCCACGCCAGGCCGGCGGCATCACGGATCACGGCCTCTTCGGCTGACGTCCCGGACGAGTAGTGCAGGGTTGCCGTGTCGATAAACTCTGGGTGGTTCTCGGGGACGCGCTTTTGAAAGAACGGTTCCGAGTCGATGCCCTTCGGAAAGCGCTTGAGTACCATGGGACGGCCGCCGGCGCCGCGCAGCGCACCGTCCGCGACGGCCAGGTAGTAGCGCACCAGGTCCAGCTTGGTCAGCCCGGGCTCGGGGAACACCACCTTGTCAGGACTTGAGATGCGGACCTCAGCGCCGTCAATGTCCAGAATCTCAGCCGGGGTCTTCGACGGGTTCATGCCGCCACGCTAGCAACGTCTGCTGCCGCCGCATAGGCCCCGTTTCAACGGTTTCCCTGGCATGCACGACGGCGGGACGCTGAGTCGTGTGCGCAGGGAACCGTCGAACCGGCGGCGACGTGCCTAGCCCGCCACCAGCCGGCGGGCCGCCGCGGAGTGCTCTGCGATGAGCCCGGCGACATCCAGGCCAGGGATCTGCCCGTCCACCACCCGCCACTGGCCCCCAACCATCACCCGGTCTGCCCGGTCCGCCGCGCACAGCAGGAGCGCGGCAATGGGATCGTGGCTGCCGGAGAAGCGGAGGTCATCCAGCCGGAACAGGGCGAGGTCCGCCTGCATCCCGGGTGCGAGCTGGCCCAGTTCCGGGCGGCCCAGCACCTCCGCCGAGCCCCGCGTCGCCCAGCCAAGCGCGCGCTCCACCGGGACGTCCGCGCCGTACCGGAGACGCTGCAGGTAGAGCGCCTGGCGCGCTTCAAGGATCATGTTGGAGGCATCGTTCGACGCCGAGCCGTCCACCCCCAGCCCCACGGGGACTCCCGCGTCCTCCAGCTCCAAAATCCGCGCGGTGCCGGACGCCAGCCGCATGTTTGAGGTGGGGCAATGCGCGACGCCGGTGCGCGCGGCTCCCAGCCTGGCGATCTCGGCGTCGCTGAAGTGGATGCCGTGGCCCAGCCAGGTGCGGTCGGTCAGCCAGCCCACGCTGTCCAGGTAGTCAACGGTGCGCAGGCCGAACATTTCCCGGCAGAAGTCCTCCTCGTCCAGCGTTTCGGCCAGGTGCGTGTGCAGGCGGACATCAAGCCGCCCGGCGAGCGCCGCGCTTTCGGCCATGATCTCCTTCGTCACCGAGAAAGGGGAGCAGGGTGCCAGCGCAATCTGGATGACGGCATCGCCGCCCCGCTCGTGGTACTGGCCGATCAGTCGTTCACTGTCCGCCAGTACCACCTCCGGAGCCTGGACGGTGGACTGAGGCGGCAGGCCGCCGTCGTCCGTTCCCAGTGTCATGGAACCGCGCGTCAGCGTGGCCCGCATGCCAAGCCGGCGCACCACGTCCACTTCCACGTCGATGGCGTGTTCCAGGCCGTCCGGGAACAGGTAGTGGTGGTCGGCCGCGGTGGTGCACCCTGAAAGCAGGAGTTCGGCCAGCGCAACGGTGGTGGCCAGTTCGAGGTCCCGCGGAGTCAGCCGGGCCCAGACGGGATACAGGTTCTGCAGCCAGGGGAACAGCGGCGCGTTTGCCACCGGACCCCAGGCGCGGGTGAGGGTCTGGTAGAAGTGGTGGTGGGTGTTGATCAGGCCTGGCAGCAGCACGTGGTTTCCGGCGTCGAAGACCTGCTGGCAGGGTGCCGCAGGTTGCTGCCCGGCGGCAAGCACCTCCACGATGACGCCCCCGCTCACCACAAGTCCGCCGGAGGCGTCCAGGGCATTCGCGGTGAAGGCGGCCTGCGGATTCCTGATCCAGAGGCGGGGAGCGGGGGTGGCGGGAAGGGGGTGGGTCATGGCTGTCCTTGTCTGAGCGCGGTGGCGGTGTTTCCAGCTCAGTGAGGCCCTGTCTGCTGATCCAGGTACCCGCGGCTGCGGAGCGGCGGCGGGTTGGCATCAGCCTAGGGAACGATCCTGACCTGCGTCAACGACCGGAGAATGTGACTGCGGGTCCTTGGACAGTGCAGGGAACAGTGAAGACCACGAAACATGGATTTCACATTGCGAAATTAAAATTCCAGAAAACTATGGCGCAGGCCACACCGTGGTGCTAATCTCGAACTTGCCAAAGGCGGGCACCCGGACTGACGGGAAGCTATCTACCAGGCGCAACTAAACCTTCACAGCACATGCTGAAGCCTGGTAACCGTCGCACCTGGTTCTACTGGTCCTGCAAGCGGCAACAGGCTTCCCGGCAATAAGGAAGTCGCATCATGAGTACCACCGTCACGGCCGAACAGTATTTGGCCAGATCAATCCGGCTGGCAACGGCCAACGTCCTGAACAGCGGCGGGCCCTTCGGCGCCACGATCGTCACGGCTGACGGACAGTCGTTCGACGGCGTCAACCGCGTCACTGCCGACAACGATCCCACAGCACACGCCGAGGTCACCGCCATCCGCACCGCCTGCCGGGAACTTGGCACCTTCGACCTCAGCGGCGCCATCCTCTACACCAGCTGCGAACCCTGCCCCATGTGCCTGTCCTCGGCGCTCTGGGCCCGGGTGGAGCGCGTGGTGTTCGCCGCAGACCGGCACGACGCTGCCTCCGTCGGCTTCGACGACGCCGTCTTCTACGAGTACTTCGAGAACAGGGACCGGGATTCGCTGATGCCGGTGGCCAAGCTCGCGCTGGACGATCCCCGGGGGCCCGCGCCGCTGGAGCCGTTCAATACGTGGAACACACTCGAATCCAGGATCGACTACTAGGGCCGGCGGCAGAGATGACCATCCTGGATCAATCCCACGGGGAGCATCCGGCTCCACAGCCCGCACGCAGGCCCCAGCCGCCGACGTTGAACGTCCTGGACCGCTTCTTCCAGATCACCCAGCGCGGTTCCACCCTGGCCCGCGAATTCCGCGGCGGCCTGGTGACCTTCTTCACCATGGCGTACATCGTGATCCTCAACCCGCTGATCCTGGGCGGCTTCACGGCGGACAATGCGCCCACCGACGTCGCCGGGGGCTGGCTCTCCGCGGCCCAGGTCGGCGCGGTCACCGGACTGACAGCCGGCGTGATGACCATCCTGTTCGGGCTCGTCGCCAACCTTCCGTTCGGCCTGGCCGCCGGGCTCGGGATCAACTCGTTCCTTGCCGTTTCGGTGATCCAGGAAGTTACCTGGGCCGAGGCTATGGGCCTGGTGGTGATCAACGGCATCCTGATCGTGCTGTTCGGCATCACCGGGGCGCGGACGGCCATCTTCCGTGCCGTGCCCAAGGAACTCAAGGCCGCCATTACCGTCGGGATCGGCCTGTTCATCGCCTTCATCGGCTTTGTGGATTCCGGCTTCATCCGTGCCACTGCCGGCGGCCCGCCCGTGCAGTTGGGCGACGGCGGCTCCATCACCTCCATCCCCACCCTGGTATTCGTGGTGGGCCTGCTGGCCATGGGCATCCTGGTGGCCCGCAAAGTCCAGGGCGGCCTGCTGATCGGCATCGTGGGCACTACCGTGCTGGCCGCCGTGGTGGAAGCCACCCTGAAGATCGGCCCCGCCAGCGCCACCAACCCGGGCGGCTGGCACCTCAATACCCCAGTCCTCTCCGGGCAGCTTGTCTCCGCACCGGACCTGGGACTCGTTGGCCAGTTCGACATGTTCGGAGCCTTCGGCAGGATCGGCGGCCTGGCCGCCACCATGCTGGTCTTCACACTGGTCTTCACCAACTTCTTTGACGCCATGGGCACCATGACCGGACTGGCCAAGAGCGCCGGCGTGGCCCACAAAGACGGCACGTTCCCCCGCCTCAAGCCGGCCTTCATCGTCGAAGGCCTCGGGGCTGTGGCAGGAGGCGCCACCTCAGGCTCCTCCAACACCGTCTACATCGACTCCGCGGCTGGAATCGGCGAAGGCGCACGTACCGGCCTGGCCTCGGTTGTCACCGGTGTGCTGTTCCTGGGCTCCATGTTCCTGACGCCGCTCACCAGTGTTGTTCCGCTGGAGGTGGCGGCAGCTGCCCTGGTGGTGGTGGGCGCCATGATGATGGCGCAGATCCGCGAGATCAAATTCAGCAAGTTCTCGGTGGCCCTGCCGGCGTTCCTCACCATTGTCACCATGCCGCTGAGCTACTCGATCGCCAACGGCATCGGCGTGGGCTTTGTCTCCTGGGCCATCATCGGCGCGGCGTCCGGCAAGGCGAAGAAAATCCATCCGCTGATGTGGGTGGTCAGCGCCGGCTTCCTGGTGTACTTCGCCCGCGGACCCATCAACGTGCTGCTGGGCGCCTGATTTTCGCGCCCCTGCCGACGTGCCGGCATCGGTAGGGGACAGGCGATGCTTGGCCCAACCCCCGATAAGAACGAGAATATGGACACCACTGCGGAAGGAGTGCCGCCATGCTCGACCTGATTCCTTCTCTCAACGGCTGGACAGCAGGCCTGACCGGTAACCGCTGCGCCGTAGCCACCATCGTCCATGTCAGCGGTTCCGTTCCCCGGCCGGTAGGGACGTCCATGCTCATCTCGGAGTCGGGTGCCGTACTGGGCAGCCTCTCCGGCGGCTGCGTGGAAGGGGCGGTGGTGGCGATGGCATTCGAAGCAATGAACGACGGCGGCACCCGCCTTGAGAGGTTTGGCTACAGCGCGGCCGATGCCTTCGCCGTCGGGCTCACCTGCGGTGGTGAGCTGGAGGTGCACATTGAGCCCTGGCCCGGCGGGGGAACCCGGCCAGATGCCGGCGCGGAGACGCTCCAGCATCTGCGCCGGATTCCGGCGGACGGGCCGGTGGCGGTGATCCGGCGGGTGGACGCCAATGGCCGCGGGCTGGTGGTGGTTCGTGATCCGGCGACCTTCCAAGTGGCCCAGTCTGCCGGAATCGCCCGGCTTCTGGGGGCGGCCCCGGACACGGTCCCGGACTCCGCCACCGGCCGCGGCAGCACCAGTACCCCGGGCGATGCCCTGGACGATGCCCTGCTTTCGGCAGCCGCGCAGCTGGAACCGCTGCTTCGCGGCGGCCGGACAGGGCTGGTCAGGCTGGCACCACTTAACGGCTGCACAGCGTCTCCCTCCGGCATTTCACAGGGGCACTCCCCAGCGCCAGAACCTGTCACGTTGCTGGTGGAGAGCCGGCTGCCGCCGCCCCGGCTGCTGGTTTTTGGCGCCAACGATTTCAGCGCCGCGCTGCTGCCGGCCGCCAAACTGCTCGGCTACCGCGTCACACTGGTGGATGCCCGGGCCGCCTTCGCATTGCAGGCCAGGTTCCGGGCCGCTGATGACGTTGTCACAGACTGGCCGCACAGGTACCTTGCAGCGGAAGCGGCGGCAGGACATCTGGACCCCCGGACGGTGATCTGCGTCCTGACCCATGATCCCAAATTCGACATCCCGCTCCTGGAGGCTGCTTTGGCCCTGGACGTTGCCTTCGTCGGCGCCTTGGGATCCCGGCGCAGCCACCTCCAGCGGGTGGACGCCCTCCTGGCTGCCGGCGTGCCCCCTGAGCGAATAGCGCAACTGCATTCACCCCTTGGCTTGGACCTTGGGGCGGTGACGCCGGCGGAGGTGGCCGTATCCGTTGCTTCGGAAATCATCGCCGCGCGCAACCCGGCCGCCAGCCACCAGCCCCTCAGGGAGACCACGGGCCCCATCCATCAGGCGCCCATCCATCAGGCGCCCATCCATCAGCAGGCCGCCACCCGGCCTGCCCCGAACCCCGTTGTACAGCAGGAGACAGCATGGACATGAACACCATCGAGGCGGTGGTCCGCACCGCGGACCCGGCCGACTGGCGCGACGGCGATGCCTGGCTGGCAGGCGGCACGGTCCTCTTCTCCTATGGCAGCTATGCCTTCGGCCCGCAGCCGCCAAGGCGCCTGCTCGATCTGGGCGCGGCCGGGTGGCCTGCGGTGACGGTGGACGGGGAATCCGGCCCCGGCCTCGAGCTGGCTGCCACCTGCACCGTGGCGGATCTCTACGGGCTGCAGGACACCCTGGCATTCCGCCGAACAGACTGGCCCGCCCTTGACCTCATCAGGCCATGCTGCGATTCCTTTGTGGCGTCCTTCAAGGTCTGGAACATGTCCACAGTGGGCGGCAACCTCTGCACCTCGCTGCCGGCCGGGCCCGTGATCTCGCTGTGCGCCGGCCTGGACGGGGTGGCCACCATCCTTGGCCCGGGCGGCGCCAGCCGCACGGTTCCGGTGGCCGGCTTCGTGACCGGGGACGGGCAAAATGGCCTGGCACCCGGCGAACTGCTGCGCAGCGTCCACCTCCCGGCGTCGGCCCTTTCCGCGCGGGTGGCGTTCCGCCGGCTGTCCCTGAGTAACCTGGGCCGGTCGGGAGTGCTGCTGATCGGAAGGCTCGACGGCGGCACCTCCTTTGTCCTGACCGTCACGGCGGCCACCAAGCGGCCTGTGCAGCTGCGCTTCGGCCAGCTGCCGGATGCTGCCGGGCTGGCCGCCGCCCTGGACGACGCCATCCCTGAAGGCCTGTATCACGACGACATCCATGGCCTGCCTGCCTGGCGGCGGGACATGACCCACCGGCTGGCCGAAGAAATCCGGGCCGAGCTGGCAGCCCCGGCCGACACGGCGCCCGCCACTGTCTCGGGGGATTTCTGGCCGCCACAGCCAACAGCTGCCGATCAAACAGCTGCACCACAGGAAGGGGCCTGAGGAATGGCTATCGAAATTAACGGCACACCGGCGGCGGCTGAACCGCGCCCCGGGCAGTGCCTGCGGACCTTCCTCCGGGAGCAGGGCAACCTTGGCGTTAAGAAGGGCTGCGACGGCGGAGACTGCGGAGCGTGCACAGTGCATGTGGACGGCACTCCGGTCCACAGCTGCATCTACCCGGCCGTCCGGGCCGAGGGACATGCCGTGACCACCATCGAGGGCCTGGCCGCGAGCACGGGGGCAGGGGGCAGCAGCCTTCACCCCATGCAGCAGCAGTTCCTGGAGCGCCAGGGTTTCCAGTGCGGCTTCTGCACGGCCGGGATGGTGATGACGGCCGCCACCTTCACCGAGGACCAGAGGGACAACCTGCCCCGCAATCTCAAGGGAAACCTGTGCCGCTGCACCGGCTACCGGGCCATCGAGGACGCCATTTGCGGCCACGCCGGGCATCCTGATCCGGCAGGGCAGGGCTCCGGCATCGGCGGCGAAGGCCAGCCCGCGCCTCACCCCGGGCAACTGGGTGACGACGTCCCGGCTCCCGCCGGCCGCGCCATCGTCACCGGCACGGCCCGTTACACACTGGACGTTCCGCCTGACCGGTTCCAAGGGGACCAAATGCAAGGGGGCCAGCCGGATGGCGATCAGCTGCAAGGGCTGCTGCACCTGAAACTCGTGCGCTCGCCGCACGCCCACGCCAAGATCCTCTCGATCAATACCGAAGCTGCGCTGAAAGTGCCCGGTGTGGTGGCTGTTTTCACGCACCAGGACGCTCCCGCCCAGCTGTTTTCCACTGCCCAGCATGAGTTGTATACCGATGATCCGGACGACACCCGGGTGCTGGATGATGTGGTGAGGTTCATCGGGCAGCGCGTTGCCGCCGTCGTGGCCGAATCCGTGGCCGCAGCCGAAGCAGGCGTCCGGGCCGTGAAGGTGGAGTACCGGGAACTTCCGGCCGTCTTCACGCCACAGGATGCCATCCGTCCCGGCGCCCCCGCGCTCCACGGGGAGAAGGACGCCGCCACCGCGCGGATCGCCAGGCCGGAGCAGAATGTGGTTGCCGAGCTGCACTCCGAACTGGGCAGTGTGGAGCAGGGTTTCGCGGCGGCGGACTTTATCCACGAACAGACCTACCGCACGCAGCGCGTCCAGCACGTTGCGCTGGAGACCCACGCCGCCATCGCCTCCGTAGACAAGGAGGGGCGGCTGCAGGTGCGCAGCTCCAGCCAGGTCCCGTTCCTGGTCCGGCGCACCCTTTGCCGGGTCTTCGGCCTTCCCGAGGAGCAGGTCCGTGTGGTGGCAGGACGGGTGGGTGGCGGTTTCGGCGGCAAGCAGGAAGTGCTGACCGAAGACATCGTGGCGCTGGCCGCCCTAAAGCTTGGCCGGCCCGTCCAACTTGAGCTCACGCGCAGCGAACAGTTCACCGCCACCACCACGCGGCACCCTTTCACCGTCCAGCTCAAGGCCGGTGCCAGCAGGGAAGGCAGGCTGACCGCGCTGCAGCTGGACGTTCTGACCAACACCGGTGCATACGGCAACCATGGTCCGGGGGTGATGTTCCACGGCTGCGGGGAATCCCTGGCCGTCTACAACTGCGTCAACAAGAAGGTGGACGCCCAGGCAGTCTACACCAACACCGTTCCCTCGGGGGCGTTCCGGGGCTATGGCCTGAGCCAGATGATCTTCGCCATCGAATCGTCCATGGACGAACTCGCCATCGGGATCGGAATGGATCCCCTGGAGTTCCGCCGCCGGAACATGGTGCGGGAGGGCGACCACATGCTGTCCACCCACCCGGATCCTGAGGAGGACGTCCTTTACGGCAGTTACGGCCTGGACCAGTGCACGCAGCTGGTCAGGGATGCGCTGGAGCGCGGTGCCGAGCGGTACCGCGCAGCGGGACTCGATGACCTCGGCCCGGACTGGGTTACAGGGGAAGGCACGGCACTGTCCATGATTGACACCGTGCCGCCGCGGGGCCATTTCGCCCACTCCAGGCTCCGGCTCCTCCCGGACGGCACGTACCAGGCCGACGTCGGCACCGCTGAGTTCGGCAACGGGACCTCCACCGTGCATGCCCAGCTTGCGGCCACCGCATTGTCCACGGCGGCCTCGCGGGTCCAGGTGCGGCAATCCGACACCGACCTGATCGAGCACGACACCGGCGCGTTTGGCTCCACGGGCACTGTAGTGGCCGGGAAGGCAACCCTGGCGGCAGCCGAGGAGCTGGCCGTCCGGATCCGGGCGTTCGCCGCCGGAATCAAACAGGTCCAGTCCTCCGGCTGCGTCCTGGACGGCGATTCCGTCATCTGCGAGGGCACGCCCGTCCCGCTCGCTGAACTGGCACGCATGGCTGCGGAAGCCGGCGTCGAACTCGCCGCCGAAGGGCGCTGGGGCGGGACGCCGCGGTCCGTGGCGTTCAACGTGCACGGGTTCCGGGTTGCGGTAAACCGGGGGACAGGGGAGCTGCGGATCCTGCAAAGCATCCAGGCCGCCGACGCCGGCGTGGTGGTCAATCCGCGGCAATGCCGCGGCCAGATCGAGGGCGGAATTGCCCAGGCCCTGGGTGCCGCACTGTATGAGGAAGTGGTGGTGGACGACGACGGCCGGGTCACCACGGATATCCTGCGGCAGTACCACATTCCCACCTTCGCGGACGTGCCGCGAAGCGAGGTGTACTTCGCCGATACCAACGACAAAATGGGCCCGCTTGGTGCCAAGTCCATGAGCGAAAGCCCCTTCAACCCGGTGGCCCCGGCGCTGGCAAATGCCATCCGCAACGCCACCGGAGTACGGTTTGCCGAGCTGCCCATCGCACGGGACAGGATCTACCTTGGCCTTCGGGACGCGGCCAAGGTTACCCGCGAGTCAAGTCCGCAACCCATATAGTCGAGGGATGGAACAGCGCAAATTAGGCAAGACAGGACGGAATGTCTCCATCGTGGGCCTGGGCACCTGGCAGCTGGGTGCCGACTGGGGCAACGTGGACCAGTCCCAGGCCCAGGCCATCCTCGCAGCCTCCGTGGAAGCCGGCGTCACATTCTTTGACACGGCTGACGTCTACGGCGACGGCCTCAGCGAGCAGGCCATCGGCACGTTCCTGAAGGACAACCCCGGGCTGGACATCACCGTGGCCACCAAGATGGGCCGCCGGCTGGAGCAGCAGCCGGAGAACTACACGCTGGCCAACTTCCGGCAGTGGGTTGACCGGTCCCGGCACAACCTGGGCACCGACTCGCTGGACCTGGTCCAGCTGCACTGCCCGCCCACCGCTGTGTACAGCAGCAACGAGGTCTACGACGCCCTGGACACCCTGGTCTCCGAAGGTGCCATCCGCAGCTACGGCGTCAGCGTCGAGCGTACCGACGAAGCCCTGGAAGCGATCCGCCACGAGGGCACGGCGTCCGTCCAGATCATCCTGAACGCCTTCCGGCTCAAGCCGCTGGACGAGGTGCTCCCCGCCGCCAAGGCCGCAGGCGTGGGGATCATCGCCCGGGTTCCGCTGGCTTCGGGCCTGTTGTCCGGCAAATACTCGAAGGACACGTCCTTCGCTGAGAACGACCACCGCAACTTCAACCGCACCGGGGAATCGTTCGACGTCGGCGAGACGTTCTCCGGCGTGGACTACGAGCTGGGGCTTAAGGCTGTGGCTGAGTTCGAGCAGCTTGTTCCCGAGGGGACTTCCACGGCACAGGCCGCCATCGCCTGGATCGCCGCCCAGGACGGCGTTACCACCGTGATCCCCGGCGCCCGCACTGTGGATCAGGCCAAGGCCAATGCCGCAGCGGGTTCAGTTGCACTCGGTGAGGAATTCGACGAGGGCGTCCGCTGGATCTACGACCACTACTTCCGTGAGGCCATCCACCCCCGCTGGTAGCGCGTGAGTACACCTTCAGTCAGCGCCTTTGTGGAGGGGCTTTCTTCCGTGCCTTCAGCGCCGGGACGCAACAACTTCTTTGATACCGCAGTCCCTGCCAACGCCCAGCGCCGACGCAACCTGGAAATCTATCTGCAGGAAATGCTGGACCGCTCGCCAAAGGTTCTGCTGCTGGGCGAGGCACCCGGATTCAGGGGCATGAGGATCACCGGCGTTCCCTTCACCAACCGCACCATGTTCGAGGGGCCAGCCAACGGCTTCGGACTCTTCGGGCAGGGAAAGGGCTATTCGCTGCCACCGGATTCGGCAGGCGTCCCATCCGAGCCAACCGCGACGGTGATGTGGGAGGTGCTGGGGGAACTGCAGTTCCTTCCCCTGCTCTGGAGTGCCTGTCCGTTTCACACCCACCTGGCAGGGCGGCCCCGGTCCAACCGCACTCCGACGATGGCGGAAGCAAGCCTCGGAAATGCTTTCTGGCAGGCGCTGACGGAACTGTTCCATATCGAGACTGTGGTGGCCGTTGGCAACGTGGCGCACCGCAGCCTGCTTCGGAGCGGTGTGGTGGCGCCGAAAGTGCGGCATCCCTCCCATGGCGGGCGGGCCGGGTTCAAGCGGGGACTGGAAGAGTTGCTCCTAGGCGGCGCGGCGCAATGACTACCCCAACAGGTGGAGCTGCTCCGGGGTGTCAATATCCTCCCCGCTGGACTGGTCGCTGCAATCCACTTCGTCCACCAACTCGGGGTGGGCCTGAAGGTAGAGGCGTGCGCCGGCGTCGCCCGTCACCGTCTCTGCCACTTCGTCCCTGAGCGCGACGTCGACGAGCAGCGGATGCCCGCGGCGGAGCACGCCTGCGGGGCCGCCGTCGTGATATGCAGCAGCGGTGATCCGCCCGGGCCGGTGGAAAGCCAACAGCCTGCCCACTGTCCGGGTGGTAAGACCTGGCTGGTCCACCAGGGCAATCAGGAGATGGTCCGCCCGATCCGCAGACGTGGCTCCCAGCAGGTAGGAGCTTCCCATTCCGGACTGCCAGTCGGGGTTCACCACCGTCCGGAAGCGGTCAAGGTGGGCTGTTGTGCTGACATCCGCGGCCCTGGCGCCGAGAACTACCACCACCTCACGGCAGCCGCCGTCCAGCAACGCATCGGCGATGGCCTCCACCAGAGGCCGGCCGCGGTAGGGCAGCAGGGCTTTTGGTCCCATGCCGAGCCGTGTTCCCGCCCCGGCAGCCAGCAGGACGCCCGTTGTCCGCGTGCTGCTGCCGTTGCCCATAAGCACACCATAACGGAGTTCCAGCAGCCTTTCCCGGCAGTGGGCTCATCCTTTTTATTTTCGTATCATGAGAGTTACATCTTGCCTATTGAAATCTTTTCGGCAAGGCTTGGGACCGGTACAGAGGAGTATGGATGATCGGCAATCAGAACGGCCCAAGGGTGGCAGTCGTCACCGGGGCAGGCTCGGGGATCGGCCGGGCTGTTGCCCGCCTAATGCTGGCGGAAGGGTACGCCGTTGCCCTTGCCGGCCGCCGGGAGCAGCAGCTGCTCGAAGCCGCAGCAGGCCATCCGCAAGCACTGGCTGTGCCCTGCGACGTCACCCGGCCCGACGACGTCGAGCGCCTCTTTGAGGCAACCCGCGTGCGGTGGGGGAGGGTGGACGTGCTCTTCAACAACGCCGGGAGCTTCGGACCTGCCGGCGGCGTTGACGAGATCTCCCTTCCAGACTGGGAGGCCACCGTGGCTGTGAATCTGACGGGCTCCATGCTTTGTGCGGCAGCTGCGGTCCGGCTCATGAAGACGCAGGACCCCGGCGGCGGGTGCATCATCAACAACGGTTCCATCGCGGCGCATTCCCCGCGGCCGCAGCGAGTGGCGTACACCGTCACCAAGCACGCCATAACGGGACTCACCAAGAGTATTGAACTGGACGGGCGCGGCTTTGGCATTACCTGCGGCCAGATTGACATCGGCAATACGGCCACGGAAATCATGGACAACATCGGAACTGGCCCCGGCGCACTCCAGGCTGACGGCAGTAGGCGGGTGGAACCAACGTTTCCGGTGGAGGAAGCAGCCCGGGCGGTGCTGCTGATGGCAAGCATGCCGCCGTCGGCCACAGTAGGCTCCCTCGTGGTAACGGCGGCAGGCATGCCGTTCATCGGACGAGGCTAGCCCCGGGGGTTAGAGGGGGAGGAGGGCGGAGAGGTCGGCACGGAGTCCGGAGGCCGCAACCCGGCCGGCCTCCACGGCGTCTGCCCACGTCAACTGGCCGGTCACCATCGCAAGCCAGGTGGCGGCGTCGCACTCAATAACGTTGGGCGGCGTACCCCGGGTGTGGCGGGGCCCCTCCACGCACTGGGTGACGCCGAACGGCGGCACCCGCACCTCCACAGAGTTGCCCGGCGCCCGGGCGGTGACCTCCTCCAGCGTGTATCGGACGGCGGTTGCGGTCACGGTACGCGGGACGGAAACGTCCGACGGCGTGGCGGCAGCATCCTGCCAGGCAGCCAGCGCTGCCCTGCCTTCTTCAACGTCAATACGACGGCGCGCTACAGCCATGCGGCCGGCCTCCTGGGATGGGGATTGGGGTCTGGAACGGGATCAGTCGAGGAGTGCCGAGACGGCAGGTCCCAGCCGGATCTTGCCGACCGGGCGGCCGCCGCCCAGCACGGGTTCCACTACTTTCTCCAGGACGCTGGAGACTCCGGGGATGTCTACGGCACCGGCAGCCGCGAGCAGCGTCAGGCCCACCAACGAGGTGGCGCGGAGGTTGCCGTCCAGCATCTTCACGGCCACGGACACACCCTGCGCAGTAGCCATGGCCAGCACGCCTTCCGCACCGATCTTGGCGATGACCTCCAACTCGTCCATGACGATGGTGTTGGCCTCGCCGCGGCCCTGCACAGCCCAGGGGTAGTCCAGCATGGACGTGGCGATCGTGGCGGCACGGGCACTGGCGTTTTTGTCCCCCGGGGCCTTGGCCAGCCGCGAAAACGCACGGGCCAGACCCAGGAGTGAGATGGCCGCTACGGGGGCGCCGCAGCCATCGATTCCCAGATGCGCGATCGGTTCGCCGGCGTACTCCTCGATCACGCTGCGGATGCGCTGCTGCAACGGGTGGTTCGGCTCCAGGTAGCTGTGGGTGTCCCAGCCGTTTTCGGTACAGGCCCAGAGGAACGCGGCATGCTTCCCGGAGCAGTTGTAGGCCAGCTTGGATTTGCCGCGCCCGGAACGGACCAGCCAGTCCCGGGCCGTCTCGTCGTGCGGCCAGGCGTCGGGGCACTGGAGCTGATCCTCGCTGACCCCTGCCGCCTTGAGCATGCCCTCCACCACATCCATGTGGTCCAGGGATCCCACGTGGCTGGCGCAGGCAAGCGCCACCTGGGCGCCGCGCAGCGGCACGCCTGACTGCATGGCAGCCAGCGCCTGCAGCGGTTTGAGTGTGGACCGGGCGTAGATGGGCGTGGTGATGTCGCCAAGTTCGGTCACCACGGACCCGTCGGCTGCCAGCACCACCGCGGAGCCGATGTGCCGGGACTCCACAAAGCCGCTGCGTTCAACAACGGCAAGTTCGACGGCGGAGTCCACGGTAAAGGTGGCATGGGGGTTGTGGGGCATACTGCCAGTCTAGGGGCCGCTATCCGGAATGCCGGGCTACTCCACGGTGACCATGACCGACTGCCAGCCGGAGGCGCCGTCCGGGACAGGATCAGCGCGCTGGTCCGTCTGTACCTCGCCGGTCCCGTCCGTTGCCCGGACCTTGATGTAGTGCGGTCCGGGCGTGGCGTCCCACTCGAAGGACCATTGCCGCCACGTGACCAGGGACGCCTCCGTGGACAGTGTTGCCTCGGCCCAGTCGGTGTTGTCGATCTGGACTTCCACCTTGGTGATGCCGCGGGTCTGGGCCCAGGCCGTCCCGCCGATGGCCATGCGGCCGGCGGGTACCTTGGCGAAGGACTTGGGAACCTCCACCCGCGCCATTGTCTTGATGGGGCCGCGCTCCGACCAGCCGCGCTGGGTCCAGTAGGCCTTGCTGTCTTGAAAGCGCGTCACCTCCAGGTCCACCACCCATTTGGTGGCAGAGACGAAGCCGTACAGCCCGGGCACCACCATCCGCACCGGGTAGCCGTGTTCCAGCGGCAGTGCTTCGCCGTTCATGCCGATGGCCAGGATGGCATCCCGGTCATCCTGGAGGACCTCCAAAGGCGTGGAGGCGCTGAAGCCGTCAACCGACGTCGACAGCACCATGTCCGCGCCGTCCTTCGGGCGGGCGCGCCGGAGGACCTCACGGATGGGCAGGCCCAGCCAGGTGGCGTTCCCGGCAAGGTTCCCGCCCACCGGGTTGGAGACGCAGGTGAGGGTGATGTGCGATTCGATGAGATCGGCGTCGAGCAGGTCCTGAAAGGTGAGGCGGATTTCCTCCTCCACGAGTCCATGGACCCGCAGTTCCCAGTCATCGGCGTTGATCTCGGGCACGCTCAGTGCAGTGTCGATCCGGTAGAAGTCGCTGTTGGGAGTAACCCAGGGGGTGACGCCGGGCGCGGCTGACTGCACCCCGGCTGGAACGGCGGCCGCAGCCTTGACCGGCGCAGGAAGCTGCAGGGCTCCCCGGGCCTGGTTAATGTTGCTGCGGGCAGCACCCAGGAGCCGGCCGCCAACTGCCGCCACCCCGGCGGCTGCCGCCGTGATGCCGGCGGCCGCGAAAAAGCCGCGGCGGCTGCTGGCCGGCCGCTCAGGCTCCTTTGCGCCGGTGTCCGCCGGCGCATCCGGCCACGCCTTCAGCCGCCAGAGCGGCGCAACCAGCAGGCGCAGCACCACCAGTCCGGCCACGGTGCCTGCCAGGGTGGGGATGGCATCCAGCGGCCTCACGCTTGCCCGGGTCACAACGCTCGCCACCATCATGGAGCCCATCAGCAGCACTCCCGCCACGCCGAGCACCCACCGGCGGTAGGCCACCACGCCCAGCACGCAGGCCAGCAGGAAAATGGTCAGGCCCATGCCCACAAACAGCGCAGCCTTGTCGTTGGTGCCGAACGTTGCGATGGCAAAGTCCTTCATCCACGGCGGGGTGAAATCGATGAACGTGGAGCCGAGCGCAATGACGGGTGTTGCCCGCGCCGTAAAGAACGCCCCGATCAGCTCCGCTACGGACAGGACGACGGCGGCAGCCACCACGCCGGCCAGGGCGGCCAGCGTTGGGGGGCCCTTGAGCCAGTTCAGGAGCTTGATCATGCCTCTGGTTCGTAACGGACGGCAGCGGGGATTGCTTCAGCAGGGAGGCAGCTTAGGAGCCAGCCGGGTGGGCAAAGTACGCTTGGAGACTGTGAAGGTACTCGTCATCGGCCCCGGAGGCCGCGAACACGCCATTGTCCGCTCCCTGCTCGCCGACCCCAACGTATCCGAGGTCCACTCAGCTCCCGGCAATGCCGGCATCAGCAAGCTGGTCCCTACCTACAACATCAACGGCAATGATCCGGAGGCCGTGGCCGCCCTTGCCACCAAGCTCGCGGTAGACCTTGTGGTGGTTGGCCCCGAGGCCCCGCTCGCCGCAGGCGTGGCGGACGCAGTCCGGGAAGCCGGCATCCCGGTGTTCGGGCCCAGCAAGGCAGCCGCCCAGCTGGAGGCCTCCAAAGCGTTTGCCAAAGAAGTCATGGCGGAAGCCGGCGTGCCCACGGCCATGGCAATGGTGGCGGCCAACGCTGAGGAAGCAGAGTCGGCGCTGGATACCTTCGGCGCACCCTATGTGGTGAAGGACGACGGCCTGGCCGCAGGCAAGGGCGTGGTGGTCACCAACAACCGTGATGAGGCCCTCGCCCATGCACAGGCATGCTTCGATGCCGGCGGCACCGTGGTGATTGAGGAATTCCTGGACGGTCCGGAAGTTTCCATCTTTGTCCTCTGCGATGGCCGCAACACCGTGGCTCTGTCCCCGGCTCAGGACTTCAAGCGCATCTTTGACAACGATGAAGGCCCCAACACCGGCGGAATGGGTGCCTACACTCCACTGGAGTGGGCGCCTGAAGGCCTGGTCCAGGAGGTCATTGACCGCGTGGCGCAGCCCACCGTCAACGAGATGGCCCGCCGTGGCACTCCCTTTGTAGGCGTGCTGTTCGTTGGCCTGGCCCTGACCTCCCGCGGAACCCGTGTGATCGAGTTCAACGTCCGCTTCGGCGATCCGGAAACGCAGGCCGTGCTGGCCCGCCTCAAGACGCCGCTCGGTGCGCTGCTGTTGGCGGCCGCCAAAGGGGAACTGGACCAGGCGGAAGAGCTGCGCTGGTCCAAGGAGACCGCTGTCGCCGTCGTCGTCGCGTCCGAAAATTACCCGGACACCCCGCGCACCGGTGACCGGATCCGCGGGCTGAAGAAAATTGACGAACTCGAGGGCGTCCACGTGATCCACGCGGGCACCTCGCTGGACGAGCAAGGCAAGGTGGTCTCGGCCGGCGGCCGGGTGCTCGCCGTGGTTGCGCTCGGCAGCGACCTCGTGGAGGCTCGTGAAAAGGCGTACGACGGCGTGGAACTGGTTCAGCTGGAAGGCTCCCAGTTCCGGACGGACATCGGCGGCAAGGCCGCCCGTGGCGAGATCAAGGTAGCCAGTGCAACCGGGTCACTGCCCGTGACAAAGACAAAGGCATAGCATGACTGAAAATTACGAAACCGGCAACGCCGCCAAAGCCGGCCTGCACACGAAGACCTTGGACCTGCCGGGATGGCAGCACGTCTACTCCGGCAAAGTCCGGGACCTGTACGAGCCGGTGGACGAATCCATCCGCCAGCAGGTGGGGCAGGACTGTGTGTTGGTGGTGGCAAGCGACCGCATCAGCGCGTTTGATCACGTCCTGGCCAGCGAAATCCCCGACAAGGGGCGCATCCTCACCCAGCTGAGCCTCTGGTGGTTTGACCAGCTGGACGTGGTTCATCACGTGCTTGCCTCCACGGTGGAAGGCGGGGTCCCCGCCGAGGTGGAGGGCCGGGCCATGATCTGCAAGAAGCTGGACATGTTCCCGGTGGAGTGCATCGCCCGCGGCTACCTCACCGGCTCCGGGCTGCTGGAGTACAACGCGTCCGGTACTGTCTGCGAGATCCCGCTTCCGCCGGGCCTGGTGGACGGTTCCCGTCTGGACAAGGCAATTTTCACTCCCTCCGCGAAGGCTGAGGTGGGCGAGCATGACGAGAACATCACCTACGACGACGTGGTGGCCATGGTGGGGGACGACATTGCAGCACGCCTGAGCGAACTGACCCTCAAGATCTACACCACCGCAGAAAAGATCGCCCAGGAGCGAGGCATCATCCTCGCTGACACCAAAGTGGAGTTCGGCTACGACGCCGTATCCGGCGGGATCACGCTGGGCGATGAGGTGCTCACCCCGGATTCCTCCCGTTTCTGGGATGCGGCCACGTATCAGCCGGGCCAGGCGCAGCCGTCCTACGACAAGCAGTACGTCCGGGACTGGCTGACCTCAGCCGAATCCGGCTGGGACAGGAAATCGGACACGCCTCCGCCGGCGCTGCCTGAGGACGTTATCGGCCGGACGCGCAGCCGGTATGTGGAGGCCTACGAAAAGCTCACCGGTAAAACGTTCTCCTAGGCTGCGCTAGCTGGCCTTGGCGGCTTTGGCGGCGCGCTGCTGGGCCAGCTTGATCTCCAGGACGGCGTCCAATGCCTGTTGGACGCGGTCCTGGGCACCTGCGGCGCTGAAGGCCTTTTGCGCCTCCTCCAGGTACACTAGGGCCTCCTCTGATTCGCCCGCGGCCTTGAGGGACTTCCCGAGCAAAAGGGAAACCTCCCCGGCCGTGTGTTTGGCCAGAGCGGAGCGTTCGGCGTGGATTTCGCGCAGCTTTTCCACGGCGGCCACGATGTCGCCTGTGAGGTAGAGCCAGCGCGCGCGGATGAAGGCCACTTCGAGTTGGTCTGTCTTGTTCCCGCCCACAATGGACAGCGCTAATTCGGCGCGTTCGATGGAGGAGAGTGTTTCCGGCTCCACAATCCCGGAGGACAGCCGGACGGCCGCAGAAGCCTTGTTGAAGCGGGCCCAGAGTTCGATGTCGTTGGCGGGGGAGAGCATCTTGGCGGCACGCTCGTGGTACTTGATGCCTTCCGGGTAGTCATGGCGCATAAAGGCCACGTTGCCGATGACCCAGGCCACTTCGCCGGCGAGCTGGGACATCGAGTGCTCATCCACATGGTCGTTCATGGCCTGGCAGTACTTCCACGCCTCGTCCAGCCGGCCGCTTTCCGCGAGGGCGCCAATCAGTGCGCGGTGGGCGCCGATGATGAGGGTGGAGCCCTTGGGCAGC
This sequence comes from Arthrobacter sp. CDRTa11, assembly GCF_026427775.1. Taxonomy (NCBI): domain Bacteria; kingdom Bacillati; phylum Actinomycetota; class Actinomycetes; order Micrococcales; family Micrococcaceae; genus Arthrobacter; species Arthrobacter sp. CDRTa11. Next base: position 4,266,834 of record NZ_CP044532.1, on the reverse strand, counting down.
TGGGCGCAGAGCTTCACGGCTTCCAGGGCATGGTCCACGGCGGTGCTCAGCTGGCCCTGTCCCTGGCAGATGCCCGCGAGCATCTGGCGGGCCCGTACACCCAGTCCCACGGACTCCGTGGCCATGGGATGTTCCAGCAGGTGATACATGATCTTCTGGGCTTCCTGCCAGTTGCCCTGCTTGATCAGGCACTCAGCCTGCATGTAGGTCATGTTCCACCAGGCGCTGGTGTTCTTGCCCTCCAGGGCGATCTGCGCGGCGGTGGCTGCGTGGCTGGCAGCGAGCGGGTAATCCCGCAGGTCCCAGGCCTGCCGCGCGTAGAGCCCGGCCAGGACGTACTCGGCGTCGCTGACTGAAATGGGCTGGCTCCAGGCTTCCAGCGCCTTGGGCGCCAGCTCCAGCCTGCGTGCCAGTTCCTCGATCACTTCGGCCGTGGGTTCCCTCCGGCCGGTCTCGAGCAGAGAAATATAACTAGGGGAGTACAGGTCCTTGCCCAGTTCAGCCTGCGTCAGCCCACGTTCGAGTCGCTCCGCCCGGAGCTTCTCCCCGAATCCGTTGCCCACGGGATTTCCTCCTTATTCCGGACAGTCTTTGTACTCAATGCTTGACAGTCCCTGTGGAAAACATTTTACAATGTATGTCAACAAGGACAGTGCTGACTTTGTAACGAATCCGACTCGTATTGAGGAACTTTTATGTTGAAGAAGATTGCAGCCGCAGCCGTACTGGCTGGGGCCCTGGCGTTTTCTGCGGCGGCTCCGGCCGTCCTGTCTGCAGGTTCCATTGCTGATACCACGGGTAGCGCCGTAGCAGTAGGCAACTGGCCTGATCCCATGTCCAAGCCTGTCAAGGAGAAGGACAAGGACACCACCTACACCACCAACGTCGGCAACTGGCCTGACCCGATGTAATCAACCTTCTTCTTAAGGAGGCGAGGCCCTGGAGCATGTGCCAACCATGCTCCGGGGCCATTCCTTTGCCCGGAAAAATCTTGCCGAAAGATTGTCACGGGACGGTCACAGGAACACAAAAAGGTCACCATAAAACGCTCATAGAGCATACAAAAAGAGGGCCTCCCGGGGGAGACCCTCTTTCGTGTGGTCGGGATGACAGGATTTGAACCTGCGACCTCTTCGTCCCGAACGAAGCGCGCTACCAAGCTGCGCTACATCCCGATCCGCTGCAAAAGCAACTTTACAAGAATAGCCGATGCCGGGTCCGGATGCGAAATCCGTCGGCACTCAGACCGCCGCTCAGACCGGCGCTCAGACCAAAGAGTCCTTCCAGGCGCCATGAAGGTCCGCGAAGCGTCCGCCGCCGCCGATCAAGTCAGCAGGCGTCCCGTCCTCCACCACACGGCCGTCGTGGATCACAAGTACCCGGTCAGCCGTTTCAACGGTGGAGAGCCGGTGAGCGATGATAAGCGCGGTCCGGCCCCCGCGCGCGGGACCGTTGCCGGCGGTTGCCTGCAGCAGCCGCGCCAGCCCTGTCTGGACAAGCCGCTCGGAAGGAACATCCAGGGACGACGTGGCTTCGTCCAGGATGAGGACCGCCGGCCGCGCCAGGAACGCCCGTGCGAAGCTGATGAGCTGGCGTTGGCCGGAGGAGACACGCCCGCCACGCTTGTTGACGTCCGTGTCATAGCCTTCGGGCAGTTCTGTAATGAACCCGTGCGCGCCCACGGCCCGGGCAGCTTCTTCGATCTCTGCGCGGGAAGCCTCCGGGCGGCCCAGGGCAATGTTGTCCGCCACGGAGCCGCTGAACAGGAACGCTTCCTGCGTGACCATCACGATATTCCGCCGCAGGTCGGTGCTGCCCAGGTTGCGCAGGTCAACACCGTCCAGCGTCAGGGAGCCGGAGGAGACGTCGTAGAACCGGGCGATCAGCTTGGCCAGGGTGGACTTGCCTGCACCCGTCTGGCCCACCAGGGCCACCGTCTGGCCTGCGGGGATGTGCAGGTCCAGGCTGGGGATGATGACAGGACCGTCCCCGTAGCGGAACTCCACACCGTTGAAGTCAATGGTTCCCTCGGCGTCCCGGAGCGGCACAGCATTCTTGGGCGGCCGCACGGTGGGGACCTCCTGAAGCAGGCCGGAGACCTTTTCGAGGGCGGCCTGGGCGCTTTGGAAGGAATTGTAGAACATGGCCATCTGGTCCACGGGCTGGAAGAAGCGCTTGGTGGACAGGATCAGTGCCAGCAGAACGCCCACGGCCAGGTCGCCGCTGAGCACACGGAAACCGCCGAACAGCAGTACGCCAGCAACACAGACGTTGCCTATCAGCACCAGACCCGGCTGGAAGATGCCGTTGAGGTTGATTGAGCGGACGGTCACCTGGCGGTAATCCTCGGCGAGCTGGCCGTAGGTTTGGGCATTTTCGCGTTCCTTGCGGAAAGCCTTCACCGCGCGGATGCCTGTCATGGTTTCCACAAAGTGCACAATCAGCCGGGCCGAGACCACCCGGGATTCGCGAAAGGCAATATGGGAATGCTTCTGGTACCAGCGGGACAGGAAGTACATCGGCACGCCGGCGGCCAGCACTATCAGCCCGCTTCGCCAGTCAAGGGCAAAGACTGTGATCGCGGTGAAGACCATAAACAGCAGGCCCGAGGCCAGTGAGCTGACACCGGAATCGAGGAGTTCGCGGAGGGCCTCCAGGTCCGAGGTCTGCCTGGCAATGATCCGGCCTGAGGTGTACTTTTCGTGGAATTCCAGGCTGAGGCGCTGCGTGTGGCGGAAAACCCTGACTCGCAGGTCCAGCAGCATGGCCTGGCTGAGCCTCGCGGTGGATGTCACGTACAGGGCGGTGAGTCCCGCCGTCGCGATCGCCGCCGCCAAATACGCGACGCCGGTCAGCACCAGCGGGAAGTTGTCACCTGCTTGCAGGGCGGGCAGGGCGTGGTCAATGCCGTAGGCGATCAGGGCCGGGCCTGCCACGCGGGCCGCCTGCGACAGGACCACGGTGGCGATGGTGAGCCAGAACCTGAGGCGCACCGGCCGGATCAGGGAGCCCAGCAGTGCCAGGGACCGGCGCCGTACGGTTCTGCTGTCGCTCTTGCTGAGGTGGGCGTTGTCCTCGTTGGCGGTGCCGAAGGTGCTCATCGGTTGATCTCCTCAGCCGCTGCCTCTGCCTCTTCTTCAAGATCCGACAGTTCCGAATCCAGGTCTCGAGGTTCCCGGTCCAGGCTGGCAATCACATACCGGTAGTGGGAATTGCGGGCCAGCAGTTCGGTGTGGGTCCCGACGGCGGTAATCCGGCCTCCCTCCAGGAGCGCCACACGGTCGGCAAGCGCCACCGTTGACGGACGGTGGGCCACGATCAGCGTGGTGGTGTCTGCGAGTACGTCACGGAGCCGAGCCTCCACCAGTTCCTCGGTGTGCACGTCCAAGGCGGAAAGGGGATCATCCAGCACCAGGACCCGCGGCTTGGCTGCAATGGCACGCGCCAGGGCAATGCGCTGGCGCTGCCCGCCGGACAGGCTGAGCCCTTCTTCGCCGATGAGGGTATCCACACCTTCGGGCAGCGAATAAACGAAATGTGCCTGGGCGACGTCCAGTGCCTCCGCCAGGGCTTCCTCGGAGTGTTCCTGCGCGCCGAGCAGCACATTGTCCCGGACTGAATTCGAGAACAGCGTGGTGTCCTCGAACGCCACTGCCACGACGCGGCGGAGCTCTTCGACGTCGAACTCGCGCAGGTCCACGCCGTCGATGGTGATGGATCCGTCCGTGACGTCGTAAAGCCGGGGGACCAGCTGGATCATTGCGCTCTTGCCGCTGCCGGTAACGCCAACCAAAGCCATGGTTTCGCCGGGCCTGATCTCCAGGCTGATGTTCCTGAGGATGGGCTTGTCCAGGGCGTCCTCGAACGCGAAGGTTGCGTTGTTGAAACTGAGCGCGCCGCGCAGTTGCGAAGGCTTGCGGGGCTCCGGCGGGCTGGTGATGGTGTTGGCTGTATCCATCACTTCGTAGTGCCTGTCGATGGCGGTTTTGGCGGTGAGGGCCATGGCCAGCAGCATCCCGGAGAACTCCACGGGGGTGGCTATGACCGCGGCCGTGGCGAAGAAAGCCACCAGGGCTCCGATGCTGAGCTGACCGCTGGCGCACAGCATCACACCCACCACCAGCCCGGCACCCAGTGCCAGCTCGGGCAGCAGGGTGACCACCATGGTGAAGGTAGCCTGGTGCCGTGCCTTGGCGATCTCGGTCTGGCGGAGTTCCTCGGCCTGTTCGTTGAAGGTTTCCAATGCCTCTCGGCTGCGGCCGAAGGCCTTGAGGACCCGGATCCCGTGGACCGATTCCTCCACCGTGGTGGCGAGGTCACCGGCCTGGTCCTGGCTGCGCCGTGTCACCTTGCTGAAACGTGTCCGGAAGCGGAAGCCGTACGCCATGATGGGCACAGCGGCGGCCAGGAAAACCAGGGCGAGCTGCCAGCTCATGGTAAACATCACCACAGTGCCGATGATGACCGTCAGTGTGGTGACCACCAGCATGATCGCGCCGAAGGCCATCCACCGGCGCAGGAAGTTCAGGTCAGTCATGGCGCGGGACAGCAGCTGGCCGGAACCCCAGCGGTCATGGAACGAGACGGTCAGGTCCTGCAGGTGGCCGTATAGGGAGACCCGCATCCTGGTCTCAACGGTGGTTGCCGGGTTGATGACGAACTGCCGGCGCAAAGCCACCAGTCCGGCCTCGGCGATGCCAAGGATGAGGATTACGACGGCGGCGCTCCAGACTGCGCCTGCCTCGCCGCCGGGCTGAAGCGACTCGTTGATCAGGACACGGAGCACCTGGGGGATGGTAAGTGCCACCAGGCTGGCCAGAAGTGCGCACAGGAGCCCCATCACCAGCCGGGGGATAATCGGCTTCACATGGGGATAAAGACGGCTGATGGATCTGAAGAATGGAGTCTGCTTGGCCATGCCCGCTTCTCAAGCTCTTATTCGAAAATGTAGTTTCCCGTAGCAACAACCTTATGCCATCAGGTCAGACGGTTCACGGGATTGCTCAGGCAGGAGACGGCTTGGCCAGTTATTCGAATCCGCAATGAACCCGGCGGGCGGGCTATGAGCGGGCGGTGAGGGTCAGCAGCACGGCCTCAGGCCTGCAGGCAATACGGACCGGGGCGAAGCGGGAGGTTCCGATACCGCCGGAGACGTTGACCGGCGTCGTGCGTCCGTCGAATTCCCAGTCATTGAGGCCCTTGGCCCGCCAGGTGGGGATGTCGCAGTTGGCCACCACTGCGCCGTAGCCGGGGATGCAGATTTGGCCGCCGTGGGTGTGGCCGGCCAGCAGCAGGTCCGCGCCGTCCCGGGTGAAGTGGTCCAGGACGCGCTGGTAGGGCGCGTGGATGACGGCCACGCGCAGGTGCTGGGTCTGGTCCTGGTTCCTGGTGCCGCGCGGCCAGCCGGCGTACCTTTCACGGCGCAGGTGGGGATCGTCCACACCCGAGAAGTCAAAACGCATGCCCTTCAGGACCAGCGACTGATGGCGGTTGGTCAGGTCAACCCAGCCGCCCATCCCAAACCCCGCACGGAGCCGCGGCCAGTCCAGCTCGATGGAATCACGCTTGGCTTTGGACGGACCCAGCAGATAGGACGCAGGGTTCTTCAGGCTGGGGGCGTAGTAGTCGTTGGACCCCGGAACAAAGACGCCGGGGAATTCCAGGAGCGGGCGCAGGGCCTTGAGCAGCGGATCCACAGCCTTGACGTGGCTGAGGTTATCTCCCGTGTTGACCACCAGGTCCGGTTCCAGCGAGGCCAGAGACTGCAGCCAGGTGGCTTTGGTGTCCTGGCCGGGAACGAAGTGGATGTCGCTCAGGTGCAGGATCCGGAACGGCGCCCGCCCTGGGGGCAGGATGGCCAGGGATTCCTCCCGCAGGACAAACTGGTTCTTCTCCCACAGCCCGTATCCGAAGGCTGCAAGACCGGCGGCCGATCCCGCGGCGGCGGTGACGGCAAAGCCGCGCCCGATGTTCCGGACGCGGCTGGCCAGGGCGGAGGTGGCTGCCATGCGCGGCTAGCCGTTGCCGTTGCCGGGCTTGCTGGGCTCAGCTGACGGCTGCGTGGGCGGCTGCGGAGCCTGGCTGGCCTGCGTGGTGGGCGCGGGGGCGGGCTTGGGCGTGCTGCCCAGCAGGTTCGACGGCGGTGCCGGGAACGGATTGGTGCCGTAGGCCGGGGCAACCTGGGCCATGTACTTGGAGAACATGGGTCCGGCGATCATGTAGCCGTCCAGGTTTTCGTAGAACTGGCCGTTGAAGGACAGATTCCGGCCCGGCCGGTTCTGGGAGCCAAGCGGGTCGCCGAACCAGGCCGCGGTGGCCAGGCCCGAGGTGTAGCCAACTACCCAGGTGGACTCGTTGAGGTTGGACGTTCCGGTCTTGGCCGCCACAGGGAAGTTGGTCTTGGTGGAAAGACGCGGTTTGATCAGCGAACCTGAGCCCTGGTTCAGGACTTCCTGGAGCGCATAGTTGACGCCGCGGGCCACCTCAGGCTTGAGCGCGTCGCGGCAGTTGGATGACTGGGCCGGCAGTTGCGCCCCGGTCTGGTCAGTCACGGAGCTGATGGCGATCGGCTCGCAGTACTTGCCGTCGTTGGCGAAGGTGGCGAAGGCGCTGGCCATGGTCAGCGGTGCCGTCTGCCTGGAACCCAGCAGGTTGCCCAGGATAGACATGTCCACCTTGGGGTTGGGGCTCTCGGCTGTGGGGAGGCCTTCGTGCAGCCCCACCGCATCCACAATCTTCTGGATGCCGCAGAAGTCCAACTGCGCTGCCGAAGCAAAGGTGGCCGTGTTGATGGAGTTGTAGAGGCCTTCCAGCACCGTCATGGGGCGGTAGTAGCCTTCCCCGGCATTCTGGAGGTTGTCGGCGGCGCCCAGGCCCTTCTCGGCGGTGTTGTATCCACCGGTGGTGACACCACAGGAGTTCCGCCACCTGAAGTTCAGGGGATAGACACGCTGGGCGGCGTTGACCACGGTGTTCATGGACTTGCCCTCATTGAGCCATTCCGCGAACGTGAACGGCTTCATGGTGGAGCCTGGCTGGGCGCCGCCCAGGCCGTTGAGGTCGTTGCCGTCCTTGTCCAGCTTGTCCACGTTGAAGTTCACCTGAGAATCGAACTTGCCATCCGCGGGGAGGAACGAGGTGTTCTGCGCCATCGAGATGATCTTGCCCGTATTCGGCTGCACGGACACCATGGAGGCGCCCCACTTGTCCGGGTTGGCGCCGGCGGAGGCATCGGCCTGTGCCTGGGCGGCGGCCTGCGCGTTGGGGTCCAGGGTGGTGGTGATGGTCAGGCCTCCCCCGAAGACCCTTCTTTCCCGCTCTTTGGCATCCGCACCGTAGGCCGGGTTGTTCAGCAGCAAGTGCAGCACGTAGTCACAGAAGTACGGTGCCGTGGCGGCGTAGGCGCAGCCCTGCTTGGCCGGGGTGACCTTGGGCTCCACAGGGGTAGCCACGGCGGCGTCGTGCTCTGCCTGGGTGATCTTGTTCTGGCTCAGCATCAGGCCCAGTACCAGGTCCCGCCGCACCTTGGCGTTGTCAGGGTTGGTGAGGGGGTCAAAGGCACTGGGGCTGTTGACCAGGCCGGCCAGGAGGGCTGCCTGGGGGAGCGTAAGGTCCTTTGCGCTGGTGCTGAAGAACAGCTTGGACGCGGCCTCGATCCCGTAGGCGTCGCGGTTGAAGAACACGATGTTGAGGTAACCCTCAAGGATCTGGTCCTTGCTGTATTCCTTCTCCAGCGCGATGGCCAGCTTCATCTCGCGCAGCTTGTCCCCAACGCCCTTGTTGAGGCTGCCATTGAGCTTGATGTCCTCGATGTTTCCCTCGGCCTCGAGGTTGGAGTTAAGGACGTTGTTCACGTACTGCTGGGTGATGGTGGAAGCACCCTGCCTGTTACCGCGGGCCGTGCTGACCAGGGCGCGGAGGATACCTGTGGTGTCCACGCCGCCGTGCTCGTAGAACCGGCTGTCCTCAACGGCGATGACGGCTTCCTTCATAAACGGAGAGATCTGGTCCAGGGAAACCTTGGTCCGGTTCTGCGTGTAGAGGTTGGCGATCACGCTGCCGTCTGCGGCCAGGATGGTGGTGGACTGGCTGGGCGGGTCCACCTTCAGCTCTGCCGGAAGAGCGTCGAAAAACTCGATGGAACCGCTGGCGGTGCTGCCGGAAACAGCCGCGGCCGGAACCAGCAGGCCTGCCACCAGGACACCACAAATAGCGCTCACGCCAAGGAAGCCGAGAATCTTTCCGAGGGTAGTGGCCGTGTCGAAAATGGGGTTCTTACGAGTCACCATGTTTTCCACTTTAGCGGCAAGGACTAGTCTTTAGCTCATGACCAAATGGGAGTACGCCACGATTCCGCTCATTATTCACGCCACAAAGCAGATTCTTGACCAGTGGGGGGAGGACGGCTGGGAGCTCGTCCAGGTAGTCACAGGACCTGACGGCAACGGCCTTGTTGCCTACCTGAAGAGGGAGAAGCAGTAGCCATGAGCACCCCCGCAGACACCACGTCCGGCGCGGCAACGGCGCCCGTTTCCGCCGTCGAGCAGCGGCTTGCCGAACTCGGCCTGACCCTCCCCGAGGTACCGGCCCCGGTGGCCGTTTATGTGCCCGCAGTCATCTCAGGCAACCACGTTTACACCTCCGGCCAGCTGCCGTTTATTAACGGCAAACTCGAAGCAACGGGCAAAGTGTCCACCGGCACCGAAGGCTACGCTGACGAACCCACTGTTTCCCCGGAAGACGCGCACCGCTACGCTGCGGTGTGTGCGGTGAACGCCCTGGCAGCAGTCAAAAGCGTGATCGGCGACCTTGACCGCATCACCCGGATCGTCAAGGTTGTGGGATTTGTCTCATCGGATCCGTCCTTCACCGGCCAGCCCGGTGTTATCAACGGCGCGTCCGAACTCCTGGGCCGGGTGCTCGGTGACGCCGGGCAGCACGCCCGTTCCGCCGTCGGCGTTAATGTGCTGCCGCTCGACTCTCCCGTGGAGCTCGAACTGATCGCGGAATTCAGCTAGGGCCGGTCCTTCCTTTGCCTCAGCTCGCCAGACGCCTTTTTGTACTGCCTCCAGATCTTGAAGGGGCAGCACAAAGCTGGCTCGAACACGGCGAGCGGACTCCGCGTGCCGCCCGCCTTGCGTCGTCGGTAGTCCTGCTGCGCGATTCCCCCACCGGCCTTGAAACCTGGCTTGGATACCGTCCCGGTTCCTCGCCGCTGGGGGTTCTCGCGTTTCCCGGAGGTTCCCTGGACGCGTCCGACGACGACCCCGTCGGCTGGCTGGGCCCCTCACCCCAGTACTGGGCCGAGCAGATGGGAACTGACGACGTCGGCCTGGCCCGCCGCCACGTGGTGGGCGCCATCCGGGAACTCTTCGAGGAAACCGGTGTGCTGCTGGCCGGGCCGGACGCAACCACCACCGTGGAGTCCACATATGTCCAGGAGTGGATGCGCGCGCGGGAGGCCGTGTCAAACCAGGAGAAATCGTTCACCGAGGTACTGGCGAAGCGTGGCCTTTCGCTGCGCACCGACCTCCTGAAATCCCTGGTCAACTGGCGCAGTCCGGACTTCGCGCACTTTCGCTTTGATACCCGCTATTTCGCGGCTACGGTGCCCATGAACCAGGAACCCACCCTCTTGGAGAGCAAGGGAGTGTGGGGACGCTGGGTGAGTGCCTCCAAGGTCATCGCGGAGCGGGACACCACAGCGCTGGGCGACGAAGTGGGCCAGGAGAACACCGTTGGCCTCACCCTGGGCCAGTTGCTGGTGCCCGGATCGGAGATCATGCTGGAGAAAATGGCCGCTGCCAACGGCTGCGTCGCCTACCTCAGCTACAAGCGCAAGGCCCACGTCTACCAGCCCAAGCTGGTGCAGGAAGACGGCAAGCTGATGCTTGAGGTGGAAGCTGCCAAGACCGTAGCAGGCGAGCCGCAGCGGGAACGCTAAAGGCTCTAGGCGCGGCCCCCGGCCTCCCGCACGGCCGCCCTGAACCTGTCGCCCAGCAATTGGATCCGTTCAACAGGCTCGTTGCTGAACACCAGCCGGAGGTGTCTGTCCGCCACCGGCCCGCCCCAGCCCGTCATCGCCGTGGCGGCCACGCCGTGCCGCAACAGGACCCGGGAGAGGTCACCGGGGTCCACGCCATGATGGACCGTATCCACAATTTGTGACCAACCGCCTGCAGCCGGAATCATGGCGAAGCCCTGCAGCGTGGTGGTGAGGGCATTGCGGCGGCGCTCCCACTCGGTAACGCATTGGGCAAAGCTTTCGTCACCGTCGCTGAGGGCAGCAATCAGGCCTGCCTGTGCAATGCCGCCGGGAGTGATGCCGTTGTACATGTGGACGACGGCGACATCGGACATCACTGCCCGCGGAGCCAGGATCCAGCCGATGCGCCAACCGATCATCCGCTGCTCGATCGACGCTGATCCCACAATAATGGTGCGCTCACGCATCCCCGGGTAGGCCACAGGACTCAGGATGGGCTGGGCATCAAAGACGATCCCTTCCATCAGGGACCAGTAGATCAGCCAGATGTCCCGTGCGACGCAAAGGCCCGCAATTGCTGACCATTCGTCCTCGGTGAGACAGTAGCCCGAGGGAAATGACGGGTTCTGGAGGAATATCGCCCGAGTCTTGGGCGTCACTGCAGCCTCCAGCTCACCCAGGTCCAGCCGCCAGGCGCCTGCGGAGACGGTCATGGGTACCAGCCTGGGCACACCTCCGGCCAAATAGACCCGGTTGAGCATGCCCGCATACGTCGGGTCCGTCAGCACGATTTCATCGCCGGGGTCGGTCAGGGCCAGCAGGGCATCAAGCAGGCAGTCTCCATCGCTGGACGTCAGGATGACCTCCGTCGCCGGATCATAGCTGACGCCGGTCCGTCCGGCGACATATCCGGCAACGGCTTCCTTCGCCGCCTGTTGACCCGTGAACGGCAGGTAGGAATTGGCGGAATCCAGGCCGACTGCTGCACGCGTGGCTTCAACCGCTGAGGGCGGGGGCAGCAGGTCCGTGTCCAGATTCTCCAGCCGCAAAATCTCCGGATCGTCACCTGCGGACGCGGCCACGGCGTCAATGTTGAAGCCGGCTACATGGTTCAGTCGGGTGGGCCTGGGTCTCATTGCCTTGCCTCGTTTCGCCTCGGTCCCGCCCGGCATGCTACAGACGGATGGTTGAGTACGGGCGGCTGGGGAGATGGCCTGCCGTCCACGGCCTGACGGAAGGCTCCAACGGAATCTGCCCATGGCCGTCGCGGATCACCAGGACCACCGTGCCGATGACACCGGCCAACGATGCCAAGCCCAAGACGACCAATACGACGATCATTGCCACAGACATTCTGATGCACCTCGTAGCTCAAATCCTACGACTGTCATGGAAGGCTTGGTAGGGGCGGTCAAGTCCGCTGTCCAGCGACCCTTCGCCGTCGCTTAGACACGACGCAAAAAGGGCACCTGTGGTCGCTGAGCGACCTCCGACGCCCGATGCGCCGCGATGCGCTCCTCCACGAAGGCCCGCTAAACAGCTTGATGCTGGACGCGCAAAAAGGCCCTATGGATGGCATCCATAGGGCCTCAGTCGTGAAAACTTAGCGGGAGCGCTGGCGCAGGCGCTGCATGTCCAGGATCACCACGGCGCGGGCTTCGAGGCGAAGCCAGCCGCGCTGGACGAATTCGGCCAGGGCCTTGTTAACCGTTTCGCGGGACGCGCCGACAAGTTGTGCCAGCTCTTCCTGGGTGAGCTCGTGGGCCACCAGGACGCCATCCGTTGCCGGGCGGCCGAAGCGGTCTGCCAGATCCAGGAGGGCCTTGGCAACCCGGCCGGGAACGTCGGAGAACACCAGATCGGAGAGGGAATCGTTGGTGCGGCGGAGGCGCCGGGCCAGGGCCTGCAGCAGCTGCGCGGAAACCTCGGGACGGGTGCGGAGCAGCGCGTTGAGGCTTTCGTTCCGGAGCCCGGCGAGGCGGGTTTCCGATACCGCGGTAGCGGTGGCTGTGCGGGGGCTGGGGTCAAAGAGGGCCATCTCACCAAACAGCTCGCCCGGGCCCAGGATGGCCAGGAGGGATTCCCTGCCGTCCGGGGACGTGCGGCCCAGCTTCACTTTGCCCGAAACGATGAAGTAGAGCTGGTCGCCCTGGTCGCCCTCCCGGAAAACCGATGCACCGCGGGAAAGGTCCACCTCGGTCAGCTCATCCGTCAGCAGACGGAATGCTTCGTCGTCGAGCGTGGCGAAAAGGGGTGCTCGGCGCAGTACCTCGATGTCCATAAAATCTCCTGAGTAATGTGTCGGCTGTGGCGCTTGTGCCATTGTTCCAGAATTTTCAACGTTCTGTGACGTACTTGGCAGCCGAAACGGCCTAAACCAGTGCAGAAAAGTCATTTTCGGACCAGGGGCTACGTGATGCCGGGCACCCTTTTTCTGAACAGGCGAACGTTGCCGGATCGGAATCCGGCCCGCCCCTGTCCCCACAGGGGAATGTCAGGCAGCGCCACTAGAATTGGGTCTCAACCGTTTAATAAGGAGCCTGGGTGTTTGGCTTGACTGTTCTGGACCTGGTGCTGATCCTGGCGCTGCTGTCCTACCTGATCTACGGCCTGCGCAACGGCTTCCTGGTGACACTGGGCGGGATCGCGGGTTTCGCCGCGGGTGCCGTGGCGGCGTTTTTCGCCGTTCCCCTGGTCAGCGAATTCGTGGACGACTCCGCGTGGAGGCTTACTGCCATTGTGGCGTCCACGGTGGTACTGGTTGCTTTGGGGCACGGCCTGGGAACCATGATCGGGCGGAAAATCCGCGGCGCCGTGCGGATCACGCCGTTGCGTGCCGTGGACCGGCTGGTGGGCGGAGCTGCCAGTATGGTGGTCTCAGCCTTGGTTATGTCCATGCTCGCTTTCAGCATCAGTTCCCTGGGCGTACCGTTTGTGTCACAGCCGTTGGCCGAATCCAAGGTGATCCGGTTCATCGATGGGCTGACCCCCAATCCGGTGAAGGCCACCATGGCCCAACTCCGTTCAACGGTGATCGGCAACGGCATTCCTACCCTCCTTGAAGGCCTGGATCAGGGTGCGCCGTTGCCCGTTCCGAACGCCAGCACCGATACTCCTGCACTGAACCGGGCCGCCGAATCCGTGCTGAAAATCGCCGGCACAGCCTACGAGTGCGGCCAGAACCAGACAGGGAGCGGCTTTGTGGTTGCTCCCGGGCGCGTTGTGACCAACGCCCATGTTGTGGCGGGCGTGTCGCAGCCGGTGGTGGAGATCCTGAACGGCGGTGCCATGCCCGGGCGGGTGGTCTACTTCGACACCAAGAACGATCTCGCCGTCCTGGCGGTTGACGGCCTGCCCACGGAACCGCTGGCGCTCAGCCCGGACCTCCCGAACGGGAGCCCGGCTGCCTTCGCCGGATATCCCCATGGCGGCCCCTTCCAGTCCAAGCCCGCCACAGTCCAGGACATCACCACCGTGCTGGTCCCGGATATCTACGGCAACAATTCGTCCCCGGAGGAGATCTACCGACTGGCGGGAGATATCCAGCCGGGCAATTCCGGCGGGCCACTCCTGACCACGGACGGACTGGTTGCCGGGGTGATCTTCGCCAAGGCCACCTCGGACGCTGAGATGGGTTTCGCCATCACCATGGATGACCTCACGCCCGTTGCCGCCCAGGCAGCTGCGATGAACGCTCCGGTGTCCTCCGGACAGTGCATCCAGAAGTAGGCGTCAGGGCAGCACGGCTCCGGATTGATATCGCCTAAGCGGCATTCAGAGCCACTCGAGGCTTTGGCCATGGGGTCCCGTGACAGCCTCCGGAATGCCGTTGTGCGTGAGCAGGAATTTGCCCGCGATCAGCTGCGGATCCACCTCTGGCACCACGCTGGAACCATCCTCCTGGTCGATCACCATATGCCCTTCGTTGGACAGCCAGTGGGATCCCCTTGCTGCCGCCAACTGCCGGACGGTGCTGCGGAACCGGGATCTTCCCTCGGCGCTGAGATAGGCCATCACGGCACTGTGGAAAACCACCAGGGTGGTGTCCGCCGGTGCCTGGGCAGCCACGTCAACCAGCCGGTCGTTCAGGTCGCCAGCTATCAGGAGCGGTGGCTCGTCCCGGGCGATGGCCATAGCCTGGCGCAGCCTCCTGAGGCGGAACTCCTGCTCCGGCCAGATCAGCGCTTCCAGCCAGGCGACGTCGTCGGAATTCCTGATATCCAGCGGGTTCAGGTCAATACCTGCCCGCCAGGCGACGGGCGGGAGCCGGTCCGGCACGGGCACCGGGCCCGCGGTGGTGCACCGCAGGACAGGAGGCTCCACCTCCGTTCGGGACGGCTCCTCTGGGGAAAGCCGCGTGACGGAGGTACCGTCGTCGAACTCGTAGCTGTACCGGTCCGGAAACAGCCCCAGGCCGGCTGAGGCACCCACCTCCAGCAGCGCCAGGGGTCTGCCTTCGGCGGCTGCAATGGCGGCCAAGGAGGGCAGCAGGGTGGCGCAGCGGCCGGCCTCGTTGGTCTGCGTTGAACGAGAGAGGACGATCCGGCTGATGTCCGCCCAATGGTCTTCCAGAAATTGGCGGAACTCCTTGTAGGGTCCCACGCGGGCACCCAGATAGCGTGCGGCGGCCAGCAGCAGGTTGGGTTGGCGCTTATCGTGCGGCCACTGGTCGATCCGGGCGATCAGCTGCGGGTCGTCGGCCAGGCCCACTGTCCACTCGGCGTAGCAGGGGGAGGACCCGGGCGCTTCCACCAAACCAAAATGCCGGTACCAGGCCGCCGTGCGGCTGGCCGATGCGTCCCCGTCCGGGATGGATTCCGGCTCCTGCGGCAGCCCCTGGCCGGTGGCCATTGGCTACAGCGTTTCCGCCAGGTAGTCGATGGCGAGCCGGTAACCGAACACGCCGGCCCCTACGATGACCGCAGTGCAGACCGGGGAGAGGAAGGAGTGGTGCCTGAACTCCTCACGCTGGTGCACGTTGGTGATGTGGACTTCCACGGCGGGCAGCTGCACGGCGGCGAGTGCATCGCGGAGGGCAACGGACGTGTGGGTGAATGCCCCGGCATTAATGACAATTCCGACGGCGGTGCCCCGGGCAGCGTGGATGGTGTCCAGCAGGACACCCTCGTGGTTGGACTGGACGCATTCCGCGGTGAAGCCGTGGGCCTCGGCAGTGGTGCGCGCCAACTCCTCCACGTCTGCCAGCGTGGAGAGGCCGTATTTGTCCGGTTCACGGGTACCCAGGAGGTTCAGGTTGGGCCCGTTAATCACAAGGATGGTGCCGCGGCCGTCCGCGGCGGCGCTGGTGGCTTCAGTCATGGTTGCAAATCTAGCGCCTGGCCCGGCCCGCCGCGCATTCTTACGGCCTGAGTTTTCCATCAGGAGCGAAGGCGCGGCAGGCCAGGGAGCCCGGGCTACAGTGTGGTGAACTTCAGCAGGACGGCATGCTCCGGGTTGAGGATGGGCATGGGCAGGCCCACCTCGGCCAGGAAACGCCCGTTGACCTCGGCCCCGTCATTCAGCCAGGCCGGAGGCTGGACCTGTGTGTAGTTGTGGGCGTAGTCCGCATCCCCCGGCAGGGGGAAGATGGCTTCCACCCGGTAGTCGCGGTCAGGCTCGAGGCCGGGGACGGTGATCCGGCCGGGCTGCTCAGCGAACGCGGTGCGGGTACTGACCAGGGCGAACAGCGCCGCCGTCGTGCCTTGCACCGGTCCGGCCGAGGATGGGCCGGCAGGGGAGCCCGCAACCACACCGTGCAGGAGCAGGGAACCCTCGGCAAGGTCCGCGCGGACCATGCGCCCGGAGTGGATGAGGTCCCGGTGCTCCTTGTAAAGCCCGATGAATCGCTTGAGCTGCTCCCGCTCGGCACCCTGGACCTCGCGGACGTCCCACTCCATGCCGAAGTGGCCAAACAGGGCAGTGATGGCCCGGAAGGACAGATGGTGGGTACGGGCAGTGGTGTGCGAAGTGGTGGGGCCGATGTGCGCGCCCACCAGTTCCGGCGGAACCACCAGCCCGGTCCAGCGCTGGATGGTCTGACGTTCCAGGGCGTCATTGCAGTCCGAGGCCCAGATCCGGTCCGTCCGTTCCAGGATGCCAAGGTCCACGCGGGCGCCGCCCGAAGAGCAGCTCTCGATCTCGACGCCGGGATGCGCCTTCTTGAGCTCGTCAAACAGGCGGTAGGCGGCCAGAGTCTGTTCATGCACCGAGGCGCGTCCGGCATGGCCGTGCTCCATCAGGTCCCTGTTCTGGTCCCACTTGAGGTAGCTGATGTTGTACTTCGTGAGCAAGGCGTCTATCCGGTCGAAAATGTATTGCCAGGCTTCCGGGTTCACCAGATCCAGGATGTGTTGGAACCGCCACTCCAGCGGGAGCCGGCCGCCGTCCTTGTGCGAGAGTGCGGAGGGGCCCACAATCCATTCGGGGTGTTCCCGGGCGATGTCCGAGTCCAGATTGACCATTTCCGGTTCCACCCACAGGCCGAATTCCATCCCTCGCGAGGTGACAGTCTCGACCAGCGGCGTGAGGCCCCGGGGCCAAAGGGAATCGTCAACGTACCAGTCGCCCAGCCCGGCACGGTCCGTGCGGCGCCCGCGGAACCAGCCGTCGTCGAGCACAAATCGCTCCACCCCCAGCTCGGCCGCCGAGTCAGCGAGTTCGATCAGCGTGTCAATGTCATGGTCAAAATAGACGGCTTCCCAAGTGTTAAGCACAACGGGCCTTGCTTTGCCGTTACTGCTCTTGCCGGCAGCGGCGGGTGCGGCAGGCAGGACGTGGTGCGGGCGGGACCTGAACCAGCTGTAGAACGCTTCGCTGACGCCGTCCAGGCCACGGTCAGAGTAGGCCGCGAACAACGCAGGGGTGGTGTAGCTGCCGCCGGGCTGGAGGATGACTTCCGCGGGGCCCAGGAGCTCTGAACCACCGATCATGGTGCGGCCATCGGCGATGCTGTCCGCGAACTGTTCGTGGTTTCCGCTCCAGGCCAGATGCGTGGCCCACACCTTGCCATGGCGGTTGCCGAACGCTTCGGTGCCGGCTGCGAACAGGAGCGAGGAATCGTGCCCGGTGCGGCCGTGCCGTCCGGTCCGCACCCACGTTCCCTGCTGGAGGGAGCGGCGCTGCGGGTGGCGTTCCCGGCACCAGCGTCCCGTGAGGTCAAGAAGCTCGACGGCGTCCGGCGCCACCGGCAGGACCGTGGCCAGTTCGTCGAGCTGGTAGGGGGAGGAGCCGTCGTTGGTGAGTGTGTGGCGCAGCTCCAGCAGACCGCCGTCGTGCAGTTTTATGGACGTCTCAACCGTGATGCCGGCGTCGGGATCTGCTTGGAGGATGGCGGCGGAGGCGCCTTCGCTTGCGGACCCGGAGCTGGCGGAGGTGGTGCGGAGGCGGGCCGAGAAATCGTAGCCGGGGACTCCGTCAGCGATTCGATGGCCGCGGAGTGCCGGCCTGCCGCGCCAGCTGGAGGACGCCTGCGGCAGGAGCCCGGCGGTGACCGTTGCGTCCACAGCCGAGTGCGGGATGGGTTCGCCAAGGATGGCTAAGTCCGGAAGGCTGGCGCCAAGATCGGCGCCCCAATGGATAATCTCGGCCTCCCCGCTGTTGAAGCTGATCACCAGGCTGGTGCCGGTGGTACGGAGGTAGAGCGGATCCATAGGTATGTCTCTTTCGGTCTGGTTGCTGTTGTGTTGCTGTTACGTGTGGTGGTCCGGATGCCGCCGTCGCAAGGAGGAAACGGCGGCATCCGGACCGGGTGGCTGCGGCCACACCCGCAGCCACGATGTGGGCCCTACTTGAAGAGGGCGTTGACCTGCTCGTTCGCCTCGGAAAGTGAGCTAGCAGGCTTCTTGCCGTAGAGCACAGCGTCCATCGCAGGCTTCATGATGCCCGTGACCTTGGCGGACTTGTCTGCGATCGGGAAGAGGAACGTGGTGTCGTCCTTGACGTGGGTGGTGAAGGCGCTGACGTCAATGCCCTTGGCCTCGAACGCCTTGGCGGCAAGTTCGGAGGAGGTGGAGATGGCTGGGAACACTACTGCCTTGGAGGCCACAACGTCCTGGCAGTCGGTGGAGGCGAGGTACTCCACCCACTTGACGGAGGCGGCGGGGTTCTTGGTGCCGGCCCAAATGGAGTCGGCCAGGCCGTTGAACATGCTGGCCCGCTTGCCGTCCGGTCCCTCAGGGGTGGGGGCAATGCCGGTCTCGACTCCCTTGTAGCTGGTGTACTGGCCGATCATCCAGGAACCGCCGGTGTTGATGGCGGCTTTGCCTGCGCCGAAGTTGTCGGACACGCTTGCACCCACGGTGGTCTCAAGTTTGGGCATGTAGCCCTTCTCAACCAGCCCGGCCCACCAGGCGATGGTTTCCTGGAACTTCGGGTCGTCATAGTTGAACTTGGTGCCCCACGGGTTCTTGTCCGTGTGGGTCCAGCCCATGGTGGCGCTGAGGAAGCTCCACTGGGTCTGGCCATCCCCGGCACCGGAGTTTTCCAGTCCCAGGCCGTAAACGGCCACGTTGTTCTTGTCGAAGCCGGCTTCGTCGCCGCGCACACCGTTGCTGTCCACGGTCAGGTGGGCGATGGCCTTTTCGTAGCTGCCGCCATCCTTCGGATTCCAGTCGAGGCTCTTCAGCTGCCCTTCGGTGTAGCCGCCGTCGGCCACCAGCTTCTTGTTGTAGAACATGGCGACGGTATCCCAGTCCTTGGGCAGTCCGTAGCGCTTGCCGTCCTGGCCGACCCAAAGATCGCTCAGGCCCTTGTTGTAGATGTCCAGGTCAAGCTTGTCGTTCTTGACGGCATCGTCCAGCGCGAGGAGCTGCTTCGTGGAGGCGAACTCGGGGTACTTTGCCAAGTGGTCGGTAAAGACGTCCGGGGCGGTTCCGGCAACAAACCCGTTGGTCAGGGTGGTCCAGTAATCGTCCCAGCCGCGCTGGGTGATCTTGACCTTGATGTCCGGGTTGGCCTTGGTGAAATCGTCAGCACACTGCTGGTATGCCGGGAGCTGGTTGGCATCCCAGAGCCAGTAGTTGATCTCACCCTTTGCCTCGGTGGAGGCCGGAGCTGGCGCGCCGCAGGCAGACAGGGACAGGGCAAAGGCGGCGGCAGCAGCGGCGACGCCAAGGGATTTTTTCATGGTGGGCCTTTCGGTTCGGGCAGGGAGTAACGGGGAAATAAACGGAAGGGTGAAACAGCGGAACGGATGGAACAGGTACGGGGGCCTATTTGACGCCGGAGAAGCCGATGGAATTCACTACCTTCTTGCCGAAGGCGATGAACAGCAGGAGAACGGGGAGAGCGGCGATGAGGGTGGCCGCCATGAGGCCGCTCCAGTCGGGAGCACCTTGTGGCGACTGGGACTTGAAGACACCCAGGCCTACAGTGAGGACCCGGACGCTTTCGTCCTGGCCCACCAGCAGTGGCCAAAAGTACTCGTTCCACGTGCCGATGAATGTGAGGAGTGCCAGCGTGGCCAGGGGGGCAGCAGCGTTGGGCAGCACGATCTGGAAGAAGATGCGGAACTTATGGGCGCCGTCCAGCATGGCTGCCTCTTCAACTTCCCTGGACATGCTCATGAAGAACTGGCGCAGGAAGAAGATGGCGAAGGGTGTCATGAACAGGAAGGGCAGGATGATGCCGGCGTAGGTGTTCAGCAGTCCCAGGTTCTTGATCATCAGGAAGTTGGGCAAGGCTGTGAAGATCGGCGGCACCATCATGGTAGCCAGGAACAGGGCGAACACTTTCTCCCTGCCCGGCCAACGCAGCCGTGAGAAGGCATAGGCGGCCATGGCGCTGAAGAAAACCTGCCCGGCCGTCACCAGTGTGGAAACGATGATGGAGCTTCGGAGGTACCACCAGAAGTTGATGGCCGCTCCGGAACCCCCTTCTGCTAGGGCTTCCTCAGGGGTTTGCAGGCCCATGACGCGTTTGAAGGCGCCCCAGCTGAAATCGGCGGGCAGGAGGTTTCCTGCGTTGGAAGCGAGGGAGTGGTTACTTGAAAGGGCCGTGCGAAGCATCCAAAGGAACGGTGCAATAGTGACGATCAACGCGATGACCACAAGGGCCCAGGCGCCGGCGCGGCCCCAGTTGAACGGCTTGCGTGGCTTGATGATTGCAGCCCGGGTTGGACTGCCGGCGTCTTGCAGGGAAGGAGTCGAGGTAGTCATTGCGGGGTCCTTAGTCCAGGTCCGAGTCGTTGCCCTTGAGGAACTTCATTTGCACGAAGGCCACCAGAGCGAGGATGACAAAGAGAATGACAGACAGTGCGGAGGCGTACCCGAAGTCCGACTCGGTGAAGGCCTTTTGGTAGATGTACATCTGGATGACGCGGGAGGCGTTGACGGGACCGCCGCCTGTGGTGATAGCCACTGTGTCGAAAACCTGGAACGATCCGATCACCGTGACTACCAACACCAGCACCAATACCGGGCGCAGGAGCGGGATGGTGATGCCCCAGAAGGTCCTGGTTGGTGACGCACCATCGAGGGATGCCACTTCATAGACGTGCTGCGGAATGGCCTGGAGTCCGGCGAAGATCAGCAGGGCGGTGTAGCCCATGTGGCGCCACACGTTGACGGCGGCGATAGTCGGGATGGCCCATTGCTCGCTTCCGAAGAAGGCGATCCGCGGCAGGCCCATCCAATTGATGACTTCATTGACGATGCCCAACTGATAGTCCAGCATCCAGAACCAGAGGAGCGCAACGATGACGTTGGCCACGAGGAACGGCATCAGCAGGGCGCCACGGATGAGTGTTGACTTCGCCACGCGGTGCATCAGGAGTGCCAGGCCAAGCGCAATAACTGTCTGGAAACCAATGTTGATGGCCACGTACTGCACGGTGACAGCCATGGAGTTCCAGAACAGTTCATCGGCGAAAATCGTGGTGTAGTTCTTGATGCCGATCCAGGTGGGGTCCCCCAGGATGCTGTATTCGGTAAAGCTGAGGTAGACGCCGCGGATGGTGGGGATCAGGAAGAAGACCACGAAGCCGATCATCGCGGGGAGGATGAAAATCAACGCCATCTTCAGGTCGCCCAGTTGATGGATCATGCTCTTTTTGTCTGTACTGCCTTTTTTTCCTGCTTTGGGTCCAGCTGCCCGGCCCGCCGGGTCCCGTTGCTGCTTGGTAAGGGTGGTCATCTTCGACCCTTCCTGACTGTGAGGTGGGTAACAACTAGAGGCGAATCTACACGAGTAGATTTAGTCCAGCAAGTATTTCTTTGGATTTTCTTTGAGAAGTTTTCCCGCCGGTCTTCAGCTGTTGACTCGAGTAGATTCGGGTGAAACACTGGCAAGTCATGGGAGAGCGCTTCCCCGGCAAACACCTGGAATCACTTACGGAAGGCAGACAATGACGTTTTCAATAGGCGTAGTAGGGGTGGGCCAGTTCGGTGGCCAATTCGCCCACCTGTTCCAGCTCCACCCGGGAGTCGACGCCGTGTACGTGGTGGATGAGCTTCCGGAGCGCGCGGCGGAAGCTGCAGACCGCCTGCATCTCACAGGGGTTAAGGCCGATTTCGACGAACTTCTTGCCTCCGACGTCGATGCCGTGGCTATTTTCACGCAGCGCTGGACCCATGGTCCCTTGGTGGAGCAGGCGCTCCGCGCCGGCAAGCACGTCTACTCCGCCGTACCGATGGCCATATCAGAGGACGAGATCGCCCGAATCATCGAGGCCGTCAGGGACACGGGCCTGGTCTACATGATGGGGGAGACCAGCTACTACAACCCCGCCACCGTCTACGCCCGGAAGCAGCTGGCTGCCGGAAAGTTCGGCCGCATCTTCTACTCCGAAGGCGACTACGTCCACGACATGGACCTTGGCTTCTACGACGCCTACCAGTACAGCGGAGGCGAACGGTGGAAGGAAACCGCCAGCTACCCTCCCATGCTGTACCCCACCCATGCTGTGGGCGGCGTGCTGGGTGCCATCCCCGCGCATGCGGTCAGCGTCAGCTGCGTCGGGGTCAAGGACGACCGCAATGATGGCGTTTTCGACAAGGACGTCAGCATGTTCGGCAATGATTTCTCCAATGCCACCGCCCTCTTTGAACTTAACGACGGCGGAGTCATGCGGACCAACGAGATGCGCCGGGTGGGCTACCCGTCCCACATCCGGGAGTCCCGGTTCCGGTTCTTTGGCACGGACGCCAGCTTTGAACAGCTGGCAAAGGTCACGGTGTGGCAGGACAAGGAAAACGTCCATGACATTTCCGAGCAGATGGAGACCCGGCCCAGCATGTCCCTGGACGACCCGTCGCTGGCAAACGTTGCAGCGGAGCTGCGAGACGCCTTTGTTTCGGGTCTCTCGCCTGTCCATGACGCCGAACGGCTTCCCGAGGAATTCCGCGGCGCCCCGAACGGACACGAGGGCAGCCATCACTTCCTGGTGGACGACTTCGTGACGGCGGTTAATAGCCGTACGATGCCGCCCGTCAACGCCTGGGTTGCTGCCCGGTTCACGCTTCCCGGCATCGTGGCACATGAATCAGCTCTCAACGGCGGCGCGCGCCTGCCTATCCGGGACTTTGGCGATGCCCCCGCAAGTCTCTAGCTAGGATCTAAGTCATGAGCAGTCCCACTGTGCAGGCTCCACGCGGCCCGGTAACCCGCAAGGACGTTGCCCGCTATGCTGGCGTCAGTACCGCCGTCGTCAGCTATGTCGTGAACGGTGGCCCTAAGAAAGTGGCTCCGGCAACGGAAGCCAAAGTCCAGGATGCCATCCGGGTATTGGGGTACCGTCCCAATGCCGCCGCCCGCGCCTTGAAGCTGGGTTCCAGTGAAACCATCGGCCTCGTGATCCCGGATAACAGCAACCCGTTCTTCTCCTTGCTCTCCCATGCGGTGGAGGACGCGGCCGCCGAGTGTGGTTATGCCCTGGTTCTGACAAATTCTGATGGAAGCGTGGCAAAGGAGCGACGTCATATCCGAAACCTGGCCGCCCGGCAGGTGGACGGTGTGGTGCTGGCCAGCGTGCTGTTTGAGCCGGACCTTGTTGAGCTGGACAACGCGGATATTCCGACGGTGCTGCTGAACCATGGGGACGCTGCGCCGGGTTTCAGCAGCGTGGGTGTGGATTTGGCCGCCGGCGCTCGGATCGCCGTCGAGCATCTGATTGGTCATGGCCACACTAATATTGGCCTGGCCATGGGTACTAACACAGCCAATGACTTGGACGGCCGTGAAAAAGGATGGCTTGCGGCACTCTCGGATGCTGGACTATTGGAGGGGCCGATCGTGCGCGGGCCCTTTTCACGGGCAGGTGGCTACGCTGCCGGTCAGCGGCTGCTGTCGTCCGCGAACAGGCCGACGGCGATTTTCGCCAGCTCTGACATGCAAGCGATAGGTATTCTCCGGGCAATTCACGAGGCCGGCATATCTGTTCCCGGGGACATCGCGTTGACTTCCTTCGACGGATCGGTCGAAGCAGAGTACAGCTGGCCGGCACTAACCACCGTGGAACAGCCGGTCAAGGCCATGGCCGAAGCCGCCGTCAGTGCCTTGGTAGGGGACCACCGCGGTAAGCCTGCGGGGCACCGGCAGTTTCCCACGAGGCTGCTCATTAGGCAGTCCTGCGGCTGCCCCTAAGCTGACGCGATCCGGACCTTGCCGATTCGCTCGCCAAGGATCCGTTGGGCGTCCATGCCCAATCCGGAGTCGGTGACGATCTCGTCAGCCTCATCCAGGGAGGCGATGCTGCTGATTCCCAGCAGCCCCCATTTGGTGTGGTCCGCGAGGACAACCACCTTGCGGGCGGCGGCCACAAAGGCGCGGTCCGTTTCCGCTTCCAACAGGTTCGGAGTGGTGAAACCGGCCTCCGGGTCCATGCCGTGGACGCCGAGGAACAAGACGTCCAGGTGCAGTTGCTTTAGTGCTCCCGTGGCGATGGGGCCCACCAACGCATCCGACGGCGTCCGCTCCCCGCCGATCAGGATCACCGTGGAGCCGAAGCGGGCTGTTCCGGCCGAGGCGCCGTGATGGAACAGATCCGCAATCCGCATCGAATTGGTCACCACGGTGATCCGCGGACCGTTGACCAGTTCCTGCGCCAGCGCCCAGGTAGTGGTTCCTGCGCTCAGCCCAATGGCCATGCCTTCCTGGACCAGGCCGGCCGCCTCCTGGGCTATGGCCCTTTTCTCTGCCGTCAGCTGGGTGGACTTGAGCTCGAAGCCCGGCTCGTGGGTGCTGGGGTCACCTGGAAGCTTGGCGCCGCCATGGATGCGTTCCAGCCGGCCGCCTTCCTCCAGGAGCTCAATATCCCGCCGCACCGTCATGAGTGAAACACCCAGCTGCTGCGCCAGATCCGAGACCCGCACAACCCGCTCGCGCTGGACAGCGTCCACAATGGCCTGATGACGTGCAGCGGGGAGCATCTAAACATTCCTTAAAGCCAGCGGACGGGGCTGCACCAAGCATACGGCGACGGCGCCGCCCACGATGGTGAGCGACGCCGTCCCCGTCACGCTTCTATTTCCTGAGGCTTGCCGCGATCTGGGCCATGACGGTGTTGTCAGCCAGGGTAGTGGCGTCGCCGGGGTCGCGGCCTTCTGCGACGTCCTTGAGGAGGCGTCGCATGATTTTGCCGGAACGGGTCTTGGGCAGTTCGGGCACCACGAGGATGGTTTTGGGTTTGGCGATGGGGCCGATTTCCTTGCCCACGTGGTTCCGGAGTTCCTGCACGATCGTGTCGCCGGAGTCCACGGCGTCACCGCGGAGGATGACAAACGCGACGACGGCCTGGCCGGTGGTTTCGTCCGCTGCCCCGACGACGGCTGCCTCGGCCACGGAGGGATGGGAGACCAGTGCTGATTCAATTTCGGTGGTGGAGAGCCGGTGACCGGACACGTTCATCACGTCATCCACCCGGCCCAGGAGCCAGATGTCGCCGTCGTCGTCTTTTTTGGCTCCGTCGCCGGCGAAGTACATGTTTTCAAAGCGCGACCAGTAGGTGTCCTTGAAGCGCTGGGGGTCACCCCAGATGCCGCGGAGCATGGCCGGCCACGGCTCGCGGATGACCAGGAATCCGCCGTGCCCGTTGGGGACTGACTCGCCGAGTTCGTCCACGACGTCCACGGCGATGCCGGGCAGCGGTGTTTGCGCTGAGCCTGGCTTGGTGGCGGTGACGCCGGGCAGCGGAGCGATCATTTGCGCGCCGGTCTCTGTCTGCCACCAGGTGTCCACGATCGGGGCGGGATGGTCCTTGCGTTCGCCGTTCTTGCCGGCGTTTGCGCCAATGACCTCGCGGTACCACATCCACGCTTCGGGGTTGATGGATTCGCCTACCGAGCCCAGCACCCGGATGGAGGACAGATCGTACTTGTCCGGGATCTCCCGTCCCCATTTCATGAAGGTGCGGATGGCGGTGGGTGCGGTGTACAGGATGGAGACCTTGTACTTCTCCACGATCTCCCACCAGCGGCCCTGGTGCGGGGAATCGGGGGTGCCTTCGTACATGACCTGGGTGGCGCCGTTGATCAGGGGCGCATAGGCGACGTAGGAGTGGCCGGTGACCCACCCGACGTCGGCCGTGCACCAGTACACGTCCGTTGCCGGGTGCAGATCGAAGACTGCCTTGTGGGTGTACGCGGTCTGGGTGAGGTACCCGCCGGTGGTGTGCAGGATGCCCTTTGGCTTGCCGGTGGTGCCGGAGGTGTAGAGGATGAACAGTGGGTGCTCGGAGTCATGGCCGACGGCGGTGTGCCGGGTTGAAGCGGCCTCAACGGTGTCGGCCCACCAGTGGTCCCGGCCCTCGTGCCAGTCCACGTCCTGGCCGTTGCGTTTGACCACCACCACGTTCTGCACGCTGTGGCCATCGGCGGACAGCGCCTGGTCCACCGCGGGCTTCAGTGCGCTGGGCTTGCCGCGGCGGTACGTGCCGTCGGCCGTGACCACCAGCTTGGCTTCGGCGTCCTCGATCCGGGACCGCAGCGCGTCAGCGGAGAAACCACCGAACACCACCGAATGCACCGCACCGATCCGGGCACAGGCCAGGAGCGTAATGACAGCCTCGGGGATCATCGGCAGGTACACCGCCACCCGGTCACCCTTGGAAACGCCGAGTGACTCAAAAGCGTTCGCGGCTTTCTTGACCTCGTCGGTGAGCTGGGCGTACGTATAGGTGCGCGTGTCGCCGGGTTCGCCCTCGAAATAGATGGCTACCCGGTCCCCAAGGCCGTTCTCCACGTGCCGGTCCAGCGCGTTATAGGCGGCGTTGACCTCCCCGCCCACAAACCACTTCGCGAACGGCGGGTTGGACCAGTCCAGGGCCTGCGTGAAGTCTTTGTTCCAGGTGAGCAGCTCGCGTGCCTTCTGAGCCCAAAAACCCGGCCGGTCGGCGTCGGCCTCTTCATATTCGGCTGCGGTGACAACGGCGTCAGCAGCGAATTCCGGAGTGGGCGCGAAGGCCCGCGTCTCGTGCAGCAGGTTTTCAAAGGCGTCACCTGGCTGATCTGTCTGCTGGCTGCCCTGCTGACTTTCCTGCCGACTTTCCTGGGGTGCGGCGTCGGCTTCGGTAACCGTGGTGCTGGGGTTGTCCTGGGACATGGTGAACCTCATCATTCATCGATTCTTGCTGCGCGGCGTGCCGTCACCGGCCCGCTGCATCGCCACGTGCACGACGGCGGGCAGCGGCTGATCACGGACATTCCGCAAAGAGCTGTTCCTCAATCAACACTAATGCTTGATTCCCCGGCCGTGTGGGCGCTGTCACACAGACCCCCATGAGCGGCGTTTATTAAGCGGTGAATGGTCACCCAGCGCTCCTGCCGATGCCGCCGCTCCGGCCGCTCGGCTAGTGATCGGCCATGCGGTTGACTAGGCTGAAACTGAATTGTGACTTTCCACGGAGCCGTCCGGACGGGCACACCACGTGCCTTCATCCGGCCGGTGCCGCTGTTTCAGACGGCACAGTTTGGGTCGAAACCGTCCCGGGCGCCGCCACGCTAAGGAGAACAAATGAACCAGCAGAGCTTCGGCCAGAAACTTGGCCAGAAACTTGGCCGCGCCACAGAGGCCGGGCCTGGTGGCACGTCCGCAGGCGGTGCGGGTGCAGGAACCGACGGCGGGCCAGGAGCCAGCGGTCCCCGGACCACTGCCAAACCCGGCACCACCAACCAGGCTGTCCTGGGGCCGTTCACGGTTCGCGATCTGGCGGTTTTTGCCGCCACGCTGATTCTCTTCGTGGCTTCGCTGCTGCCGATATTTGGCGGCCGGTTTAACCTCTGGAACGCCGGCAGCCTGTTTTTCCTTGGCCTGGGAATGGTCCTGCCGCTGATCGTGAGCGCACTTTTTGCCGCCCGCCGGCTGGCGCCCGCCACACGGATCCGGATCGGTTCGCTGTCCATTGACCAGTTCGCGTCCGTGGTGGCCTCCTTCGCCGTGGCGTTCTTCTTCCTGACGGTGGCAAGCGCCTACGCCCACAGCCTGCTGGTGGGCCTCATCGGCGCCGTGGTCCTGTTTGCCGCCACCGTGCTGGCCCGGTTCATTCCGTATTTTGCCGGCGACTTCCTGGGCCGTAAGGAATCACCTGCCCACGTGCTGGCCCGGGAATCCGCTGTTCCCCTGCCGAAGCCGCACACGCCGAAGGCTCCCAAGCCTGCCGCAGCTGCCCACCATGAAGCTGTTAATCCGCACGCAACTCCTCACTCCTACGGAACTGCGGGCCCGCAGGCAGCGCCTGTCGCGACCGGTGCTGCCGCCGGAAGCTCTGCGTCACAGGTGGGGGCACCCGCCGCCCACGCAGGATCATCGGCGGTGCCCTCGGCCACTTCCCCCACCGGGGCGGTGCCTGCTGCTGCCGGATCCGGAACCGTCCCCGCCGCGGCCGGGGCGGGAAGTGCTGCGGCAGTATCTTCGGCAGCCGAAATGACGGAGTGGTCAGTTGCGGGTGACCGCACCCCTGCAACCCAGGCAGCCTACGTCGTGCCTCCGGCTTCCAGGGCCTCCGCAGCGGAGGAAACCCAAGCGGGGAACATCCCGACGGCGGCTGCCGGGGCGGCCGCAACAGGTGGAGTTATGGCTGGAACCGCAGCGTCCGGCAGCGCGACTGCCGGCACTTCGGCTTCGGGCACGTCGGCACCAGAGGCTGCCGGATCACCGGCAGCTTGGGAGCCTGCCCCCGCAACCGTGGTGCATCAGCAGGTCCGGAGCCAGGAGCCCATCGGAGCCACAGTGGATCCGGCAAGCCGCCCTGAGGAATCGGACGAACTGCCGGTCCACGAGGCCTTCTGGTTCGCCGTCGCGCAGCACCGAACTGCGTTTGACCCCCAAACCGGCGCCCCGGCGTTTGTGATTGAACCCGGCGGCTGGGTATTGGCTTTGGAGGACCGCGGGCACGAGTTCCTGGTTCAGCACACCGACGGGCGTCTTGGCGTGCTGCGCGACCTCAGCAACATCGAGCGCGGGTAGCAGGGACCGTGCCGGCTTCCCGTACCCCCAAAGCCGCTGCCGCCACCGCAGCTGCCGCAGCGTCCGGCGCTGTGGCGGGAGCGGCAGTGGCCGGTGCAGTGGTGGCTGGTGCGGCCGTGGCCGCTGCGGTTGCCGGCGCTGCAGTTACTGGTACTGCCGGGGCCGGCCCGCGGGTCTCATCGGAGTCCTTGCTGGCCCTCAAGCGCAGGGCGCGACGGATCAACCGGGCCCTGGCAGAGAAGTATCCCTACGCCCACGCTGAACTTGATTTCCGGAATCCGCTGGAACTGCTGGTTGCCACAGTTCTGTCGGCGCAGACTACCGACGTCACCGTCAACCAGATCACTCCGCTGCTCTTTGCGCGGTACCCGGATGCGCGCAGTCTTGCCGAGGCAGACCCGGCGGACCTGGAAGCGATCATCAAACCGACAGGGTTTTTCCGGGCGAAAACCCGGAATCTGATTGCCCTGGCCACCCGACTCGTGGACGACTTCGACGGTGTTGTGCCGGGACGGCTCGATGACCTGGTGACACTGCCTGGGGTGGGACGCAAGACAGCCAACGTGGTCCTGGGCAATGCCTTCGGGATTCCTGGAATCACCGTGGACACCCATTTCGGCCGCCTGGCCCGCCGTTTCGGCTGGACCACGTCAGAGGATCCTGTCCAGATTGAATTCGACGTGGCGGAACTCTTTGAGCCAAAGGATTGGACCATGCTCTCCCACCGCGTGGTGTTCCACGGGCGGCGGGTGTGCCATTCACGGAAGCCGGCATGCGGTGCGTGTCCCGTGGCCAACTGGTGTCCCAGCTACGGGCTTGGTGAAACAGATCCTGCCAAAGCGGCCAAACTCCTGAAATACGAACTCGCACCGGGCAGCGAGCCACTCCTGGAAAAGCTGCTCGCTGAAACGCACCGGGCCGCCGAGATCCGGATGGAATCCCAGAAGAGAAGTCCGTGAGCGCCCGGCAGGATCTGATCGACCTGGTGCGAAGGACCGAATCCGGGACCGCACCCGAACCCAACGCGCTCTGGGCCACCCTTACTGTGGATGAAAGCATTGCCCGCAGGGCCGCGGTCCTGATGCTGTTTGGCGTGCTGGACAACGTCCCCGCTTCCTCAGGGAAGGCCCTGGCGCCCGCGGATCTGGACGTCCTGCTGCTGGAACGTGCGCACACGCTGGACTCGCATCCCGGCCAGGTGGCGTTTCCGGGCGGCACCATCGACCCCAACGAATCCCCGGTTGCTGCCGCCCTGCGGGAGGCGGAAGAGGAAACCGGGCTGGACGCCACGGGCGTCGAAGTCCTGGGAACCCTCCAGGAACTGGGGCTGGCCCGGAGCAACTTCCTGGTCACACCGGTGGTGGGCTGGTGGGCGTCGCCGTCGCCCGTGCGGGTGGTGGACTACGCCGAATCCGCACAGGTGTTCCGGATCCCGGTCCGCGACCTGCTGGACCCGGACAACCGCGTCATGTCCACCGTCAGCCGGGGCGGCCGGACTTTTAACAGCCCGGCCTTCACGGTTAACGGTGTCCTGGTGTGGGGCTTTACCGGGATGGTGCTGACGGGACTCTTCGAGCAGCTGGGATGGGCGGTCCCGTGGGACCGCACCCGCCTGCACGTGATAGACATCTAAGCCGGTCCGGGCACTCTTTCACGGGCCAGCCTTCAGCTCTTTCACGGGCCAGCCTTCAGGGGGCCTGCGCCAACAGGGGTCCCCGTCTGACGATGTCTGCTGCGACGTCCGCTACGACTGTGTCTGTTGCCGCAGATCGACCACTATTCCAGTAGCAGCATTTTCGCGCATTGCCTTGATGCCCTCAAGCAGTGCGCTGACATGTTTAAAGTTCGGCGAAACCGCCACGATGTTCCCCTCCGCGTCTGTGAGCCGGAGCCTGTAGGACTCGTCGCCAACACGGTGAATTTCGAACCTGCCCGCCATAAGCCGGACCTCCCCTGGGTATGCTTCTTTGCAATTCCGGTGGACCGTGCTGCTACAGTCACGAGTCCGACTGTAACGTGATCCCCGGCACAGTGGATAGCTACTGCCCGGTACATTTCTGCGCACGTCCCTGGTGGTCCCACCATCACACATGACTGGAGCGGGCAAGGAAAATCGGCTATGGCCGGGGGCTCTCAGTACGTCCAAGGGCCATCACGATGGCCGGCGACGGAACCGGGTCAAGGGCAAGCAGCCTTAAAAACTCCGTTTCGGCGGCAACCGCGCGCAGGGACTCGAGCTGGGCCAGTGCCGCTGCGTCCCGCGGATCAACGTTGGCAGTAGCTGTCAGCAATATGCTGGCCACCACGGCATCGTGCTGTTCGCCCAGGAGCCGCTGGAGCGCGATGGCAGGACGAACGATCGCCAGGGCAGGTTCCCCGAATGACGCGGTTACTGCCTCGGCCGAATAGCGAAGGCCCTTAATCGCTTTACGGACGTTGTGCAGCTGGAAGTGATGCTCATCCAAGGGCAACGGTTCGCGCGCCTTCGCCATCAGGATCCCGAGGCGCTCCCAGCGGTTCTGCAGCGCTGCTGTGACCTCCATCCTGCCGGTGTGGCCCCAACCGGCTGCGAGAACACGCCGTGCCCTGGCCAAAACCGGGCCTGTGGCCGTCTGCTCCAGTGTCGCCGCCCGTTCCACAGCCCGTGCGCGGAGCGCTTCAACCAACTTCCGCAGGCTCTCCTCACGGTGCCACGGACCGTTGGCATCCAGCACCAGGGAGAGCCGTTCAGCTTGGACTTCGGCATCACGCGATTCGCCCAGCCCGCGCGCCAGCGTCTTCAGCATCCCGACGTCGTCCGCCGGGAAATCGGGCAAAAGGAACCTGTTGCACGTGGCCACCGAGCGGAAGCGGCGTACCGCAACCCTCGCGTTGTGGACGGCTTCCGGATCCCCTGCTCCGGCCAGGGGGAGGTTGCCTTCCAGCACATTCAGTTGGTCCAGGAGGTAGTCAGCCAGCGCCGCACGCGGCCGGGTCCGGCTTTGGTGCGGGGCGCCGGAAGATCGCCCGGAGCCGGCCTGCTGCTCCTGAACACCGCTCATGTGGCCAGTTTCCCTTGCCCATGCCCGCCGCCACAAGGGCAGGGGCGTTCAGGTATGGTTCCATGTCCGGATTCCGCGCCTGGCTGACACGCATTGATTCCCGTGTGGGTCTACTTTGCGTTGTCGTAGGAATCGACCACGGCCACACTGACTGGAAATTCGACGGGAATGCGGCCGAACAGCAACTCCTTGGCTGCCCCGGCGGCTTCCTCGATGGCACGGATACACGCCTCCACTCCGGCTTCCGGCGCGTGCACCATTACTTCGTCGTGCAGGAAAAACACCAGTTCCGCCTGGAAGGAACCTTCCGCGCGCATGGCTCGCAACCGCCGTCGTAATTCCGCCAGCCAGCAGGCGGCCCAGTCAGCAGCCGAACCCTGCACCACAAAGTTGCGGGTAAAACGGCCGCGGGACCGGGCGATGGAGTCGGCCCGGCGTTGCTCCTCCGCGGTGGCGGTCCGCTGGCTTTGGAGCCAGCCTTCCGATGGCGGGGGGCTGCTGCGGCCCAGCCGGGTAGTAACGGTGCCGCCCTGCTCGCCGTTGCGCGCCGCCTGCTCCACGAAGCCCACAGCGCGGGGATAGGTGCGGGCCAGCTGCGGCATCAGGCGGCCGGATTCGCCGGTAGTTGCACCGTAAATGGCACCAAGCAGGGCAATCTTTGCCTTCGCACGGTCACCGCCGAACCCCTGCGCCGCAATACCCGCATAGAGGTCCTTGTCCCTTGCGGCTTCCGCCATTTTGGAGTCCTGCGCGAGGGCCACCAGGACCCGGGGTTCCAGCTGTGAGGCATCCGCGACAATAAGTTTGTAGCCGGGATCCGCGTGCACGGCGCCGCGGATCTGGCGCGGAATCTGCAGGGCACCGCCGCCACGGGAGGCCCACCGGCCGGACACCACTCCGCCCACCACGTATTCGGGCTGGAACCGGCCGTTGTTCACCCATGCGTCCAGCCACGCCCAGCCGTTGGCGGTGTGCAGGCGGGAGAGTTTCTTGTAGGCCAGCAGCGGTTCGATGGCAGGGTGGCTGGATTCCTGGAGCTCCCATTTTCGGGTGCTCTTTACCTCAATGCCGTTGCGGTGCAGGGCGCGCATCAGCTCCTGCGGGGAGTCAGGATTCAGTCCGGGGGAGCTGAGCAGGCCGCGTAATTCGGTGTTCAGCGCCTCAAGCTTCGCCGGCCTATGGCCCAGAGGCGGGCGGGGCCCGAGGTGGTCCGCCAGGATTTGCCCGTGCAGGTCCTCCCGCCACGGAACTCCTGTATGCTGCATTTCCGCTGCGATCATTGCCCCCGCAGATTCAGCCGCCAGGAGCAGCTGAAGCCGCTTCTGCTGGTTGTCTTCGCCGCTGGCCGAGGCCAAGGCTGACTGCTGGGCGGCGTATTCGGCGCGCAGTTCGTTCAACGTCGGCAGCGATGCTGCACTCCGGGCCAGATCCTCAAAGAGCGCACCCTGCTCGGCGGGCGGTGGCGGTGGCTGGAGGGCACGCGGCGGCTGCTGCGGATCGTCAAGTGTGATCTTTTCGGCGTTCCGGGCGTAGTCAGTGTGTGCCGTGAACTGGGAGTACGCCAGGATGTTGCCGCACAGCGTCAGGTCATAGCACCGGTCAACTTCCACCCCGGACGCCAGCAGAGCCGGATACCAGTCCTGTGTCCGGTGCCAGATCCAGCGGGGTGGCGGCGCTCCGTGGGCGTGTTCCCGCTGGCGTACGACGGCGGGAAGACCGGCCGCGCTGACCACGCACGGTTCCGGGTTGTCCGGGTGGGGGTCGCCCGCCTGAGTGACTTGCTGCAGTACTGCGCCTTCAGCGTGGGCGGCGAGCAGCAAGTACATGGTTCTCATTCTGCCCTGTAGGGAAGGCCTGATTGACCTCCCCTCCACAGCTGGCCGTTGCGGAGTGTTGTCCACATAGATCACTGCGCCCCTTAGCGCGTTCGGTGGGCAGCGGGAGAGTGGTCCCATGAGCAGGCATCAGCTACCGTCGTCCACCTTTGAACAGGGCGCCCCATCAGGCCCGGCGCGCCGCGGCTCCCCTGCAGGCAACCCCTCACACGGCACCGGAATGACCCTTGCAAAAGGACCGGATCCTGCTGCGGCTGCATGGCTGCCGGATGACTCTGCGGAGGTTCTGCTGGTCACAGGCTTCAGCGTTCTCCGGAGTGAGGTGGAGCGGATCGTTGCCGCCGCCGGAGGACAACTGCGTGTGGTGCCTGATGTGGCCGAGGCCGCCAAATGCTGGGACTCGGCAGCAGCGGTGCTGGTGGGGAGTGACGTCCGGGAGTTGCCGCCGCGGCGGCGGGCGCCGGCGGTTCTGGTGGGCCTCAACGGAGAAGGTGACAGCCTCTGGCATCTGGCTGCGGCCCTCGGGGCTGAACGGGTTGCAGTGCTGCCGGACGCCGCCGCCTGGCTGGCGGAATACCTCAGCAGGTCGCGCTCACCTGAGGCCGGCGGACTGGTGCTCGGGGTTACCGGAGGATGCGGCGGGGCAGGTGCCACCACGTCTGCCATTTGGATCGCGCAGGCTGCGGCCGGGCTGGGTGCGCGCGTCCTGCTGGTGGACGGCGATCCCTGGGGAGGAGGGCTGGAACTTGCCCTCGCTGCCGAAGAGACGCCGGGCCTGCGCTGGCCGGATCTCTCCGAGGCCAGCGGAAGCATCGATCCTGAACAGCTCTCTGATTCCCTTCCCGTCGCCGGAGGCTTTTCGTTCCTGTCCTGGCCGGGCAGCCGGGACCGACCCACTCCAGTGGACGCTCCCACGACGGCGGGTGTCATGGATGCCGCACGGCGTGGGTACGAACTGGTGGTCGTGGACATCGGCCGAGGCTCAGAACAGCTGCACACCTTCGCCTGGGACTGCGACCGCATCCTGGTGGTGGTTCCTGCACTGCTGAAAGCTGCGGTGGCTTCAGCCCGGTTGTTGCAGGAGCTTCCGCCGGTTGAAGCGGCACTGCTGATCAGGGGCAAAACAGGAGCGGCCCTGGACGGTGCCATGATTGCGGAGGCAGTGGGGCTGCCGGTGCACGGAAGAGTCCCGGAGCTCCGCGGCGTGGGTGCCGCGTCGGAGAACGGAAGGCTCCTCGAGCTGGGCAAACGGCGCGGCGTCAGGCACTTTGCCGCTTCAG
The DNA here is from genome assembly GCF_026427775.1 of Arthrobacter sp. CDRTa11. Lineage (NCBI taxonomy): Bacteria > Bacillati > Actinomycetota > Actinomycetes > Micrococcales > Micrococcaceae > Arthrobacter > Arthrobacter sp. CDRTa11. Next base: position 4,232,297 of record NZ_CP044532.1, on the reverse strand, counting down.
TTCTGGACCTGCTTGAGGACGAGATTCCGATGGGTGAACTCCTGTGAGCGGCCGTCTGCCCCTTTCCCCAGGCACTCCCGGTCCCGCAGCAGGGATCCGGCGCCGGCAGTCCAGGGCCCAGGATCCCTGGGCACTGGATTCGGCGCTGCTGGAGACCGTCCGCGAATCGGTAATGGCCGACGCCGGACCGGTCACCCCTTCCCGGGTGGCTGCCGCTGTCCAGGCCACAGGCAAGCTGCTGGGGACTGCCGGTTCCCTTGCCGCAATGGAACGGATCAGCGCTGAACTCAACGGGCTGGGACCCCTGCAGGAGCTAACCAGGGACGTGCGGGTGACAGACATCTTCGTCAACGCCCCGGACTCCGTCTGGGTGGACAGGGGAAAGGGGATTGAGCGGGCCAACGTCTTCTTTGCAGGTGAAAGCCAGTTGCGGGCCCTGGCCTCACGGCTCGTCGCTGCCGGCGGCCGACGGCTGGATGACGGGTCGCCGTGCGTGGATGTCAGGCTGGATGGCGGCTATCGGGTCCATGCTGTGCTGCCGCCCATCTCCACAGCGGGCACCCTGCTCAGTATCCGGATCCGCCGCGAGCAGGTATTCAGCCTTGACGAACTCCGGTCCGGGGGCATGTTCGGCCCACTTATCCAGGATGTCCTCGAACGCATTGTGGAGCGCCGGCTGAGCTTCCTCGTCAGCGGAGCCACCGGCTCAGGCAAAACAACCCTGTTGTCCACGCTGCTGGGACTTTGCTCTCCCGGCGAACGGCTGGTGCTGATTGAAGATGCCGCGGAACTGAACCCTGTTCACCCACATATTGTGTCGCTGGAATCACGCCACGGGAACCTGGAAGGTGGGGGTGAAGTGGATCTCGGTGAGCTGGTCCGGCAGGCATTGCGGATGCGGCCAGACAGACTGGTGGTGGGGGAATGCCGCGGGGCTGAAGTCAGGGAACTCCTTACCGCCATGAATACCGGCCACACCGGAGGGGGCGGAACCATCCACGCGAACACGGCCACCGCAGTCCCGGCCCGGCTTATAGCCTTGGGGGCATTGGCGGGGCTGGGGGAGGACGCCATCAGGCTTCAGGCTGCCAGCGCGCTTGATGTGGTTATCCATGTGGAGAGGTCGGCGTATGGGCGCCGCGTGGCCTGCATCGGGGTGGTAAACAATGGTCCCGACGGCCTTACAGTGGTTCCTGCCTTGGAAGCTGACGCTTTTGAAACTGGGGCGCTGGATGCCGGCGCTGTAGGGAGAGAGGCTTTCAGGACCGGGGCTTTGGAAAGTGGCCCGCTGGAGCCTGGGGCGCTGGATGCCGGCGCTATGGAAACTGACACGGGCCGAACACGTCACGGGCCGGCGTGGGCGCCGCTCGCCGCCCGCCTTGGGCTGCAGCACGTCACGCGTGCGGCATCAGGCGGGGGCTTCGTTTCAGGCAGCAGCTTTCGAGCCGTATCCGGAACGGCAGCATGACTGTCCTTCTGGCCGTCGTACTCGTGGGGGCGGTGTTGCTCCTGCACCGGCCCGGTGGAGTGGTGCGCCGGCTCAGGCGCGGTATGGGCACTGGCAAAGTGGGCAGCCTTGGCTCGTCGGGCCCTACGCCGGGCCGGCGCGGAGCTCCAGCTCGTGACGTATCCCTCCTTGGTGCTTTCATGGATGGTGCCTTCCGCCGTGCTTGGTCCAGTGATCGCCGGTTCAGTGGTGGTTGGTTCCTCCGTCTCGGACGTCTTAGTGACAGGCCGGGGGTGGGCGCGGGGGCTGTCTCCCTGACCCTGGTGGTGCAGCAGCTCGCCGCATTGCTGAAGGGCGGCCGGACTCCCGCCAGGCTGTGGGAGGAGATATGGCTGGTCCACACCGGCATGTCGGAACGGGTGCCGGAAGGATCTGGCCGGGTGCCAGAAGGGCCTGCATCGACGGAAGCGCTTGGACGGACCGGACCGCGTGGGAGGATCGAACAGCCATGGCCGGCAATGCGGCCGGAAGCCATGCCGGGCCGGGTTGGCTCTGGCTTGAGCCCAGCCTCACTGATCATGCTCGGGACTGCGCGGGCCGCCGCTATTCGCGGCGCACCGGTGTCCGACGCCCTCAGGATGTCGGCCAGGACCGCCTTCCCGCGCGGAGGCAAAGAGCTCCGAGTCTGGCTCGACCTCGCTGCCTGCCTCGATATTGCCGAGGCAAGCGGCTGTCCTCTGGCTGACGTCCTATCCCGCTTTGCCAGCCAACTCGAGGTGGAAGATGACGCCGAGGCCGCCCGGCAGACGGCGCTGGCGGGACCCAAGGCCACAGTCAGTCTCCTGACGTGGCTGCCGCTGATGGGTCTTGGTCTGGGCATCGCCCTGGGCGTTGATCCACTTGCCATTTTGTTCGGCACACCTCTTGGGCTGGCAGCGCTGGCTGCTGGTGTGCTCCTAACAGTTGCTGGCCGGGTCTGGTCTTCGCGGTTGGTCCATGCCGCGGCAGGGGCGGCCGTGCCATGACAGAAAGTTTTCTCCCTGTACTTTCCTTGGTTTTTGTCCTGACCGGCGCCGCGACTCTTGCTTTTGCGGGCCACGGCCGGGCCAGGACGCGGCTGCTCAGCCTTTGCTCTGCACCAGCATCGGCCGCTGCCGGGAAGGCGGGGGATCGGTTCCGCAGCCATGACACGTCTGCGGACTCGCGCCGGGCTGGCAACTTCGAGGGACTGCGCGACACTCCGATGATCCTGGAGCTCGTGGCCGCGATGCTGGACTCCGGGTCAGGCATTGGACGATCGCTCGAACTCGTGGCATCCGCTGCCTCCAGTGACTACCGCAGTTCGCTGCGTCCGGTCGTTTCGGCGCTCGCCATCGGCGCCGACTGGGAGACGGCTTGGCGAAGCTCGGAGGTGCGCCTGCCGGAGATCCTCGAGTTGCGTGATGCCTTGGGTTTCGCAGCACTGACGGGCGCCCCATCCTCGGCGATTCTTTATGCCCAGGCTGCCAGGCTGCGGCGCGAGAGATTCCGGGCGGCGGAGAAATGCGCGGCATCACTGGGCGTGAAGCTGGTCATTCCCCTTGGACTGTGTTCGTTGCCTGCCTTCATATGCCTCGGCGTAATTCCGGTGCTGCTGGCGCTGGTTCCCTCCGGATCCTGACCCAGTCGCTTGGGGCATCACATTCGCAATTGTGTATGGCAAGCTCGCGGCTTGGTGCGCCATGCCCCATGCGCGATGCCTCATACCCCATACCCCAACCCGCTGCGATTCCCAGTGCGCGCTTCTTCTTTGAACGGTCAGACCCTCCGGTTCAGTCCTCCTCCATGCGCAGCGCTCTTCCGACCACACCTAACTCGCGTGCCCACAGCTCTTGTCCTCCACACTCAGCGCGCAGCCACCTCTTTTCCACTTAGGACACCGTTCCCCTTACCGCCATTCGCGGGGACGGGAAGAGTCGAATCCACCGGCAACCAGGCCGGACCGCAGAAAGGAACATCACTATGTCGCTTAGCCAAAGCAGCCCGAAAGCCCCCACTCCAGGCGCTCCCACTCCAACCCCACCGCCTCCCGCAATGTCGCCCGGAGGAAGTGCCCACGAGTCGGAGGCTGTAGCGCCTCCGGGCAGCGGGCAGGAGCGGACGGCCCAAGGCCATGACAACGTCATTGAGCTGTATCTCGGTGCCAGCAGGCTGCAGCGGCGTCGGCGCGGTATCCGCCTTATGGGTTCGCAGTCAGGAATGGCCACCGCAGAATATGCCATCGCCACGTTGGCCGCGGTGGGATTCGCCGGCTTGCTCGTCTTCATTCTCCGCAGCGACGAAGTACGTGGCTTCCTGCTGAACCTCATCCGCACGGCGCTGGCCTTGCCATGACCAAGATGCCCGGCACTTGCCGCTCCAGCCTCCGTGCGTGTGCGCGTTGGCGTCCGGCAGGTCGAAGCATCCTCCGTTGCTGTTTCAGGCTTGGTTGCCACGGCCGGCGGAATGCCCGCGGGGCCGTAACGGCGGAGTTCGCGGTGGCCTTGCCGGCAGTCCTGCTGCTGCTCGCGTTGCTCCTGGCGGGAGCCGCGGCAGGAGTCACCCAGCTTCGTCTGGAGGAGGCGGCGCGGGCCGGTGCCAGGGCATTGGCGCGGGGCGAGAGCGTCGCAGCTGTCGAGGGAATCGTCAGGACGCTGGCCGGAGCTACCGCAACAGCTGCCGTGGCCGCTGATGGCGAATGGGTGAGTATCACGGTGGCTGACCGGGTTGGTGGCCCGTTGGGGACGACGGTGCCCTGGACGTTGACTGCTGTCGCGTCTACGAGGAGTGAAACTCACGCTGCCCGCCAAATGCCGGGTCAGGAACTCGCGAAACATCTGGGGCCGGTGGCACTCGGCGAGCTCCTGATAACACACCAATCGCGGGGGCGGGCGGCCGCATGAGCGGCAGGATCCGGGACCACCCGGAGCGCGGCTCGGGCACCGTCCTTGCAGCGGGACTCGCACTGGTGGTGATGATGGCCATGGCCCTGATGCTGTTGTTGGCGCAATCAGCGGTGATGGCCAGCAGGGCGGCAGCCGCCGCCGATCTGGCGGCCCTCGCCGCGGCCGATGCCCTGCGCGGCCTCACACCCGGCCAGCCGTGTGCGGTAGCAGCTGACGTGGCAGAACGGCACTCCGCCAGGCTCGTGGGTTGCACAGAAGGTGCAGGCCAGACAGTTGAGGTCCGGACAGAACTGCTCGCCAGGACAGTCCTGGGGACCGCAACCGGCCAAGCGCGTGCGGGACCTCCGCCCTAGCTCTGGAAGCTGGGCGCCTCGAACAAGTCACTGCTTGTTGCTGCCTCGCTCGCATCCCTGAGCAGCACATCGATCAGGGTGATGGCGGCTGCCTTGTCCAAAGGGTTGTTCTTGTTGCCGCACTTGGGGGACTGCACACAGGACGGGCAGCCTGACTCGCATTCGCAGGCCTCGATGGCATCCCGGGTGGCGGAGAGCCATACCTTGGCCTTCTCGAAGCCGCGTTCGGCAAAACCCGCACCGCCGGCGTGCCCGTCATAGACAAAAATCGTGGGCATCCCGGTGTCGGCATGGATGGCTGTGGACACACCGCCAATATCCCAGCGGTCACTGGATGCCACCAGCGGCAACAGTCCAATGGCGGCGTGCTCAGCGGCATGAAGGGCGCCGGGGAACTGGGCTTCGATGAGCCCTGCTCCTGCCAGCGACCGGTTTTCCACCACAAACCAGACCGCTTTGGTGAAGAGCTCCCTGGCCCCCAGCTCCAAGGGCTCCTCGCCCAGGATCTCGTTGGAGATCAACGCCTTGCGCTGAAAGGAGACCACCTGTGTTGTGACTTTCACGTCGCCAAAATGCACGGAAACATCGCCCCATTGGGCCGTCCGCTGGGTCCCCAGTACCTCGATCTGGGTGACGTCCCGGGCCGTGGTGTAGTAGTCCGGGTTGGCACGCCGCACCACCACGCAGTGGTCGTCTTCATTCAGGTCTTCCACCACATAGCTGTCTCCCTGGTGGACATAGACGGCACCGGTATGAGCCTGATAGTGCGTTTGCGGGGAGTCCATGGTTCCCAGCAGGGAACCCGTATCGGCGTCCACAATACTCACCGGTCCGCCGCCGTCGGCCCGCAGATTAACCATTGCCGCGGCACTTTGTGAGTGCGTCCAGAACCACCCTGCAGGCCGGCGGCGAAGGTATCCCTGAGCCACGAGCTGTCCGAGCAGTTTTTCGGATGTGCTGCCGAACAGGCCCAGTTCAGCCACGCCAAGGGGCAGCTCCGCGGCCGCGGCGCACAGGTGCGGCCCCAGCACGTACGGGTTGGAGGGATCGAACACTGTTGCCTCAACCGAGACGTCGAAGATGGCCTCGGGATGGTTGACCAGGTAGGTGTCCAGGGGGTCATCGCTGGCGACAAAAGCTGCGATGGCGTCCTGGCCCGCCCGCCCGGCACGGCCTATTTGCTGGAACAACGACGCCCTGGTCCCGGGCCAGCCTGCCACCAGCACGGCATCCAGTCCGGAGATGTCGATTCCCAGTTCCAGGGCGGATGTGCTGGAGACGCCCAGTAGCTCCCCGGAACGCAGGGACCGTTCCAGGGCGCGCCGCTCTTCCGGCAGGTAACCGGAGCGGTAGGCCGCAACCCGCTGGGGCAGGCTGGGATCCACCTCGTCCAGGAGGCGCTTGGTAATGGAGGAGATCGTTTCCGCCCCCCGCCGCGACTTGATAAAGGCAATGGTCCGGACGCGGGAGGAGACAAGGTTGGCCAGGAGGTCGGCAGTTTCCGCTACCGCGGTGCGCCGTTCCCGGGCACCGTTTTCCCCTTTGAGCTCCATCAGTGCAGGCTCCCAGAAGGCCACGGTAGTTGAGCCGTGCGGTGAACAGTCCTCGGCGACAGCCCGGACAGGTGCCCCAATGAGGCGCCCGAAGGATGTGCCGGGCTCCGATGCGGTGGCTGACGCAGCGATGAAAACGGGCCCCGGGTTGGAGGTTCCCGAATTGTAGTAAGCGCAGATGCGGCGCAGGCGTCGCATCAGGTTGGCAACGTGCGAGCCGAACACTCCACGGTAGCTGTGGGCCTCATCAACGATCACGTACTGCAGCCGGCGGAAGAAGCTTGCCCACCAGGCATGGTTCGGAAGGATGCCGAAGTGGAGCATATCCGGATTGGCCAGGATGAAGTTGGCGTGGTCCCGTATCCACCGGCGGGAGGCAGGATCGGTGTCGCCGTCGTAAGTCTCGGCCCGGACTGTGGGCAGTTTCAGGGCGCGGATGGCTGCCAGTTGGTCCGCGGCGAGGGCCTTAGTGGGCGAGAGATAAAGCGTCACGGCGCCGTCGTCGTGAATCTTTCCTGGCTGGGACAGGACCCGAAGCTCCGAGCGGTGGATGGCGTCCAGTGCCGGAAGCTGGTACGCCAGCGACTTACCGGAGGCTGTGCCGGTGGCGATCACAACGTGCTCGCCACCATTGGCAAGGTTGGCGGCCTGGATCTGGTGGCGGTAGGGCTCGTGGATGCCCAGGGAACCATAGGCAGAGACGAGATCGGGGTGAGCCCACTCGGGCCATTCCTCGTGGATCGCCTGGCGGGCCGGGATGGTGCGGACATGACGCAGCTGTTCCGGATCCGGGCCGCGGCCCAGCAAAGGAATCAGGGAGTCATGGGGGTTCACCCCAACATTCTTTCACCCAGGAAAAAATCATTGGGCACGCTGGAAGAATTCATCGCCCAGGGGCAGCTGACCGGAGATTATCGACCCAGTCTGGCGGTCAGGATCAGACGGAAAGGTCGGAGCCCTCGTTGGAGGCGGACAGCATCAGAACCTGGCAGACGGTGGACCACCCCAGGTGCGAATACAGCTTCTGGCCATCCAGGGATGCCAGTAGCAGGCCATTTTCCACATCGTGCTCAAAAGCCTGCGCCGCCAGCGCCTTCATGATGAAGCTGCCCAGCCCTCGGCGCTGGAAGTTCGGTTCGGTGACAATCTTGTCGAAAACGGCCGTCCCGCCAACCACAAAGACCCGCCCGCTGGCTGCCAGGGCGTCACCGGAACGCACCACGGCATGATGCACGCCGTCGAGCTCAGACGTCTCAAGAGCGAGATCGTCATCGGAGAGCCAGGGATCTTCCGAGTCCTGCGTTTCCATGTCCACGATCATCATTGCCTGGGAGGCGGAAGTGACGTTGAGACGGTGTTTTTCGGCCAGGTAGGTGTAGCGGGCAAGGTCATTGGTCAAAACGCTGAGCACCCTCGAAGGAGCTTCGGCTGCCTTGGCAGCCAGGGAAGCAAACTCCTCATCTGAGGGGTCATGGGCGAAATACTCCCATTCCCCGGTGGTGTCGGCCCGCAGCACGGCGGGAAAGCGGCCCTCAGTGGCCGTCGGGTATCCGCGGCAGCCGGCCCAGCCGGCTACCCAGACTTCAAGAAGGCGAGTGATGTCTCCAACCATGGCGTCCGGACTCATGTGATGAGACTATTCCAGCCCTGTCACAAGCAACAGGGGTTGGCTGCCCCGATATGACTTGCTTACGCAATTGTGATCCCGGCAACTGCGGTTCCCGGCAAAAATCTTGCAGGCTGGAACGCTTGAGCCCACCCAGTACCCTTAAATACGTGGCTTTGAACAGAATTGTGCTTTTTTATGGCTTTACCCCGATCGCTGACCCGGACGCGGTCCGGCTCTGGCAGCGTGCCTTGTGCGAGAAACTTGGACTCACCGGACGCATCCTGATCTCCAAGGACGGCATCAACGCCACAGTGGGAGGGGAGATCGGTGCGGTGAAGCAGTACGTGAAAACCACCCGTGAATACAAGGGCTTTCATGGGATCGACGTGAAATGGTCTGACGGCGGGGCCGAGGACTTTCCGCGGCTCAGCGTCAAGGTCAGGGACGAGATTGTCTCTTTCGGCGCTCCCGGCGAACTCAAGGTTGATGCCAACGGCGTGGTGGGCGGCGGTACTCATCTCCAGCCCGAAGAACTCCATCAACTTGTGGACGCCAGGAAACAGGCGGGTGAGGAGGTGGTGTTTTTCGATGGCCGCAACGCGTTTGAAGCGCAGATCGGCCGGTTCAAGGACGCCATTGTTCCCGATGTTGCCACCACGCACGATTTCATCAAGGAACTCGACTCCGGCAAGTACGATTCCCTCAAGGAGAAGCCGGTGGTCACGTACTGCACCGGCGGCATCCGCTGTGAGGTGCTCTCCAGCCTCATGGTGAACCGCGGCTTCAAAGAGGTGTACCAGCTGGACGGCGGAATCGTCCGGTACGGCGAAACGTTCAAGGATCAGGGCCTCTGGGAGGGTTCGCTGTATGTCTTCGACAAGCGCATGCACGTGGAGTTCAGTGAGGACGCCAAGACGATCGGCGAATGTACCCGGTGCGCCGCCCCCACCAGCAAATTCGAGAACTGCTCCAACCCCAGCTGCCGCACCCTGACCTTGTACTGCACTGAATGCGCCTCGAGTCCGGAGACCTTGCGCTGCCCGGACGGCTGTGCGGCCTGACCGCAGGCGCAGCGTCAGAGCAGTGCCAGCCGGTAGGCGTAGTTGGCAGCCGACCTTGACTCCATGCGGAACGTCAGCACGGACTCCCCGGAAATGTAGATGACGTACTGCCTGGTTGATCCGCACCGAAGTCCCACGTCCACCAACGTGACGTTGTCGCTGCGGACGGTAAACGTCACGCGCCGCAGGCCCTTGCAGGCCAAAGACAGCGCATAGGTCCCGGCAGGCAGGCCCGCTGCTTCCTCCGTCTGGGCTTCGTTTTCTGCCAGCAGGCCGTGGTCCATGTGGATCACCTGCTGTTTAGTCGCCGGGAGCGCTTCTTCCAGCCATGGCCCCACATCGGCCTCGCTAACGGGATCGTCCCGCCGCGGATCGCGGGTGAACACGGGGTCGGTGACAGCCGGAGCTGCTGACGCCGCGGGATCAGCGACGTTCCGCCCGTCGTCGTACGTGTATTCACACCCTGCCAGGGACGCACCCGCGATCATGGCGCCGGCGGCCCACAGCACGACGCCGGCAGTGAAGCGGGTGCGCAGCCGCGCGTTCCGGGACGGGCACCAGCCCGGAAAAGAAACCGCGTTACGGCGCGAGGGCGCCCCCTGAACGGCGGGCATACTCTGACTGTAGGCTCGGCGTTGATGCCAGACCAGAGCTGGCACCACCCAATGCGGGTATTAGGGGATACCCCGAGTCGGCAGCTACCCTGCCGGCACCAGCTGGTAGGCGTAGAGCAGCGGCGCATCCACGCTGGACGCACTGATCTCCAGCGGGCCCGCTTCGGCCACGGTGACCTTGGCGCTCTCGCGGGTGCCGTAGCACGCGGCCCCAAGATCCACCAGCTCGCGTCCCCCTGCCCGGACCGCCAGGAAGGCCTTGCCGCCACCCTCGCACACCAGGGTCAGTGTGTAGCTGCCGGCGGCAACATCCTCGGTGTGCTCCATCGGCTGCGAGTTAAGGATCCTGCCCGCGTCTTCTGCCACAGTCTCCGGGGCGGACGGCAGGGCAGTGGCCTTCCACGCGGGCACATCCGCGTTCTCCACGGAAAGCTGCTGGGCGCAGCCGGCAACTGCCAGCAAGACTCCGACGCCAGCTGCGGCAGCTGCGGCGGAGAGGGAACGGGGCAGGGCGCGCGGAAACGACCAAAGACGGACAACCATGCCTCAAACTTACCCGGCGATCAGCTCCTGCACCCCGCCCCGGTGCAGGGCCAGGTAAACCCGGTCCCGCAAGGCGTTGGCCTCCGCGTCCGTCAGTGTCCGCTCCAGCGGTTGAAGCACCAGCCGCACCAGGACGTTCACCTGGCCTGCGGCCATCGCCAGGCGTTCGACGGCGGCGGGCGGCAGCTCCGCCGTCGGCGTGACCGCCTTGACCTCAAGGGCAGCGAGGACGTCCGCATCCGCGCCCAACGCGGTGCGGGCCAGGTCGCCGAGAAGCTCGACGTCGGCCTCGGCTGCGGAGGGCAGCACCAGCGAGAGGTCGCGGCGGACTTCGGGCATGGCCGATACGGGACGGTACGGAGCAAGATCCAGGAGCTGACGTTGGACGTCCGGATGCCCGGAACGAAGGAGCCTGATGTCGGTGATGCCCTTTCGCAGCATCAGCGCGCGGTCAAGACCCATGCCCAGTGCCAGGCCGGCCCACCGGCGGGGGTCTAAGCCTGAGCCGCGGAGGACAGGCGCGGCCACCAGTCCGCACTCGGCCAGTTCCAGCCATTCGCGCCGTCCGTCGGGCAGGGTGACCAGCACGTCCAGCTGCCGCCCCGCCGCGGTGTAGCTGTGCTTTGCAGGCGTGGCCCGCCACTCGATCCCGGGGTGCTCGGCAGCCGGGAGCACAGCTTCCACCACGGCGGCCATCATCGACTCCAGGTCTGAAGGCCCCAACAGCCCGCGCGCCCTGAGCCGCCACAGATCCACCTGGTGCGGGGCACCAACGTGGGTCCTGTCGATGGCATCCCGGCGGTACACCAGGCCGGGAAGCACGTGCAGGGTGTCGTAGTGGCCCAGTTCGCCGCGGAGCGAGTCCAGGAGTGCGGGAATTCCCGCCGAGGTATGGCTTCGGAGCATCACGGTGGGGCTGACATGCCGCGAATAGCGTGAGTCGCGGGTGACGTCGTCGGACGAGTATCCCAGCCGGTCGTAGTTGTCAGACGTGGCCACCAGCGGATTGAGCCGGTGGATCTGGGACGGCACCGACCACAGGCGTTCAAGCGCTGCGACCACGTCCGCCAGGAGCAGCTGCATGGCATGCGGACCGGCTTCGGGATCGGACAGGTCACGCAGGGACAGGGCAGAGTTGAGCTGGGTGAGGGAAAGGTAGTTCTTCATGTCGGGGGGTCCTTTGGTGCATCAGGTACGGGAGGGGGAGAACACCCTCAACCGCTGAGCCGGACGGACCCCGGCAGCTCCAGTCAGGCGCGCGATGGGAAGCCCGTGCGGCCGGTAAGCGGCCGAGGGCTGATAAATCGCTGCTGTGTCTGCATTCGTCCATAATACGCCGCGCGGCCCAAGGCCCTGGCTCAGCCCTCTTGACCTTGACGCTACGTCAACATCTACGGTGGGTGTATCGGCCCAGGGAACGGGTCCATAGACGACTGGCAAGGAGGAAGCGATGGACTGGTCCATCCAGGACATAGCCCGGATTGCAGGCACCACCAGCCGGACGCTGCGCCACTACGACGACATCGGCCTCCTCAAACCAAGCCGCACCGGGCACAACGGCTACCGGTACTACAACCAGGCCGCCCTGGTGCAGCTCCAGCGCATCCTGCTCCTGCGCGGACTGGGGCTGGGCCTGCCCGTCATCAGCCAGGTGCTCGATGACCAGGCGGACGCCGCCACAGCGCTCGCCGGGCACCTCGAGTGGCTGAAGCAGGAACAGGACAGGCTGGCACGGCAGATCGCGTCGGTCAGGCAAACCATCGAAGCAGTGAAAGGAGGCGGCGAAATCATGGCAGAAGACATGTTCAACGGTTTCGACCACACGCAGTACAAGGACGAGGTAGAGGAGCGCTGGGGCAAGGACGCCTACGCCCGCGGAGACGCGTGGTGGCGCGGCATGGGCGCCCAGGAGAAGGCCGAATGGAAGCAGCGCTCACAGCAGCTGGGCGCCGACTGGATCGCAGCGGCCACGTCCGGCATTGCCCCGGACAGCCCTGAGGCCCAGGACATCGCACGGCGCCACGTGCAGTGGCTGACAAATATCCCCGGAACGCCGGCCGCCCACGACGCAGGGGCCGCAGGCGGCCAAGGCACCGTCAAGGCGTACGTCACAGGCCTCGGCGAGATGTACGTGGCGGACCACCGGTTCGGCGCCAACTACGGCGGCCCGGACGGCGCCGCCTTCGTCAGGGATGCGCTGGCGGTCTATGCAGAGCGGAACCTGTAGCTCCGGAACAGGACGTCGGCCGCCAATAGACTTGACCGGTGACTGACTCCTCGCTCTTTACCGCCGGCAACACCCCTGACGCTCCGCGCAGCGACCTCCCGGAGCTACTCACCGCGCTCGCCGCGGACCTGCGCCGGGTGGACTACACGCTCGACGGCGTAGCGGGGCTCCTGGGCGACTCCGCTTACCGTGCGCTGCACCGGGACCAGCTCATCCCCGCCCTGCTGGCCACCGAAAATGCCGCCCAAGGCGAGGGTACGACGGCGGCGCTCGCCGCCGTCGTCCGTCTCTGGCTGCTGGCCGAACCGCAAGAGCGTGACACGCTCGACGCCGCCCTGCCGGGAGTTGGGGCGGAGGGCTTGCTGACGCTGGGCCTGGTGGAGCCCGTTCCCGGCACTGACCAGCCGGGGCAGGACCTGCTCCGCGCCAAGGTGGACCTTCGGCCGTACGGCTGGGCAGGGAACCCGGAAACTGAGGCGGCAACAGGCGAAACCGGCGGCGCAGAGCTCTGGGTGGCGAGCGACCTTGCTGCCCACCAGCGCGGCGGAGTGCTCCGGCACGACCATGTGCTGGGGATCGGGCAGGCTTCCACCACCCTGGTGCAGTCCACCATCCGACGTCCGGTAGCCAGGGCACTTGACCTCGGCACGGGCTGCGGGATCCAGACGTTCCACCTCCTCCACCAGGCCGGGCATGTGACAGCCACGGACATCTCCAAGCGCGCCCTGGCCTTCACCCGCTTCAACCTGCTCCTCAACGCAGACGTGCTTCAGGTGGACCCGGAACGCCTGGAGGAGAGGGTGAGCCTGCGGCTGGGGTCCCTTCTGAAACCGGTTGAGGGTGAAAAGTTCGATCAGGTGGTGTCCAATCCGCCGTTTGTCATCACGCCGCGGACCACCCACGAAGACGCCTCCGAGCAGTTCACCTACCGGGACGGCGGCCTTCCGGGCGACGAAATCATAGCGTCGCTGGTGGCCGCCTTGCCTGGCGTTCTCGTCCCGGGTGGCACTGCGCAATTGCTGGGCAACTGGGAGATCGCGGCCGGGACCGAGTGGCAGGAGCGGCCACGGGACTGGGTCAGTCCAGATGTGGACGCCTGGTTCATCCAGCGCGAGCAGGTGGATCCGGAGCAGTACGCCGAAACCTGGCTGCGGGATGCCTCCGAAGGCCGGGACAGGAAACACTACCTGGAGTCCTATGCCGCATATCTGGACGACTTTGCGTCGCGGAACGTGGAAGGCATCGGATTTGGCATGATCTGGCTCCGGCGTCCCCTCGGTGACGGGCCCGGCGAAGCCACCATCAGCCGCTTCGAGGAAATCACCTATCTGATTGAACAACCGATCGGGCCCCACCTGGGCTCCGCCGTCGAACGTTCCGACTGGCTGGCAGCCTGCAGTCTTGAGGACGCGCACCTGCTGGTGGCGGAGGACGTCACCGAGGAGCGCCACCAGCGCCCCGGCGCCGAACACCCCGGTGTCATCCTCCTGCGCCAGGGAGCGGGGCTCCGGCGCACCAACCTGCTCAGCACCGAACTGGCCGGATTCGTTTCAGCGTGTGACGGTGACCTGTCCGTCGGGCAGATTATTGGCGCCCTGGAAGCGCTCCTGGGCGGCAGCCTTGCGGGGGAGGACGGGTTCGACGCCGGTGCTTTCCGCAGCGGGCTGCTCACCGAGGTGGGGAACCTGGTGCGGGACGGCTTCCTGTTGCCTGGCTAGCAGGTTCGGGCGGTTCTGCGATATCAAAGGTTTCTTTCACGCCTGGGGCGGGCTGGATAGACTGAAGCAGTGGATACAGAATTCGCGCACTTGGGCGCGCCGGCGGCAGGGCTGACGGCAGCGGCTGCACCAGCGGCCGCCCTGGAATCGCCTGAATCGCGTGACGGGGCCGGGACGAAGGTGGAAATCACCGATCCCAAAGCTATTCGCGCCCTGGCCCACGCTGCCCGGCTCGAGGTTATCTCGGAGCTGTATTCCACCCAGCTGAGCCGGACGGCCACGGAACTGGCTGTCCAGACCGGGCTGACGCCCAGCGCCATGAGCTATCACCTGCGGGCGCTGCAGAAGTGGGGCATCGTGGTGCCGGCTGCAGCCTCCGGTGACGCCCGGGAGCGCCGCTGGAAGGCAGCGGGAACCGACGTCACCATCAATTCGGGCGGGGGAGCAGCCAGTCCAGAGTTCGCCGTCCTCGAGCTGGAACTGGACGCCTTCCGCCGCCGGGTCCGGGCCTACCGCCACTCCCGGGAGGAAAGGCAGGGCAACGGGGGCCAGGCCCAGGCCCCCACCGCCGTCGTCCTCGCGAGCAACCTGCTGCACCTGACCCGGGAGCAGCAGGCAGAACTGACCCAGCGCCTGTTTGCGCTGCTCAGGGAGTACGAGCTGGAGGATCCCCGACGGATTCCGCCTGGGTCCGAGCGGATGGCCGCCATGTGGTCGCTGATTCCGGACGACCGTTCAGACCTTGCTTCAGACCCTGTTTCAGGCCCCGGAACAGACTCCGGTTCAACTGTGTAAACACTGGAAATCCGGGACATCACCGCACCCCGAAAAGCAAGGTCTTTTCCACAGGAATGCGCATGTTTGTCCAAAATATGGTGAACTAGGCCAGTATGGGCTCATCTGCCCGAGCAACCTTTTTCTGTAGGAGCACCGTGCCAAGCAAGGCCAAAACCGGCAAGAAACTCGTGATTGTGGAGTCTCCCGCCAAGAGCAAGACCATCGCCAAGTACCTCGGCGAGGGCTTCATCGTAGAGGCCTCCATCGGTCACATCCGCGACCTGCCGCAGCCGTCAGAGCTCCCCGCTGAACTGAAGAAAACATCGGTGGGCAAGTTCGCCGTCGACATCGAAAACGACTTCAAGCCGTACTACGTGGTGTCCCCGGACAAGAAGAAAAAGGTTGCCGAGCTCAAGGCCCAACTCAAAGACGCTGACGCTCTTTATCTCGCAACCGATGGGGACCGCGAGGGCGAGGCCATCGCGTGGCACCTGCTGGAGGTGCTCAAGCCCAAGGTCCCGGTATACCGGATGACGTTCGGCGAAATCACCAAGGAAGCCATCCACCGCGCTATGGACAACCTGCGCGATGTTGATGCTGCCCTGGTGGATGCCCAGGAAACCCGCCGGGTGCTGGACCGCCTCTACGGCTACGAGATCTCCCCGGTCCTGTGGCGCAAGGTGGCCCGCGGCCTGTCCGCCGGCCGCGTGCAGTCAGTGGTCACCCGCATGGTGGTGGACCGTGAACGCGAGCGGATGGCATTCAAGGCCGCGTCCTACTGGGACCTGACCGGGCAGTTCGGAGCCGATTCCGGTTCCTTCAAAGCGAAACTGGCAGCCGTTGACGGCGCCAAGGTAGCCACCGGCCGTGACTTCAACGACGACGGCGTCCTCACCTCGCGCAACGTGGCGCACCTGAACGAGGAACTCGCCACGTCCCTGGCAGCCGGGCTGCAGGACGCTTCGTTCGCTGTCCGCTCCGTTGACACCAAGCCGTACACCCGCCGGCCCGCGGCACCGTTCACCACTTCCACGCTGCAGCAGGAAGCCGGCCGCAAGCTGCGCTTCTCCTCCAAGAGCACCATGCAGGTTGCCCAGCGCCTGTATGAAAACGGCTACATCACCTATATGCGTACGGACTCCTCGGCGTTGAGCGACGAGGCCGTCACTGCCGCCCGTCGCCAGGCGTCCGAACTGTACGGCCCGGAGTACATCCCGGCGTCGCCGCGCGTCTACTCCAGCAAGGCCGCGAACGCGCAGGAAGCCCACGAGGCCATCCGCCCCGCCGGAGACTCGTTCCGCACGCCGGCGCAGGTTGCCAAACAGCTCTCCGGCGACGAGTTCCGCCTCTACGAACTGATCTGGAAGCGCACCGTCGCCTCCCAGATGGGTGATGCCAAGGGGTCGACGGCCACCATCCGTCTCGGCGCAGTGGCTGCTGACGGCCGCGACGCAGAATTCTCCGCCTCGGGTACTGTCATCACCTTCCCCGGTTTCCTCGCCGCCTACGAAGAAGGCAAGGACGAAACCCGTGGCGACGAGGACTCCGAGGAGACCCGCCGGCTGCCGAACGTTGCCAAGGGTGATGCCCTCAAGGCCTCGGACATCATCGCCGTCGGCCACGAAACCTCGCCGCCGCCGCGCTTCACGGAAGCATCCCTGACGGCCGAACTGGAAAAGAAGGGCATTGGACGCCCTTCCACCTACGCCTCCACGATTTCCACCATCCAGGACCGCGGCTACGTCCGGAAACAGGGCTCAGCACTGGTTCCCAGCTGGATCGCGTTCTCCGTGATCCGCCTGCTGGAGCAGCACTTCACCGACTACGTGGATTACGAGTTCACGGCCGATATGGAAGGCGACCTGGACAAGATCGCCAACGGCCAGGCCGTCGGTTCAGCCTGGCTCAAGCACTTCTACTACGGCGAAGACGCCGATCCTGGCCTGCTGAGTATCGTGAACAACCTCGGCGAGATCGATGCGCGCGAAATCAACTCCGTGCCCATCGCTGAGGGCATCACCCTCCGTGTGGGGAAGTTTGGCCCGTATCTGGAAAGCACCATCCCCACGGTGGACGCCAAAACGGGAGAGATAGTTGAGTCCTCGCGTGCCAACGTTCCTGAGGACCTGGCCCCGGACGAGCTGACCGCTGCCAAGGCCGTGGAGCTGATGGAGACGGCCGCACCGGAAGAACGTGTGTTGGGCACCGATCCGCACACCGGACACACCGTCGTGGCCAAAAACGGCCGTTATGGTGCCTATGTCACGGAGGTCATCCCGGAGATGACCGACGAACAGCTGGCCAACCAGCCCGTGGAGTATTACAAGAACGGCAAGCCCAAGCCGCCGAAGAAGCCCGTCAAGGCCAAGCCGCGCACGGGATCGCTGTTTGCCTCGATGTCGGTTGATTCCGTGACCCTGGATGAGGCGCTGCAGCTAATGAGCCTGCCCCGGGCACTGGGCGAGGACGCCGAGGGCAACCTCATCACGGTGCAGAACGGCCGTTTCGGCCCGTACCTGAAGAAGGGCACCGACTCCCGTTCCATCGGTTCGGAAGAGGAAATCTTCACCATCACGCTGGAGCAGGCCCTGGAGATCTACTCCCAGCCCAAGCAGCGCGGTGCCCGTGCCGCGGTGCCGCCGCTGGCCGAGTTCGGTCCGGACCCTGTGTCGGAAAAGAACATCGTGGTGAAGGAGGGCCGCTTCGGCCCGTACATCACCGACGGCGTCACCAACATCACCGTCCCGCGGGCGACCTCCCTGGAGGAACTGACGCGGGAGCAGGCGGTGGAACTCCTGGCCGAGAAGCGCGCCAAGGGTCCGGTCAAGCGCACGACGACGGCCCGCAAGGCGCCGGCTAAGAAGAAGGCCGCGGCCAAAAAGTAGGGTCGGACCGCTGATTTCGCTTTGTGGGCACAGACTGTGTTTGCGCCGGGGTTCGCAACGTGATCGAGTAGATGCATGACTGAACAGCCTGGAATTGCCGATACCAACCCGCTGAACGACCTCGAAGAGAAGCTCGCCCAGGGCGGACAGCCCGACGCCAGCCCGGTGGACGTCATCCTGTCCTTCCTCAACAGCGAGGTCTATGTCATCAGCACCGAAGGCATCGAGGGGGAAGACTCGCAGGTTGAGCCCCTCGTCCTGGCCAACGCCGACGGCGAGCCCGTCCTGGCGGTCTTCTCGCACCCCACCCGCGTTGACCAGCAGTACCTTGAGGCAGCCCCGAACATCCTGGGCACGCAGGGCGCCGCCATCATCGCCAACATCGGTGAGGAGCTGGGCATGGTGATCAATCCGGGGGCCGCCTTCGGCTTCGAGATCAACCCAGAGGGCGTGGCCAACATCAAGCGGGACTTCAAGCGCGCTGATGAGCTTCCCGACGGTGCGCCCGCGGATCCCGCCGCGAACTGACGCCGGCCGTAGCCGACATCCGGCGTCCCGGTTGTGAGCCGGGGGCCGTACCGGGCAATAATGGCTGCATGCGGCTAGGCGTCCTCGATATCGGGTCCAACACTGTCCACCTTCTCCTGGTGGATGCCCACCCCGGCGCGCGCCCGGTTCCTTTCGCGTCCCACAAGCGGCCACTATCGCTGGTCCAATACCTGGACGACGACGGCAACATCACCGATGCGGGCCAACACGAGCTGACTGAATTCGTCCTGGAGGCCTGGGAGTTCGCGGCCAAGCACAAGGCTGCGGATCTCCTGGCGTTCTGTACGTCGGCCATCCGGGAAGCCACGAATGGCCCCGCCGTGCTGGCACGCGTCAAGCACGAGACCACCGTGACCCTGCAGGAGCTGACAGGAAGCGAAGAGGCGTCCATGACCTTCTTCGCCGTCCGCCGCTGGTACGGCTGGGGTGCCGGCCCCATCCTTAACCTCGATATCGGCGGCGGTTCCTTTGAAATGGCCTTCGGCCAGGACGAGCTTCCGGAAGTGGCCACGTCCGTTCCGCTCGGCGCCAGCCGCCTAACCCGGGACTGGCTGTCCGAGGACCCGCCGTCGGCCAAGAGCGTCAAGGAGCTGCGCCGCTACATCCGCGCCACCCTGAAACCCGCCGTCCGCGAATTCGACGGCCTGGGCCGGGCGAACCTCGTCGGCGGAACATCGAAGACTTTCCGGTCCCTGGCCAGGATCGCGGGGGCAGCCCCCAGTGCGGCCGGGCCGTACGTCAAGCGTGAGCTGAACGCCACCGACTTGGGAGTCTGGGCCCAGCGCATCTCCGCCATGAAATCCGAGGACCGCCTGCACCTGCCGGGCGTCTCCGAAGCCCGCGCCAACCAGCTCCTTGCAGGGGCATTGGTGGCCGAAGCAGCTTTGGAGCTGTTCAAGTTCAAGAAGGTCAAGATCTGTCCGTGGGCGCTGCGTGAAGGGCTGATCCTGCGCCGGCTGGACCAGCTGGTCTTCTCCGGGCCCCTGCATCCGGCCCCGCATGTGATTGCGCCGGAGGGCTCGCTGGCCAGCTGAGGCAGCTGCTGGTCCCCAGGGTGGCCGGTTAACGCGAAAGCGCCGGCGCCCGCAGCAGGAAAATGGGGGGAAAACCTGCTGCAGACTGCCGGCGCCTCGGGCAAACATCCCCATGCTTGCCGCATCACTCGCACCCTCAATGAGGTAATAACTACATTAGGTGCCCAACGTGGGAGCAACCTGCAATGAACATGGGAGCCGGCTGTGAATCGCCGAATGCCAGTTCCGGCGTCGTCCGTTCACTTTCAGTTTGGTCAGCGCAGCGCCTGAACTGCCATGATGGAACCATGAGTAACCGAATCGCATTCCTTGGCTGTGGATCCATGAACGAAGCTATCCTGACCGGCCTGGTGGAAGGTGGAGTGGACCCTGCCGACATCGTGGCCACCGTTCGAAGGGCGGAGCGGGCGGCCGAACTGGCGCAGCGCCACCATGGCATCACCGCCATCGCCAGCGAGGAGGAACCCGAAAACAACAGGCAGGCGGCCAAGGGTTCAGGGGTGGTCATCCTGGGCGTCAAACCGGCAGGCATAGCTGACCTGGCCCGGGAGATCAGCGGCTCGCTGTCGCCGGATGCCATCGTCATCAGCGTGGCCGCAGCGGTTTCGCTGGAGCAGCTGGAAGCCGCCCTGCCACCCGGTCAGCCGGTAATCCGTACCATGCCCAACACTCCGGCAAAACTCGGCCGTGGTGTGGTCTCCGTATCGCCTGGCAGCAACTGCACCCCTGAACAGCTGCAGAAGGCCAAGGACATCCTCAAACCGGCAGGCACTGTGGTGGAGGTGCCTGAGGAACAGGTGGATGCGCTGTCGGCAATCAGCGGCTCGGGGCCGGCCTACGCGTTCTACCTGGCCGAGGCCATGGCAGCCGCCGGCGTTGAGCTGGGCCTTGACCGGGAACTGTCGCTTCTCCTCGCCCGGGAAACTGTGGCGGGGGCGGGCTTTATGCTGGCCGAGCCGGGTGCGGACCCGTCGGCGCTGCGAAAGTCGGTGACCAGCCCCAACGGCACCACCGAACGCGCCATCGCCACGTTTGATGAGCAGGGGATTCCCTCGATCATCGCTGCGGGCGCCCGCGCTGCCGCCGACCGTGCTGCCGAGATCACGCGCCAGCTGGGCTAGTCCCCAACCGCACCCTGACCTCGCAAGCTCGGCCAGGGAACCCTGCGGTCGTGGGCCCACCCGAACCGCTTAGGGGCGGGCGGCGAACCGTTCCAGCAGGTCAACGTGGCCGGACACAATCAGCATGTCGCGTGACGAGACCTTGGTTTCCGGACGCGCATAGGTGAAGTCCTCACCGGGTGACTTAACGCCGACGATTGTCACTCCGTATTTGGAGCGGACCTTGGATTCGTCCAGCGTGAAACCTACTGTTTCACGCGGCGGGTACATTTTGACGATCGCGAAGTCGTCGTCGAACTCGATGAAGTCCAGCATGCGGCCGGACACCAGGTGCGCCGCCCGGACCCCGGCGTCGGCCTCAGGGTAGATCACATGGTTGGCGCCGATCCTGGTCAGGATCTTGCCGTGCGACGGCGTGATCGCCTTGACCCACAGGTGCTCGATGCCCAGATCCACCAGGTTTACGGTGATCAGCACTGAGGACTCGATGGACGTGCCCACTCCCACCACCGCCGAGGTAAATTCCTGGGCGCCGAGCTGGCGCAGCGCATCGATGTTGGTGGCGTCCGCCTCCACCACGTGTGTCAGCAGCGGCGCCCACTTCTGCACCAGCGTCCGGTCGCGTTCGATGGCGAGCACTTCCCGGCCCTGCTTGACGAGCTGTTCAGCCGTGGAGGAGCCAAAGCGGCCCAGCCCGATCACCAGGACCGGCGCATTGTGGGCGGGGCGGTTGGGGATGCCTGAGGAATTAGCCAATGATGGGCCTCTCTTCCGGGTAGTGGTACAGCTGGCTACGCTGTCGCAACGCCAGCGCAGCTGCAAGGGTAACGGTGCCCACGCGGCCGGCGAACATCAAGGCAGTAAGGACGTAAACGCCCGTCGGCGGGAGCTCGGCACTGAGGTTTGTGCTGAGCCCCACGGTGGCGAAGGCTGAAATGGTTTCGAACAGCACCCGGTCCAGCGACGCGCCACTGATCTGAAGAAGCAGGAAGGCGGAGACGGAAACAAGGGTGGCGCCGGCCACGATCACGGAGATGGCCACGCGCATGGTGCCCTGCGGAATGGTCCGGCCGTAGACCTGGACGTCGGAATCGCCGCGGGCCTCGGCAACAATGGCCAGGAACATCACGGCAATGGTGGTGACCTTGATGCCGCCCGCGGTGGAGGCCGAGCCGCCGCCCGCGAACATCAGGGCGTCCGTGAGCAGCATGGTGGTGGATTCCATGTGGTTCTGGTCAACGAGGTTGAACCCGCCTGACCTTGTCATGACTGAGGCAAAGAGGGAGTGTGTGATCTTGTCGCCCAGGTTCATGGGGCCGATGGTCCGTGCGTTGTCCCACTCCATCAGCGCCCAGAGGACTGTTCCTGCGGCCAGCAGGATGAAGGAGACCTGGATGGTCAGTTTGGTGTGCAGGTTCCACTTTTTCCAGTTCAGCCCGTTCTGCTGCAGTACCATCACCACGGGGAAGCCCAGGCTGCCCAGGAACACACCCAGCATCAGCGGAACCAGGATCCAGAGATCTGTCTCGTAGGGGACGATGCCGTCTGAATGGGGAGTAAAACCGGCGTTGTTAAAGGCGGAGATCGCGTAGAAAATGCCGTGCCAGACGGACTGCCAGAAGGGCTCGCCCAAGGTCATGAACCGCGGGATCAGGGCCAGCGCCAGGATCCCCTCGATGACCACGGACGTGGTGATGACGATCCGGAGCAGCGTACCCACCTCGCCGAGGCGGCCCGCGTTGTTCATGGCTTCCTGGGCGATGAGCTTGCCGCGGACGCCAAGCCTCTTGCTCACCATCAGGGCCAGCAGGGACGCCAGCGTCAAAGTGCCCAGGCCGCCGACGAAGATGCCCACCAGGATGACCAGCTGGCCGAAGAAGGACCAGTGGACCGCCGTCGAGACCACTGTCAGGCCGGTGACGCATACGGCGGAAGCGGCCGTGAACATTGCCTGGTGCAGGGGTGTTGCCTCGCCGCTGGCAGCAGAAACGGGCAGGGAAAGCAGGAGGGTGAACACCAGGATGACCACGCCGAACACACTCAGGGCAAGCCGGGCCGGCGAAGTATTGGCAATATCGTCGATGAAGTCGCGCAGCCGCGTAAAGATCCAGAGGCCTTCCCGCTCTTGGGCGGCAGGGTGCCAGCTGGCCGGGCTCCGGGGCCTCGACTGGCGTTCCGTCATGTGTGTGGCTTTTCCTCGGTAGAAACTGTTTCCTTCAGTAGTAAACCACTAATGGCCGGGCCAGAGGGGCGGCGGGCTCGGGTAGCCTGTGATTGATGACATTCCTGCCCGGTCTCAGCCAGCCCGCACCACCAACGACGGTGGTGTGGAACTCGTCCATGACCGCGTACAACTTCGGCCCGGGACACCCGATGGCGCCGGAGCGGATGGATCTTACAGCGCGGCTTGCCCGGAGCCTGGGGCTGCTGGACCTTGACCACGTCTCCGTTGCCGCGCCGGACATAGCGTCCGACGCCGAACTGGAGACCGTGCATTCTCCGGATTTCGTGGCGGCGGTACACCGGGTCAGCGAGGATCCCTATTTCGCCGACGAAGCCCGGGGTTTGGGGACCGAGGATGATCCGGCCTTTGCCGGCATGCACGAGGCCGCTGCAAGGCTGGCCGGCGGTTCCCTGCTCGCCGCCTCCGCCATCCTGGACGGCTCGGCCCTCCGTGCCGTGAACTTTGGCGGTGGCCTCCACCATGCCGCCCGCGACCGGGCCAGCGGCTTCTGCATCTACAACGATTCCGCGCTTGCCGTCCGCAGGCTGCTCGACGGCGGCATTCGCCGCGTTGTCTATATCGACGTCGACGCGCACCACGGGGACGGGACGGAAAGCATCTTCTGGGATGACCCGCGGGTGCTCACCATTTCGCTGCACGAAAGCGGGCTCACGTTGTTTCCGGGAACCGGCTTCGCCGATGAGGTCGGTGGCCCGCAGGCTGAGGGCACTGCCGTGAATGTTGCGCTGCCGTCGGGGACGGCGGACGCCGGCTGGCTGCGCGCCTTTCATGCTGTGGTGCCGCAACTGGTTGGTGCGTTCAAGCCTGAAGTGATCGTCAGCCAGCACGGTTGCGACTCGCACCGCCTGGACCCCCTGGCCCACTTGAACGTGAGCGTTGACGGGCAGCGCGAGGCCGCCACTGCCATCGCCGCCCTTGCTGCCCGGCACTGCGGGAACCGGTGGATTGCCACCGGCGGAGGTGGCTACAACGTGCTGGATGTGGTGCCACGGTCCTGGAGCCATCTCATCGCGATCGCAGCTGGCCGCCCTATTCCGCTGGGGAGCAGCGTGCCAGAGGACTGGCGCAGCTACGTCCAGGACAAGTTCGGCACGGCAGCTCCAGGGCTCATGGGCGATGACGTGGAACTCTGGTGGCGCTCCTGGGAAGTGGGGTTCGATCCCAACGACGCCGTGGACAGGACGGTCATGGCTACGCGGAAAGCAGTCTTTCCGCTCCACGGACTGGACCCCTGGTTCGACTGAGCCGGATGCAACTACACACTGCTTTGGAAGTGCGTCAGCAGGCGAAATAGTTGATGCCTTTCGGCGTATATGTCGCTAGGGTGGGAGGCATGGTGACAGACGACGTATTTGCCGTCATTGCGGAAGCAACCCGGCGTGACATCCTGGTATCCCTTCGTTCAGGGGACAAGGCGGTGGGGGAGTTGGTAGAAGAACTGTCAGCCAGTCAGCCCACCATTTCGAAGCACCTCAAGGTTCTCCGTGAAGCGCAGCTTGTCACCATGCGCGCGCAGGGCCAGAAGCGTTATTACGCGCTGAACTCCAAGCCGCTGGAGACCGTGGCCAGCTGGCTGGGGACGTTCGACGTCGGGCCTTCCGCCGCAGTAAACAGGTCGCCGGAGCTGGAGGGAATCCAAGTCGCCCCGGCCGAGGTCACTCCGGCCCAGGGAACGCCAACCCAGGGGACGCCAACGCAGAACCGCGATGGTGAGTTGGTGGCCGCTACTGCCTTGGCGGCAGGGTCTGTTGCTCCCGGGGCCGTGCCTGCCGGCGCTGGCGCGCGCGGAGGCGCGGAGTTGAGTCCCGCCGTCGTCATTCCCGGTGGTACCACCGCTCCGTTGAGTGACGACACGGTCCCGCAGCAGATCGGCCGCACTGTGGGCCGTGCCGCCACCAAGGCCGCGGACCTGCTGGCCAACCTCCCCAACCTCCCGAAGTTCGGCCGCAAGAAGTAGCCCCTCAGCCCAACTAATACGAAAGTGGAGGTGGGTTAGGCTGCGGTGGCCGGGGTGATGGTGACGTTGTAGCCGAGGCTGTTGAGTTGTTTGATGGCGTTGTTCTTGGCCCGGGATGGGTTGAGTCTGGTGTAGTGGTCGGCGCCGGGGTCGGTGTAGCACTCGCCGTTGGTGAGCATGTGCCAGGTTGCGGTGAGGATGGAGTGCTCGACGGCGACGAGGGCTTTGTTGCGCCCGCTGCGGGCGGTGATGCGGTGGTATTTCGCGGCGAGGTAAGTGTTCTTCGAGTGCGCTGCTGACATGGCGGCGGTGCCTAGGGCTCCCTTGAGGTATTTGTTGCCGGGCAGGATGTGGGCTGATTTGATCCGGCCGGCGGATTCGTTGGCGCTGGGGCAGACGCCGGTCCAGGACGCGAGCCTACCGGGGGTTTCAAAGACTGTCATGTCTCCGCCTGTTTCGGCGATGATTACCTCGGCGACGCGTTGGGAGACTCCGGGGATGGTGGCCAGGGCTTCCCTGGCGTCACGAAAGGGCTCCATCGCCTCCTCGATCCGTGAAGTAAGTGCCTGGATGGTTCGGGTATGGGCATCGATCTGGTCCAGGTGAAGCCTCGCCATGAACGCATGGTGGGGTTTGAACCTGCCGGTGAGTGCATCAACGAGAGCCGGGATTTTTGAGCGCATCGTTCCACGGGCCATGCCGGCCAGGACTTCCGGGTTCCGCTCTCCGTTGATGAGGGCTTCGAGCATGTCCCTGGAAGAGACCCCGGTCAGGTCAGAGACCACCGAGGAGAGCTTGATCCCGGAGCTCTCCAGGAACTTCTCCAGGCGCTGGATTTCCCGGGCGCGGTCCCGGGTCGCGAGGGCACGGGCCCGGGTGAGGTCCCGCAGTTCACGGATCGGTTCTGGTGGTACGAAGGAGGCGCGCAGCAGCCCATGCGCTGCCAGTTGCGCCAGCCAGGCAGCGTCTGAGACATCGGTTTTACGGCCGGGGATATTCCGGGCAGCTTTGGCATTGACGAGCATCACCGGCAGCGTCTCCTCGAGCAGATAGAAGAAGGGTTTCCAGTAATCACTGGTCGCTTCCATCACGACGGTAGTGACGTGCTCGTGTTCCAGGAACTCGCGCAGCTCCAGGATCGATTGCGTCGTCGCACCCCAGGTCGTGACCTTTGACGTGTACGTCCCGGCCCGGGCTCCGGGCACCCGAACGCAGACCTTCGCGTCCCGTTTGGAGATATCCATCCCCGCAGCGCGTTCATGCACGATGTCCATTCCGGCTTCCCTCCAACACTGCTAGACGGCTATGACAGTGTCAGTCTCGGGGAGGACAGGGAAATCATTCAGGAATCTAATACCCGTGCTTCAAAGCAACAATCCACGGTTCCCGTGGAAGCCCTCCACACCACGCTGACTCACGGACTCAGGGCACCAAGTTGGGTCGGCGTTGACCGAGACGGACACCACCATGATCACCCCACCAGCCCAGTCAGGACCAGAGTCTGGGCGGGCCGAACGCATACTTTCCCTATCCCACGGCGCGCCAGCGACGCTCATCCGCTGACTCGCAGTTAACGCTCCCAAAACGGGTTTTCACAGCGTTAATTGCGAGTCACTTGGGCGGGCGGACCTTACTTGTTGAGCAGCCGCACGTGGTCCGGCGTGAGCTCGGAGATCCTGCTGACCCCCAGCAGCGCCATGGTGCGGGCCATGTCCTTCTCCAGGATCTGGATGGCGCGGTCCACCCCTGCCCGGCCGCCCGCCATCAGGCCGTAGAGGTAGGCGCGGCCGATCAGCGTGAAGTCGGCGCCCAGGGCCAGGGCAGCCACGATGTCCGCGCCGCTCATGATGCCCGTATCAAGCATGATGGCTGCGTCCGTGTTGTCCTTGGTGAAGGCCTGCTTGACCTCGGGGAGCAGGTGGAACGGGATGGGTGCCCGGTCCAGCTGGCGTCCGCCGTGGTTGGAGAGGATCACGCCGTCGGCGCCGTGGTCCACCACCCTGCGGGCATCCTCGACGGTCTGGATGCCCTTGACCACCAGCTTGCCCTTCCAGGTCTCGCGCAGCCAGTCGAGGTCCTCGAACGTGAGGGTGGGATCGAACATTGAGTTGATGAGGTCGGCCACGGTGCCGGTGTAGCGGGACAGCGAGGCGAACGTCAGCGGCTCGTGCGTGAGGAAGTTGAACCACCAGGCCGGGCGGTAGGACGCATCCAGCACCGTCTTGATGGTGAGCGCCGGCGGGATGGTCATGCCGTTGCGGACGTCCCGGAGGCGGGCTCCGGCCACAGCGGTGTCCACGGTCACCATCAGGGTGTCGTTCCCGGCCTTGGCGGCGCGATCGATCAGTTCCAGCGAGCGGTCGCGGTCTGTCCAGAGGTAGAGCTGGAACCAGTTGCGGCCGCCGGGAGCGGCGGCAGCCACGTCCTCGATTGAGGCCGTGCCCATCGTGGAAAGCGTGTAGGGAATGCCTGCGGCCTCGGCAGCCTGTGAACCGGCGTACTCGCCCTCCGACTGCATCATGCGGGTGAACCCGGTGGGGGCGATTCCCACCGGCAGCCGGGAGGACTTTCCCAGGATTTCAGTGCTCAGGTCGATGCTCGATACGTTGCGCAGGATGCCGGGCCGGAACTCGATGTCCAGGAAAGCTTCGCGGGCGCGCCGCAGCGTGATCTCGCCTTCTGCGGCGCCGTCGGTGTAATCGAAAGGCGCCTGCGGGGTGCGGCGCTTGGCGATGTCCCGGAGATCCCAGATGGTGCTGGCGCGCTTGAGCCTGGCTTCCTTGCTGAACTCAGGCTTTTTGAATTGCATGAGGGGGGCAAGGTCGGAGTACTTGGGGAGGCGGCGCTTGAGGGCGGCGGGCAGAGGAGCCGCCGCTGCGGGGAGGGGCCGTGTTCCGACGGCGGGAACGTCCGTGGCGTCCGGCGCCGGAGTGGTCTCGGGGTTGTTCGGCTGGATCGTATGGGTCATGGCTTCCTTCATGGGCCGGACTGCTGTGGTCTAACCACACTGTAAGCCATGTGGTCCAACCACATCAACTAGGATGGCCCTATGCGCACCCACCAACTTGTCCTGCACTGGATCGAGAGGCAGCTCTCCGAGGGCCGGCTGACCGTGGGCGGCCGCCTTCCCGCCGAGCGCACGCTGGCCGAACAGCTGCAGGTTTCCCGGACCTCGGTGCGGGAGGCCATCCGGATACTGGAGGCCATGGGCGTAGTCCGCGCGGGCGTGGGCTCGGGACCGGAAGCGGGAACGGTGGTGATCTCAGATCCGACGGCGGCCCTCGGCTCCGCTCTGCGCCTGCACGTGGCCACGCAGCATCTTCCGGTGTCTGACATTGTGGAAACCCGGGTGTTGCTGGAGTCCTGGGCGGCCGAACGGGCGAAGCCAGATGCCCCCGAACTGGATACCGCAGCCAGCCTCCTGGACGAGATGGACGCCGTCGGATCAGCTGCCAGGGCAGGGGCTGCGAAAACGGGCTCGCCTGTTGATGACTTTCTCGCGCTGGATGTCAGGTTCCACCTGGCCCTTGCCGATGCCGCCGGAAATGCAGTGGTGAGCGCCATGATGGGATCGCTGCGGGAGTCGATCCAGGGCTACGCCGCAGAGCTCACGTCCAATCTCCCCGACTGGGACGCCACTGCCACGCGCCTCCGGGCCGAGCACCGGGAGATCCTTGCCGCCATCCGGAACGGCGACGGCGAGCGGGGGGCCAAGCTGGTGGCCGCGCACATCGAGGGCTACTACCGCGAAGCAGGGGTTCAGCACTAGGCGCGTGAACTGTCACCGCACAGCCACGTTGCACTGCCACCTCGCAAGGCTGGGAGCAGTCAGCCCTTCGCCGGTCCGCTGCTGGCCCTGACCTCCAGGCGCGGCTGGTACCTGCTGCCGGGTGCGTCGTTGTCTTCCTTCCGGATCAGTGCCCGCAGCTGGTGCCACGCCTGTTGGCCAAGCTCCGTGATGGGCACAGCCGCCGTGGTGAGGGCGGGGGTGGTGTACCTGGCGAAGGGAATGTCATCGAAGCCCGTGACGGAAATATCGCCGGGTACGTCCACTCCGCGTTCGTGAAGCCCGCTCATCAGGCCCATGGCGACGAGGTCATTGAAGGCCAGGATGCCCGTGGCGCCACTGTCCAGCACAGCATCCACGGCACCGTGGCCTGTGTCGAAGTCCGAGCCGCCTTCGAGCATCCTGACGTCCACGTGCGGATGGGCAGCCTTGAACGCTTCCAGGCCCTGGAGGCGCATGGCATTGGAGGCGCTGCGTGCCGGGCCGGCCAGGAACGCCAGGCGTGTGTGGCCGAGCTCTGCCAGATGCTCAGCAAGGTCCTGGACGCCCTGGCCGTAATCCACCACCAGGCTGGGTACGTTGGGGGCCGTGGTGGTCCTGTTGATCAGGACCAGCGGATGCAGTGAGGGGGCTATCTCCTCCAGTTCGGCATCGCTCATGCGGGGAGCGCACAGCACCAGGCCGTCACAACGCCGTCGGGCTTCGCCGGCGAGGATGGATTCTTCGCTGGACACTTCGAAGGAGTCGGCAATCAGGACGCGGTAGCCGTCCTGTGCCGCGGCCCGGCTTAGTCCACGGAGAATGGCCTGGAAGGTGGGGTTGGCGAGGTCGGGGACCACAATGCCGATGGTGTCCGTTTTGCCCAGTGCCAGGCTTCGGCCCACCGGGTTGGGCTGGTACTTCAGCTCCGCCGCGGCTGCCCGGACCCGGGCAGCGATCTCAGGATCCACGGTGAAATTGCCGTTCATTACCCGCGAAACAGTGGCATGCGAGACGCCGGCCCTGATGGCAACGTCCGCGATGCCGATCCTGCCCGTTGCCGATTTCCTGACCATGGCCTGCCTTTCGTAAGTCCCCGGGACCGAATCGCCTTGGCGGGCGTGAGGGCCGGAGACCAGCGGTTCGTGAGTGAAAGCATATAACGCGACTAGAAACCGATTTCCATCCATAGTGCGTCAACATCGGATCATCTGCGAGGTGGCCGTGCCAACCACCTTGACGCCAGAGCTGGAAAACGGTTTCTCTCAAGGGGGATAATGGTTGACGGGACCGTGCATCTCTTGATACAAATCTAATAACCAACTGAGAAAACGGTTTCTGAGCAGGTCGACCCTCCTGGATGAACCATCCAACCTCAGTCACTCCATCGAACAACGGCCGGCAACCGCCGGGCACCGAAGCTTTTCGAAAGGGACCCCCATGGTCAACACAGCCGAGTCGACGTCCGCCACAGCGGCTTCGGGCTCTGAAACCCTCAAGGGTGCAGCGGGAACCCAGGCAGGGCAGTCCAAGGCGCGCATTGCCCTGATCGGCACCGGCGGCCGTTCGGAAATGTACATCCGGGCAATTTTTGGCAAGCACGCGGACACCGCCGAGCTGGTGGCGTTCTCTGACGTCAACCCCGGACGGGTGCAGTTCTACCAGAAGCTGATCCAGGAACTAGGGGCCGCCGGACCAGTTGCCGCCTTTGATCCCGCAGATCTCACCGCCTTCGTCCAATCCAATAACATCGACCGCGTCGTGGTGACGACGCCTGACTACACCCACGCCGACTACATCGTGGAGGCGCTCAACGCAGGCGCCGACGTCGTCGTTGAAAAGCCCCTCACCATCGACGCCGAGGGCTGCCGCCGCATCACCAAAGCAGTGCACGAGACAGGCCGCAACGTTGTGGTCACCTTCAACTACCGCTATTCGCCGCGCAACAGTGCCCTCAAGGAGATCATCCAGAGCGGTGTGATCGGCAAGGTCACCTCCATCGACTTCAGCTGGGTCCTGGACACGGTTCATGGTGCGGACTACTTCCGCCGCTGGCACCGGGAAAAGAAGAACTCCGGCGGCCTGCTGATCCACAAGGCGTCCCACCACTTCGACCTCGTCAACTGGTGGATCGATGACGTCCCCGAGCGCGTCTTCGCCTCTGGAGGGCTCAAGTTCTACGGCGACAGGAACGCGGCCGAACGCGGGCTTGGTCCCCGCCCGGAACGCGGCACACCGGATGCCGCGGCGCCTGCGACTGCCGAGAAGGACCCCTTCACCTTGGACCTGCGTGAGGATGAGCGGCTCAAGGCGCTTTTCCTGGACAACGAGCACTACGACGGCTACCGCCGCGACCAGGACGTCTTCACCGGCGGCATCACCATCGAGGACAACCTGGCCCTGGTGGTGGAGTACCAGGGTGGTCCGCGCCTGAGCTACTCGCTGAACGCCCACAGCCCCTGGGAGGGTTACCGGGTGGCGGTTAATGGGACCGAAGGCCGTGCGGAACTCGAAGTGGTGGAACGAGCCGCAGTCACCTCCAGTACTGACAAAAAGACGGTGGTGGACCCCAGCGCAACCCCCATCGAGGAGGACGACGCCATCCGCCGCAACGGCGAACGCCTGGTGGTCCAGCGCCACTGGGAAGCGGCTTATGAGGTGCCGATCGTCAACGGTGAAGGCGGCCACGGAGGCGGCGACGAGCTCCTGCTTTCGGACCTCTTCAACGGACCGGGCGAGGACCCGCTGGGACGTCCCTCGGGCTACCTGGACGGGCTTCGTTCCGTCTCTGTGGGCATCGCCGGGAACCGCTCCCTCGAATCGTCACTTCCCGTCCGCATTGAAGACCTGGACCTCGGCGTTGACCTCCGCCGGGGTGCTTAGTCCGGCGCCTCAAACCTAAAGGAAAACCATGAGCAGGATCTTTGTCACCGGCGGCTCCGGCCGCCTGGGCCGCAGCGTTGTGGCCGGGCTGGCCGAAAAGGGCCACCACGTGATCTCGGTTGACCGCGATGCCGTACCGGCGGATCAGCTGCCCGCCGGCGTGGTGCAGGAAACGGCAGACCTCCTCGCCCCGGGCGAGGCGCTGCGCCTCCTCCGGGAAACCATGCCCGACGCCGTCATCCACCTCGCGGCGATTGCCGTCCCTTTCAGCGCGCCGGAAGACGTTATTTTTGCCACCAACACCCGCCTTGCGTACGCAGTGGTCAGTGCGGCCACGGAGCTGGGAGTCGGCAAGATCGTCACCGCCAGCAGCCCCACCGTTCTCGGATACGGCTCGCCGGCAGGCTGGCTTCCGGCCAGCTTCCCGTTGGACGAGCGCACCCCACCCAAGCCCTGGAACGCCTACGCGCTGTCAAAGTTGATCGCGGAACAGACCGTGCAGATGTTTGCCGCAGCGCAGGGGGAGAGGATCCGGTACGCGGCCTTCCGGCCCTGCTACGTCATCTCGCCGGAGGAATGGGAGGGCGCGCCCACCCAGCAGGGTCACACCGTTGCCGAACGGCTCACAGATCCGGCACTGTCCGCCCCCGCGCTGTTTAACTACGTGGATGCGCGCGACGTCGCTGACTTCCTGGACGTCCTGCTGCGGAAGATGGACTCGATCCCCAACGGCGAAACGTTCTTTGTTGGCGCCGCAGACGCCCTGGCAACGACTCCGCTGGCCGAGCTCATGCCCCGGTTCCTTCCCGGCAGCGCGGAGCTGTGCTCCGGACTCACGGGCGCGGCTCCGGCATTTTCGATCGACAAAGCCCATGACATGCTCGGCTGGCAACCCAAACGGAGCTGGCGGACCGAACTCAAAACACCCACCCCCTACGACGGGACCTCCGCCGCGCTGGTGACGGCTGGCACGGGATCCAAGGAGACATCATGAAATTCGACGGCGTACTGTTTTTCCCCGTCACCCCGTTCACTCCTGAAGGCGGCGTCGACGTCGAGCTCCTGAAGGAACACATCGGTTCCAGGCTGGCGTTTGGCCCCGGCGGCGTCTTCCCGGCCTGCGGGACAGGCGAGTTCCACGCCCTGAGCCTTGAAGAGGTGCGCACAGTGGTGACGGCCGCCGTCGAGGTTGTGGCAGGCAAGGTGCCCGTGGTTGCCGGAGCAGGAGGCCCCCTGGGTCACGCGATCGCTGCCGCCCGCGCTGCCGAAGAAGCCGGCGCCGACGCCCTTCTCGTTCTGCCGCCGTACCTGGTTACCGGCCCCACCGAGGGTCTGGTGGCCTACATCGAGGCTGTGGCAGACGCCAGCAGCCTCCCCGTGATCGTCTACCACCGCGGCAATGCCAGGTTCACCGCCGCCTCCATGGCCCGGCTCGCGGGCAACCCCAAGGTCATCGGCTTCAAGGACGGACTGGGCGATGTTGGCCTGGCGCAGGAGATCGTCACCGCGGTCCGTGCCACCGGCCGCGAAGAGTTTGCCTTGTTCAACGGCCTGCTGACCGCCGAACTGACGCAGGGCGCCTACCGGGGACTCGGCATCCCGCTGTACTCCTCCGCCGCGTTCGCCATGGCCCCGGAGATCGCCAAGGCCTACTACGACGCCTACATGTCAGGGGACGAGGACCGCCGCAATGCCCTGCTGGAAGGCTTCTACGCCCCGCTGGTTCGGCTCCGCGACCAGACCCCCGGTTTTGGTGTTTCGCTGATCAAGGCCGGGCTCCGGCTGGGCGGCCTTGCTGTTGGCTCTGTCCGTCCGCCGCTGGTGGATCCCACGGACGAGCAGCTGGTGCAGTTGAAGGCCATCCTTGCCAAGGGCTACGAGCTGGCCGGCCGCTGATGAGCATGCCCGTCGCCGAAGCAGTCCGGACAGCACCGCGGATCACCGGCCTTTCCACCCGGCTTCTGACAGTCCCGCTGCGGCGCAGCTGGGGTGCGGAGGCGCCGGAAAACCACGTGATCGTCACGGACATCCAAACGGACGACGGCGGCGCGGGGCACGGTTTTTCGTGGACGCCCACCATCGGTCCGCAGGCCGTCAAAGCCCTGCTCGACTACGACATCGCTCCTTTCGTTACCGGGCTGCCAGCCAATCCTGAGACGGTGTGGGACGCACTGTGGAAGCGGCTGCATGAGGCCGGTGGCGGGGGACTGACCACCATCGCCATGGCGGGCGTGGACCTTGCCCTCTGGGACCTGCAGGCGCGCAGGGCAAACACCTCCGTGACCGGACTCCTGGGCCAGCGGCAGGAGTCCGCACAGGTGTATGGCTCGGGCGTGAACCTGCATTACACCCTTGAGGAGCTGGTGGCCCAGGTTGAGCGCTGGATAAGCGCAGGGCACCAGGCCGTCAAGATCAAGGTGGGCAAGCCCGACATCCGGGAGGACGCCGAGCGGGTGGCCGCCGTCCGTTCCGTGCTGGGGCCGGACCGCAAGCTCATGGTGGATGCGAACCAGCGCTGGGACCTGCCGACTACGTTTAAGGCGTTGGACGTCCTCGCTGAATTCGGGCTGGAATGGCTCGAAGAACCCATCCGGGCGGACGATCTCTGGGCCTACCGCAGGCTGCGCAAACATTCGCCCGTGCCCATCGCCCTGGGCGAAAACCTGCACACCATCTACCGCTTCCGCGATTTTATAGCCGCCGAAGCCGTAGATATCATCCAGCCGAACATCATCCGGGTGGGCGGCATTACGCCGTTCCGGCGGATTGTTGAACTGGCACGGACCAACAGCATCCGGGTGATGCCGCACTTGCTGCCCGAGCTCTCCGGCCAGCTTGCCCTGACCCTGGCCGAACCCACTCTCGTGGAGGATGTCGAAGATGCCTCGTTCGAGCAGTTGGGTATCCTGGCGGCGCCATCTCCGGTCCGGTTCAGCAACAGCCGCGTGACGCTCACTGGCCAGCCGGGCCTCGGCTTCCGCTTCCGGGACGAACTTTAAACGACGTACGAAGAACAGGTGCCTTACGTGACAACTGCAACACTTTCCCTGTCCGAACTCACCGCCGCCGCCACCCGGGCCGCGCAGATCGCGGCGGCCGCGTCCGATGCCGAACGCGCGGCCTGGCTGACGGCCGTTGCTGACGCGCTTGACGCCAACGTGGCCGAACTGGTGGACATCGCCGATTCTGAGACCAGCCTGGGCCCCGTCCGGCTGACGGGCGAAGTGGCCCGCACCTCCGGACAGCTGCGCCTCTTTGCCCGGGTGATTACTGAAGGCTCGTATCTCGAAGCCATCATTGACCACGCGGACGCTGCCGCCAGTCCGCCCAAGCATGACCTGCGGCGCCTGCTGCGGCCCATCGGACCGGTGGCGGTGTTCTCAGCCTCCAACTTCCCGTTCGCTTTCTCGGTGGCCGGCGGCGACACCGCATCCGCGCTGGCCGTTGGATGTTCGGTTATTGTCAAGGCCCACTCCGGGCACCTGAAGCTGTCTGAACGGACCGCGGAGATTGTGGCAGAGGCCCTGCGTTCGGCCGGTGCCCCGGACGGCCTCTTCGCCTTGGTCAGTGGCCGCGAAGTTGGCACCGCCCTGGTGCAGGACCCCAACATCAAGGCTGTCGGCTTCACGGGCTCCATCCCAGGTGGCCGCGCGCTCTTTGACCTGGCCGTTTCCCGGCCCGATCCCATCCCGTTCTACGGCGAACTCGGCAGCCTGAACCCCGTGGTCATCACCAGCGCGGCCCTGGCAGAGAAGTCCGCCGAACTCGCCGCCGGATTAGCAGGGTCCTTCACCATGGGAGCAGGCCAGTTCTGCACCAAGCCAGGCCTGGTCTTTATCCCTACCGGCACCGGTTTTGCCGCTGATTTGGCGGCGGCAACCAAAGACAAACCGACGTCGGCCATGCTCACCGGCCGCATCGCTGACGCGTACCCGGACGGCCTGCGCAGCGTCGCTTCGGTCCCCGGCGTGACTGTAGTCAGTGGCACGGTGCAGCAGGATGCCACCCGGGACGGTGCCGCACCGGTGGTGTTCTCCACCTCAGCCGCCAATGTCCTGGAGCGCCCGGACGAGCTGCTTGAAGAGTGCTTTGGTCCCACCACGCTGCTGATCGAATACCAGGACCAGGACGAGCTCTTCCCTGTCCTGGCCAAGGTTCCGGGCAGCCTCACCGCCACGGTCCACGCCCTGCCCGGCGAGGACGTTTCAGGTCTCGTGGAACAGCTGTCCGGCCTTGCC
Organism: Arthrobacter sp. CDRTa11; assembly: GCF_026427775.1. Lineage (NCBI taxonomy): Bacteria > Bacillati > Actinomycetota > Actinomycetes > Micrococcales > Micrococcaceae > Arthrobacter > Arthrobacter sp. CDRTa11. Next base: position 4,196,793 of record NZ_CP044532.1, on the reverse strand, counting down.
GGCCGCGTGCTGTTCGACGGCTGGCCCACCGGCGTCGCCGTCAACTGGGCGCAGCAGCACGGCGGACCCTACCCGGCCACCACCTCACTGTTCACTTCGGTGGGAGCGACGGCGGTACGCCGGTTCCAGCGGCCGGTGGCCTACCAGGATGCTCCCGAAGCCGTCCTGCATCCGGCCCTCCGGGAAAGCAACCCGCTGGGAATCCCGCGCCGTGTTGATGGCGAACTGGTGCTGCCTTAGCGAATCGCTTCGCGGATTACTGCAGGCGGGGAACCCGAGATGGTTTCCCCGCCTGCAGTGTCATACCAATAGCCGCTGCCTGCTAGTGCACAGGCTGTTCTTCCTCCATGGTCTCCACGGACTGGGACGGCAGCGGATCTAGGTGGCTGATGCCGGTGGACGTGATCCGAAGGACCTGGGCCGTGGAAATATCGTAAAAGAGTCCGGCCACGTGAACCCGTCCGGCCTGCAGCGCCTCCTGCAGGCCGGGGTGGCGGTTGAGCCGGTCCAGCTGCACCGCGACGTTAACCATCGCCAGTTGGTCCACGGCGTCGTACCCGGCTTCGGCTGCGGCCACCTGGACGGGATGCCCGGTGCGGAAAGCGCCAAGGCTTGGCCTGGCATGATCAAGCCAGACGTCAACGGCGCCCCGCTCCCCGGCAGCCGTTGCCGCGCCGGAGGTTCCTTCCCGTGTGGAGGCCTGCAGGCCGTCGTCGAAAGCCCCAACGGCTTGCGGGTCGGCGCTCAGCGCGGTCATGGCGCCGCAACCCGAATGACCGCACACCACCACTGATTCCACCGACAGCTTGTTGAGCGCAAAGTCCAGGGCGGCTTCAACAGATGAATCCAGCCCTTGGCTGCCCACCACGTTGCCCACATTCCGGACAGTGAAGAGGTCTCCGGGACCGCTGCTGGTGATCAGGTTCGGCACCAGGCGGGAGTCCGAGCAGGTCAGGAACAGGGTGTTCGGATCCTGGAACGAAGCCAACTCCTGGACGTGCGGCCGGACAAGGTGGGCGTTACGCCGGTGGTAGTTGTCCACGCCCGAGAGTATGGAACGCAGGGGCCCGGGAACGTCCGGTGCTGCTGCACCGTGCCCGGCCAGGATCCGCTGCTGCCAGCTGCGCCAGGGCGCAAACCCGCCCCGAAGCGCCGAGCGTGAGGTGCCGCGGCTTGGCGGGCCGGCCTGGGCGCCGTGGAGTGTGGCGGTTCCACTCTCCTCGATCACCACCGTGCCGCCGTTCCCCACATGCCGGTTCCGCCACGCGTCCAGGGTGTCGTGAACCGGGTGATCCAGGAAGTCCACCTCCAGCTCCACCGTGACGTGAGTGCCGGCCGGCACGGAGGCCAGCACGGTACTCAAGCGGGGCAGGGAAAGGAAACTGCAGGATCCGTCGATGACCACGCGCCAACGGTCCCGGTCCCCGGAGCTGGCATTGGATCCGCTGCTGGTGGGGTCAGCAAGCTGTTCTGCATGGATGCTGGCGCGCACAACGCGCCAGAGGACAAGTCCCACCGCCAGAAGCAGCCCGGCAACTACGCCGGCGAGCAGGTTGACGAAAACAACGCAGAACAGTGTGACGCAATAGACCGTAAGATCGCCGGTCAGCCGGGCAGTCCGGATGTCGGCGGCGCGGACCAGCCGGGTGCCGATCACGATCAGCAGTCCTGCAAGCACGGCTTCGGGAATCAGCTGGATCAGGCCTGCCAGCAGCAGCGAGAAGACCAGCACCCACACACCGTGGAGCACGGCTGACTTCCGTGTCCGGGCGCCGGCCTCCACATTGGTGGCGCTTCGCACGATGACGCCCGTCACCGGAAGCCCACCCAGCAGCCCGGAAGTCAGGTTGGCTGCGCCCTGGCCAACGAGCTCACGGTTGAAATTGGTCCGCCGGCCGTGGTGCATCTTGTCCACGGCCACCGCCGACAGCAGCGACTCAACGCTGGCAATCAGTGCGATCGTGAACACTCCTACGACTGCAGCTGTCCAGTTCCCGTCCGGCAGCTCGGGGAAGGACAGGGCGTCCAGGAGCGAGCCGTCGAAGGTGATTCTGTCCACGGTGAAAGGCAGGGAGAGGAGGGTGGCTGCGATGACGGCTACGAGCGGCCCCGGAATCCGGCGGACGGGGGAGGGAAGGTGCTTCCAGACCACGAGCACCCCAATGACAACGGCCCCCAGAACAGCTGCAGTCATGTCAATCGAGAAGATGCTTGCCGGAATGGCGGTGATGTTCTCCCAGGCGGAACTGGCGGATGCCGAACCAAGCATCACGTGAAGCTGCTGCAGCACGATGGTGATGCCGATGCCGGCCAGCATGGCGTGTACCACCACCGGGGCGATGGCCAGTGCCACACGGCCGATCCTGGCCGCACCGAGCAACGCCTGAAGCACACCGGCTGCGGCGGTGATGGCACACGTTGCCTGCCAGCCGAACTGTTCGATCAGGCCAGCCACAATGACAGTGAGGCCGGCGGCGGGTCCGCTGACCTGAAGAGCTGATCCACCGAGGCTCCCTGCCACGATTCCTCCGACGGCCGCGGCAATCAGGCCAGCCATAACGGGGGCGCCGGATGCAGCCGCTATTCCCAAGGACAGTGGTACTGCCACCAGGAACACCACCAGTGACGCCGGGAGGTCCCACCGGAGCCCTGCCGTCAGGGATCTTCGGAGTTTGCTGGCTGGTGTGATGACAGTTTCTGATGGCATTGCGGTCCCTTCGCTGATGCTTCGCGGTCCCGTGTCACGCTATTGAGACGCCGGTCCGGCCTGCAAGGACAGCCAGGGTGAGAAAAAACACGCCAAAAAACCTGTTCCGGGCCTCCAACCGCGGGTCCTTTTGGGGCCTGGCCTGCGGTTTCGAATTGGCACACGCCGCGGCCTGATCAAGGGAGGGACGGCCTGCCCACTTCGGCCCGGGATTCAAGTCAAATCCGCCTCAACAGGGCTTAAGGAGCAGCATCCAGGTGAAATTACTGCCTGCCGAAGCATCGAAATGGCGCGTTGGTCTATACCAATGACGCTCTGTTGCGCTTCTGGTTTGCCAGCCCCGGCCCAACTGTGCGCCCAGGACTTCCCTTCGCCCAACTGGGTAGCGCTAACTGTCGTTATGACCCTTCAAAACGACAGATAGCGCGACTTAGTTGGGAGACTGGAACCCGCACGTCAGAGCTGAAGCGTCAGGGGCCGGCGGATTCCGTTGACGAGGGTTGCCGGCCAGCGTTCGTCGACCGTGAGTACCTTGATGCCCGACTCCGTGAGCTGGATGGTGTCTTCAATCTTGACGGCGGGTCCGGACGGGTTCCAAGTGAACGTCTGGTTCAGCACGACGGTATCTGGGACGGCGCCGGTGACCCGGGGATCACGTCCCGCGTACCCGGCAGGCCCGCCCTGGTGGTGATTCTCCCACTGGTCTGCCCCAAGACCATGCCGGGTGTAGGCCGATTTGATCTCGGTGAAGATGCGGTCCAGCCGGGCACCCGGGACTGTGGCGTCGAAGATGTCGGCTTCCACGGCCGCAATCCGGGCCTCGGCATCCAGCTCCTCCGGAGTGCCGGCGTCGAATCTTACCCAGCGGGTGATGTTGGAGACCAGCCCGTCCCGGCGGGCGCACACCACGGCCATGGCGCGACGGCCCAATGGGGAGTGTGTGGCCAGGGGATGGCGGAAGTCACTGCGCGAGCTGCCGTTGCACAAAAGCACCAGCGGCTCGGCGCCGGCGGCTACTACCCGGCCGGCGAGTGCCGACACCAGCTCGAACTCTGTGGTGTCTGGCTTCGCCGTGGACAGGACATCGGTCATGATGCCTGCGAGTTCCGCGCTCAGGTGGGCATAACGTGCGCTTTCAGCCGGCAGCAACTGCTGGCGTGCCGCCCTGAGCTTGTCGGCGACGGCGGCTTCCGCCAGCGGCCCTTCGTGTGGAGCCGAGCCGTTGGTGATCGCACCCGTGGAACCGCCATCCCTGGTGTTGAGGCCGACGGCGGCAGCAGCCTCGTGCAGGTTGCCGTACCAGGGCACGGAGTGAAGGGAGACGCCGGCAGGCAGTTCCTCGGCGGCTATGCGTCCTGCCTCGTTGTTGAACGTCACCAGGTGATCGCTCTCCCGGTCCACCAGCAACGCAGCGATCGGGTCCCCTGCCAGGCTGATGTGTACCCGGCTGCCGTCCAGGTACCAGGTCAGCGCCGTGTGGCTGGTCAGAAGCAGCGAGTCACGGCCGGCGGAGTCAAGGATGTCCAGGACACGGCGCCGTTTGATGGCCCGGTCTTCCGCCGACGCCGGCGTCACCCGCCCGGCCACGTCCGCTGACTGTTTTGGATCCTGCGCCGGCACCACTTGCGTGGCCGTTGCCTCGGTTGCTGTCTGGCTCATCGTTTTTCCCCCTGTTTGTTGATCAATGCCTCGATGTCTTCCGCAGCCAGGATTCCGTCGGCTATGAACACGGTTACTCCGCGGCGAACGGCAGTACCGGGTTCGGCGATGACCGGGGTATCCCAGGCGAGCGATTGGCCCACACCCGGATATCCGTCCACCCGGACAAACCACGGATCGGTGGAACCTTCCTCGGCAACGAACACCAAGGTTGCGCTTCGGTCAGTGCCACCGCCGTCCGCCGTTCCGCCGCCGTCGTCCGTCCCGCCGTCGCCCGTCCCGCCGCTGAATCCTGCATCGAACGTTCCGGACCAGGCCAGCCACGGTGCCACACTCCCGTGAACGGCGGCCTCCCCGGCAGCCGCAGGGGTCCACACAGCGGCGCCACTACATTCGGGAAGCCGCCAGAAGAAGCCGCCGTAGCCGCCTTGGTGGCGTCCGTTTGAACCGGGGCTGCCCAGGCTCACCGGCTGATTGCCGGCGGGGGACAGCGCAAAATGCAGGGTCAGGCGCCAGACGGAGGGGCTCACAGCGTCCCACGTCCAGGTGCGCTGCTCGTTGAGGATCGGGTCGCCGTCGGGTCCGTTCCAGGAGAGCGTCTCGCTCAGCCGGCCCTCGGACTCGGCAGCCTCAGTGCGCACGATCCGGCCGTGGTCCGGGCGCCAGATGTATTCTCCGGCGGCACGGGTATAGGTGCGGCCACCCCAGAAATTGACGCCATCCACATCCTGGAGGGCCGCGCCGACGCCAAGGTGCCAGACATGGTCCAACGGCTGATGGTCGGTGACGACAGTTCCGGCAAGAGTTCGGACCGGGTGCAGGTAGGGCCGAGGCGAAGAAACGGCCCGGATATGGCTCCCGTCCTGGTAGCCGGCCACTGGCTTCCCGTCGATGCTGAGGGTCTGGGCCGGGGGCAGGCTGCGGGCCCACGGGACACCCAGTTCAGCAAAGGTCGCCTGGGCCTTGACGGCTCGTTCGATCAGTCCGGCAATGCCGTGGACCACGGCATGGGCATTGTCCCCTTCGCCAACCCAGGTGAAGTGTTCAGGGCCGATCTCCTGCGGATCAGGAGAGATGCGGATGGCCTCGAGCACGGAAGTGAACGCACCGGTGTCCGGAAGGGCGCAAAGCAGCGGTGTTCCGGACTTCCGGGCTTCGAGCAGGTTCTCCAGCAGGTCGGTCCGGCCGAAAGATTCACGGCGTTCCCCGGCCGGTGTGGTGATCACCAGCTCGTCCTCCGTGTACAAGAACGTGATCTCGCCCAGGGTGCCGTGGACTGTAACGGACGGATTCTGCTGTTCCGGCGCGCAGAGCGTGAGGGCGCAGAGCAGGGTTTGCCCGGCGGCGGTGCGGACGCGGAGGATGGACGTGTCATCGCTTTGGGTCCCGTTGGCGCGGTAGAGGTCCGTCTCCACTGATGCCACGTCCGCGATAGTGTGGGCGCCGGCCATACTGAGCGCGGTGGCAACCGCGTGAGCCAGTGCGTTGGTGGCCACGCCGTCCACCACGTCCACCCCGTCCAGGCTTCGCTTGCCCGCCCAGCGTGAGCGCTTGAAATAGCCCTTGTTCCGCTGCCACATCCCGGTGGCGCTAAAGCCCAATACCTGGCCGACCGTACCGGACTCGATGGCGTCCCGGATGGCCGGCAGAGCCTGGGACCCGAGGCTCTGGAATCCCACCTGGACCAGCCGTCCGGAGATTTCCGCCGCTGCCAGGACACTCTGGAACTGGGCCAGGGAGGCCACCGGCGGCTTCTCCACGTAGACGTCCGCGCCGGCGGCGAGGGCTGCCAGTGCCAGGGGTGCGTGGGTCTGGATCGGGGTGGCCAGGATGACCACGTCTGGGACCGGGCCGGCGGCCAGCAGTTGGTCCAGGGTGTTGAAAACCGCTACCGATTCGGCGAGCCGTCCCGACTGGGGCGGGTTGGGATCCGCCACGGCCACCAGCTCCAGGGCGCCCGATCCCTCGAGCCGCGCCAAGTTCGCAAGGTGCCGTTCGCCGAAGCCATGCACGCCCACCAAGGCTATTCGGGGGCGTGCATCCGGGACGGTGGCTTCGCCTGCCGCTACAGAGGTACCGGGTGCGGTGGTGGCGGGTTGCTGCGTCATCAAGGATCCTTGCCTGCTAAATGGTGGGAACGGTTGGATGGTTCAGGCCGGAAGGGTTCTGGGCACCCAGGGTATTTGCGAGAAAACTTATGGCCTCTTTTTGCATCTCGCCCGTGAAGACGTGCTGGCCCGGCCACCAGCTGCCTTGGTAGCCGGCGGAGGTGTGCAGGGACTCCAGGAGCTGATGGGCGTCGCGCATGCCCGCTTCAGGAAACAGTTCGTCGTTCAGGGCATACTGCACCAGAAATCCGGTGGCAGCCGACCTCGCCGTCAGCTCCGGCCAATCGCCAAGTTTCCAGATGCCGGGCGTCTGCAGCAGCCAGGAATGCGCATCCAGGTAGGCTGGCAGCAGCGACTGGAACGTTGCCATCATGCACGTCACCACGTAGTTCCGGACCCGTGGGCTGAGGGCTGCCAGCGTCAGTGCGCGTCCACCGCCGCCGGAGAAGCCGAGGCAGCCCAGGCGCTCCGAATCCACGCCCGGCAGGCCGCCAAGGATCTCCAATGCTGCGAGGTCATCGTGCGCCACCATGCCGGCAAAGCTTGTGCCCAGCAGGCCCGCAGCCTTCGCCACGGTGTCCTCGTGGATTCCCGCGGCAGCGTTGTAGAGGTCAGCGTCGGAAGGTACGACGCCGTCCTGCCGCCACTGCGACATCCTCGCCTCCAGTGCCGCGCCCGTCCGCCACGGAGGGACGGAAAGGTCAAAGCGGCGGCTGCCCCAGGCGAAGGTGTCGTGGGCCAGGACGGCGGAGCCTGCTCGGGCGATTTCGGTCGCCAGTGCACGGCCGTCGTAGAGGGCTGCGCGAGCGGCTTTCGCCGAGGGGTGGGATTTGGGCAGGTCCACCAGCCTGTCGGCCCCGCCGAATTTGTTCCCGCCGTGGCAGTGCAGGGCCAGGATTCCGGGCAGGGGTCCGGGGCTTCCGGCCGGACGCAAAAGCCAGCCAGTGGTGCGGGGACCGAAACCCAACTGCCAGCTGAGCTGGGAGGTGGTGACGCCGTCGTACGTTTGCTCCCACACCGTGGTGACGCGCGGTGTGGGGGAAGCGCCCGGAACGCCGAGGACGTCCGCTAATTCCTGGGATTGGGGGCTGGCAGCCTGGTAGCGGGCAGTGTTTCGAACGTATGCAGGCCAATCTTCGTAACCGGCGATGGCGCTTGGCCGGACGGGCTGGATTTGTATGCTCACTGGCCTGCCTGTGAATCGAAGGATGCTGCTGGTCTGGTCTACTGCTCTTCCGGTCTACCGCTTTTCGAAGGATTCGGGTGTTCGGGAGGTTACTGGGTCCCTCAGAGGACACCGGTCCCCACAATATGCCGAGGAAGAAACAGGTAGAGTGACTGCTAGAGCAGAAAACGCTTTCTCAAAAACTAACAAAGGGCTATACAGGAGTCAAGAAACCGTTTACTTTGGTACGGAGCCGCTTTCAACGCTCCGCGGCCCAAGGCCGGCTGGGAGAGCTTTGACAACAGCTCCGCCATTGGGGGCGGACCAAACACTGATCGTCCAACGGCGATCACCACAACGTGGATGGCCACGATGACCAAAGGAGACCACATGGCCGCTAAACATATCCCCCGGGCACCGCGGCCGGCAGGCATGCCTGCCGGAGCGGGGCTGCTGCGAGCAGCGGGGTGGCCGCAATGAGTGCCATCAGCGAATTAAGCTCCCTGACAAAGCGCAAGGGACCCGTCACGGCCGAAGAGAAGAAGGCAAACGGCCGCGACAACAAGGCCGCTTACATCTTCCTCCTGCCGTGGCTGGTGGGCCTGGTGGCCATCACCATCGGCCCCATGCTGATGTCGCTGTATCTCTCCTTCACGGACTACAACCTGCTGCAGCCCCCAGAATGGACCGGCCTGGACAACTTCATCCGCATGTTCAGCGACGCCCGGCTGCATAACTCTCTCGGTGTGACCTTCACTTATGTCCTGGTGGGCGTGCCACTCCAGCTTGCTGTGGCGCTGCTGATCGCGCTGGTGCTGGACAAGGGCCTCCGCGGCCTTCCGTTCTACCGGTCCGTGTTCTACCTGCCATCGCTCCTTGGTGGTTCAGTGGCTGTGGCCATCCTCTGGAAGCAGATTTTTGGAACCACTGGCCTGGTGAACCAGGCCCTGGCAATGTTCGGCATCCAGGGGCCTGGGTGGATTTCCGATCCCAGCACCGCATTGAGCTCCATCATCCTGTTGCACGTATGGACCTTCGGTGCACCCATGATTATCTTCCTGGCCGGCCTCCGGCAGATTCCGGTGATGTATTACGAGGCCGCGAGGGTGGACGGCGCCGGCACACTCCAGCAGTTCTGGCGGATCACCCTGCCGATGCTGAGCCCCATCATCTTCTTCAACCTGGTGCTCCAGATCATCGGGTCATTCCAGTCCTTCACACAGGCGTTCATCGTCTCGGGCGGCAACGGCGGCCCCTCGGATTCCACGATGTTCTTCACGCTGTACCTGTACCAGAAGGGCTTTGGCCAGTTCGACATGGGCTATGCCTCCGCCATGGCGTGGTTCCTGCTGGTCATCATCGGTGTGTTTACCGCCATCAACTTCATCGCCGCAAAGTATTGGGTTTTCTATGATGACTAAGCTTCAGACGCTGCCCGCCCCGGACAAAGAATCTGCCGGCGCCGGTACGCCAACGAACCACCGCAAGCCCAGGAAGGCCCGCGAATCCCGCGGGACCCTTGCCTTCAGCCGTGCGGCCCGCTCCAAGGCCCTGATGAAGCATGCCATCCTGATTCTGGCCGGCGGCCTGATGATTTACCCGCTGTTGTGGATGGTTGTTTCCTCGCTTCGGCCCAACGATCTCATCTTCCGGGAGCCCGGCCTGTGGCTCAACAGCCTGGAAATGAGCAACTACACCGATGGCTGGTCCGCGCTGACCCATCCCTTCGGGCACTACATGCTGAACTCGGCCATAGTGGTGATTGGGTCCATCCTCGGAAACCTGATTTCATGCTCCATGGCTGCCTACGCCTTCGCCCGCCTGCAGTTCACGGGCAAAAAGCTGTTCTTCGGCATCATGCTGCTGACCATCATGCTGCCGTTCCACGTGGTGATTGTGCCGCAGTACATCCTGTTCTCCCAGATCGGCTGGGTGAACACCTTCTGGCCGCTCCTGGTGCCCAAGCTCCTGGCCACCGACGCGTTCTTCATCTTCCTGATGGTCCAGTTCATCCGCGGCATCCCCAAGGACCTGGATGAGGCCGCAAGGATCGACGGCGCCGGCCACCCCCGCATCTTCCTGCGGGTTATCCTGCCGCTGATGGTTCCGGCGCTGGCCACCACCACCATCTTCACCTTCATCTGGACCTGGAACGACTTCTTCGGGGCGCTCATCTACCTGACGGATCCGGATATGTTCACGGTTCCGGTGGCGCTGCGGGCGTTTGTGGATTCGCAGTCCGCCACCAGTTGGGGATCGCTGTTTGCCATGTCCATCGTGTCGCTCCTGCCGGTGTTCCTGGTGTTCCTCTTTGGCCAGCGGTTCCTCATCAAGGGCATCGCCACCACCGGCATCAAATAGCTATACCCCACTGCGCGGGGAGCCTTCTTTCAGACTCCGCCTCCGCGCTGACGCGCACGCACCAATTACACCCTTTTGATCCGGCGGCCCGCTTTAGGGTGGCGCCGCCGGATCTGCGATGTGCTCACTGAAGCGCGGTCCAGATTGTGCCCACTATTTCCCTTGGAAAACACCTTGTAATACAAGTTTTCTACTTGTAGTATCAGATCCAAGAAAGCGTTTCCTCATTTCTCATCCCCAGCGACAAGATCAAAGAAGATCGGAGTACCCAGTGCAGCTTTTTCCCCGCCCTGACTCTGCAAGGCAACGCCAGGCAGAGACATCATCCACCGGAGCAGTCCGCCGACTCCGTAAGAGCCCCCTGCGCAAGACAGGCGTGGTTGCCGCGGCAGCCGCCGTCGTCCTTGCCCTGAGTGCCTGCGGTGGGGGAGCCGCGCCGCAAAGTGCGGACGGAACCGTTGAGCTTCGTTTCTCCTGGTGGGGCAGCGACAAGCGGGCTCAGCTGACACAGGCGGCCATTGACGCTTTCGAAGCCGAGAATCCGAAGATCAAGATCAAGCCTGAATATGGCGACTGGAGCGGCTATTGGGACAAGCTCGCCACCCAGGTTGCTGCCAATGACGCCCCCGATATTATCCAGATGGATGAAAAGTACATCACGGAATATTCCAGTCGGGGTGCGCTTCTGGATTTGTCCAAGTACGAGATTGATACGTCCAAGCTTGACGAAGCGGCTCTCAATGCCGGAAAGAGCGAGGACGGCCTGACGGGTATCGCGGCCGGCATCAACGCGGCGACTATCATCGCCAACCCTGCCGTTTTCCAGGCTGCCGGCGTGCCGCTTCCGGATGACAAGACGTGGACCTGGGAGGACTTCGAGCGGATCGCCGCGGAGGTTACCGCCAAGTCCCCCAAGGGCAGCTACGGCGCTGCGGCGTACGGTACTGATGAAGCGTCGTTGGGCGTCTGGCTCCGTCAGAACGGCAAGTCGCTGTACACCTCCGACGGCAAGCTGGGTTTTGAGCCCGGCGACATCGCCGAATGGTGGGCCTTCCTGAAGCAGCTGAGCGAGAACAAGGCAGTTCCTTCAGCGTCCGAGGTTGTGGAGGCGGAGGCTGCGCCGCTCGATCAGAGTGGCTTGGCTACAGGCAAGAACGGGCTCGCCTTCTGGTGGTCCAACCAGCTTCCGGCACTTGAGAAGGCAGCAGGCACAGAACTCCAGATCCTTCGCTTCCCGTCCAAGACCGGGAAAGCCGCGGATACTCAGCTTTGGTACAAGGCATCCCAGTTCTGGTCAGCTTCCTCACGCACCAAGCACCCCGAGGAGACAGCCCAGTTCATCAACTTCCTGGCCAACAACGAAAAAGCCGGCGAGGCACTGCTGGCGGACCGCGGTGTCTACCCGAACTCCGATGTCCGGGCAGCCATCGAATCCAAGCTGACCCCCGCTGACATCAAGGTGGTCAAGTTCATTGACCAGATCAAGGAAGAGTTGGGTGAGGCCCCGGCCCCGCCGCCGAAGGGTGCCGGAGCCATCCAGGAAATCGTCAAGCGCTACACCTCTGAGGTCCTCTTCAACAGGCTTTCCACGGATGAGGCCGGCAAGAAGGCCCATGACGAAATGAAATCGGCCATCAGCAGCTAAATCCGCTTACCGCTCAGGACATTCACTGCTTACGCAGTGCTTGCAGAGCACGTCCGACGGCGGGAAGCGGCTTCCGTCCCGGTTGGAACCTCTGGTTCCGGCCGGGACGGATCTATTTAACGGCTACTGTCCACTTCGTGCGCCTAGGAGTTTGCGCACCTAGGATCGGGGACATGTCCCAGGTCATTTTCATGTGTGGTCCAGCAGGCGCCGGCAAATCCACGATCGCTTGCCAGTTGGAGAGGGACGGAATGGTGCGGCTCTCCTTTGATGAGGCTGCCTGGGAGCTGGGCCTTCGCGCCATGCCTTTGGGGGCAGGGCTTCACACCGAAATTGAGTCGGATCTTCAAGACCGTCTTGTCGCCCTTGTGGAGTCGGGGAAGGATGTGGTCCTCGACTTTTCCTTCTGGTCTTTGGAAATGCGTGAGAAATACCGTCGTCTGCTGAGGCCGCTGGGGGTGGAGCCGGAGACCATCTATCTGGCTACACCCCGGGAGGTGGTTCTGTCCCGAATCCGATCCCGATTGGCCGCGCATGCGAACGACTTCACTTTAAGTGAGGAACTGGCCGCCGAGTACTTTGACCACTTCGAAGTTCCGACGGCGGAGGAAGGACCACTGAAGGTCATAGCCAACCCGTAGGAGGTTCGTGGACCAGGCAACATGCTTAGTCCCAGAATTGGAACCTGCTGTCCCTGCAGTGATTTTCCCTGCAGGATCCGTTACGAGCCGCGACCGGCGAAGACGCAGACCACTTCAGCACGATCCGCCAAATTTATTCCTGTGGTGGTGGGGGTGGTTTGAAGTAGGTGTTTTGTTGGGGTTTTTGGGTGGGGTCGATGTGGGGTGGGGGTGTGTACCAGGGGACGCCGTTGCTGTTGGTGATGGTCCATTGTTCTTTGTGGATGAGGTGATAGTGGTGGGTGCAGAGGAGGGCGCCGTTGTTGAGGTTGGTGGGGCCGCCGTGTGACCAGTAGGTGATGTGGTGGGCTTCGCACCAGGGGGCTGGGATGGTGCAGTGGAGGAAGGTGCAGCCTTGGTCGCGGGCGGTGAGGGCGAGGCGTTGGGTGGTGGTGAAGAGGCGGGTTTTGCGGCCGAGGTCCAGGATCTCGCCGTGGGTGCCGAGGAGGGCGGGGATGATGTCGGCGTCGCAGGCGATTTTGCGGAGGGTGGTGGCGGCGACGGGTCCGGTGAAGGTGAAGTTCCCGGTCCCTGTCTGTTTGCCAGCGCCAGTGCCTGTGCCGATTGTTTTGCCGGTGGCTGCGGCGGCGCTGTTTTCTGGGTTGGCTATGAAATCGGTTTGGGGGAGGTGGGGGAGGAGGTCTTGGTAGTTGATGGTGGCGAGGATTTGGGGTCGGTTGCCGCCGGTGGTGGGCAGGGTGTTGGTGGTGAGGCCGGCTTTGATGGCGGTGATGATGCCGTCGAGTTGTTTTTGGGAGCGGGTGCGCCGGTCCAGGTCCACGTCCGCGTCCTGCCAGACCTGCTGATGCCCGCTTGTTTGTGCACCCGTTTGTCCGCCGTCCCCGCCGCCTGCACCAATGCCGGCACCGTCACCTGTTCCGGTGGGTGGGGTGGTGGTGCGGGGGTTGGTGGCGGTGTTCATGACGGTGAGGAAGTGTTCGTATTGGTCGGTGGTGGCCAGGATTTCGATGCGGTGGAGGCCGTGGCGGGGTTTGCGGATGAAGGCGCCTTGAGTGTTGCGGAGTGCTTCTTCACTGGGTTCGGTGCCGTCGGCGTCGATGGTGTCTGACCAGCGGCGGGCGACGCGGGTGAGGAAGTCGGGATCGGCGGTGGCTGCGGTGCCGGTGAGGTGCTGTTCGATCCGGGTGAGCGTTTCGGGGGTGGTGTGGTGCCGGAGCCGGTCCAGGGTGGTGGCGATGATAGTCCCGGCGCGGGAGGACACAGCCGGGCTGCACGCGATGCGGCTGCCGGGGAGGCCGGTCCCGTCAGGGGCGTCGGCTTCTTCGGTGCCGGGTTGTTGTGTGCTGGTTGTTGGTGCCAGTGCTGTGGCGAGGTGTTCCCGGGGTGGGGGTGTGGGGTCTCCGGTGAGGGTGGTGGCGGGGAGGGTGTCGTGGGCGAGGTGGAGCCGGCGGCGGGCCTCGCTGATGCCGATCCGGAGTCTGAGGCGCAGGAATTCGGCGGTGTTCCGGCAGCCGTCATCGGCAGGGGACCGCGGCACTGATGTTTCCGTCCTAGCGGTCATTTCGGGGCTGGTGCTTGTGGGGCTGGTGGCGGGCCAGGCGGCGTCCGTTTCGCGGAGGGTTTCTGTTCCGTTGTTCCAGCCAGTGACCCAGCCGCTGGTGCCGGTGGCGGCGGATGGTGTGCCGGGGCTGGGGCGGCTGGTTCTGGTGTTGGCTTCGGTGATGGCCTGGGTCCGGGTGCGGTCCACGGCGCCGGCGGAGAGGATTTGCAGGTAGTCCACGGTCCGGGCGAGCTCCTCGACCTCTCCGGCGAAGTCTGAGGCCTCCACGTAGCCTGCCAGCGCCAGAATGTCCGGAGCGGCGGCCGCAGCACGGTTCACAAGCGAAACCAGGCCGGCCACCCCAATCGTTCCAGTCGGTCCAACCGCTTCAGATGGGCCCGAGGCCTCAGCAGGCCCGGCCGCCACGGCTCCCTCGGCGGTTTCGGCCGTCCATGCTGGGCTGGCCGGGACGGCGCGAAGGTGAGAAAGCCCGCCATGCCGGGCACCGCCGTCGGACGCCTTACTTGAATTTGAAAGGCCGGCCACCGGGGTGCCTGCAGGTGTCAGCAAGGCGATACCGCCGTGCTCCGCAAGCTGTTCCCCAATCGCTTCCATAGGTCCACTCTGCCAAAGAGGTGCGACATTTAAGGGGTCACCGGATTTTGCGTCGTGATCCTGGAAGGAGCGGCCCGATGGGCATCGCGCGACGCCAGGGAAAGCGCGGCGACGGTACCGCGGTGCTCCGCAAGCTGTTCCCCAATGGCTTCCATAGGTCCACTCTGCCAAAGGGGTACGACAATAACTGGTCACCCGTAGGCGGGTGACCAGATCAAGGGTACGGGTCGGGAGGAACGGAGCCGGATACCTGAGAACCCGGTTAGTCCTCCGCGATCACCGCAACGCTTCCAGCCGAAACGCTGCCCCCAAATCGATCTCCCGTGAGCAGGTCAAGTCCGGATGCGTGCACCGTGGCCGAAGACTGTGAGTGGTTGATGGCGAACAGGAAACTGCGGCCGTCATCAGCACGGCGGCGGGTCAGTTCCACACCGGCATCCGCGGAGGCAGCGGCTGCCACACCGGATTCAGCTACCAGCCGGTCCACGATCGCCTCGATGCCGTCGGGGTCCGGGAATGTGGCCAAGTACCAGGCCGCGCCGTCGCCAACGGTGTTCCGCGTCAGTGACGGGACATCCTCCAACGGGTATTGGGTGAAAGTCTGAACCGCTTCGGCCCCCGCCAGCTGGACATGTTCGCTCCACACAGAAGACAGCCCGCCATCGCTCAACTTCAGCTGAACCCCCTGCAGCAGTGGGTGGAATTCCTCCACGCGAACGCCCAGGAGCTCGCGGAAAGCACCAGGGTAGCCGCCCAACCTGACGTGGTCGTTCTCATCCGCGATTCCGCTGAAATAGGTGATGAGGACGGTGGCCCCGGCGCGCGCGGCGTCCGCAATATTCGCGGCAGCGGCATCACTGACGGAGTACAGCGTGCAGACAAGAACAAGGCTGTAGCCCTCCAGCGACGCAGAAGGATGCACGATGTCCACCGAGATCCCCCGCAGGAAAAGTGACCGGTGGAAAGCCCTGAGCAGGTCCAGGTACTTAACATCCTGGCTCGGTTTGGAGTCGATTTCGCTGGCCCACCACGCTTCGTAATCGAACACGATGGCCACCTGGGACTCCACCCGTGAGCCCCGGACCGGAGCCAATTGCTTCAGCGCGGCACCCAAGCCCACCACCTCCCGGAACACCCGCGTATCGCGTCCGGCGTGCGGCACCATCGCCGAATGGAATTTCTCCGAACCCGCAAAGCTCTGGCGCCACTGGAAGAACATCACAGCGTCCGCGCCGCGTGCCACGTGCGCCAGCGAATTGCGCAGCATCTCGCCGGGCATCTTGGGCTGGTTGCGTGGCTGCCAGTTGACGGCCGACGTGGAATGTTCCATCAGGATCCACGGGTCACCGCCTGCAATTCCCCGGGTCAGGTCCGCGCTGAACGCCAGCTCGATGTGCCGTTCCGGATCCTCAGCCACCAGGTAGTGGTCGTTGGCGATGACATCCAGGTCCTTGGCCCAGTCGAAGTAGTCCAATGCCTTGCAGCCGCTCGATGCCATCAGGTTGGTGGTGGCCGGAGTGCCCGGCGTGACCTCCCGCAGGACCGCGACGAGTTCACAGTAGTAGTCCATCAACGCCCAGGAGCTGAACCGCTTGAAGTCCAGCTGCTGCCCTGGATTCAGGGTGGAGGGCGCCGCTCCGGGCGGGAGGATTTCGTCGAAGGATCCGTAGTTTTGCGACCAGAATGCAGTTCCCCAGGCGGCGTTGAGGGCGGAGATGCTTCCGTGCCGCCGCTCCAGCCAGGCCCGGAAGGCAGCGGCGTCCTCCGGCCCGTAGAACTCACTGACATGGCAGCCCAGCTCGTTGTCCACGTGCCACAGCGCCAACGCCGGGTGCTCCTTGTACCTCTCCGCGATGACGCGGGTGATGCCCGTTGCATACCGCCTGTAAACAGCCGACGACGGCGTGTAGTGCCGCCGCGATCCGGGTCCCAGCACGGTCCCGTCAGCCGTCACCGGCAGGATTTCCGGATGCTTGCGCACCAGCCAGGCCGGGGGAGCAGCGGTTGCCGTTGCCAGGGCTACTCTGATTCCCGCGGATGCAAGGTTGTCCATCACCTCGTCCAGCCAGCCGAAGTCGTACGTGCCTTCGGTCGGTTCCAGAAGGGCCCAGGAAAAGATCCCCACGCTGAGGAAGGTAACGCCGGCTTCCTTCATCAATTCCAGGTCTTCAAGCCGGACGCTCTGAGGCCACTGCTCGGGGTTGTAATCGCCGCCGTAGGCGATCCCTTCCACCTTGCTCCAAACACTCTCCGGGCCAGGGGTTTGCTGCAAAGTCATAGGACTCCTTGTTTAGGGGTAAGTAAGAACGTACCCGAAATCGGATGTTTGGAAAACGCTTGCCCATCACGGGAATTGAAGATATTGTATCGTTTCAGAAGGTGTGTAAGCCAGCTCACTGCTCCCAATGGGGGAATAGGGTTTGCACCATATCGAGCAAGGAGGCTCTCATGATCAACCGAAGGAATTTCCTCACCACTGTGGCTGTAGGCACCGCATCTGCCGCAGCTTTGGCGGCCTGTGGCACAGGTTCCAGCACGTCCGGGGAGACGGGCTCAGCGGAAAACCCGGTCAACATTGACTACACCTGGTGGGGCAACGACGACCGCGCCGAGCGCACCCGCAAGGCCATCGCCCTGTTTGAGTCGAAGAACCCGGACATCAAGGTCAACGGCAACTTCACCGACTTCGCGGGCTACTGGCAGAAGCGTGCCACCGAGGCAGCCGGCGGCGGCCTGCCTGACGTGATGCAGTGGGACCTCTCCTACCTGCGTGACTACGGCCAGCGCAACCAGCTCCTGGACCTGGGCACCGTCAAGATCAACACGGACGCCTTCGACAAGTCCCTCCTGCCCTCCGGCCAGATCAGGGGCAAGACCTACGGCATCCCCACCAGCACCAACGCCTTCGCTGTCTACTACGATCCGGCCAAGCTGGCTTCCCTCGGCATTGCCGAGCCGGACGGCAGCTGGTCCTACAAGGAATTCAACGAGTTCCTGACCCAGGTGGGAAGCAAGAGCAACGGCGCGATCTTCGGCGGCACCGACTACACCGGTGTGTGGTGGATGTTCAACATCTGGCTGCGCCAGAACAACATCGAAGCGTTCACCGAAGACGGCAAGCTCGGCTTCACCAAGGACGATATGAAGAAGTGGTGGAACACCACCGCAGGCCTCCGCGGTACGCCGGCCATCGTTTCGGAAGAGCGCGTTACCCAGCTCGCGCCGAAGTCCCCGTTCGGTTCCAACGTGACCGCAACGGAAGTCACCTGGGACAACTTCATGGCCGGCTACCTTTCGGACAGCGGCGCCAAGGAACTGAAGCTGGTTCCGGTCCCCTCGGATGACCAGGACAACCTGGGCCTCTTCCTCAAGCCCTCGATGCTGATGGTGGCCAGCGCCAAGACCAAGAACAAGGACGCTGCAGCACGCTTCATCGACTTTATGGTCAACGATCCTGAGGTCGGCCAGATCTTCAAGACTTCCCGTGGTGTTCCGGCGTCCAAGACCCAGCGTGACGGCACCACGTTCGAAGGCACCGACAAGCTGGTTGTTGACTACGAGAAGTCCATCGAGAAGTACCTCAAGGATGCGCCTGAGCCGCCCATCGTCGGTTTCGGCACGCTGGAGGCTTCCTTCAAGCGCATCAGCTCTGACCTGAACTACGGCAAGGTGACGATCGACGGCGCCGCGGACGCATGGTTCAAGGAAGCCGAAGACCTCATCAAGCAGAACGCCTGAGCAGCAGACTGGCTGCCAGACCTTCACAACTGACGGAATGAACTCGTGACTCAAAGCCCAACCCTGAGCAGGCGTTCGACGCCGTCCGCTCCCACGCTGCGTAAGTCAAAGCAGCGCGGGGCGGACGCCCGCGCCGGCTACACTTTCCTGCTGCCCTGGCTGCTGGGATTCATCGCACTCACCGTGGGCCCGATGATTTCCTCGCTGTACCTCTCCTTCACCAACTACAATCTCTTCGAGCCGCCCAAATGGATCGGGCTGGACAACTACACCACCCTGTTCCAGGACGAACGGTTCCTGCAGTCGGTGGGCGTGACCGTGTCCTACGTGGTGTTCGGTACCCCGCTCAAGCTGGCCGCCGCGCTGGCAGTGGCCATGCTGCTCAACAGCAAGCGCAAGGGCCAGGGCTTTTACCGCTCGGCTTTCTATGCCCCCTCCCTGATCGGCGCGTCCGTCTCCATCGCGATCGTCTGGAAGGCGATTTTCGGCGACGCCGGCCCGGTGGACCAGGGCTTGTCCTTCTTCGGAATCAACCTCGGTGGCTGGGTGGGCAACCCTTCCATGACCATGCCCATGTTCGTCCTGTTGACTGTCTGGCAGTTCGGCGCTCCCATGGTGATCTTCCTCGCCGGCCTCAAGCAGATCCCGGCAGACCTCTACGAGGCAGCGTCCATGGACGGTGCCGGACCGGTGCGGAAGTTCTTCAACATCACCTGGCCCATGCTCTCCCCGGTGATCTTCTTCAACCTGCTGATGGAAACCATCCACGCGTTCCAGATCTTCGCCTCGGCCTACATCATCTCCAACGGTGAAGGCGGACCGGCCGGCTCCACACTCTTCTACACCCTTTACCTGTACCTGCGGGGCTTCAGCGACTTCCGGATGGGCTACGCCTCGGCAATGGCCTGGCTCCTGGTGATCGTCGTCGGCATCATTACCCTGATCTTCTTCCGCACGTCCAAGTCCTGGGTCCACTACAGCGGTGATGCAAAATGACAACCATGGCAACCCCCACCCAGTCGGCGCCCCAGGCGCCGGCCGAACACTACAACCCGAAGTCCGAATCAGCCGGTGCCAAACGGATGAAGAGCATCATCTTCCACGTCGTGGCCCTTGGCCTGACGGCTGTGGTGCTCTACCCGGCACTGTGGATGGTCGCATCGTCGTTCAAGCCAAACTCCGAGATCGGCGGCGCCACGACTGCGTTGTGGTCGAACAACTTCAGCTTCGACAACTTCGTCACGGCCATGGAGGGAATCGGTGGGGTCACCACCCTGCAGTTCTTCACCAATTCCCTGATCCTGGCCCTCGGTGCCGTGGTGGGCACCATCGTGTCCGCCAGCGTCTCGGCCTACGCTTTCGCCAGGATCAAGTTTCCCGGCCGCAACGTGTTCTTCGGCATGATGATCGCCACCTTGCTCCTGCCGTTCCACGTGGTCATCATTCCGCAGTACATCGTCTTCCAGCAGCTGGGCCTGGTGGATACGTACATCCCGCTGCTGATCGGTAAGTTCCTGGCTGCTGACGCGTTCTTCGTGTTCCTGATGGTGCAGTTCATGCGCAACCTTCCGTCTGAACTGGACGAGGCAGCCCGGATCGACGGCGCCGGACACGTGAGGATCTTCGGCTCCATCATGCTGCCCCTGATGAAACCGGCGCTGATCTCCACGTCGATCTTCTCCTTCATCTGGAGCTGGAACGACTTCCTTGCTCCGCTGCTGTACCTGAACACCCCGGAAAAGTACCCGCTGCCCCTGGCGCTGCGCCTCTACCAGGACCAGACCCAGAGCTCGGACTACGGCGCAATGATCGCCATGTCCGTCCTGGCCCTGCTGCCGGTGCTGATCTTCTTCCTGGTGTTCCAGCGCTACATCGTTGAAGGCGTCTCCACCCAGGGCCTCAAGGGCTAGAGAACCGAGGGCTGACAGAATATGAGCATCATGGACAGCACCACACCCGCATCCGGCCGCAATGAACCCATCCCGGTCAACCGCTTCGCGCTGTTTTCCGAGACCCTGCTGGCCGGGCTGCTGGTGCTGGTGCTGTCCATTCCGCTGGTCACCATTCCCGCCGCCTACGCGGCAGGCATCGCCCACTTGGAACGCCACCTCTCCGGCCGTGACGATTCCCTCCGCGCCCTCTGGGGCACCTTCCGCTTAGCCCTTCCGGGCAGCTGGAAGCTGGGAATCACGACGGCGGCAGCCGCCGTCGTGATTGGGCTGAACCTGTTGCTCGCACTGGTGGGGCAGTTGCCCGGCCGGGCGGTCATCCTTCCGGCCACCCTGGTTCTTGCCGCCGCGGCGGCGGTCCTGCTTCTGCGCACCGCAGCAGCGTGGTCCGACTTTTCCGGCGACGCCGCAGGGTGGGGAGCCACAGGGCCAGGAGTCACAGGGGCGGGACCGGCAGTGTCCGGACCAGCAGCGAAAGACACAGCATTGAAAGATACATCTTGGACGGCGGCGTTGGCGACGGCGAAAGTGCTGTCCCTGCGTGACTGGACAGGTTCCCTCCTCCTCGCCGCTGCTCTATTTGCCGCGGTGGTGTTCGTCTGGATGCTCGCGGCCCTGTTTGTGGTGGTTCCGGGCACCCTGATCCTGGCTTCCGCTTCAGTCAAGATGCGCTCCACCCGCACCTAGCTTCCCGGGTGCTTTCCACGCCCTTCCCCATCACTACCGAGTTGAGTCCGACGTGTCTTCCGACCGCCACCAGTCCCCAGAGTCCCTCCGCGTTCCAGAGCCTCCGCCCCGCTGGTATCACCCGCTGGCGCACCGCAATTACCGCCTCTTTCTCGGTGTACAGCTGACCGGCAACGTTGGCGTGTGGATGCAGCGGCTGGCCCAGGACTGGCTGGTGCTCCAGTTGACCGGAAGCCCCGCTGCCGTGGGTGTAGCCGTAGCCCTGCAGTTTCTGCCCATGCTCATTGTTGGGCCGCTGGCTGGATTGCTGGTGGATGTCTTTCCGAAGCGCCGCATCATGCTTATCTGCCAGGCCGTGATTGCCCTCCTTGCGATGGGCCTGGCCGCCTGGGCAGCCAGCGGCACCATCACTGTCTGGGCCGTGTACGCAAGCTGCGTTGCGCTGGGTGTTACCGCCGCAATCAACCAGCCTGCAAGCCATGTGTTCGTGAACGAGGTGGTGGGCGACGCCGCCCTGCAGCCTGCCATCGGCCTCAATAACGCCATTGCCCAGCTGGGAGCAATGGTCGGTCCCGCATTAGGCGGCGTGATCATCGCCCAGGCCGGATCTGCAGTGGCCTTCGCTGCCAATTCCCTCCTATGCCTGCTGGTGCTGGCCATGATTGCAGCCATCCGTCCCGCACAACTGCATCACAGCACACCGGCCGTCCGTGGGCGCGGCCAGCTCCTGGCCGGGTTCCGTTACGTCAGGGACAGGCCCTCACTCCTGCTGATCATCGCCCTGGCCGGCCTCATGGGGGCATTTGGCATGAACGGCCCCGTGGTGCTGGCGGCCTTCGCCGAGCGGGTGTGGCACAACGGTGTGGCCGGATTTGGCATGTTCAACACACTCAGTTCCTTGGGCGCACTGGCCGGAGCACTGCTGGCGGCCCGCCTCAAAAACATGGGCCGCAGGGGGATCGTTGCCGCTGCCGGACTTTTTGGGCTTACCCAATTGGTGGCCGCCCTGATGCCCTCCCTGGTGCTCTTCGCCATCATGCTGGTCATTGTGGGCCTCATGACGCTGCTGTTCCTCACCAGTGCGGTCACCGCCGTGCAGCTGGAGGCCGGTCCGGAAATCCGCGGAAGGGTGATGGCGCTCTACTTGCCGCTTCTGCTGGGCGGGCATGCCCTGGGTGGCCTTTTGGCGGGCTGGCTCACCGAGGCCTTCGGCGTTCGGACGGGACTGGTTGTCACCGGGGCGCTGGGCATGGCGTCGGCCGCGGTCATTGGCCTGCTGTTGTGGATGAATGCGCGGCGCGTTGCGGTCCAGACGGGCCCCTCCTGACCGGGCCTCCGCTGTGAAATGATGAGTCATGCCTCCGATGCAATATTCCAGCAAGCTCCAGAACGTCAAGTATGAACTCAGGGGTCCCATCCTCCAGGCGGCACGAAAGATGGAGGCGGAGGGGCACCGTATCCTCAAAATGAATCTTGGAGACACAGCTCCCTTTGGCCTGGAAGCGCCTGAATCCGTCGTGGTGGACATGATCCACCATCTGCGTGGAGCGCAGGGCTACAGCGATTCAAAGGGCATATTCTCGGCCCGGACTGCCATTTCGCAGTATTACCAGACGCGCGGGCTGATGCAGATCGGCGTCGAGGACATTTTCATTGGCAACGGTGTCAGCGAACTCATTTCCATGACCCTCCAGGCGTTCCTGGAAAACGATGACGAAATCCTGGTCCCCGCGCCGGACTACCCGCTCTGGACAGCTGCCGTGACGCTGACTGGTGGGCGGCCTGTCCACTACCTCTGTGATGAGGACCGGAACTGGTGGCCGGACATGGCAGACGTCGAGTCCAAGATCACCAGCCGGACCAAAGGGATCGTCATCATCAATCCCAACAATCCCACAGGCGCGGTCTATCCCAGGCGCATCGTGGAAGAGTTTGCTGCCCTGGCCCGCAAACATGACCTGGTGCTTTTCTCTGACGAGATCTACGAGAAAGTCAGGTATGAGGATGCCGAGCACATCCATACCGCTGCCGTGGCAGAAGATGTTTGCTGCCTGACGTTCAGCGGACTTTCCAAGGCTTACCGCATGCCGGGATACCGGGCGGGCTGGGTAGCCATCACCGGTCCCCGCACGGCCACTCTGGCGTACCGGGAAGCGCTGGAATTGCTGGCCTCGCTGCGGCTGTGCCCCAATGTGCCCGCCCAGCACGCCATCCAGACGTGCCTTGGCGGCTACCAGAGCATTGATGAACTGATCCGGCCCGGTGGCAGGCTCCGGGAACAGCGGGACTTGGCCCTGGAACTCCTCACTGCCATTCCGGGCGTGACGTGCGTTCCCGCTGCCGGTGCCATGTACCTTTTCCCGCGGCTGGACCCGGAGGTTTACCCCTTCGAAAGCGACGAGCAGTTTGTCCTTGACCTTCTGCGGGAACAGAAGATCCTGGTGTCCCACGGCTCGGCGTTCAATTGGCCCAGGCCCGATCATTTCCGGTTTGTGATTCTGCCGGCTGTCCAGGACATCAGGGAGGCGGTTAGACGGATTGCAGCCTTCCTGGCGTCCTACCGGAACTCGGAGGCTGTGACGGAACGGCTGCCGCAGCCGGAGCTCACGCCGGTTCTTGCTGCGACGCCTGATCCGGCGTGAACTTCCACCTTCCCGGCTGATCCTCAAGCGCCGCGCCGTTGCGGCCCTTTGAGGTGACGCCTGAAGGGCGCCGCTTAAGGCAGCGGCCGCCGTCGTACAGGCAGTTACTGCCGCTGGACGTTATCTGGGGCCGGACGCTAACTGGGGCCGGGCAGGATGGGGTGCTGCGCCGGCCGTGGCCTTTCCGGGGAGTGCCCAGGGGAGCCCGAGTTCGCTGAACGTTGCCTGCTCCTGCACGGCACGTTCCAGCGCGTCTTCGATCCCGACCACCACCGCGTGGGCGGCCTCGCCGTCGCCTTCCCAGCGCACGAAACCGGGATCTATCGGGGCCGGAGGTGGTGCGGTGCGGATGGCCTCAAGGACCAGCATGAAGGCACCGCTGTCCAGGAGCGGGCTGATGAGTGCAGTGCCATGGTTGCGGTGGGCGATCAGATTCTCGGTCAGATCGTCACGGCTGAACACCTGCTCGGTCCAGCTTTCTTTGGTGCTGACTGTGAGCCGATCCTCCGTGTAATGGAAGATGGCCGTCCCCGCCGATCCCTGCAGGGTGATGTACGGTTCCACGGATTCGCTGGCGCACAGCGTCAGCGCGCAGGTGACTGAGATCCCGGACGCCGTGCGGATCCGGATGACAGAGGTGTCATCGGATTCGATCTGGTTGGCGTGGTACAGGTCTGTTACCACCGATGCGACGTCATCCACCGTCCGTGCGCCAGCAATCCGCAGGGCGGTGGCTACCCCATGGGCCAGCGGGTTGGTGGCCACACCGTCCACCACGTCAACACCGTCCAAGCGCCGCTTTCCTGCCCAGCGGGAGCGCTGGTAGTAGGCGCGGTCCCGCACCCACCGGCCTGTTGCCGAGACGCCCTGGAGGGAGCCAATGGTCCCGGCCGCCAACAATTCCTCGATGGCCTTTAGTGCCTGCGAACCGAGGCTCTGGAAGCCAATCTGTACGCTCCGGCCTGAGGCCGCGGCAGCGTTCCGCAGCTTGTTGAAGTCTGCCAGGGAGGCAACGGGCGGCTTCTCCAGGTAGAGATCTGCAGCCGTTGCCAGCGCGGCAAGGCCCAGCGGTGCGTGGGTTTGGATAGGGGTGGCCACGATAATGACATCCAAGTCCGGGGTTTCCGCCAGGAGTTCAGTGAGCCCGGGAAAAACAGCAGCTGTTGCGGGCACGGAACCTGGTGAGGGCGGCTGCGGATCGGCCACAGCCACGAGGTCCACGAGGCCTTTCGCCTGTAGGCGTTCAAGATTGCGCAGATGATGGGTACCAAAGCCATGGACGCCTACCAGCGCAACGCGGGTTGCCGGCCTGCCCTCCCGCGTGGTGGGCTGGGTGCGGGCCGAGTGTGGCTCCGCGAAAGTTGGCTCGGCGTCGGCGCCGGATGGCGTTCCCATGGGTCTCCGTTTCTCCCCGGCAGGGGCACAAGCTTCAGTACCTGCGGCTGATGCGGCTTCAGGACGATGTGCTTCAGGACGAATTGCTTCAGGGCTAGCCGTCTCTTAGGTTCGGCAAGCGCTTTCCCTCTTTTCCAGTGTGAACCAGGGGATGGCCCCGAGTCCAGTCCTGTAACGATTCAGAATGTGCTTGACGTTCCGGCGTTTCGAGTTTAGTTTCTTGTGAGAAACCGATTACCCGCCGGGTGGCTGCTAGCCGTCCACCAACAGAGGGCACCTGATGAAAATCCTGCTGGCTGGAGATTCCACGGTGGCGAACTGTCCCACCCACGAGTACCCCATGAGTGGCTGGGGAGCTCAGCTACCCCGGCACGTATACACCTGGGCTGCCGTGCACAATTTCGCCAAGGGCGGTGCCAGCACGGAGTCTTTCCGCGCGGAGGGGCTGTGGCGCCAGCTCCTGGAGTCGGTCGAAGAAGGGGATCTGGTCCTGATCCAGTTCGGCCACAACGACCAGAAGAAGATCCATCTTGCGGCCCGGACTGGATATGCCGCAAACCTGCGCACCATGGTGGCGGAGGTCCGCGCGCTGGGGGCCAGGCCGGTGTTGTGCACGTCGGTGGAGCGCCGGCACTTCCTTCATGACGCCGGCGCTGGCGCAGAGCTGGACGAGACCCTGGAGGACTATCCGGAAGTGGTCCGCGAGATTGCCCTCGAACTGCAGCTGCCCGTCGTCGACCTCAATTCCTGGACCCGTGACCTGTATACAGACCTCGGCGTTGAGGGATCAAAACAGCTGTTCTGCCATTTCGGACCTGGTGAGCACGCCTTTTGGCCGGCAGGGCTGACCGACAACACCCACTTTTCCGAGCGAGGGGCAGCCCTGGTGGCTGAGCACGTCGCCAACCAGATCGCCTTGCTGGGCCTCGCCCCTGAGAGCGGGGAACCTGAGAGCGTGGGAACCTTCCGCTCGCAACTTCCCGCGCTAGGCGTCGAAGTGGGTGAGGACGTTGGGATCCCGGGACACTGAGGTGACGATTGAGTTTGCGACGTCCCGGAGTTTCATGTTGCGCGAACTCGATGCGATTCTCAGGATCTGGAATGCCGCATCCTGGCTGCAGCGGTTCTGGGCCATGATCGCGCCGGCGGCAAGATCGATGGTGGTGCGGGATTCCATTGCCGCTTTCAGGTTATTCCGGTCGTCGGTGAGCCGGGCGATTCGGACGGCCAGGCGCAAGGACTTGGAAGCCTGTTCGGCGTAGGCTTCGGCTTTTTGAATCTCCTCGCCGCTGAAGGCGTGCGTCTGAGCCGAATAGACGTTCAGAGCGGCGTTCGCTTCGCCCTCGAGGGGGAGCGGAACAGCCAGGATTGAACCGACTCCGTGCTTCCAGGCTGCGGCGATGTAGCCGGGCCAGCGGTGTTCCTCCCTCAGATCCGGGACGTGCATCGTGGTCAGCTCCCGGATTGCAGTGAGGCAGGGTCCGTCGCCAAAGCCGTACTGCAGTTCATCCAGGGGAAGGGCGCGGTGATCGCTGGCGGCTACGGTGGCTGCCTTCTTTTTCCGCATCAACGTGACGCTGCAGAACACCTCATCACGAGTGGAAAGGCTGGAGGCCGAGAAGGCCGCGAGTTCGTTGAGGAGCTCCTCGACGTCGGCGCACTGAAGGACTAAGTCCTGGAGCTGCTCCGCGACGTCCATTTGGGGCAAGCTGTTGGGTTCCTGGGCCATGGTGGCCTCGATCCTGGTTGATCCCTTCGGGAGCGGCACTTGGACCAAATATCCGTCAGGGTGACGAAATCCCAGTCTACGCCCGTGCAGTTGCGGTGAGATTGGTACACAAGAGAGGTGGCAGAAAACCCATTGTCTTCGGGGCCTTCAAGTGCTATCACGTTGGTATCAAAAGTTGCAGCGAAAAATTCGATACAGGTCAGCAGAGACGGATTTCAGCGGCATCGCCGCCCCACACGGGAGCGGCCAGTTGATCGGAGTCCCGATGGGTGCAGAGTCGATCCTCGCGTTGATCGGCGGGTATCTCGCAACGGCCATCACAGTGTTCCTGTTGTACTCGCCCGTATTGATCCTTGTGGTTTTGCTGCTGTTGATAGCGGGCGTTCTGCAGCTTATTGCTTTGCCTTTCATCGTCCTGTTTCACAGACTCCGGCGACGGGGAAAGTCCGAATCGCCGTCGGACGGAACGTGGCTTTTCCGGTGATGCCTTCCGGGCCGGGCTGGAGGCCGTTCCTACGTCCGGGGCGGTTCCTGGCCGTGTTCGTCCTCGCCCGTGCCCTGATCCTTGCCCGGCTGGCTCAGTTCTCCGCCCAAGCCGGTTTGGTCCCGTTCGCCACGATTCTCTTCGGTTGGTGCGGTGAGGTCGTCTGAATCAAGGTCGTCTGAATAAGGTGCGTGGATCCGCGGAACCCTGTCGATGAGTTCGTTACCCGCCATGGCCAGCAGATCCCGTTCAGTGGGCGGGAGCGACAAAAGGCCCTGCAAGTAGGCCTCGACTTCATATTCGCCCACACTGCCGCCAAGGCTGAAGTAATTCAGCCATAGCTCCCCGATGCCGAGGTCTGAGGCTTTGAGCGCTTCCCGAAGCCGGCGGCTTTGTTCAGGTTCATGGGGATCGAAGCCCACGGCGGTACACCTTTAGTTCCGGTTGGCCGGCGTTCCGGCGATTGTGTCAGAGCTGGTCTGCGGCAGGGTTTGTCCTGCGTCGCGGGCCTGACGCATGAGCTGCTGCAGTGCCTGCTCGTAACTCATGCCATGCCGTTCCATCAGGATCCCGCAAGCACGGTTGACTGCATCCCTGCTGCGCAGCGCGGCCTGCAGCCCAGCACTCAAACGGTGTGGTGATTCGTTGGTTTGGATGTGGGACAGCAGTGTCGCCGCCGGGGCCGCAAACAGCTCAAGGAGTTGGCCCGTGCCGGAATCGTAGACAGAGGGAAGGGCGGCGTAGACCTTTAGGGCGCCGACGCATTCCTTCCCTGAGACGAGCACTGTACTGACCACAGAGCGGACCGGCAGGGCTTCCACTGCAGCACTCCAGTCCGGCCAGCGGGGATCAGCCCGGACGTCATCAACAAGCACAGTTTCCTCGGCTGCCCAGGCAGTCAGGCAGGGGCCCTGTCCAAGCTCATACTGCAGGGCATCCACACGTTCGACAATCCGATCCGTAAATCCGGCACTGGTCCTGCGGCCCTGACTGTCCAGAAGGGAGACGCCTGCCCCTATGGTCCCTGGTATCGCGTCCTTGATCGCCCGGGCCAGAAGGTGCACAGCGCGGTCTACTTTTTCTTCCGTGAGAAGCAGGCCCGTGATCCTGCCAATCACAACGGAGAGTTCATCAAGAGGGAGATTCTGCTCCATCGCCTTTCCTCCGGCCAGTGTTTGGCGAACCAGCACTCGGAACGATCCGCCAGACGACGCCTGTACACAAAACACACGTTATCTTCAGGATAACCTTCCCCGGCCTGGCGGGACCGGTGAAGCGATCAAGTGCGGCTGGTGTGCGGGCTGTAGTCCGGCGATGAGCCGGTCCGGTAGCACTACCGGCCCGGTTCCTGCTGGAGGGTACCGGAAGGAACCGGGCGGCACTTTAAGCTAAGCACCCTTACTATTTTCTCACAAGAGGTGGTTGGTCACTGTGCCGACGGGCCAATCAGTGCGGGTGAGCCAGGGGATTGAGCCCCGTGGTGGGTCCGGTGCTCTGGCGGATCACCAGCTCCGGTGTAAAAATCACTGCGCGGTGCCTGGGGTTTTCGGATTCCACTTCCTCGGCCAGCAGTTCTATGGCAGTGCGGCCAAGAGCTTCGGTAGGCTGCCGGATGGAGGACAGCGGGACCACGGCCGAGACTGCAAAATCGATGTCGTCATAACCGATCAGGGCGATATCTTCCGGGATCCTCAGGGAGTGGGTCATGGTGAGGGACTGCATCACTCCCAGGGCGAGGAGATCGTTGGCGCAGAAGATCCCGTCCGGCAACTCCGCCCCGCTGCGCTCTACCAGGGCATTGCCCACACTGCGCCCAGCCAGCACTGTCTGCCCGTCTGAATCCAGCACCTCAAGCGTGGCGTCCGGCTCCTCCTTCACGGCTCGTTGGGCACCTTGCAGACGGTCCGCCACCTGACGGATCGATGCCGGGCCGCCCACAAAGGCGAGCCGACGGCGGCCGGTGTCCAGCAGGTGCCGGGCAGCGAGGTAACCTCCGGCGTCGTCGTCAACGGAGACTGAACTGTACTTGCTCTCATCGGCGAGCCGGTCCACCAGAACGGTGGGAACCCCGCGCTCGCGGAGCAGGTCCAGCCGCTCGGTGATGTCGCCCACGGGGGAGATGAGCAGGCCCTGGACACGTTGTTCCTGGAAAAGATCGATGTAGTTGGACTCACGGCTGGCATCATGCCCGCTGTCGCCCAGCAGCACCGCGCTGCCCTGCAGCGCAGCGGCGTCTTCCGCGGCTCGCACCACGGACGTGAAGAAGGGGTTGCCCACGTCCAGGACGATCAGGCCGATGGTCCGGCTATGGCCGGCGCGAAGCTGCCGCGCAGCATCATTTCGGACGAAGCCCAGCTCGTCGATGGCCCGGAGTACCCGCTCCTTAGTCCGCTCGGATACGCGGTCAGGGTAGTTCAGGACGTTGGATACGGTACCCACTGCCACGCTCGCATGGTTCGCGACGTCCTTGATACTGGCTGAACGATTCATGGTTCTCCGTGCTTGTATGCCACGTGCTGCAGCGGCCCCAGGCCCGGCTTTCGGCCGTGCGCTGGAATTTGCTTGACACCTACTTATCTACCAGAGTACTTTGAATCGTAACAATGAAACGATTCAAAAAAGGGGAAGTTCGGTGAGTTGCAGATGAGGGTGTGTTTCCGCTCCTCGGTCAGGCCGGAGGTGATCGACGAATACCGGCGTCGGCATGCCGCCGTGTGGCCGGAGATGCTGGCGGAGCTCAAGCAGGCCGGCTGGAACAACTACTCGCTGTTCCTTGGATCTGACGGCCTCCTCATCGGCTACGTCGAATGCGACGATTTCGACGCCGTCCGCGCCAGAATGGCGCTGACAGAAATCAATGCCCGCTGGCAGGCGGAAATGGCCGCTCTTTTCAACAACCCGGACCAGGCGCCCGATGAGGGGTTCCAGGTCCTGGACGAAGTTTTCAATCTTGATGACCAGCTCGCCGCGGCAGCTGCTGAGCCCTAGCGGCTCCGGCCGCCACCGTACTTGAACCCAGACCGCAGCAATAAAGACACCGGAAAGAACCATCATCATGAATGACGTAGCAACGGCGCTGGGCAGGCTCGGGGAGCTTGCCATCGAGGTCCCCTCGTGGGCTTATGGAAATTCAGGCACGCGTTTTAGGGTGTTCGGCACGCCCGGCACGCCGCGGACGGTGCAGGAGAAGATCGCGGACGCCGCCAAAGTACACGAGCTGACCGGTCTGGCGCCCACCGTTGCCCTTCATATTCCGTGGGACAAGGTGGATGACTACGCCGCGCTGAAGGAGTACGCGGCCGGGCTGGGTATGGGCCTGGGCACCATCAACTCCAACACCTTTCAGGATGACGAGTACAAATTCGGGTCGCTGACGTCCTCCAACGAGTCAGTTCGCCGCCGCGCCATCGACCACCACCTGGACTGCATCGAGATCATGCACGCCACGGGTTCGAAGGACCTGAAGATCTGGCTGGCGGACGGCACCAACTACCCGGGCCAGGATGACATGCGTGGCCGCCAGGACCGCCTGGCCGAATCGTTGCAGGAGATCTACGCCGCCCTGGGCGATCAACAGCGGCTGGTGCTGGAGTACAAGTTCTTCGAGCCGGCTTTTTACCACACCGATGTCCCGGACTGGGGCACGTCCTACGCCCAGACCCTGGCCCTGGGCGAGAAGGCTTTCGTCTGCCTGGACACCGGCCACCACGCCCCGGGCACCAACATCGAGTTCATCGTGATGCAGCTGCTGCGCCTGGGCAAGCTGGGCTCCTTTGACTTCAACTCGCGCTTCTATGCCGACGACGACCTCATCGTGGGTGCCGCGGATCCGTTCCAGCTCTTCCGCATCATGTATGAGGTCATCCGCGGCGGTGGCTTCGGAAGGAATTCGGACGGAAATTCCGCTGTCGCGCTGATGCTGGACCAGTGCCACAACCTGGAGGAGAAGATTCCGGGCCAGATCCGGTCCGTGCTGAATGTCCAGGAGATGACGGCCCGGGCGCTGTTGGTGGACACCGAGGCCTTGGGCGAAGCCCAGCGTGCCGGTGATGTCCTGGCAGCGAACGGCATTTTCAACGATGCCTTTTACACTGACGTCCGGCCCCTGCTGGCCGAGTGGCGTGAATCCCGCGGGCTGCCTGCGGACCCGATGGCTGCCTTCAAGGCCAGCGGTTACCAGAAGAAGATCAACGAGGACCGCGTGGGCGGCCAGCAAGCCGGATGGGGCGCGTAACTGCAATGACAACCAATAAGACTGTTGAAGAGCTGATTTCCCGTTCCAACCGCCTGGGCGCGGACAAGCGGAACACCAACTTCGCGGGCGGCAACACCTCCGCGAAGGGCACGGCAAAGGACCCGGTCACGGGCGAGGACGTCCAGCTGCTGTGGGTCAAGGGCTCCGGCGGGGACCTGGGCACCCTGAAGGCGGAGAACCTTGCGGTGCTGCGCCTGGACCGGCTGAACGCGCTGAAGAACGTCTACCCGGGCGTGGACCGTGAAGACGAGATGGTGGCCGCCTTCGATTACTGCCTGCACGGCAAGGGCGGTGCCGCTCCCTCGATCGACACCGCCATGCATGGACTGGTGGACGCCGCGCACGTTGACCACCTGCACCCGGACTCCGGCATCGCGATCGCCACCTCAGTGGACGGCGAGGCACTGACCACCAAAATCTTCGGCAACAAGGTTCTCTGGGTTCCCTGGCGCCGTCCCGGTTTCCAGCTGGGCCTGGACATCGCAGCGATCAAGGAAGCCAACCCGCAGGCCATCGGCACCATCCTGGGCGGGCACGGCATCACCGCCTGGGGCGCCACCAGCGAAGAAGCAGAACAGAACTCGCTGTGGATCATCGAACAGGCGGAGAAGTACATCCGCGACAACGGCAAGGCCGAGCCCTTCGGCCCGAACCTGCCCGGTTACGCGGCCCTGCCGGAGGCCGAGCGCAAGGCTAAAGCCGCAGCCCTGGCACCCGTGATCCGCGGCCTGGCCTCCACGGACAAACCGCAGCTGGGGCACTTCAGCGATGACGCCGTCGTCCTTGACTTCCTGGAAGCCGCCGAGCACCCGCGCCTGGGCGCCCTGGGCACCTCCTGCCCGGACCACTTCCTGCGCACCAAGGTCAAGCCGCTGATCCTGGACCTGCCCGCCGACGCGTCCATTGAGGACTCGATTGCGCGGCTGCACGAGCTGCACGCGGACTACCGCGAGGATTACCAGGCCTATTACGACCGCCATGCGGACGAAAGCAGCCCGGCACTGCGCGGCGCGGACCCGGCCATTGTGCTGGTGCCCGGCGTCGGTATGTTCTCCTTCGGGGCGAACAAGCAGACCGCCCGCGTTGCCGGCGAGTTCTACATCAACGCCATCAACGTGATGCGCGGCGCCGAGGCGATCTCCACCTACGCGCCGATCGAGGAATCCGAGAAGTTCCGCATCGAATACTGGGCGCTGGAGGAAGCCAAGCTTGCCCGGCTGCCCAAGCCGAAATCCCACGCCACCCGCATTGCCCTGGTCACCGGCGCAGCCTCCGGCATTGGCAAGGCCATCGCCACCCGCCTCGCCGCTGAAGGCGCGTGCGTGGTCATCGCCGACCTGAACCTGGAGAACGCTGAAAAGGTGGCCGAGGAGCTCGGCGGCCCCGACGTCGCCATCGGCGTGCAGGCTGACGTGACGGACGAGGCCCAGGTGGCCGCCGCCATCGACGCCGCCGTCCTGGCGTTCGGCGGTGTGGACCTGGTGGTCAACAACGCAGGCCTATCCATCTCCAAGCCGCTGCTGGAAACCACCGAGAAGGACTGGGACCTGCAGCACAACGTCATGGCCAAGGGCTCATTCCTGGTGGCCAAAGCCGCGGCCAGGGTCATGATCGCGCAGGGCCTGGGCGGGGACATCGTCTACATCTCCTCCAAGAACTCCGTATTCGCCGGCCCCAACAACATCGCTTACTCCGCCACTAAGGCAGACCAGGCCCACCAGGTGCGCCTGCTCGCGGCCGAACTCGGCGAATACGGCATCCGCGTCAACGGCATCAACCCCGACGGCGTGGTCCGCGGCTCCGGCATCTTCGCCGGCGGCTGGGGCGCCAAGCGCGCCGCCGTGTACGGCGTGGACGAGGAAAAACTGGGCGAGTACTACGCCCAGCGCACCCTGCTCAAGCGCGAAGTCCTGCCCGAGCACGTGGCCAACGCCGCCGCAGTGCTCACCAGCAACGAACTGTCCCACACCACCGGCCTGCACATCCCCGTGGACGCCGGAGTGGCCGCAGCCTTCCTGCGATGAGCACCCAACGCACCAACGAAACTGCCCCGGTCCAGGCCGGGGCAGTTTCCGCAGGGCCCCCCAAGGTATTCGCCGCCGTCGATATCGGTGCCTCTTCAGGCCGGGTTATCCTGGGCCGGGTCACCAGCGGCGCCGACGGTGACGGCAGCGTGCAGCTCGAAGTGGTCCACCGCTTTCCCAATGGCGTTGTGGAGTTCGACGGCGGCCTCCGCTGGGACTTCGACGCCCTTTTTGCTGAGGTGCTCGAGGGCCTCCGGGCGGCGTCCACCGTCGCCGCCGCGCAGGGCGAGCAGGTGGCGAGCATTGGTATCGACACCTGGGCAGTAGATTATGGGCTGGTCAACGCCGCAGGGGAACTGATGGCGCAGCCCTTCAGCTACCGGGATGACCGCAGCCGCACCGCCGTCGAACCGGTCCACCGGAAACTGGACCCGGCGCGCCTCTACGGCACCACCGGCCTGCAGTTCCTGCAGTTCAACACCATCTACCAGCTGGCCACCGAACCGGACCTGGACGGGCTGCAGGCACTGCTCATTCCGGACCTGATCGCGTTCTTCCTCACCGGGGTTCGGCGGACCGAGGCCACCAATGCCTCCACCACGGGTCTCTTCGACGCCGTCGCAGGGGAGTGGGCCACCGAATTCCTCACAGCCCTGGGCCTACGGAAAGACCTCTTCCCGCCGCTGATCCAACCCGGTGAAACTGTGGGCACCCTCCTGCCGGCCATCGCCGGGCAAGTGGGGTTGCCGCAGGAAACGACGGTGGTGGCAGTGGGCTCGCACGACACAGCGTCCGCCGTAGCGGCCGTCCCTGCCGCGGCAGCGGGAGAGGGGCAGCGAGATTTCGCCTACATCTCCTCGGGAACGTGGTCGCTGGTGGGGCTTGAGCTGCCGCGCCCAGTACTCACCGAGGCCAGCCGGGAGGCGAACTTCACTAATGAACGTGGCGTGGACGGCACCATCCGGTACCTGCGCAACATGGGCGGGCTCTGGCTCCTGAGCGAATGCCAGCGGGAGTGGTCCCACCAGGGCTACGCGGCAAGCCTGGAGGAACTGTTGGAGGCAGCCGCGGAGCTGCCTTCGGGCGGTCCCAGGATCAACGCCGAGGATCCGTCCTTTATTGCCCCGGACAACATGCCCGAACGCATCCGGGCCGCGGTGCACAACGCCGGGGGACTGCTCGCGGACCATCCCGCGGCCATCACCCGCTGCATCCTGGACAGCCTGGCCGCAGGCTACGCCAAGGCCATTTCAGCGGCGGAACGGCTGGCGGACCGTCAGGTCGAGGTGGTGCACGTGGTGGGTGGCGGCTCGCAGAACCGCCTGCTCTGCCAGCTCACGGCGGACGCCACCGGAACGCGTGTGGTGGCAGGCCCGGTGGAAGCCACAGCCCTGGGCAACGTGCTGGTCCAGGCCCGGGCGGCCGGGGCTGTCTCCGGCGGGCTATCCGAGCTCCGGGCCCTGGTGGCCAATGCTGGCGGGCTGCAGGAGTTCGCACCGCAGCTTGCGCGAACGAACACTTGAGGCCCCAAAAACATCAGCAAATAGGGCCCCAAGTGCTCGTTGGCGCTTAATGTGGAAGCGGATCAGTCAACGTAGCCAGAACCGACAGAGCCCGCAAGGTCAACCAACCACCAGAACCGACAGGACCGGACTGCACCATGCCCCTTTTTGACCTTCCCCTCGAGCAGCTCCGCGGGTACACCTCCGCAGTGACGCCGCCGGCCGACTTCCAGGCCTTTTGGGACGCCACTATCGAGGAAGCCCGGATATTTCCCCTTGGTGCCACTTTTGAGCCCGTCGAGAACTACCTGTCGGTCATCGACACGTACGACGTCACCTTCGCCGGCTACGGCGGTGCCCCCATCAAAGGGTGGCTGCACCTCCCGGCGCACCGCGCGCCCGGAACACAGCTGCCCGTAGTCGTCAATTACGTTGGCTATTCCGGCGGGCGCGGCCTGGTCAACCAGGACACCAAGTGGGCGCAGGCGGGCTACGCGCACTTCATCATGGATACCCGGGGCCAGGGCTACGGCGGAACCCTCGGCGAGACGGCCGACCCCCACCCGAGCGCCGGTGAGGTGGCCTACGCCGGGCTGATGACCCGTGGGGCCGGGACCCGCGAAGACTACTATTACCGCCGGGTCTACGTCGACGCTTTCCGGGCCGTGGAGGCCGCCCAGTCCCACCCCGCGGTGGACCCGTCCAGGGTGGTTCTGGCCGGGGTCAGCCAGGGCGGCGGCATAGTTGTTGCCGTTGCGGGACTCGTGCCCGGACGGCTCGACGGCGTCATCGCCGCGCTGCCGGACGTCCCGTTCCTGCAGGACTTCCCCCGCGCCATTGACATCACCCCGCGCGGCCCGTACCCGGAAATTGCCGCCTTCCTTGGCCGGCACCGTGACCGGTACGAGCCAATGCTCGCGGTGCTGAACTACTTCGACGGCGTCAACCTGGCCCGGGCGGCCACGGTTCCGGCACTGTATTCGGCAGCCCAAATGGACGATATTTGCCCTCCATCGACCGTGTTCGCCAGCTTCAACGCCTACGGTTCCGGAGTGGCCGGCTCTTCAAACACCGGGGCGGTAAAGGACATCGAGGTGTACCGGTTCAACAACCATGAGGGCGGCCAGGAACACCACTGGATCAGGCAGCTGGAGTTCCTCCGCAAGCTCCTGGGCTGACGCGCGGCCCACGAACAGCCCGCGCGAACTGGCAGGTAATGACCTTTCCCAAGGAATTTGAGGGCATTATCTGCCAGTTCGCGCCATGTTACTGGCGGATTTGGCGGTGGCCGCAGGGTGGGGTTATGGTCTTGGCTATGACTAACCGTTGGTATGCGTATTTTTCGTTGGCTCTGGAGGGGCCCGCGTCTAACTGACACGCATCCAACTTTCCTTCAGAGCCAACAGGGCAGAGATCATTCTCTGCCCTTCGCCATTTCTTCGGCGGGTTCTGATCTGGGCCCGCTTCCCTTCTGGAACAGGACCCCACCATGAGCACCGCAACAGCCGCCACAACCGGCACCACACCCACCGGCAAGTCAACGTCCAACCTGCGGGTCAGCGAGTTCACAGCCCTGCCCACACCCCAGGAGCTCATCGCTGAGCTGCCCATGGACGCCCGGGTGACGGACGTCGTCGAGCGCGGACGGGATGAAGTCCGGGCCATCATGGATGGCGTGGACGACCGGCTGCTGGTGATTGTTGGCCCCTGCTCCATCCACGATCCCAAGGCAGGCCTGGAGTACGCCCGCCGGCTTGTCAGCCAGGCGGAGAAGCACAAGGAAGACCTGCTGATCGTGATGCGCGCCTACTTCGAGAAGCCGCGCACCACCGTTGGCTGGAAGGGCCTGATCAACGATCCCCGGCTGGACGGCAGCCACGATATGGCCACCGGGCTCCGCGCGGCACGCAGTTTCCTGCAGCAGGTCACGTCACTGGGGCTCCCCGCCGCCACCGAATTCCTTGAACCCATCAGCCCGCAGTACATGGCAGACCTGGTTTCCTGGGGAGCCATCGGGGCCCGCACCACCGAGAGCCAGATCCACCGCCAGCTGGCATCCGGGCTGTCCATGCCAATCGGCTTCAAGAATGGTACCGACGGCGACCTCCAGGTGGCGGTGGACGCCTGCGGTGCAGCGGCGGCCGCGCAGGCTTTCCTGGGAATCGACGGCGAGGGGCGGGCAGCCCTGGTGGCCACCGCAGGGAACCCAGACACCCACGTCATTCTCCGAGGCGGCCGCAAGGGGCCCAACTACTCCTCCGCCGACGTCGAGGCCGCATCCTCGAAGCTCGCCGGCAAGCACCTGAACCCAAGGCTGATCGTGGACGCAAGCCACGCGAACAGCGGGAAGAGCCACCACCGGCAGGCCGAGGTGGCACTGGAAATCGGGGCGCAGCTTGAGGACGGGGGAGCGGCCGCACAGGCCATAGCCGGTGTCATGCTGGAGAGTTTCCTGGTGGGCGGTGCCCAAAACCTGGACGTGGCCGAGCATGCAGCCGGCCGGTCCGGACTGGTCTACGGGCAGAGCGTAACGGACGCCTGCATGGAGTGGGATGTCTCGGTTTCCGTGCTGGACCAGTTGGCGGCGTCAGCCCGCAAGCGCCGGACTGCGAAATGATTACCCGGCATGACTTTCACAATGGCCACATGAACCTCTAGAGTATCTAGCACATGGTTGGTGGATGGCTCAGCATCGGCACACCGCAATGGCATATACCTGGGGTCAGTGTTGTCCATCCGTCAGCAAAGGAATAGGGAAATGTCCGCAGAACAGAACTTCTCCAACGCGAAGTTCCTGACCGTGGCCGAAGTGGCCGAGGTCATGCGCGTCTCCAAAATGACCGTGTACCGGCTGGTTCATTCCGGCGAAATGCCCGCGGTGCGTTTCGGCCGTTCATACCGGGTGCCGGAAAAGGCCGTCGAACAGTACCTTAAGGGTGCTGTGGTGGAGGGCCACTCCGAAACTGCCTGACGTGCCGCACCGGGAGCGGCTGTCAGTGGGCCCTCCCGATAAGCGGTACCCTGTTAAGGAACGTTTTACGTCATTGTAAGAATCTGTCAGTTGTTCAGTCTGTAGCTCTGTCCACGGACCATTTCCATCAGACAGGTACTGCATCTAGTTTGTAAGGAACTTTCGTGGGTTCAGTTATTAAGAAGCGTCGCAAGCGTATGGCCAAGAAGAAGCACCGCAAGTTGCTTCGCAAGACCCGTCACCAGCGCCGTAACAAGAAGTAGAGATACTTCGAACAGCGTAGAAATGCCCGTCGCCTTCCGAGGCGGCGGGCATTTCGTTTACCTGCTCGAACTTCCTGGCCTTGTTCGCGAATCCTAACCGTCATGGTTCGGATTGGCGAACAAGCTTATGATCCGTGGGATAGGTCCTAAACCCGGGGGCCGCGGATGCGGGCGAAGCCTTTCCAGAGGCCGTAGACGGCGCCACCGGCGGTTGCAGCCTTCAGCCCCAGCGTGGCGGCCCGGCGGCCAGAACGGAAGTCGTAGACCGGCCAGTTGTTGTCACGGGCATGGCGCCTAAGCCTGGAATCCGGATTGATGGCCACGGGGTGGCCCACCAGGGTCAGCAGCGGGATGTCGTTGAAGGAATCGCTGTAGGCCCAGCACCGCTTGAGGTCCAGTCCTTCGATGTCGGCGATGCCCTGGACGGCCACTGCCTTTGCTGACCCGTGCAGGATATCGCCCACCAGCCGGCCGGTGTACATGCCGTCGGCGACCTCGCCCACAGTTCCGAGGGCGCCGGTCAGGCCAAGCCTGGTGGAGATGACGGTGGCTACCTCGATGGGCGTGGCGGTGACCAGCCACACGCGGCGTCCGACGCGGAGGTGCTGCTGTGCCAGGGCCTTGGCGCCGGGCCAGATCCTGGACGCAATCATTTCGTCATAGACCTCTTCGCCCAGGGCCTTGATGTCCTCCACCGTGATGCCGGCAGCGAGGGTGAGGGCGGAATCGCGGACCGCATGGACATCATCCATGTTCTCCCCGCGGGTGACGAACTTGAACTGCTGCCACGCGAATCCGGCAGCCTGTACGAACGTGAAAGCTCCGCGCTGGTGCATTTTTCGTGCCACGTGGAACAGGCTGGCACCCCTCATCAGGGTGTTGTCGACGTCGAAGAAGGCGGCCTCGCCGGTCTGCGGCATCGCGACCGGCTGGGTGACCACAGCGACGTACTTCTCCTCGGGCATGTGCATGAGTCTAGTCAATGCTCAGGGCCACTACCGTCCGCGCCGCCCTCGGCCGCGCTGTCGGAGTTAAAGGGCGATACGGTTAAACCATGGCCAAACCGGAGGTTGTCCTCATCACCAAAGCAGACTGTCACCTGTGCGCAGAAGCGCGCGACGCCGTCGGGCGGGTAACTGCGTCACTGGGACTTGAGTGGACCGAACAGCTGGTTGACGACTTGCCGGAGCTGCGCGAACGTTACGCCGAGGAAATTCCGGTGGTGCTGGTGGATGGCATCCAGCGTGACTTCTGGAAAATCGACGAGCTTAGGCTGGAGCGGGTCCTCCAGCGCGCCATGGCCGGGTAGGCAGGCGATCCCACGCAATGGCACAGCTTTGTTGGCACGCATGAGAGGGCTCTAGAGTGGAGTCACGACGCGACGCGATGG
Source organism: Arthrobacter sp. CDRTa11 (assembly GCF_026427775.1). Classification (NCBI taxonomy): domain Bacteria; kingdom Bacillati; phylum Actinomycetota; class Actinomycetes; order Micrococcales; family Micrococcaceae; genus Arthrobacter; species Arthrobacter sp. CDRTa11. Next base: position 4,157,323 of record NZ_CP044532.1, on the reverse strand, counting down.
AGGGGAAAGTGACTTCACTGGATTCATCCCCTGCTGCTGTCCCCGCTGCCCCCGGCCTTCCGGGTGTGCCCGCGCTTCCAGATGTTCCGGGTGTTCCAGCCACTCCGGGTGTTCCCGGCGCCGTCCAGGGCGACCCAGCAGTCCAGGGCGACAAGGGCGCCACCGGAAAACAGATCCCGCCTGCTGCCGTAGCCCGGCTGACCCTGTACCTCCGCGCCCTGAACACGATGCTTGCAGAGGGTGTCGAAAGGGTTTCCTCGGAATCCCTGGCGGAAGCCTCAGGGGTGAGTTCGGCAACGCTCCGCAAGGATCTTTCGCACGTTGGCTCGTACGGCACCCGAGGTGTGGGGTACGAGGTGCAATACCTCAGCCGTCATATTGCCGCAGCCCTGGGACTCACCCACGACTGGAAAGTTGCCATTGTTGGTGCCGGTAACCTCGGCAAGGCCCTGGCGCGCTATGGCGGGTTCGAATCCCGGGGCTTTGATGTGGTGGCCATCTTTGACGCCGACCAGATGGTGGTGGGCAATGAGGTGGGCTGGCTGCGCGTCAGCGACGTCGCAGACCTTGAAGCAGTCCTGGAACGGACCGGCGCCAATATGGTGGTCCTGGCGCTGCCGGCAGCTGTTGCCCAGGCGGTCTGTGACCGGGTGGTGGCGGCGGGTGTACGCAGCATCCTGAGCTTCGCGCCCGTGATGCTACAGGTCCCCGACGGCGTCAACCTCCGGAAGGTGGACATGGCCACCGAACTTCAGATTCTCGCCTACCACGCACAACGGGCGCAGACCCCGGGCCAGACCGCCTAGTTTCCAGCGGCTGCGGGATCCACGCCCGTGGGAGTGGTCATGCTGTTTATCTGGGCCTCTGCCTGGGCGCGGGCCTGCTGAGGCTAGCGGCCGTAGGGGTTGCCCGGTGCGCCGTACGGATTGGCGAAAGGCTGCTGCTTGCGGAAGTAGGGAGCGGCTGCCGGAAGGTAGAGCAACACAATGGCTACGATTCCTGCCAGGGTTCCCAGGGTGCCGAAGCTCGGGGGGCCGAACACTCCGGCGACCGAAATGGCGGCCAAGACGGTACCCAGGATCCGGGCCCAGTTCTTACCCTTTCGGACGAAGAACGCCACCAGCGCATAGAGCCCGGCGCCGATGATGGCTATCACCACCAGGGTTCCGGCGATCACGCCCTTGATGTCTTCAAACGCAACTTCGCCCGCGGCGCCACCACTGGCCATGGCGTCCTCAAACTGGCGCCGCATTGTCGGATCGTCCAGCATGGCGAGGCCCATCAGCATGGAGATGACGTAGATAACGCCGGATGCAATCAGCAGCCAGAACGAAATATTGACCAGCTGGGGGACCCCGGAGGATCCTGAGCCCTGCGGCTGCTCGGAGGGGTACTGACCATAAGGCGACTGCCCGTAGGGCGACTGACCATACGGCTGCTGGCCATAGGGGGCCGGCGGGTTCTGGCCGTAAGCGGGTGGCTGTGAGGGGTTCTGCCCGTACTGCGGTGTAGCCGGGTTCTGGCCGTATTGCGGCGCGTTCTGCCCGTACTGCGGACTGTTGTCCCCGGATTGAGGGGAGTTTTGGCCGTACTGTGGGGCGTTCTGCCCGTATTGGGGGGCGTTCTGGCCATACTGCGGTGCGTTCTGCCCATACTGAGGGGCGTTGTCGCCGGACTGTGGCGACGGGTGACCAAACTGGGGCGCATTCTCGCCGTAACGCGGAGCCTGCGGCTGGCCGCCGGACTCAGGCTCGTTGGGAGTCGGAGGCGGGACAGGAGGAGTGCTCATGGACGGTCCTTTGCATGTCGAGTTGTTGACGGCTGCCGGGATCGGTTCACTGGCCCTACCCCAGCGTGGCTTAAGTCCACCGTACCCCCGGGCGGGCCCGCAGTGGGTCATTCCAGAGAGGTATTCCGCTGAACATGGTTTCGCACGGTGAGCAGGGGCTATGGGGGCAGGAGCGTTGGCGGGGGAGCGGACCGGCCGGGCGATCTTGTCCGCCGGAACTGAAGCCGCCACAAGAAAGGCCGCAGCCGGTGATCCGGGCTGCGGCCTTTGTAACGTGAACCCCACTGAGGGCGGTGTTAGCCCTTGAAGTGTTCCTGGGATTGGGGCAGCCACATCATGACCGCAGCGGCCACGGCAGCCGCGGAGCTGAGGAGGCTGAGATTGAAGAACACAAGGTTTGCGAAGAAGCCCATCACGGCCAGGCCGCCCAGGATGGAGAGGACAAGGCGGGCCCACCGTGCACCCTCCTTCAGCCGGATGGCGATGAACACGTACAGGGCCGCGAAGATGAGCTGGAAGACAAATCCGCCAATCCCTGCCCCCATCATCATGCCGCCGAAGGCGCTGCTGACGGTGAACATGTTGACCAGGCTGAAGACGATCCCGAGCGCTGCTGCAGCGATCCAGAGCCAGTAGGACGTGACCAGCTGCTGCGGCACACCCTGGGTGTCAATGAACCGCTGCTGAATGTTGTCCAGGCTGAGGCCAAAGACGTTGCGTGGAGGGGCGGCGTAGCCCAGGCCCGACGGCGGGACATTGCTCGGGGCGGCGCCGGCACCATAGCCGGGCTGGCCGTAAGGCTGACCTGGCGGCGGGTAGGGCTGATTCTGCGGCGGGTACGGCTGTCCGTAAGCCTGGGGCGGTGCCTGATAACCCGGCGGCGGCTGGTAGCCCTGGGACGGTGCCTCATAGCCCTGCTGCGGCGCTTGGTAACCCTGCTGTGGCTGGTGACCCTGTGGCGGCACCGCGCCGGCTGGAGGAACGTTGCCGGCGGGGGGAACGTTGCCGGCCGGAGGCTGGGCACCCGGCTGCGGGGGCTGCGGTACTTCACTGGGGTTGGTCATGGCTCTCACTGTAGACCGGGCACCCACTCTTATCCAGGAGATTTGCGGCGACATGTCGGGGAACAGCAGGGGTTGTTCCAGACGAGTGACTTGCCTGGGACATGCGCTTGGCTAAGGCACAGGCGCACGGCCTGGAAGGGGGGCGCTAAACGATGAGGGCGTTAAACGGCGAGGGCGTTAAACACAGCGCCCCGGCCTGTCTGACTCCTGGGGAACCAGCGGCCGGGGTGCGGTGGGAAATCAGCGGTGGGAAATCAGGATGGGGAAATCAGGCTGCCGGTGCGATGAAGGCGAGCTCGAGGTTGATGGCAACCTTGTCGCTGACCAGGACGCCGCCGGCTTCCAGGACGGCGTTCCAGGTGAGGCCGAAGTCCTTGCGGCTGATGGTGGTCTCGGCGGAAACGCCGGCGCGGGTGTTGCCGAACGGGTCCACGGCCACACCGTTGAACTCGGTTTCGAGGGACACGGGGCGGGTGACGCCCTTGATGGTGAGGTCGCCGGTCAGCTCGTAGCTGTTGCCGTTGGCCACCAGACCGTTTGAAACGAAGGAGATTTCCGGGAACTTCTCTACGTCGAAGAAGTCTTCGCCGCGGACGTGGCCGTCGCGGTTGACGTCTCCGGAGTCGAAGCTGGAGGTCTTGATGGTGGCACTGATCTTGGAATCGGCCACGTTTTCAGCCAGGTCCAAGGTTGCTTCGGCATCCTTGAACTGGCCGCGGACCTTGCTGATGCCTGCGTGCCGGACGGTGAATCCGATTTCGCTGTGCGAGTTGTCGAGGGTCCAGGTGCCGGTGGTGACGTCTGCGGGAAGTGCCATGGTGTTCTCCTTGATGTATGTCGGGTGAGTAGTGCCGGGTTGATTGACGCTTCATCTGTTGAAGTATCAACTAACTGCTGCATCCAGTATAAACATGCATTTGCATGTTTTGTTCCCCGTTCCGGAACATTTTTTGAAAAACTTCAGTTCTACTGTTTGTAGAAAGCTGTGCAGAAGATTTCGGATAGCACGCCATCTTTGAGAAACTGGTAAACATGCCCCAAGCCACTGTCCATCTGCTCCGCCACGGCGAGGTCCACAATCCCGACGGCGTTCTGTACGGAAGGCTGCCCGAATTCCACCTCTCCGCGTTGGGCCGGCAGATGGCTGAGATGCTCGCCCGGCACTTCAGCGACCGCGCCGCCGCAGGCGCCCGGATCGTCTACCTCGCATCCTCGCCGCTGGTAAGGGCACAGGAAACGGCGGCCCCCACGGCCGAGGTTTTGGGCCTGGAGATCCATACGGACCCGCGGATCATTGAGGCCGAGAACTACTTCGAGGGCATGAAGGTCAGCAAGGCCGAGCTCCGCCGTCCCAAGCACTGGCCGCGGCTGGTCAACCCGCTGAAGCCGTCCTGGGGCGAGCCGTATAAGGACCAGGCGGCCAGGGTCAGGGCCGCTGTCCAGGACGCCCGGCTCCGCGCGATCGAGCTCGCGGGCGGCGACTACGGAACAGACGGGCCAGAAGCCATCATGGTCAGCCACCAGCTCCCTATCTGGGCCACCCGCCTCAGCGCCGAAGGCCGGCCGCTGTGGCACGATCCCCGGAAACGCGAATGCACGCTGACGTCCATCACCTCCCTGGTGTTCGACGACGACGGCTCGCTCCTGCGCGTTCAGTACACTGAGCCCGCTGCCGCCCTTCTTCCCGGTGCTGCCAGCACCCCCGGAGCCTAGTCATGCCCATGAAGCCGGCCGGGTCCACCCCGGCTACCTCGCGCCGCAGCCTGCTTGCAGCCGGCGGCGTGGCCCTGACAGCCCTTACCCTGGGGCTGTCTGCCTGCGCCCAGGAGGATGCCCTGGCCAAACAGGCCAAAGCCGGAGACAACAAAAACTACGTTGCCGGGGACGGCTCCGTCACGGAGTTCGCCCCCGCGGACCGCAAGTCCGCCGTCGAAATCAACGGCACACTCTTCAACGGCACGTCCGTGACCCCCGCCGATCTCCAGGGCAAGGTGACGGTCCTGAACTTCTGGTTTGCCGCCTGTGCGCCGTGCCGGGTGGAGGCTCCGCAGCTCGAAGCCCTGCACCAGGAATTCAAGGACCAGGGCGTGCAGTTCTACGGCGTCAACCTCCGGGACGAAAAAGCCACCGCCGAGGCATTCGACAAGTCGTTCAACCTGACCTATCCCAGCTTTGACGACAAGGACGGTGCCGTGCTCCTGGCCGTGTCCGGCATTGTTCCTCCCGGTGCCGTCCCCACCACGCTGGTGCTGGACAAGCAGGGCCGAGTTGCCTCGCGTGTCCTCGGCGAAATCCAGAAGGGCACCCTCAAAGCCCTCATCACCGCCGCAGTGGCAGAGTAGCGGCGGCCCCGGACCGTGAACAGCCCCTTCGCCGAAGCCATCCTGAGCGGCTCCCTGCTCCTCGCCATTCCGGTGGCGCTGCTTGCCGGACTCGTGTCTTTCCTGTCGCCGTGCGTGCTTCCCCTGGTGCCGGGGTACCTGGGCTACGTCACGGGACTGACCGGCGTGGACCTGCAGAAGCAGAAGCGTGGCCGGATGTTCGCGGGGATTGGGCTGTTCGTATTGGGGTTCTCCGCGATTTTTGTGCTCCTGGGCGGTGCCTTCGGGCAACTCGGCACGCTGATCACGGGCTCCCAGAACGCCTGGATCACCCAGCTCCTGGGTGTCCTGGTGATCGTTATGGGTGTTGTGTTCATGGGTGGTTTCGGCTGGCTGCAGCGTGATGCGAAAATCCACGCCAAACCGCCTGCCGGGCTATGGGGTGCCCCGCTGCTGGGCATAACGTTCGGGCTGGGCTGGGCGCCGTGCATCGGCCCCACCTATTCCGCTGTCCAGCTCCTGAGCCTCTCCGGCGGCTCGTCCGCCGCCAAGGGCGCGTTCCTGGCCTTTGTCTACAGCCTGGGCCTGGGCATCCCGTTCCTCCTGATTGCCCTCGCGGTGCGCCGCGGGATGGGCGTGATGTCCTTTTTCCGTACCCACCGGCTGGCCATCCAACGGACCGGCGGAGCGATCCTGATCGTGCTGGGCCTGTTGATGGCCAGCGGCGTCTGGGGCGCCTGGGTGACCGGGCTCCAGTACTGGTTCCAAACCGATGTGAAGTTGCCGATCTGATGAGCGAGCGAGTGAACGCAGAGAATAAGTCCTCCACCCCGGTGGCCGAAGCCAAGGCTGATGCCGCGCTGCCGGCCCTGGGCCCCAAGGAAATGCTGCGCTGGGCGTGGACGCAGCTCACCAGCATGCGGACGGCGCTTTTCCTGCTCCTGCTGCTGGCGGTTGCCGCGGTGCCTGGCTCGCTGTTCCCGCAGCGCCCCGCGAACCCTTCCACCGTCACGGAGTACATAAGGAACAACCCGGGCTACGGCAAGCTGCTGGACACCCTGCAGCTGTACGACGTCTACTCGTCCGCCTGGTTCTCCGCCATCTACCTGCTGCTGTTCATTTCCCTGATCGGCTGCGTGGTGCCCCGCGCCATGGCCCATTACAAGGCGATGCGGTCCCAGCCGCCGCGTACCCCGAAGCGGCTCTCCCGCCTGCCCGAGTACGGCACGCTGGTGGTGCCGGCGGCGGCCGGCCTCCCGGCGTCGGACGCTATTCACAGCGCCGCCGGGCTGCTCAAGAAGCGCGGCTACCGTGTTGAGGTGAGGGACGACGACGGCGCGCGGCCGTCTTTGGGGGCCGAACGCGGCTTTATGAAGGAAGTGGGGAACCTGCTGTTCCACACATCCCTGATCGGCGTGCTGGTGTCCGTGGCGGTTGGCGGGCTCTTTGGATACAGCGGGCAGCGCATCCTGGTGGAAGGCGACACGTTCGTGAACACCCTGGTGGGTTACGACCAATTCATGCCCGGTACCAATTTCCAGTCCAGCCAGCTGCAGCCGTACTCTATCCAGCTCGATAAGTTCGACATCACCTTTGACCGGGAATCCAGGGGTAAGTTCGGCCAGCCCATCGACTTCTCCGCAGCAGTGACCACCAAGGAAAACCCTGACGCGCCGGCGCGGCAGGAAACCCTGAAAGTCAACGATCCCGTCACCTTGGGCGGCACCAGCATCTACCTCACGGGAAACGGGTACGCCCCGCTGGTCACCGTCCGCGACGGAGCGGGCAACGTGGCTTTCCAGGGCCCTGTGGTGGGCAAGCTGCAGGGCGAGAACTACTACTCGTCGGTGGTCATCAAGGTTCCCGACGCCAAGCCGGACCAGCTGGGCTTCCAGGGCTTCTTCCTGCCCACCGCCTTCGTCACCCCTGAAGGTGTGTCCTTCAGCGGGGACCCCGAACTGTTCAACCCGCAGCTGACGTTGAACTCGTACTACGGGGACCTCGGCCTGGACGACGGCGCCCCGCAGAATGTCTTTGAGCTCAACGTCAAGGACCTGACTCCGCTGAACGCCCGGAACCTCGAGGCCGGAGGCCTCACGTTGACGCCCGGTGCCAGCCTCACCCTGCCCGACGGCAAGGGGAGCATCAGTTTTGACGGCGTAAAGCGGTACGTGGGCGTGGACATCCACCACAACCCCGGCCAGCTGTACGCCCTGATCTTTGCCCTGTTGGCTGTCGCGGGGCTGGTCATGTCGCTCTACGTAAACCGCCGCCGCGTCTGGATTCGCACGGGCACGCACGAGGACGGCCGCACCATGGTGGAATACGGCCTCCTGGCGCGCGGTGAAGACCATCGGCTCGCCGCCGAGTCCGCCGTCCTCCGTAAGCTCCTCTCCGAGGAATGGCAGGTGCCTGCCGGTCCTGCCGACGAGTCCTCCGGAACCCAGCAAACTCCCAGCCGTTATGACGATAATGGCGCAGACTCTGTCACCACCCCAGCTGGCCCCAACGGGCCGAAAAAGGACCAGTAATGCCCTTCGCCATCAACGAAACCATGGGCCAGTACAGCGAGCTGTTTATGCTGCTCGCGGCCGGCACCTACACCGTGGCCTTCATCGCCTTCGCCTGGGACCTGGCGAAGAGCAGCAAAGCCCTCCGCGCCGTTGACCTCAAAGCGGCCCAGGCGGAGCGGACGTCGAAATTCCCTGTAGGTGCAGGTGTAGGTGCGGGCGCAGGAGCAGCTGCTGCGGGGGCGGGCGCCGACAGGACTGAATCGCACCTGGCCGGGCCGGCCGGACGGGCCGAGCGGCCGTCGTCGTCGGTCACCATTCAGGGCGGCGCGCCTTCCGGGGCGGGAAAGACTGCCGACGCCGACATGCGCTATGCGGCCGAACGGCGCGTTCCGGCGCGGGTGGCGGTGGCGCTGACAGTGCTTGGCGTGCTCATCCACGCTGCCGGTGTAGTCACGCGGGCGCTGGGCGCGGGGCGTGTGCCCTGGGGAAATATGTACGAATTCCTCACCACCGGTGCTTTTGTGGCCGTTGCCGTGTTCCTGCTGGCGCTGATCCGGCGGGACCTCAGGTTCCTGGGGACCTTTGTGGTGGGCTTGTCCATCATCATGCTGGTGGCCGCCTCGGTGGCGTACTGGACCCCGGTAGGCCACTTGGTGCCGGCCCTGCAAAGCTACTGGCTCATCATCCACGTCTCCATTGCCGTGTTGTCATCGGCCCTGTTCACCCTCACCTTTGCCATGTCCGCGCTGCAGCTGGTGCAGGCGCACCGGCAGAAGACCGTGGCTGCAGGTGGTGCGGACAAGCTGGGCTTCATGCGCCTGGTGCCGTCTGCCCTGAGCCTGGAAAACCTGTCCTACCGGATCAACGCGATCGCCTTTATTGGCTGGACTTTCACCCTGATGTTCGGTGCCATCTGGGCCGAGAAGGCCTGGGGACGCTTCTGGGGCTGGGACACCAAGGAAGTGTGGACGTTCGTCATCTGGGTGGTCTATGCCGGGTACCTTCACGCCCGTGCCACCCGCGGCTGGACGGGGACCCGCGCCGCCTGGCTGTCGATCGTCGGCTACCTCTGCGTCATCTTCAACTTCACGATTGTGAACCAATTCTTTAATGGTCTGCACTCCTATTCAGGCCTCTGAACAGGGGTTACTCGGATAGCGCTGAAGGTGCCGCCGCTAAATAACTAATCGGTGTAGCAACAAGGGTGTCGCCCGCGAAAGGGTGATGCTACGTTGGTTGGAGCTCGCCTGTGATGCAGTTTGCAGGCGACTCGCCGCATGTTTTTTCGAGGTACCTATGAGCTACGTTCTCGCCGTCGATGTCGGGACCAGTTTTACGGCCGCTGCAGTTATCCGAATTGATCAGAATGCTCCACGTGTTCCGGAGAGCCTCCCGCTGGGGCTCCGCGGAACCGCTGTGCCCTCTGTGGTGTTCTATCCGGACGAAGGGCCAGTCCTGGTGGGGGAAGCCGCCGAGCGCAGGGGCCTTGACTCCCCTGAGCGGGTGGTGCGCGAATTCAAACGCCGGGTGGGTGACGCCGTTCCAATTTCGGTGGGCACCCTGTCGTTGCCGGCCGAAGATGTCTTTGCCACCATGACCCGATGGGTGGTGGACCGGGCGCAGGAGCGCGAGGGGCAGCCGCCGTCGAACATCATCCTGTCCCACCCGGCGTCGTGGGGCGGACACCGCACCAAACGCATTCTGGATGCCCTGTCCTCGGCGGGACTGCCTTCCGTCACCCTGATCAGCGAGCCCGAAGCCGCAGCGCTGTACTACGCCTCCCAGGTGCGTGTGGAGGACGGCAGCACTATCGCCGTTTACGATCTGGGCGGCGGGACATTCGACACCGCCATCCTGAGGAAGGCCGGCGCCGGCCACTTCGAATTCCTGGGCCGCCCCCACGGAATTGAGGGTCTGGGCGGCGCTGATTTTGATGCGGCTGTGTTCCGCCATGTGGCCGAACACACGGGTGCTGCCCTCGCTGGCCTGGACCCGGAATTACCCGCCGCACGCGCAGCGCTGGCCCGGCTGCGGCGCGAATGCGTGGAAGCCAAGGAAGCCCTCTCCTCTGACAGCGAGGCAAGCATCGCGGTGATGCTGCCAGGAGTCCAGCAGCAGGTGCGGCTGGTCCGGTCCGAGTTCGAGGCGATGATCGAGGAGCCTGTCCGCGAGACCGTGGAGGCATTGGAGCGCTCCCTTCAGGATTTGGGACTCGACCCCGGGGACCTGTCGGCCGTGCTGCTGATCGGAGGATCCTCCCGCATCCCTCTGGTGGCGCAGCTCCTTTCCGAAACGCTGGACAGGCCCATAGCCGTGGACGCGGATCCCAAGTCGTCCATTTGCTGCGGGGCTGCCGTTGCAGCCGTGCGCGCGCAGGATCGTGCGGCGCATGAGGTTGTTGCGGCGGAGCAGGTTGTTGCGGCGCAGCAGGTTGCCGGCCAGGAGGTTGCCGGCAAGGATGCTGCCGCAGGAGTGGCGGCATCCGCTCCCGCAGCGGCACCTACTGCCGCAGCGTTGGCAGCCCACAGCGCCAGCCGGTCCCGGAAGCCTGGCACCCACGCGAACAGGCCCACCGTGCGGGTGACCGCCGTCGCCGCAGTGGCCGCGCTCTTTACGGTGCTGACTGCCACCGCGGCCCAGAGTCCTGGGGGCATTGCCACGCTGACGGGGATCTTCGCTCCGCAGGAAGCGGGTGCCGGAACGGGGCCGGAGGCTGCAAACGGCTCCACCGGCACCACCGAAGCTGGCAGCGACGATGCCGCCGGTGGGACACAGGCTGGACAGCCGGGACTCGAGGCCAGCGCCCAGCGGAGCGTCGGCCAGCCTGTCGGTGGCACGGGACTGCAGGCGGCGGTGCCCACCAGCAAGCCAACTTCCGGGCCATCGTCCCAACCTGCCGCGGGTGGTACCTCCGTTGGCCCCGCCAGTTCTTCTGAAGGTGAAGGCGGCGGTGCGGCGGCAGTGGCTGATCCTACCCAGGCCGCGGGAACGGCTTCGCCCACCACACCATCGGCTCCAGCAACAGCTAATCCGACCACCACAGCCCCGCCGGCTACCGAACCTCCACCAGCCACGGCGCCACCACCCGCTACGGCAACTCCACCAGCTACTGTGGCTCCGCCGCCGCCCACCACACAGCCGCCCGCCACGGTGACTCCGCCGCCGCCCACCACACAGCCGCCCGCTACGGTGGCCCCAACCGCCACTGCCCCCGCCCCACCGCCTGCGGATCCGGTGTCAGCGACAGAACCGGCGGTGTAACTCATGACCGGACACGATACAGCGCCTTCCGGAGCCGTCCAGGGTCATGGCACGGAAGAACCGCAGACCCGACCGATGACTGACCCTGCAAGCGCCGGCGGCTCCCTATCAGAGGTCGGGTTGCAAAACGGAATCCAGAACGCGGGCGCTGAAAGCCCTCCAAGCGGGCCGGAAGAGCCAAGGGTCCAGCCGCCAATGCACGGCAGCGCCGAGTACATGGCGAAGCAGTTGCGGGGTGAAAATGCCGCTGTGCGGGAGCTGCTGCTCGCCCTGTCAGTTGGCTTCACGTTGCCTGGCCCACTGCCGCGGGAACTGCAACGGAGGCTGGAAAGCTCCGAAGTGGAGGGCCTTGACGCCTTGGTGGCCAGGGCAGAAGCGTCAGGCCTGCTGGGGCCTGGCGGCACGGTAGTAGGTCCTGCACAGCACGCCCTCCTGACCGTTACACCGACGGCCAGGATCCACGCGCTGCAAAAGGAACTTGTATCAAACTTCGCCGCGGAAGGGCGGCCCTTGGGTGATTTCGCCCGCGAACTGGCACGGAGCGGCCTGGCAGATCCCCGGGTGGCCGAGGAACTTGAAAAAGCGGCGGACAAAGCGCTCGAGCGTGACCCGGGCCTGGCCTTCCAACTCTATGACGAAGCTTTGCTGGCCGGGGCAGATGAGCTGGCAACGGCAGCCCGCCGTGCGCAGGCTGCCGCAGCAACGGGGGACCTGGATGCTGCCGGACGCATCGTTGATGAACTTCTGGTGGCGCCGATTGCTCCCGACCTCCGGCTGGGGGTGGACGTGGCAGCCGCGGTGTGGGCGCAGCGTGGCATGCTGGCCCGCGGCGCCGATGTCTACAGTTGGCTTGGCCGGGAGAGAGTGGGGCCTTCAGCGCCCCTCGCCGCAGTGGCTTTGGTGGGATGCGGTAACCGGGAGGGCGCCGAAACCATGTTTTCCCTGGACTCAGAGCCTGCTTCTCCCACGCTGCTGGCTGTAGGCCTGACCCAGACGGGAAAGGGCATCCTTGAGTCACTTGCCAGCGAACCCCACCAAGGGCTGCCCGTGCTGATTCATGCTTCCGACTTGCTCAACTCAGCTGGAGCGGCGCACCCGCTTCCGGACACCCCGGGGGCGCTGGCCGCGCTGCTGGCGCTGCACACCGGGGAACCCCACCTTGCTGACACCATCCTCCGATCAGCTATCGCTGCCGGCCAGGGAGGTGATGCCGCCAAGCCGCGGCTATGCCTGCTTAAGGCCTGGTCAGCCATGCAGCAGGACAATCCTGACGAAGCCCGCCTGGCCATCAACGAGGCCTCGAAGGCGAACCACTGGCCACTGGTGCCGCGCGACGAGTTCCTGTGCGCCACCTTGGAAGTCGGCCTCGCCCGGAGAAGCGGTGAAGTCCATGGCCTGGTCATGGCATGGGAACGCGCGCGGGAAGCAATGCTGCACACCACGGTGGATCTTTACAGCCTGTTGCCGTGGGGTGAGCTCATGATTGCCGGTGCCCGCCTGCGGGAAAGCCGGCGGGTGTCGCCTTACCTTGACGAGGCGTGGAAACTGTTGGCAGGGCTTGGCGAGCCTCCCCTCTGGGCCGTGCCCCTGCATTGGGCTGCAGTCCAGGCCGCACTGCTGAACGAGAGCCCCGCTGCCCTGGCACCCCATGCTTCGGCACTGGTACGGGCAGCAGGACACAGCCATCTGGCGGCGGTGCTTGCAGGGGCAGGCAAGGCATGGGTTTCAGTCCTTGCCGGCCGCTTCCAGGCTGCCGCCGTGGAGCAGGCCGCGCACGGGCTTAATGCCGTTGGCATGCCCTGGGAAGGTGCACGACTGGCGGGACACGCAGCGGCCCGGGCCGATGACCGCAGGGACATGGTGAGGCTGCTGGCGTGTGCCCGGGACCTGCATCCGCAGGGGAACCCCGCCGGAACCGGGACAATACGTCCTGCGCCCCCGTCTGCCGGATCTTCATCTTCTGAGATCCGTGATGGTGCCGCACCGGAGAACAACGTCCGCCAGGCGGCCGCACCCGTCCTTAGCGATCGAGAGAAGGAAGTGGCCCGCCTGGTCCTTGAGGGCAAGACGTACCGCGAAATAGGGGAGACGATCTACATTTCGCCCCGGACTGCTGAGCACCACATGGCACGGATTCGACGCCGGTTAGGAGCCGAAAACCGCTCGGATCTCCTGGTTCGGCTTCGGCTGGTCCTGGGGCCGGAGCACCCGCCGCCGGAGTGATTCCCCTATTTCCCCTAAAGCCCCAGCAAGCAATCCCCTAGCGGGGCCGGCCCGGTAGGGGGCCGCAACCCGATGCCCGGTCCTTGGGTGGGACCGTACGTTTTATTCAAGCCCGGCGACGATGCCGGGCGATCCGAAACTTAGAGAAGATATGAGGTCCACCCAAATGCCTACTCTTGCAAATCAGCTCGTCCAGTTCCTGATGAGCCTATTCAACAACCCTGTCGCCGCCCAGGAATTCCTGAACGATCCGGAAAAGGCCCTGGACGATGCCGGGCTTGGCGGTGTTTGCTCAGCAGATGTGGACGCAGCTATGCCAGTCGTCCTGGATTACGCCCCCATCGCGGTCAACGCCGCCTCGTTCGATCGTGAGTACAACACTGGTGGCAACACCGCCTGGACTGGTCACAATGGCGGCAGCGGCGGCGCCGGCGGTCGCGACCCCGGACACGGCGGTGGACATGGCGGCGGTGGCGGCGGACACCACGAGGACCACGCCCACGCCGTACAGCAGTTGCACCATGTGGTGAACAACTACTCCTACACCACAACGGTGGATGACAGGGACACGATCACCGACCAGTCAGTCAACCAGAACATCTGGGCCGACGGCGACGTCAGGCAGTTCTTCGACAACGACGCCATCATCGCCTCGGGCGACCAGGCCATGGCGGCCGGTGACGACATCGACGTCGACGATTCCTTCAACGTGGAGGACTCGTACAACACGGACAACTCGGTGGATCACTCCACGGACAACTCCATCGTCGCCGGCCGTGACGCAGTGGTTGGCAACACCGAAATCGACGTGGACGAGTCCTTCAACACGGATAAGTCTGTCGACGATTCCTACAACACAGAGGTCGACATCGATGCCGATCTGCAGAATGTTGGCAACACCGACAACTCCGAACACACGGCGATCGTGGGATCCTTCAACGATGACCACTCCACGGAGACGGAGGTCGAGATCGACGCGACCCTGAGCAACGTGGGCAACACAACAACGAACACAACAACCAACACCACAACAACCAAGACCAACATCGAGGACAACGTCGTGGTCGCGGACAACAACATCGACTACACCAACGTCGAGGACAACACAGTTGTTGCCGGCAACACGGTGGTTGCTGACAACGAGTTTGAGTACACCGAAATTGATGACATCACGGTCATCAAGGACAACGAAGTGGAGATTGAGAACAACACCGCAATTGATCACTCGGAAGCAGGCTAAGCGTCAGCGCCCGGTAACGGCAACGCCCGGCAGGGGGACCAACAACCTCCTGCCGGGCACTTGCCCGCTTACGGTGCTTACGCATTCATGGACTTGACGCGAAGGACAGATCGTGGCTGAAACGCAACCATCCGGGGGGCTGGCAACAAGGATTACTCCGGCGGGTTCTGTCGGCCAGGCAGGCCATGCCAAACCCGTTCAGCCGATCCAGTCAGTCGAACTGACAAAGCTCGTGGAGCAGGGCATTGAGCTGGTGGGGGCGGGAGACAGGGCAGACCTTCGCAGGCGGCTGGACCAGACATTGCGCCGCCTGAAGGATCCCAGCATCCGCGTGATCGTGGTGGGTGAATTCAAACAGGGCAAAAGCAAGCTCATCAACGCTCTGGTCAACGCTCCGGTGTGCCCCGTCGACGACGACATTGCCACCTCGGTGCCCACCGTCGTCCGGCACGGTGACAGCGCCTCGGCGGCAATACTGCTGCCCAAGGTTGACGCTGAACCCGGCGAGGAAGGGGTGCTGGAGCGCCAGCCCATCAACATTGAAGACCTTGCCGCCTATGTCTCGGAACGCGGCAATCCCGGAAATGGAAAGAAACTCGTGGCCGCGGAAGTCTTCCTTCCCCGGAAGGTGCTCGCCGGCGGCCTGACGGTCATCGACTCGCCGGGCGTGGGGGGACTGGGATCCACGCATACCCTGACCACCCTGACTGCCCTGCCAACAGCGGATGCCATGCTGTTGGTTTCCGATGCATCACAGGAGTACACCGAACCTGAAATCCGTTTCCTGCGCCAGGCCATGCGCATCACGCCGAGCGTGATTGGAGTGGTGTCCAAGACCGACCTCTATCCGGAGTGGCGCCGGGTGGTGGACTTGGACCGCGGCCACCTCGCCGAGGTGGCGCCGGATATCCCGCTCTTCCCCGTCTCCTCCGATCTCCGGCTTGAAGCAGCGCGGCTGCGGGACGCGGAACTGAACACGGAATCAGGCTTCCCGGATCTGGTGGCCCACCTCCGCAATGAAGTGGTGGGGAAAGCGGAACGCATCCAGCGCCGGTCCGTCAGCCAGGACCTGCTTTCGGTGACGGAGAATTTGCGTCTGTCCCTGCAATCGGAACTGGGAGCGCTGGAGGATCCGGAAGGTACACCCCAGATGATTGCCGGCCTGGAAGAGGCCAAAGCGCAGGCCGACGAGCTGCGTAAACGGTCCGCGCGGTGGCAGCTGACCCTCAACGACGGCATTACCGACCTGATAGCCGACATGGAGTATGACCTGCGGGACAGGCTGCGACGTATCCAGCGGGAAGCCGAGACAGCCATTGACCAGGGGGACCCGGGCCCCACCTGGCCGGAATTTTCATTGTGGCTTGAGGAATGTGCCGCCGCCGCCGTTTCGGACACCTTCGTTTGGACGAGCGAGCGGGCTCAATGGCTGGCAGCGCAGGTGGCGGACCACTTCTCCCAGGACGAGGTGGCCCTGCCGGTGCTGCATGTGGCCGACACAGGCGATGCCCTGGACCCCGTGGACGAGATGCCAACCTTGGACGACGGGCACATCAAGCCCATGCAAAAGGTCCTGATCGGCATGCGCGGCTCATACGGCGGAGTGCTGATGTTCGGCCTGTTGACCGGGATTTTTGGAATGGCGCTTATCAATCCGCTTTCCGTGGGTGCTGGACTGCTGCTGGGGCGCAAGGCATACCGCGAAGACCAGGAGGCCCGGCTCAAGCGACGCCAGGGCGAAGCCAAGGCACTGGTCCGGCGACAGGTGGACGACGTTGTCTTCCAGGTGGGGAAGCAGCTTAAGGACAGGCTCAGGATGGTCCAGCGGACCACACGGGACCATTTCACGGAGATCGCGGACGAGCACCACCGGTCGCTCGCGGACTCCGTGGCGGCGGCACAAAAGGCGGCCACCACGTTCACGCTGGAAAAGGACCGGCGCATCCGCGAGATCAAGGCTGAACTCACGAGGGTGGACGCCCTGCACCGCGCCGCCGAGGTACTCGCGACCGAATCGGCGGTGGTTGCTGCATGACGCAAGAGACCATCACAGGGGTGTCCGAACTCGTCCAGGAGGCCCTCCACGTCTACCGCGATGATCCGGCAGCAACAAGGGCATTGGAGGGGTACGCCCGGCGGCTGGCCGAACCGCTGCGGATCGCCGTTGCTGGCATGGTGAAGGCAGGAAAATCCACGCTGCTCAACGCGATTATTGGCGAGGAGATCGCTCCTACCGATACTGGTGAATCGACGAAGATCATCACCTGGTACCGCTACGGGCTTTCGCCTCGGATCACCATGTATCCCGTGCACGGCGAGCCAAGGGCCCTGCCTGTCAAACGCGTGGATGGCCGTCTCGTGTTCGTCCTGGGCAGTCTGGGCCCGGAGGATGTTGATCGCCTGGTGGTGGACTGGCCGTCCCGGAACCTCCGGGATGTCACGCTTATTGATACTCCCGGGATCGCGTCGCTGTCCGAGAAGGTGTCGGCGCTGTCCACCGGTTTCCTGACCCCTGCCGATACTCCCTCTCAGGCCGACGCCGTCATATACCTCATGCGGCATATGCATGCAGCGGATCTTCGGTTCCTTGAGTCATTCAAAGACACAGAGGCGGGAAGGTCAGGGACCGTCAACGCCCTGGCTGTCTTGTCCCGGGCGGACGAGATCGGTGCCGGCCGCATCGATTCCCTGCTTTCCGCCGGGGATATTGCGGAGCGGTACCGTCGGGACCACAGCCTGCGCAAGCTGGCATTGGGGGTGGTCCCGGTGGCCGGGCTGTTGGCGCAGAGTGCCCGCAGCCTGCGGCAGTCCGATTTCGAGTCTCTGCAGCTCCTTGCCGGCATGGACCGGCCGGCCCGGGAGCGGATGCTGCTCTCAGCAGACAGGTTCCTGAGGGCTTCCGTGCCCGAGGGTCTGGACCAGGAGGCACGGGCCTCCCTCCTGGCGCGGTTCGGGCTGTTCGGCATCCGGCTGGGCGTGGTGCTTATCAGGAGCGGATTCACAGAGCCCACGCCGCTGGCACACGAACTGGCGCGCCGCAGCGGCCTGGATCCGCTTCTGGACATGGTGAACCGCCAATTCCAGGCCAGGGCCGACACGCTGAAAGCCCGGACCGCGCTGGTGGGAGTTGAGGCACTGCTCCGAAGTTCGCCGCGGGACGGCTCCGAACAATTGGCGGCAGCTTTGGAACGGATACAAGTCAATGCGCATGAGTTCAGCGAACTCCGCCTGCTGGCAACTTTGCGCACCACCGGGGTGGCGCTCAACCATGATTTGGCTGACGAAGCGGAACGCCTGGTGGGCGGCTGGGGAACGGCACCATACCTGAGGCTGGGGCTGCAGCCGGAGGCAGGCACGGACGAGATCAGTGCTGAGGCGCGCAGGTGCCTGCAGCGGTGGCGGATGGTGAGCGAAAGCCCATTGACGGACCGTTCCGCGGCAGATGTATGCCGTGTGGTGATGCGAAGCTGTGAGGGTGTTCTCGCCGAATGCGCCGCGCTGCAATTGAACCGTTAGGCACAAAGCACAGTATTGAACCTTTTCGGGGAGTTTGCCGAATATTTATAGCCGCTGCCGGGAGCGGAACCACGCCCCGCTGGAAGGCAAAAAGAGCAGCACCAGGCCAGCGAGGGCCAGGAGCAGCTGAGCTGCCCAGAGCAGCACCACGTAGCTGCCGGTGGCGTCTGCAGGTACCAGGAACGCCCCCGCCACCAGCATGGCGCCGATATGGGCAAGAAGCAGCGGAATCATGACCCAGCGGGCCCAGCCGCGCTGGTTCATGGCACTTCCCAGGACCATAGCCTCCAGGAGGATAACCACAACCATGGCGCCGAGGCTGCCCCAGAACACGATGGCCACAGACGTTGTCAGGGCCTCGGCTTCGGCCCCGGGCGCCATCTGGTCCACTACGCCGCGAAGGCGCTCCAAGTGGGCGTCGCGGGAGAAGAATGATGATGCGAGCACCGCCAGGCCGCACAGAAAGCTCAACACCCACAGTGTCCTTCCCAGCCTGACCATCCGCGGGGGCGGCTGGGTCACCTTTATGGGAGCGGGGGCGGAGTAGGACAACCCTGGCCGCGGAGGGGGACTGGCAGGCGGCTGGCTGGCAGGGGAAGGCGGCCCGCCTGACGGAGGTTCGGCGTCGGAAGCCGGTAACTGGTGTTCTCCGTCGGGTCGCTGGGCCATCGGTTCCTACTTCAGTTCATCAGTATCGTGCGCGTCCGCATCGCCACTGCCCGCACCGCCGGCGCCTTCCTCATCCAGCGGGCCGTTACCCTTACCGGCATCGCCGCGGGATCCTGAAGCGCCCGCTCCTGAACCGGCGGCACCTGTTGCTGGGGATCCAGAAGCTGAGGATCCTGAAGCAGGAGATCCTGAACCGCCGGAACCTGCTGGGCCGGAACCTGTAGAGCCGCCGCCGGAACCTGGCGAGCCGGAAGTGCTTGGGCCTGGGCCTGCAGAACCGCTGCCTTCGGGGCTGGGCGCCGGTGCGTCCAGGCCATCCTTGATCTTTTGGAGGCGGGCCGCTTCGGCCTGGTTGCGGCGCCGGACTTCCAGGTTGCGCAGGAAGGCGGGGTCGTCGTCGGGGGCCGTGGGGTGGCTGTAATTCTGACGGACTTGGGGAGTGCCGCGCGGGCGGCCGATCAGGAGCCACAGGATGGCGCCAAGCACCGGCAGGACAATCATCACCACTATCCAGGCGGGTTTGGAGATGCCCCGGGTGAGGCGTCCGTCAGTGCGGATCACGTCCACCAGGCCATAGACAAAAATGGCGAGTACTGCGACGGCGAGAGCCACACGGAAGAGCATGCATAAAGTCTATCGTTCGGACGGGGCAGGGCCTTCGGCGGGCGGCGGCTAAACTTGAATAGTGGCCTTTTTGAAATATTCCCTGATCCGTTTGGCGCTCTTCGCGCCGCTCTTCCTGCTCTTCAATTTCCTGGGGCTGGGTGCGCTGATGTCCGTCGTCTGTGCGGCCCTGATCGCCTTCGCGGTGAGCTACCTCTTCTTCCAGAAACAGCGTGACGAGGCCGCCTCGGCGCTCCAGCACCGGTTCTCAGGCAAGGCGAAGCCGCTCCGCTCGGCGGGTGAGGTGGAGGACGCGGTTGCCGAGGATTCCCTCCTGGACGCGAACCCGGACGCTGTCATCCGCACCGACGCCAAAGACCCCAGGGCCAAAGACAGCAGGACCCAAGACAGCGGGGCCAAGGGCCCCGATAACAGCTGAGGACCGGCTTTAGAACCCGTGGCTGAGCGCAAGGCCCAGTGAGAAAAGCAGGCTGTAGCCGAGGTTGATCAGGCCGGTCTGCTTGAGCACCGGAATAAGGCTTTTGCGCTTGCGGCCGTTAATCATGAGCCAGGCCGGCATCAGGCAGGCCGGAATGAGCAGCAGGACAATCAGCATCCATGGCCTTCCCGGGGCCAGGATAATCACCAGCAGGATTGCCACGGCCAGCATCAGCACGTAGCTTTCCCGGGCATGTTTGTCACCCAGCCTGACAGCCAGGGTCTTCTTGCCTGCCCGCATGTCCGTGGGAATGTCCCGGACGTTGTTGGCCATCAGCAGGGCCGTTGCAATCAGCCCGGTCCCGATGGCGCCGATGATGGACGCCAGGTTTATCTGCCCGGCCTGGGTGTACGTGGTGCCCAGGGTGGCCACCAGGCCAAAGAACACAAACACAAACACATCGCCCAGGCCCTTGTAGCCATAGGGGTTCTTGCCGCCGGTGTAGCCCCAGGCAGCCAGGACGCACCCTACTCCCACCAGGATCAGCCACCAGCTCTGCGTGATGATCACCAAAGCCAGACCCAGCACCATGGCTGCCGTGAACGCACCAAACGCCGCATATTTGACCTGTTCGGGGCGGGCCGCTCCTGATCCCACCAGGCGCAGCGGGCCTACCCTGTCGTCGTCCGTGCCGCGGATGCCGTCTGAGTAGTCGTTGGCGTAATTCACGCCGATCTGCAGGAGGAGCGCCACCAGGGCCGCCAGCACGGCATTGACCGGGCGGAACGAATCCATTTCGAACGCAGCGGCGGTGCCGATCAGTACGGGGGCGATCGCCGCCGGCAAAGTGCGGAGGCGGGCGCCTTGGATCCATTGTGCGGCTGTGGCCACGGTGAGTACCTCGTGTTGGGTCGGAAAAACGGTGAATCAGTGACGGTGCAGCCGGTCCCGATAGGGCCGGAGGTGCAGGTCTACTCTACTTTCCCTGATGCAAAGCGTTGAGCCGCTCCGTCATAGCCAGGCGGTCCGGCTTCCCATTTGGCAGCATAAGAAGCGCCGAATCGGCGAGCACTGTCTTGGGGGCAAGGAGTCCCAGGGCCTGGCGCCACTCCTGTTCGAGGACGACGGCGTGATCCCCGGGGCCGTCGGCTCCGGCCGCGCCGGCAGGACGGGCAGGGCCGGCAGGGTGGCCGGCCAGCGCGACATACGCGGCCACGGCCTGCCCCCATTCCGCTGACGGGACGCCGGCCACAAAAGCCGCCAGGACGCCGTCGGACTTTTCCAGCTCAGCCTGAACGTGCCCGGCCGAAACCTTCACGCCGCCCGTAACAATGACGTCGTCGGCCCGGCCCAGCACCGTCAGCCGTCCGTCCGCATCGAGGACGCCCAGGTCGCTGGTGCGGAACCAGCGGACACCGTCCTCCTCGAAGAAGGTGTCGGTGCTTTCAGGCGAGTCCATGTAGCCCGCCGCCACGGTGTCGCCGCCCAGGAGGATGCGGCCGTCCGCCTCCACCCGGACGTTCACCCCTTCCAGCGGCCAGCCGTCGTACACGCAGCCGCCGCAGGTTTCGGCGGATCCGTAGGTGGTGATGACGCGCACTCCGGCCTCCCTGGCGGCATTCAGCAGATCCGCCGAGGCCGGGGCGCCGCCCAGCAGGATGCCATTGAAGCGGCGCAGCACGGCCAGGGTCTCCGGAGCCGGCGAGGCCAGCAGCCGCTGCAGTTGGGTGGGCACAAGTGACGTGAACCTGATTTTGTCCGTCAGTTCCAGAGCGGCCGCGGTAAAGGCCTCCGGCGTGAAGCCTCCGGACATGTCCATCACCCACGGACGCGTGCCGGCGAACAGTGAGCGCACCAGGACCTGCAGCCCCGCCACATACTGCACCGGCAGTGCCAGGAGCCACTGGCCCTCGCCCCGCAGTGCCAAAGCAGTGGCCATGGAAGACGCCGCCAGGGCCTCCACCGTCAGGACGGTGGCCTTGGGGGCGCCGGTGGATCCGGACGTGCGGACCACAGCGACGGCGTCGTCACAGCCGGGAGTCTCAATGTGTCCCACCACCAGGTTCCCGGCAGGGCCAACGGAAAGTTCGACGGCGGGGCCCTCGCCATGGAGGGCAGCTGCGAGTGCCTTGAGAGCAGGGTCGATGTCCACGGGGCCAGCGTTCATGGGGCCCGGATTCACGGGTTCGAAAGTCATGGAAGTCCTGCCTTAGAAGTAGTGCGGGAAACGGGACCAGTCGGGGTCACGTTTTTCCAGGAACGCTTCCTTGCCTTCAACGGCTTCGTCCGTCATATATGCCAGCCGGGTGGCCTCGCCTGCGAAGACCTGCTGGCCGGCCAGGCCGTCGTCGGCGAGGTTGAACGCGAACTTGAGCATTCGGATGGCCTGGGGGGACTGGCGGGCGATGTCGGCCGCGTATTCCAGTGCAACGTCCTCCAGCCGGTGGTGGTCCACCGCCTCGTTGACCGCGCCCATCCGAACCATGTCCTCCGCGGAATATTCGCGCGCCAGGAAAAAGATCTCCCGGGCGGCCTTCTGGCCGATCTGGCGGGCAAGCAGCGCGGAGCCATAGCCGGCGTCGAAACTGCCCACGGTGGCGTCTGTCTGCTTGAACTTCCCGTGCTCGCGGGAGGCGATGGTGAGGTCCGAGACCACGTGCAGGGAGTGCCCGCCGCCGGCCGCCCAGCCGTTGACGACGGCGATGACCACCTTGGGCATGGTGCGCATGAGCCGCTGGACTTCCAGGATGTGGAGCCGGCCGGCACGCGCGGGGTCGATGGTTTCCGTCGTTTCGCCGTCGGCATAGCGATAGCCGTCCCTGCCCCTGATCCGCTGGTCACCGCCCGAGCAGAAGGAATGGCCGCCGTCCTTCGCGGACGGGCCATTACCGGTGAGCAGCACGGTGGCTACGTCCGGCGTCATCCGGGCGTGGTCCATGGCGCGGTAGAGCTCATCCACGGTGCCGGGGCGGAAGGCGTTCCGCACCTCCGGACGGTTGAACGCGATCCGGACGGTGGGCAGGTCCCTGATCACCGAGCCGTCGGCTTCCCGCTCCACCTGGCGGTGGTAGGTCATGTCCTGGAAGTCGTCGAAGCCGGACACGGTGCGCCAGCGGGAAGGATCAAAAACGTCGGACACCTTGGCGGGGAATTGGTTGCTCACCGGACAAGTCTAGTAATCGGCTCAGCTGATGCAGAACTCGTTCCCCTCGGGGTCTGCCATGGTGTGCCAGGAATGCGGGCCCTGGCTGGCGGTCCAGAGGAACGTGGCTCCGCGCGCTTCGAGTGCCTTTCTTGCTTCATCCTTGTCCCGTCCCGCAAGGTCCACGTCCCAGTGCACCCGGTTCTTGACGGTCTTTCCTTCCGGCGCAGTCTGGAAGAGGAGGCGCCTGGTGGGCTTGGCCGCCTCGAGCTCCTCCGGTGGCCGGATGGCGCAGCCCTCGCGCCAGACGAGCTTGCCCTTGTGGACAAGGGTCTGGTCTTCCGTGGCAAACCCCTGGTCGATCATGGACCGGATGAAGCCTTCGTCCTGCGGTTCCACCTCCCATTCCAGGGTTTCGGCCCACCAATCAGCGAGCTGGTGCGGGTTACTGCAGTCGGTGACAATCTGAATGTTCAGTCCCATGGACCCAACCTACGACGGCGGCGGGCCCGGCCGGTAGACCAGGCCCGGCTTTCTTCAGGCGGACAAAATGCAGGCACGTTTGCTTGACAGATTGTCATGACATAAGTCACAGTTGGGAGCGAGGGAAAGGCTTTTCCCAAGCATGGCAGGTGGCCCCGGCTTCCATCCATTTTTCACCCAGCCCGGTCCGCAGGCAGCGGCCCACCCCCCGCAAGAGACAGGACAGAGCATTGTCAGAGCAGACAAGAATCTCAAGCATCAGCCGCAGGCAGTTCGGTCTGACGGCGTTCGGCCTTTCGGCCCTTGCCGCCGGGCTCACCGCCTGTGGCAGCGGGGGCGGAGGCGGCACGTCTGACCCTTCCAAGCCCCTTCAGCTGATCCTCTCCGGCGACACCAACCAGGGCGGCGCGTTTGCCGCGGCCGCCAAGAAGTACAAGGAAGCCACCGGCATCACCATCGAAGTGGTGGACGTCCCCACGGCGGACATCACCACCAAGCTCAAGAACGCAGCCACCGCCAACGATCTGCCGGCCCTGGCGCGCGTGACCAGCATTGACCCGCTGTGGGTCAACCAGCTCCAGGACCTGACGGACATCGCCAAGTCCCGGAACATCGACGAAAAGTTCCTGCAGGAGGCCCCGGACGGAACCATTCCGGCCATCCCCTCCGACCTCACCGCCGTCGGACTGTTTGTGAACAAGAGCCTCTTTGACAAAGCCGGCGTGGCCTACCCCACCGCTCTTGAGGACGCCTGGACCTGGGATGAGTTTGTCGCGGCCGTCACCGAGGTCCGCGAGAAGGCCGGCGCTAAATACGGCGTGGTCATGGACCGCTCCGGCCACCGCCTGCGCGCCATGATGTACGAGTTCGGCAGCAGCGCCTTTGCCAAGGAAGGCGACAAGTACGCCGGCGACGACAAGGCCGTGGAAACGCTCGAATACTTCCAGAAGATCAACGACGACAAGACCATGCCGAAGTCGGTCTGGCTCAGCGGCGAAGACGGCAATGCCATGTTCAAGAGTGGCCAGGTGGCCGCGTACTACTCCGGCAGCTGGCAGGTTGCCGACTTCAACAAGAACATCAAGGACTTCGAATGGCTCTCCGTGCCGCTGCCCAAGAAGGAAGTCAGCGCCACTAACCTCGGCGGCGGCTTTATGGTCGCCTTCAAGGACACCGGCGCTGACGAGGAAGCCAAGAAGTTCATCGAGTGGTTCTACGATGACGCCAACTACACGGAGTTCGCCAAGTTGGGCGGTTACCTGCCCGTCAAGGCAGACCTGAAGGTGGAGTACCCCTTCCAGCAGGCTTCCTTCGAGCTGTACCAGAAGCAGATTGCCGGCAACGAGGCGAAGGGTGACAATGCCATCAAGCGGGTGGTGGCTGAAGCGTACGCCGAGACCCCGTTCTCCGGTGACCCGCTGCGTGAGGAAACCGTCAAGATGCTCGGCGGCAGCCAGGACGCCAAAACCACGGTGGACAACATCGTGAAGCTCTACAACGGCGGCTAAGCCGTGGCTACTCCAACCACGGGATCCACGGTGGCGCCTGAGACGCTCCGCACGCCAGCCGTGCGGAGCAAGTCCCAGCAGAAGCGCCACAACCGCTACGTCATTGCCCCGCTGGTCCTCATCGGCGTCAACGTGGTGCTCTTCCTCGTGTTCTTTGTCTGGCCCGGGGCATTGGGCCTGATCTACTCGTTCACGGACTACCGCGGTGTGGGCCGGTTGAACTTCATCGGCCTGGCCAACTTCCAGAAGCTCTTCGCGGACAGCACGTTTTACGCCGCATTGAGCCGCACGTTCCTGTACACCCTGCTGTCGGTGCCGCTGATCTACGTCTCCTCCCTGGGAGTTGCGGCCCTGCTCGTCAGCAGGGCCGTCAGGGGCCGGACCGCTGCCAAGATCGTGATCTTCCTGCCCTGGCTGATCTCCCCGATTGTGGTGGGTGTCATCTGGAAATGGATGTTCGGACAGGACTTCGGCTTCGTCAACTTCGTGATCTCCACGCTGGGCGGAAGCCCGCTGCCGTGGTCCAGCAACGCCAACCTGGCCCTGACAGTGGTGATCTTTGCCGCCGCCTGGGGCGGAACAGCCTTCAACATGCTCCTGTTCATCGCAGCGCTGAAGAACATTCCGGAAGCCTTGCTGGAGGCCGCCGAGCTGGACGGGGCCAACGCCTGGCAACGGTTCCGGCATGTGACACTGCCTGGCATCGCACCGACGTCGTTCATGGTTATCCTGCTCTCCACGATCCATGCGATGAAGGAATTCGCCATGATCCAGGCGCTGACCAACGGCGGCCCCGGCACGGAAAACGTCCTGATCGTCCAGTACATCTACAAGACCGGGTTTGAGCAGTCCAAGGTGGGTTACGCCAGCGCCGCGTCCATGGTGCTGATGGTGGTCCTGCTGGCTATCGCGCTGATCCAGCTTCGCTTCAACAAGAAGAAGGGCTGACCCATGGCAACAGCTGCCAACCTGCCTCCCGTCTCGGACGAAGTGGCCGTTCTAGGGGCCGAGGAAGCCGCCCGCACCGCGGACCAGCGGAACATGCGGAACGGACGGGCCAAACTGTCCGCGCCGCTGACGGGCCTGATGTGGCTGATCGTGGCCATCTACGCGCTGCCGCTGCTGTGGTTCATCCTCAGTTCGTTCAAGCCGGGCAGCGAACTGTTCACGTATCCGCTGTCCATGATTCCGAGGGAATGGACCTTCCAGGGCTTTATTGACGCCTGGGAGCGCGTTGACTTCGCCCAGTACTTCCTGAACACCGCCACCGTGGCGCTGGTCACCACCGTGCTGACTGTCTTTTTCAGCGCCTGCACCGGCTACGCCCTGGCCAAGTACAACAACCCCGGCACGCGCCTGTTCTTCGTCTGCATCCTGGCTACCACCATGCTGCCCACCGAGGTGATCCTGAACCCCACGTTTACGGTGATCCGGGATCTGGGCCTGTACAACTCGCTGTCGGGCATTATTGTGCCCTCGGTGCTGACGGCCACGGGGGTGTTTATGTTCCGCCAGTTCTTCCTGACGGTCCCCGATGACCTCCTGCATTCAGCCCGGATCGACGGTGCCAGCGAGCTGACTATTTTCTTCCGGATCATGCTGCCGCTGTCCCGGCCCATTCTGTTCACGCTGGCCATCTTTTCGTTCCAGTGGCGCTGGAATGACTACATCTGGCCGCTGATCGTGCTGAACGACCCCAAGTGGTACACCCTTCAGGTTGCATTGCGGAGCATCGTGGGCGCCGAGAACATCGACTGGCCTGTCCTCCTTGGTGCGTCGGTGATCTCCATCCTGCCGCTGGTCCTGGTGTTCTTTGTCTGCCAGAAGTACGTCCTCAACGCCGATGTCAGCGCCGGCCTGAAGGACTAGCTCCCTTGCCGCTTGGAAAAGAAGGAATGTTGAACGAACAGCAGACGGCCGCAACAACCGATATCGCTTTTCTTCACCGGGTAGTGGATGAAGCGGACAGGCATGTTGGCACCCTCCTTGAAACGTCCGACGGCGGCGTTGCGGCTCTTCCCCATCGCGGCGCCATGAGCCGGCTGCTGGCCCTGGTGACGGTGTTTTCGGAGCCACGATCCGCCTATTACGGGCAATCCGGGCTGCAGGAACCGATGGGGAGATGCCTGGACCGGCTTGAACGCCTCCAGGGCCCTGCCGGCCTTTTTGACGGCACCAACCTGAGCTCGCCGCCTGACACGGCCTTCACCATCAATGACGCGTGCCTGGCCTTATGCCTGATCGACGCCCTGGCCGACGGGGCGCCGGAGGGCGTCTTGCGGGACGGTGTTTTGCGGGACGGTGTTTTGCGGGACGGTGTTTTGCGGGACGGTGTTTTGCGGGACGTCCGCCATAGGCTGAGGCAGATCGTTGCCGGTGCCACGGGGTCCCTGGTGGGCGGCGGAGTCCACACCCCCAACCACCGGTGGGAACTCTCGGCCGCGCTGGCCCAGATCCATCAGCTCCAGCTCCGCGAGGGTGCGCCGCGGCCGGAGATCGAGGCCCGCATTGGGCAATGGCTGGCCGAGGGGATCGACCAGCTTCCGGACGGCATGTATTCCGAACGCAGCCCGCTGTATGCCACGGCGGTCACCAACCCCTCGCTCCTGACCATCGCGGACAGTGCCGGCAAGCCCGATCTGCTGGACCATGTCCGCCGGAACCTGGCGGCATTCCTGCCTTGGTTTAACTCCGATGGCAGTGTGGAATCCGTCTTCTCCCGGCGCCAGGACCAATGGCTGACCTTTGACGCTACCGTCTTCCTGATGCTCTACCGCCGGCTGGCCAACCAGGACGGGCGGAAGGATTTCGCCGCCGCCGCACGCTGGCTGGAGCAGTTCCCGCTGTACGCACCGGACAAGCTGCTTGCCAGGACTCGGCTGGATCCCTGGCTGGCGGAAACCCTGCCGGGTGCTGGCAGCACGGGAGCGGGCGCTGGCGCCGGCATGGACGACAATGTTCCGTTGCCGGACGCACTGGCCCCTGCCGAGGCCTCACTGGACAGCTGCGGCGTCTACCGGTTCCGGCGGGGGGAGGCAGTCACCACCGTCTACGGCGGCTGCGATGAACTGGTGCCCGGTGTGGTGTCAGGGCTGTCCGCCAACCCCACCTTCCTGCGTTTTGAGCATGGCTCAGCCCTCCTGTCCGACGTCCGGCTGTCCCGCAGCTTCTTTGACCTCGGTCCGTTCCGGAGCCAGGAGACGGCTGCCGACGGGAGCTCCCAGGTGTCCCTGTCCGAGACCCTTGCCGCCAACTTCTACCTGCCGCTTCCGCCTGAGAAGCACTGCGGCGACGGCATCTACAGCCTCACCCACGAGGGCCGCTTCAGCGCCAGCATGGACTTTTCCAGCAGGCCCGCGGTGGTGCACAGTCTCACCACGGATGTTGCGGTCCATGTCGGCGAGAATGAAACCGTCCTGGAGATCGGCTTTGACGGCGCTGACACCTCCTTCGCCCTGGAACTCACTTTCAGGCCCGGGGGCGTGCTTGAGGGTGCCGAGCCTGCCGGAGGTGCCGACACCTTTCAGCTCGTGGAAGGAACAGGCAGTTACCGGGTGGGCGGGCACGGCATCGAGTTCGGTCCGGGCAACCCCACGGACCCCGACAACCCGCCGGTGTACAACCCGGGTGAGGCCTACCGCTACGTCAATGGAACCAACGCCACGGACGGCGTAAAGGTCTACATCACGGGCCGGACCCGGGGCACCCACACGTTCACCCTGCGCGGGATCTCCCTTCCCTAGGCAGTTCGTCCGCGGGATCTAGGCCTGAACCTACTGGATCTGTTCGTAGACCTCCGGCGGTATCGCGTAGATAAAGATCACGGCGAGCAGGTTCTTGGCTGCGTGCACAAGGTAGGAGAACATCAGGTTCTTCCCTGTCCACACGTAGACAAGGACGAATGTGGCCCCCATCGCCAGGTAGGGCAGCAGCACAGTGAAGGTGATGCCCTCCCGCACAACGTGCAGGGCGGCGAAGAGCACTGTGGACAGGATGCAGCACAACCAGATGTTGACCCGCCGGCTCAGCTTGCCGATTAGCAGGTGGCGGAAGAGGTATTCCTCCACAAAGGGTCCGATCACTACCAGCACCGGAGCCGTCAGCCAGGCCGGAATGCGCTGCATGAGCGCCTGTAGCCCGGCCTGGTTCTGGGAGGTCTCCACTCCGCCCGCGGCCACCACCACAATCGCCGTCAGGATCATCATGGCCACGACGGCGGCCGGCACCATCAGCAGCGTGAACCAGGGGCGGGTAGCGAGCACGCGGAGGTCCCGGGCCACCACATGACGCGCGGCGAACAGGGCCAGCGCTGCGACCAACGCATAAAAGACAAAGGTAAGGCCGTATGAAGCGGCCAGCCGGGAGGGTCCGAGCTGCGGCAGGAGTGGCAGCAGCAGTTGCCCGGCCAGGGCGATGAACACAGCCAGGCCGACGTAAAGGCCCACGGTGGCGAAATCCAGGCTGGAAAACCGGTAGAGCTCAGGCTGCAGAGGTGGTGGTCTCCGACGTTGTGTAGCCATAGGTTCAGCGTATCCCCACCCCATCTAGGTAGCGCTAACTGTCGTTTTGCGGATCCATAAAGACAGTTAGCGCGACCCAGTTGGGGTAGAGGAGGCGTGCAGGCGGGCAGGCGTAGGTTTGCAGTCCAACTTCGGCGTCCCGTAGAATATTCGGTATGCCTAACTTTCTGTTTCGGTGCGCCAAAGTAGTCCGCCGAACCTCAGCCCGGCGATCGGTGGCGTCACGCGCCATCGGCGCCGCCGCCGTCGTCCTCCTGTCCCTTTCCCTGGCCGCCTGTGGCGGCGCCGCACCGGGTGGTACATCCGGCAGCGGCGACGGGGAGAAACCAGTTGTGCTGACCACCTTCACGGTGCTGGCAGACATCGCCCGCAACGTCGCCGGCGACAAGCTGACGGTGGAGTCCATTACCAAAGCCGGAGCCGAAATCCACGGCTACGAGCCCACCCCCGGCGATATCCGCAAGGCCTCCAAAGCCGACCTGATCCTGGACAACGGGCTGAACCTGGAGGCCTGGTTCGGGCAGTTCGTGGAGGGCCTGGACGTCCCCCATGCCGTGGTGAGCGACGGTGTCCAGGCGATGTCCATCAGCGAGGATTCCTACCAGGGAAAACCCAACCCGCACGCCTGGATGTCGCCGGTGAACGTCCAGATCTATGTGGACAACATGGTGAAGGCCTTCTCCGAGCTGGACCCGGATAATGCCGGGGAATTCCGGAGCAACGGCGACGCCTACAAAGCCGAGCTGCAGGCTGTGCAGGACGAGATGAAATCGAGCCTCGCCGGCGTCCCGGAGGCGCAGCGTGCCCTGGTGACCTGTGAAGGCGCCTTCTCCTACCTCGCCCGCGACGCCGGCCTGCACGAGGTCTACATCTGGGCGGTCAACGCCGAGCAGCAGGCCACACCCCAGCAGATCACCCGGGCCATCGAGTACGTCAAGGCCAACAAGGTCCCCGCAGTCTTCTGTGAATCCACCGTTTCAGATGCGCCCATGCAGCAGGTTGTGGGCGCCACCGGCGCCAAGTTCGGCGGAACGCTGTACGTAGATTCGCTCTCCGAAGCCGATGGTCCCGTTCCCACCTACCTCGACCTCATCCGGCACGACGCCCAGGTCATCACCAAGGCGCTTACAGGGGCGTCCACAACTGCAGCACAATGATTACCATGAGCACCCCAGCAATCCTCGTGGAGAACGTGACCGTCCACTACGGTGAGGTCCTGGCGCTCGACTCCGCCTCCCTGACGCTGGATGCTGCGCGGATCTGTGGCCTGATCGGCATGAACGGCTCCGGAAAGTCCACGCTGTTCAAAGTCATCATGGGAATGATTAAGCCCGACGCCGGCCGTGTCCTGATCAACGGCCAGTCACCTTCCAGGGCACGCAAGGAAGGTGGGATTGGCTACGTGCCGCAGAGCGAGGATGTGGACTGGCAGTTTCCGCTGTCCGTCCGCGATGTGGTGATGATGGGCCGCTACGGGCACCAGGGGTTCACCCGGCGCCCGTCGAAGG
This sequence comes from Arthrobacter sp. CDRTa11, assembly GCF_026427775.1. Lineage (NCBI taxonomy): Bacteria > Bacillati > Actinomycetota > Actinomycetes > Micrococcales > Micrococcaceae > Arthrobacter > Arthrobacter sp. CDRTa11. The sequence goes on along the minus strand of NZ_CP044532.1, from coordinate 4,126,524 downwards.
CGGACCGCGCCGCCGTCGACGAAGCTCTGGACCGGGTGGAACTGGGCGAGTACGCCGGACGCCAGATCGGGCAGCTCTCCGGCGGCCAGAAAAAGCGCGCCTTTGTGGCCCGCGGAATTGCCCAGGGCGCCACCATGATGCTCCTGGACGAGCCATTTGCCGGCGTGGACAAACGCTCCGAGGCCACCATTACCAGGCTGCTGCGCGAACTCGCCGCAGACGGCTGCACCATCCTCATCTCCACCCACGATCTGCACGCCCTGCCCCAGCTGTGCGACGAAGCCGTGCTGCTCATGCGCCGGGTCCTGATGCACGGTGCCCCGGAACTGGTGCTGCAGCCCGAGAACCTGGCCATGGCGTTCGGCCTGGACGTGCTGAACCGCGACAAGCCCGCACGCACCGAAAGCAGGGGCTGAACCGTGGATCTTCTGGACATGCTGCTGGAACCGCTGAGCTACGACTTTATGGTCCGCGCCATCATCACCACCGCGCTCGCCGCCATTGTGTGTGCCGTCCTGAGCTGCTGGCTGGTGCTGATCGGCTGGTCCCTGATGGGCGACGCCGTCTCCCACGCCGTGCTCCCGGGGGTGGTCCTGGCGTACATCGTGGGGGCTCCGTTTGCCCTGGGCGCCCTGGTGTTTGCGCTGATCGCCGTGACGCTGATCGGGGTGGTCCGCAACACCAGCCGGGTCAAGGAGGACGCCGCGATCGGCATTGTTTTCAGCTCGCTGTTTGCCCTGGGCCTGGTCCTCATCTCGGTCACACCCAGCCAGACGGACCTGAACCACATCATCTTCGGCAACCTGCTGGGCGTCAGCATTCCTGACCTCATCCAGGTCGTCGTGTTGGGCGTGGTGGCATTCGCCATCCTCATCCTGAAGCGCCGTGACCTCACCCTCTACGCCTTTGATCCCACGCACGCCCACGCCATCGGACTTTCCCCGAAACGGCTCGGCGCGCTGCTGCTGGGCCTGCTGGCGCTGACGTCGGTGGTGGCGCTGCAAACCGTGGGCGTGGTGCTGGTGGTGGCCATGCTGATCATCCCCGGCGCCACGGCCTATCTGCTGACTGACCGCTTCTCCCGGATGCTGGTTATCGCCCCCGCCATCTCGGCGGCCTGCTCCATCGCCGGAATCTACCTCAGCTACTACCTGGACACCGCGTCCGGCGCCATGGTGGTCCTCACCCAGGGTGCGGTATTCGCCGTCGTCTATCTCTTCAGTCCCCGGCAGGGACTGATCGGTACCCGGCTCGCGAAGGCCCGCCGCAAGAAGGCGGCCGTCCTCGCTGTCTGACCCTGAGGCTGAGCGCGAACTGGCACGTAATGCCCGCAGATCCGACTTTTGAGGGCATTACGTGCCAGTTCGCGCGGGGGGATGGGGTGGGGAGCCTCTCAACGCGACGGACAAAGCGGGCGACGGCGGCAGCCACCTTGACGTTCACGGCGTCACCGGGCAGGCTGGAGCGATGAAGTCCTAGCCAGCAGCCCAAGCAGACCGGGCTGTTCCACCGATGCCAGGGCCCCCCGTTGAGCGTTTACCTGAAGTCACCTTCAGCTCCGGCGGCCACACTGCGGATTATTCGAGGACTTTTGATGACTGAACACCTCAGCCTTGTGGGCGTTTCCCACGGCTACGGAGACCGCCAGCTGCTGGACAACATCAGCCTGGCCATTACCGCCCGCGAGCATGTGGCCATCGTCGGCGAAAACGGTGCCGGCAAATCAACACTCCTGCGGCTGATGGCGGGCCTTGAGGCACCGAACGAAGGAACGGTGGCGAGCCCCGGCCGGGTGGGCTACCTGGCCCAGACTCACGGCCTGCCGGAGTCTTTCACAGTCGGCGCCGCCATCGACGAGTCCCTGGCGTCCCTGCGCGCCATCGAGGCGGAACTTGACCGCCTGGAGACCGGGCTGGCCGAGGCCGAAGCGGACGAACTGGAAGCCTACGGCGCTTTGCAGACCGAGTATCAGCTGCGCGAGGGCTATGCTGCTGAGTCCCGCGTGGAGGCAGCCCTGGACCGGCTGGGGCTGGGCGGCCTGGACCGGAGCCGGGTGCTCGGCTCGCTGTCCGGCGGTGAGCAGGAACGCGTGGCCCTGGCCTGCATCCTGGCGGACCCGGCCGACATCCTGCTCCTGGACGAACCCACCAACCATCTGGACGCACGCGGAACAGCCTGGCTGGAGGACAGGTTGGCCGCCCACCGCGGCACGGTGGTGGTGGTTTCGCACGATCGGGTCCTCCTGCGGAAGGTGGCCAGCACCGTGATCGAGGTGGATGCCGAGCGACGCTCCGTGACCCGTTACGGCAACGGCTATGAGGGCTACCTGAAGGAGAAAGCAGCCGAACGCTCGCGCTGGGTACAGCAGTATCAGACCTGGGTTGACGCGATGGAGGCCGAACAGCGGCAGGCGGACACCGTGGCCGGGAAAATGGGCTACGCCCGCAAACGCGACGGCGACAAAATGGGTTTCGACTTCAAGGCCGGCACCTGGCAGAAGGCGGCCACCAGCAAGGTCCGCAACGCCCAGGAGCGCCTCCGCCGGCTGGAAGCCAGTCCGGTGGACCGTCCGCCCGTCCCGCTACGCCTTGCCGCGGAGCTTGACGTTGGTCCGGATGCGCCCCAGCTGGCGGTTCCCGTGCTCAAAGCCCGTGGGGTGGCCGTGCCGGGCCGCCTGGACACCACGAACTTTGCCGCCGCCGCCGGGGAGAAGATCCTCATCACCGGCCCCAATGGCGCAGGCAAATCCACGCTCCTCTCGGTGCTGGCAGGCACGCTGGAGCCCGCGGCAGGCACCGTGACCCGCCCTGCGCGGGTGGGCTACCTGCAGCAGGAGCTCGAGCTCCCGAAGCGGCCCGGGCTGCGGCTGCTCCCCGCGTTTGCCGCAGGGCTGGGGGGAAACATCGACGAGCACGCCGAGGCACTCCTGCGCCTGGGGCTGTTCCGCACCAGCGAATTCCATGTGCCGGTAGGAGGCCTGTCCGCCGGCCAGCAGCGCCGCCTTGCCCTGGCCAGGCTTTTGCTCGGCGGCTACGGAACCCTGATTGTTGACGAACCCACCAACCACTTGGCACCGGTGCTTGTGGAGCAGCTCGAGGAGGCGCTCGCGGGCTTTGCCGGGACGCTGGTCATGGTCAGCCACGACCGCGCCCTGCGGGAGTGGTTCGCCTCCTGCGCGCGAAAGAGCGACAAGGCAAGAACGGACGACGCCGGCCGCTGGGTCAGGTACTCGATGGAGAATGGCGCACTCGCGGAGGAAGCCCGAACGAACACTTGAGGCCCCAGTTGGAGGGGCCTCAACTGTCCGTTCGCGCTATTGGCGTGCATCGCTAGCCTGAGCGGCTGGCGGCCCGAGGCCCGGAAAACGGTGAGATTTGCGTTAAGGGATCGTTACCCGGGGACCGGCAGGCGGAAACATCGGCAGCGCAGGATGGGGACATGCCAGTCACCGGCGGCCGAAAGGATCTCACTGTGATCACCAAGAACCTTTTCCTGCAGGGCATCTATCCCTTTGCCGGGGCGGGGCTGGATAAACCGGTCCCCATCCACAGCGAACTTCTGCACTACGTTCCGGACGGGGTGATCAACCAGACGCTCTACTTCCGGGGCGGGAACTCCAGCCCTGAACTGATCACCGTGGTGCTGATGCGGGACGGTGTGCCCATGCGGTACTTCCCGATCGGAGCCAGGGGCGATGTCCATGTGCCGCTGCGGGTGGTGGAGGACATTGAAGGCGGCTCGGTGATCGAGCTCTACCTGGTGGCCCCCGAAGGCGTCGCCGGGGCCGTGGTGATTGACCTGGGCATGGTGGAACACTGATGACGGGTCTTATGGAAAAGCCGCTGGACAAGCCCGGGCATAAGCCGCAAGAACGTGCCTATTCAGGAAAACCCGCTTCCCGCCGTCGGCTGGTGGTGATCGGCAACGGGATGGCCGGCGCCCGCGCCGTGGAGGAGATCCTGGCCAGGGGCGGAGCCGAGCAGTTCAGCATCACCATGTTCGGCGACGAACCGTATGGGAACTACAACAGGATTATGCTCAGCCACGTCCTCTCGGGGGAGGAAAGCGATGCGGACATCTTCCTCAACGCCCTCTCCTGGTACCGGGAAAACAACATCACCCTGCATTCCGGCGTCAGGGCAGAGCGGATCGACAGGTTCACCAAGAACGTCTTTTCCGACGACGGCAGGGTGACACCGTACGACGTGCTGATCATCGCCACGGGCAGCCGATCCCACATGCCGCCCATGGACGGGCTTTACACCCCGGGCGGGTCCGTCAAACACGGCGTGTTTGGGTTCCGCACCATTGATGACACCCGGAAAATGATCCAGCACGCCCAGCATGATCACCACAGCCGCGCGGTGGTGATCGGCGGCGGCCTCCTGGGATTAGAGGCGGCCTACGGCCTGAAAAGCCACGGCATCGACGTGGAGGTGGTGCACTCCGGCGGGCACCTGATGAACGCCCAGATGGGGCCCGACGGCGGTGCGGTGCTTCGCCGCAGCGTGGAAGCGCTCGGCATCCGCGTGCATACCGGCAGCCGCACCACGGCCGTCCTGGGAACAGACAGAGTGAGCGGCGTCAGGCTCCGCGACCGGGAAGATATTGCCTGCGACATGGTGGTGGTTGCGGCGGGCATCCGGCCAAATGTGGACCTCGCCGTACTCAGCGGGCTGCCGGTGGAACGGGCCATCGTGGTGGATGACCAGCTGCGCGTCCAGGACGAGGACGACGTCTATGCCGTGGGGGAGTGCGTGCAGCACCGCGGCGAGGTGTACGGGCTTGTCGCGCCACTGTGGGAGCAGGCCGTGGTGCTGGCCAACCACGTCACCGGCGCCGACACCAGCGCCGCTTACCTGGGCTCCCGCACGGCCACCAAGCTCAAGGTTGCCGGCGTGGAGGTGGCTTCCATGGGCCTGCACGGGCCGGAACGCGATACCGACGAGCACATTGTCTTTTCCGAGCCCAGCCGTGGCGTGTTCAAGTCCATCGTGGTCCGCGACAACAAGATGGTGGGCGCCACGCTCCTGGGCGACAGCCGCAAGGTGGCCTACCTGACCCAGGCCTATGACCGCGGGCTGCCGCTCCCCGAGGAACGGATCAGCCTGATGTTTGATCTCGGCACTCCGGGGGAGGACGTGGGCGTGGCCGAGCTGGATGACGACGCCCAGGTCTGCAACTGCAACGGCGTCAGCAAAAAGGACCTGGTCGGGGCGGTAAAGGGTGGCTGCACCTCTGTTGCCGGTGCCATGGACGCCACCCGCGCGGGCAAGGGCTGCGGCTCCTGCAAGCTCCTGGTCCGGCAGGTGGTGGAGTGGGCCGCGGACGGTGCAGTGGAGGAGGATCCGGCCGCCAGCTACTACGTCCCCGGCATCCCGCTGGACAAGCCGTCGTTGATGGCGGAGATCCGCAAACGCGGGCTGCGTTCGGTCTCCCAGGTGTTCCAGGCGCTCGCACCGGGGAGTGCCGAGGATGCCAAATCGAAAATGGGACTGGCATCGCTGCTGAAAATGATGCTGGCGGACCAGTACATCGACGAACGCGATGCCCGGTTCATCAATGACCGCGTGCACGCCAACATCCAGCGCGACGGCACCTTCTCCGTGGTGCCGCAGATGAAGGGCGGCGTGACCTCGGTGCAGCAGCTGCGCCGGATCGCGGACGTGGCCGAGAAGCACAAGATTCCCCTGATCAAACTGACCGGCGGCCAGCGCATTGACCTGCTGGGGGTGCCCAAGGAGGATCTCCCGCAGGTCTGGGCTGACCTGGATATGCCCTCCGGATATGCGTACGGCAAGAGCTTCCGCACGGTCAAGACCTGCGTGGGCAAGGACTTCTGCCGGTACGGCACCGGCGATTCCACCAAGCTGGGCATCGAGATCGAGTCCCGCTTCCAAGGGATTGAATCCCCGGCCAAGCTGAAGCTGGCTGTCTCCGGGTGCCCCCGCAACTGCGCGGAATCCCTAGTCAAGGACGTGGGCGTGGTGGCCGTGGAGGGCGGCCGCTGGGAGATCTATGTGGGCGGGGCCGCCGGCGCGCACATCCGCAAAGGGGACCTGTTGGCCACCGTGGATGACCCCGATGAGGTCAAGGTCCTCACCGGCCGGTTTATGCAGTACTACCGTGAAAACGCCAACTGGCTGGAACGGACGTACGCCTTTGTTCCCCGGGTGGGCATCGAACACATCAGGGCCGTCATCGTGGCGGACTCCGAGGGGATTGCCGGCCGGCTCGACTCCTCAATGCAGGCTTCGGTGGACAACTATGTGGATCCCTGGAGCGAGCGGGACGATCGCCTCACCCCGGGACAGTTCAGGACGTCGCTCCCGCTGACGGTGCTCCCGCAGGTGCCGGTCCGATGAGTACGGAACAGCCCGGTTTAGGAATGACGTACGACGGCGGACCGGGAACCAGTGCCCTCCACGTCCTGGGCCCGGTGGAACAGATTCCGCTGGGCGAGGGCCGGGCGTTCGCCGTCGGGGGGCAGCAGGTGGCTGTCTTCCGGCTCAGGGACGGTTCCCTGCGCGCGCTCTCCGCAGTTTGCCCGCACCGTGGAGGCCCGCTCGCCGACGGGACCATTGACCGGGAGGTGGTCATCTGCCCCCTGCACCAGCATGCCTTTGACCTTGGGACAGGCTGTTCCACCACCGGCGCCGGCCCGCTGACCAGGTACCAGGTGACGTCTGACGAGGAGCGGAACATCGTCCTGCGGACCGGCCAGGTGTAGCCCCCGTCACGTGCTGCCCGCTCGGTCTTGTAGGATGGTCAAGCCGCGTGAAGCTTCGGCGACACGAGAGATTCCGATCACAATCGGTTGCCCCAAGGGCAAAACACCGAATTTTGTGACCGGAATCTTTCATGTTACGGATGCGGCCAAACCCAACCCACAAGGAACCGTTGTGCCTCAAAGTACCCCCACCGACCTGCAAAACCCCACGGCACCATCCATCGCCGTCGACCCCACCCTCAGCGCCGAGGGCTACAGCAAGACCCTTGGCCGCCGCCACGTCACCATGATCGCCATGGGTGGCGCCATCGGCGTCGGCCTCTTTATGGGCGCCGGCGGCCGCCTGGCCTCTACTGGCCCGGCGCTGATTTTCTCCTACGCCATTGCCGGCGTCATCGCCTACCTGCTGATGCGGGCGCTGGGCGAGCTCATCATGTACCGCCAGACCTCCGGCTCCTTCGTGAGCTACGCCGGTGAAATGTTCGGCAAGAAGGGCGCGTTCCTTTCCGGCTGGATGTACTTCATCAACTGGGGCATGACCGGCATCGCGGAACTGATCGCGATCGGGCTCTACTTCCAGTTCTTCTTCCCCAACGTCCCGGTGGAGGCCTCCGCCATTGCGGCCCTGGCGCTCCTGGTGGCAGTGAACCTGCTGAGCGTGAAGGCGTTCGGCGAGTTCGAATTCTGGGCCTCCTGCCTCAAAGTGGGCGCCATCGTGATCTTCCTGGCAGTGGGCACCTTTATGGTTGTCACCAACGCCAAGGTGGGTGACGGCAACGCCTCCGTGGCCAACCTGTTTGCCGCCGACGGCGGGATGTTCCCCAAGGGCGCGCTGGTGATGGTCCTGGTCCTCAACGCCGTCATCTTCGCCTACAACGGCATCGAACTGGTGGGCATCACCGCGGGCGAGATGCAGAACGCGGAACGTGAAGTGCCCAAGGCGATCCGCGCCGTCGTCCTCCGTATTGTCGTTTTCTACGTCGGTTCCGTGCTGCTGCTGGCCATGCTGTTGCCCTCGGACCAGTACGTGGCGGGCACCTCGCCGTTCGTTACGGTCTTTGGCCAGATGGGCCTGGCGTGGGTGGGCGACGTCATGAACATGATCGTGATCACCGCTGCCCTGTCCTCCTGCAACTCCGGCCTGTACTCGATCGGCCGCGTGTTCCGCACCATGGCCAACAACGGCCATGCTCCGCAGTGGCTCACCCGGATGTCCAAGCGGCACGTCCCGTACGCGGCCATCCTCGCCATCGCTGCCTTCTACCTGGTGGGCATCCTGCTCAACATCTGGCTGGGCGGCTCCCACGCGTTTGACCTGGCGCTGAACACCGCCTCCATCGGCGTGATCTTCTGCTGGGGCTCCATCTTCGCCAGCCAGATCGTACTGCGCCGCCGCCAGGGCATCACGTCCAGCCTGCCGATGCCCGGCTCGCCGTGGACCAGCTGGGCCGGACTGGTGGGCCTGCTGGCCATCACCGTGCTCATCGGCTTCGACACCATGACCAGCAAGAGCGGCGAGGTGTTCTACCTGGGCCTCTGGACCCTGGCCACCATCCCGTTCTTCGCCGTGGTCCTCTGGCTGGGCTGGCAGAAGGTCAAGAACAACGAACCGAAGAACGCGCTGTACAGCTAACGGTTCAACTTAAAGCAGTACGACTAAAACAGTACGACGACGGCGGGTCGCCTTTCAGGGGCGGCCCGCCGTCGTCGTTCTTCCCGGCTGGAGTGCGCGCGGGTGCTCAGTCCTTCAGGTACCGGGCGAAGTGGTCCTCGATCCGCTGCCACGCCTCGGGGGCGGATTCAGGATCCGGACCGATTCCCATGACCCGCATGAGGGGCCGGAACACCGCAGGGCCAAGGTCGGCGTCGTTCAGGAAGGCATGGCCGGCAGTGGGAAACTCCTTGACGCTGTGCTCGATCCCAAGGTTGGTGAGGGCTGTCTCGAGCTTGCGGGCCGCACCCTTGAGCGTGGTGTCCCTGCCGCCGAAGTTGGCCACGATGGGGCAGGCGCCGCGGAGCGCATCCTCCAGGTCCTCCTGCTGTTTTCCGGGCAGCCGGCCGTAATTGACTGAGGCAGCGTCAAAGCCGCCGCGTGCCACCAGCAGAGCGAAGCCGCCGCCCATGCAGAACCCGATTACGCCGGTTTTGCCGTTGGACTGCGGGGCACTGGCGAGCCATTTTCGGGCCGTGGCAAGGTCCGTGAAGGGGCGCCCTGTTCCCTTGAGCATGCTGCGCATGGTGCTGACCAGGCAGCGGCGCGGCCCGCCGTCGCTGAACAGGTCCAGCGCCAGGGTCAGATAGCCGGCGCTCGCCAGCCGGTCGGCATGCCGCCGCGTCATGTCGTTCAGCCCGAACGCCTCGTGGATCATCAGGACGGCGGGGAACGGGCCGGTGCCGGGTGGCGTGGCAAGATAGCCGCCCAGGGATGGGGAGCCGCCCGCCGCGCTGCTCTCGGCGCTCAGGTCTGCGTAGGTCATGGCCTAAGGCTAACCGTGCCCGCTGAAGGGGAGTTCCGACGTCGGCGTTCTCTTGAATCGTGAAAGCGGGCAGGCGAAACGGTGGTGCGGAGCGCCGTGCCGGGGCAGACTGGGGCTTGTGGGCGAACCGTGGGTACTGCATGTTGACCTTGACCAGTTCATTGCGGCTGTTGAAGTGCTGCGCCGGCCCGAACTTGCGGGCAAGGCCATCATCGTGGGTGGCCGCGGCGATCCGACCGAGCGCGCGGTGGTGTCCACGGCGTCCTACGAAGCCAGGGCGTACGGCGTCGGCTCCGGGATGCCGCTGCGCATCGCCGCACGGAAGGTTCCCGACGCCGTCATCCTCCCCGTGGATCATGAGGCCTACTTCGCTGCATCTGAAAACGTTATGTCGGTGCTGCGCTCGCAGCCCGGCGCTACGGTCCAGGTGCTCGGCTGGGATGAAGCGTTCGTTGGTGTGCAGACGGAGGACCCGGAAGGATACGCCCGGCAACTGCAGCGCGATGTCCTTGAGGAGACCCGCCTGCACTGCAGTGTGGGCATCGGTGACACCCTGGTGCGCGCCAAGGTAGCAACGACGTTCGGGAAGCCTGCCGGCGTTTTCCGGCTCACGGCCCAGAATTGGCTGGAGGTCATGGGGAGCCGGCCCACCATTGAGCTGTGGGGCGTGGGAACGAAGGTGTCGCGCCGCCTTGCCACGCTTGGCATCAAGACGGTTTCCGAGCTGGCAGCGTGCAATCCCGACGACCTGGTCCCCGAGTTCGGCCCCAAGATGGGTCCCTGGTATGCGCAGCTCGGCCGGGGCGACGGCGGGCGGACAGTTGATGACACGCCCTGGGTGGCGCGGGGGCACAGCCGGGAAACCACCTTCCAGCGCGACCTCACGGAGCCAAGGCAGATCGACGACGCCGTCAGGGAGCTGACGGGGCACGTCCTGGAAGATGTCGCGGCCGAGGGGCGCCCGGTGATCGGGCTGACCCTCAAGGTCCGCTACGCCCCGTTCCTCACGAAAACCTACGCCCGGAAGATCCCCGAGACGTCGGACCCGGCGGAAGTGCTCGCGCGTGCCATGGACCTGGCGGCGAAGATTGAGCCGGACCGCCCCATCCGGCTCCTCGGGCTGCGGGCCGAAATGCCGATGCCCGAAGACTCCCGGCAGGGGCATACGCCCACCCGCAGCGGATGGTGAGGGGGACAGGAGCGACGGGACATCTGTCATCACTGAACCGCCCGGCCTAGACTGGGCCTCCCACGTGCGATGCGAGGACTGTTTGCGTTGCCTTGGCCGGTTCGCCACGAGGCGGCCCGTGCATTCAAGAAAGGGATGACCGTGGAGCCTGAGGACAACAAGGCGCTCGTAAGGCGCTTCTATGCAGCGATCGATGCTGGCAACATCGACGCGATGGACGAACTGGTCGCGGAAGATTACTTGGACCACCACCCGCCATTCCCCGGACTTCCGGCTGGAAGGGAAGGCCTGAAACAGGCCTTCCTCATCTTCCTCCAGGCAACCCCGGGGAAGCACGCAATCGAGGATCAGATCTGCGAAGGCGACAAGGTAGTGACCAGGTTGACGGCGCATGGTCGACACGAAGGCGAGCTGCCCGGCCCGCTGCCAGCCACCGGTGCTGAACTGCGGGAAACTGCCGTTGCCATCCACAGGATAGAGGCGGGAAAGATCGCGGAGCACTGGTCAGACCGCGACGACCTCGGACTAATGCAGCAACTTGGAGTCATACATTTACCCGGAACCTGAATGTCCTGTTTCGGCGGGTCCAAAACGCCTGCTGCCCAGCGGGGCCGGCCACCGAGCCGCTGCGATTCACAGAAGGAACGGGCACAAAAAGAACGGCGGCGGATCCCCCATGGGATTCCGCCGTCGTTCGTCTGTGGGCCACTGCCCCGTTGCCAGATGGTGTGGCGCCGCGGGAGCGGCGGTGGGGACTAGTCCCTCTTGAATTCGTCTTTGACGTCCTCGCCGACCTTCTTCGCGTCGGCCTTGACCTGGTCGGCCTGGCCTTCTGCCTTGAGGCGATCGTTGTCGGTGGCTTTGCCGGCCGCTTCCTTGGCCTTGCCGCCCATGTCTTCTGCTGCGTTACTGATCTTGTCTCCGAGGCCCATGGTGTCGGCCACCTTTCGTTTCCGATTGATCAAACAATGCCTTTTCACCATAACACGAAGCATGCTTACTATTTCAAGCCCCACCTGAGGGTCCCCGGTGGACCGGGTATAGAACGTCTGTTGAATGTCCGGGGCTGGGGCTAGGCTCGAAGCATGGATCACAGCACCAGCCTCACCCAGCACATCCACGCGTCGCCGGAAAAGGTCTGGTCCGTCATTTCGGACATTCCCGGCTCTGCGGGAACCCTGTCCGGCGTCCAGTCGGTGCAGATGCTCAGCGACGGACCCTACGGCGAAGGGACCCGCTGGAAGGAAACCCGCACCATGATGGGCAAGTCGGAAACGGTGGAGATGTGGGTGGCGCAGGCTGATCCGCCACGGAGCACCACTGTCAAAGCCCTGCAGAACGGCGCCGATTACACTACCCGGTTCAATCTGGCAGAACGCGGCGACGGAACCGATCTCACTCTGACGTTCGGCGCGGAGGTGGGCAATCCCGGCCTGCTGAGCCGGATCGCCATGGCCCTGTTCGGAAAGCTCGGCATGCAGATGACCCGGAAGGCGCTGGCCAAGGACCTGGCGGAAATCGCTGCCAAAGCGGAATCCCTGTAGTGGCGGCTAAAGCGCCCAAAGTAACCCCACCCCGGCTTTCGGAAATCCGCCTCGAAGGACTGGCAGATGATCCCGCGCCGGACTTCCAGCGGGGCGAGAGGTACGACGGCGTCCGGTACAGCCGCGCTGTAGCCGACGGTTTGGAACTGAGCGGCACGGACTTCGCCGAATGTGAGTTCCAGGGCGTCTCCTTCAATGACGCGCAGCTCCGCGGCGCCACCTTCAAGGACTGCCTCCTGGCTGAGCTCTACGCGCCGGTGTTCAAGGCGGCCCGCTCCACCTGGCGGGACGTGCAGATCACCAACCCCCGCCTGGGTTCCGCCGAGATGTATGAGAGCGGCTGGCAATCCGTCCGGATCGACGGCGGCAAGCTGGACTTCCTGAACCTGCGGGGCTCCAAATTGATGGATGTCCTGATTACGGGCTGCATCATCAATGAGCTTGATCTTGGCTCAGCCTCCGCCACCAGGGTGGTCCTCAAGGACTGCACCATCGGCACACTGGATATCGGCGGGGCCAAGCTCAAGGACGTGGATCTCCGCGGCACGGATTTCCGCAGCGTCAACGGCTTGGGAAGCATGGCAGGCATGGTGATTGACGACTACCAGCTCAGCCTTCTCGCCCCACTTCTGGCCGGCCACCTGGGCGTTGTAGTCCTCTAACAGCCTTCCCCCTTCAGAATTTTTGTCCATTTGTGGCGGGCAAAACGCACTTTTGCCCGCCACAAATGGACAAAAACTCGGGGGAGGGGGAAGGCTCTTGGTTGCCCTTGCGGCCACAGTGTAGTCTTTACAGAACGAACGGTCGGTAAGTGGCAGAATCCTGCTGCCTGTCCGTTTGCAAGCAGATGATGACAGAGCCGTTTATCGTGTGAAGGGTGTTTCCATGGCTGCAGGTACCGCAGGACCACAGGCTTTTCTTGTTGGCGGTGTCCGGACACCGGTGGGCCGTTACGGCGGCGCCCTCTCGTCCATCCGCCCCGATGACCTCGCCGCCCTGGTGATCCGGGAGGCAGTCGCGCGTGCCGGACTCGATCCGGACAGCATCGACGAAGTTATCCTCGGCAACGCCAACGGCGCAGGGGAAGAAAACCGCAACGTGGCCCGCATGGCCACCCTCCTGGCAGGGTTGCCCGTCCACATCCCAGGCATCACGGTGAACAGGCTGTGTGCCTCCGGCCTCAGCGCCATCATCCAGGCCAGCCAGATGATCAAAGCCGGCGCCGCGGACGTTGTCATCGCCGGTGGTGTGGAGTCCATGAGCCGTGCGCCCTGGGTCCAGGAGAAACCTGCCACCGCCTTCGCCAAGCCCGGCCAGATCTTCGATACTTCCATTGGCTGGCGCTTCGCCAACCCGCAGTTCCAGAAGGGTGAGCTGTCCCGGGACGGAAAAATGACCTACTCCATGCCCGAAACCGCCGAGGAAGTGGCCCGCGTGGACGGCATCTCCCGCGACGACGCAGACGCCTTCGCCGTCCGCTCCCACGAACGTTCCCTCGCCGCCATCCAGGCCGGCCGGTTTAAGGATGAAATCGTCCCGGTTACGGTCAAGAGCCGCAAGTCCGAACACGTGGTGGACACCGACGAAGGCCCCCGTGCCGACACCAGCCTGGACGTCCTCGCCAACCTGAAACCGGTGGTCTCGGGCGGCTCTGTGGTGACGGCAGGCAACTCCTCGAGCCTCAACGACGGCGCCTCCGCCATCATCGTCGCGTCCGAGTCCGCCATTGAACGGCTGGGGCTGACGGCCAGGGCCCGCATCATCGACGGCGCCTCCGCGGGCTGCGAGCCGGAAATCATGGGCATCGGCCCGGTCCCGGCAACCCAGAAGGTGCTCAAGCGGACCGGCATCAGCGTTGGTGACCTCGGCGCCGTCGAGCTTAATGAAGCCTTTGCCACCCAGTCACTGGCCTGCATCCGCCGGCTGGGCCTGGACCCGGACATGGTGAACAGCGACGGCGGGGCCATCGCTTTGGGCCATCCGCTGGGTTCCAGCGGATCCAGGATTGCCATTACCCTGCTGGGCAGAATGGAACGCGAGGATGCCGGGATCGGACTGGCCACCATGTGCATCGGCGTGGGGCAGGGCACCGCGATGCTGCTGGAGCGAGTCTGATGGCGGATGCACAGGATCTCGCGAACGAACACTTCAGCACCCTGCTGGTCGAGGAGCGGGGCGACCGTATGGTGGTGCTGCTCAACCGCCCGGACGTCAGGAATGCCATTGACCAGCAGATGGTGGATGAGCTGCACGTGGTCTGTGCGGCGCTGGAGCAGAACCCCCGGGTCCTAATCATCGCCGGCGTGGACGGCGTTTTTGCCTCCGGTGCGGACATCTCCCAGCTGCGCGAACGGCGCCGGGACGATGCCCTCCAGGGAATTAACTCCACGCTTTTTGTGCGGATCGCCAAGCTTCCCATGCCTGTCATCGCCGCCCTCGACGGCTATTGCCTGGGTGGCGGCGCCGAGCTCGCCTACGCTGCCGATTTCCGGATCGGCACCCCCAGCGTCCGGATCGGGAACCCGGAAACGGGACTGGGGATCCTGGCCGCCGCCGGTGCAAGCTGGCGTCTTAAGGAGCTGGTGGGGGAGCCGGTAGCGAAGCAGATCCTGCTGGCCGGGCTGGTGCTCCGTGCCGAGGAGGCGCTGGCGCTTCACCTGATCACGGAGATCCACGAGGCGCCCCTCCTGATGGAGGCTGCGCACAACCTTGCGGACAGGATTGGCCGCCAGGATCCGCTGGCGGTGCGCATCACTAAATCCGTGTTCCATGCACCGGCGGAGGCGCACCCGCTGGTGGACCAGCTGGCGCAGGGAATTCTGTTTGAATCCCCGGCCAAGTTTGACCGGATGCAGGCTTTCCTTGACCGGAAGGCTGACAAGAAAGCCCAGGAAGCCGCCAACCAGGCTGACGGAAAGAAGAACTGATGGCCAACTCTGAACTTGCCCCAGGCTTACCCTCATCCGTCGGAGTACTCGGTGGCGGCCGCATGGGCGCAGGCATTGCGCACGCCTTCCTGATCAAGGGCGTCAACGTGGTGGTGGTGGAGCGCGACGACGAGTCCGCCCAGGCCGCCCGCGAAAGGGTGGAAGCCGCGGCTGCCAAAAGCATCGAACGCGGAGCCACCGACGGCAACCTGGATGAGATGGCTTCGCGGCTGGCAGTCACCGTGGACTACGACGACTTCGCCGACCGCCAGCTGGTGGTGGAGGCCGTCCCTGAGGACTGGGAGCTGAAGGTCACCTCGCTGCGCGGGATCGAGGAGCGGCTAGCCGAAGATGCCTACCTCGCTTCCAACACATCCTCGCTGTCCGTCAACGGTCTGGCCCGCGAACTGAAGCGGCCGCAGAATTTCCTGGGCCTGCACTTCTTCAACCCGGTGCCCGCGTCCACCCTGATTGAGGTGGTGCTGGGCGAGCAGACGTCCCCGGACTTAGCGGCTGCGGCGAAAAAGTGGGTTGAGGCGCTCGGCAAGACCGCCGTCGTCGTCAATGACGCCCCGGGGTTCGCGTCCTCCCGTCTGGGTGTGGCCATCGCGCTGGAGGCCATGCGCATGGTGGAGGAGGGGGTTGCATCCGCTGAGGACATCGACGCCGCCATGGTCCTGGGCTACAAGCACCCCACCGGCCCGCTGAGGACCACGGACATTGTGGGCCTGGACGTGCGGCTGGGCATCGCCGAGTACCTGCACTCCACCCTCGGTGAACGGTTTGCCCCGCCGCAGATTCTCCGGGACAAGGTGGCTCGGGGCGAACTGGGGCGCAAGACAGGCAAGGGTTTCTTCGACTGGCCTGAGTAAACTGTGCCGG
The DNA here is from genome assembly GCF_026427775.1 of Arthrobacter sp. CDRTa11. NCBI lineage: Bacteria > Bacillati > Actinomycetota > Actinomycetes > Micrococcales > Micrococcaceae > Arthrobacter > Arthrobacter sp. CDRTa11. The sequence continues at coordinate 4,110,775 of NZ_CP044532.1, read as the reverse complement.
GTGACCTCCATAGAACCCATCACCCTGACCGGCCAGCATGTCATCCTGGAACCCCTCAATCACTCGCAGCACGACGGCCTCGAGGCGGCAGCGCAGGACGGCGAGCTCTGGAAGCTCTGGTACACCTCCGTCCCCACGCTCGACGCTATGGCGGCGGAGATCAGCCGGCGGCTCAGGCTTCAGGATCAGGGATCCATGCTGCCGTTCACCACGCGGCTGATCGATCCTGCCACGGGCGGCCCCGGCAGGATCATCGGCATGACCACCTACATGAACATCGACGCCGATACGCCCCGCGTGGAGATCGGCTCCACCTGGAACGCGGCGTCGGTCCAGGGCACCGGAACCAACCCGGACTCCAAGCTGCTGCTGCTGCGCCACGCCTTCGAGGTGCTGGGCTGCCCGGCGGTTGAGTTCCGCACGCATTGGCTCAACCACCAGTCCCGCGACGCCATCGCCCGGCTGGGCGCAAAGCAGGACGGCGTGCTGCGCAACCATTCGCGGACCAAGGACGGCGTGCTCCGGGACACTGTGGTTTTTTCCATCCTGGAGCACGAGTGGCCCATGGTCCGGAACGGGCTGGAGCACAGGCTCGCCAGGCAGCGGTAGGGCTGCCTGGCGAGACTGCGTCAAATAGCGGTTTAGCGCCGGGCGATCGCCTGGAGGTTTACTTCATCGACAAGGGCGTCGGCGTAAGCGTTATGTCCGGCCGCGTTGGGGTGGAAATTCTCCGGGGCAAAGGGGACCTGGGGATTGAAGTTGATCCACGATGCTCCGGTGAGGGAGTTTATGGCGTGATCGGCGAACTCATCCGTGACGTCGACGTATACAGCGTTAGCTTTTGCTTCAGCGTTGGCGATATCCACAGCGTCAGAGATCACCTCGTTGAGGGCTGCCGTGCCTGTGTTGACCAGCATTTGTGCCTCTGGGGTCAGCAGCGCCGGCCCGCCTTCGGGATTAAAAAGGAGCGGGTAACCAAACACCACAATCGTGGCGCGCGGGGCGGCCTTATGGATTGCGGTCAGCGCATCCACAAGGTTGGCTTGAATGACAGGAAATTGCGTCTGTGCTGCTTGTACAGCCTGGGCGCAGTCAAAGAGCGTGGACGTTGCGCAGATAGCCAAGGGTGTGGTGAAGTCAAGGTCATTCGCCCCTGCCGTTATGGTGACCAGTTCGGTCCGGCCGGAGAGTCCTTCGGAGGCGGAGAGGGCCGCGATCTGCTCCATGACGCTGGGTATGACGTCAGATGGCCCGTCTACCAGGAGCGCTCCAGCGCATGCTTCATTGCTAACCACGTCGTCAACAATGGGCAGTGCCTTCAGCACATCTACATAACCTCCGTTTGTCTGCAGGCACGGGAAAGGCGCTATGAAAGACCCTGCCCCCACCCCGGCCGTGTAAGAGTCGCCAACCGCCACGAGGTCGACATCCGGAACCGGGGGCGCTGCGCCCGCCGGAAGGGCCGTGAAGCCAAGTGCCATGGCCGCGGTGGCGAGGCCGGCTGCAAAAGCCGGGAGCCGGCGTCGTCCTGTTCGGTTTGTCATTGTGTCCCCTAAAGTTGATCAGAGTGCGGGTCAGGATAAGTGCCACCGTACGCCTCGCGAAGGCGCAGGTCACCGGCTGGGAGTACCTGATTTTCAGCAGGGAGTACCTGACTTCGGATGTGCGGGCTCTGCGGGCTTGTGGTTAGCTGTCCGGATGGAGAAACCTGGCGGGGCGGTGGACTGGGACGGCGCCGTCAATGCCTGGCACGTAGCCGGCAGCGTCTACCGGATGGGCCGCCGCGAATGGCTCACGGAGGCGGGCTGGCGGCAGGCCTACGACGACGGCGTCCGCACGGTCATTGACCTCCGGAACTCCCATGAAGCGCGCCGCCGGGACACCGACCCCGTGCTAGTTGAGACGGCCTGGTCCGGAGTCGCCGTGGTGTCCACTCCCACTGAAGAACCGGACGATCCGCGCCTGACCTCAGTCTGCGGACCCTACATCAAGGATCCTGCGCACTACCTTCACAACGTCCGCCTCTACCCGGAAAAGTTTGTGGCGATCTTCCGCGCCATTGCCGAGTCCCTGCCTACCGGCGGTGTGGTGATCCACTGTGCTGCCGGGCGGGACCGCAGCGGCATGGTGGCGGCCATGCTGCAGGATCTGGCCGGGGACACGGACCAGCAGATCGCCGCCGGCTACCAGCAGGCTGCGCGGGGCATCAATGAGCGCTACCGCACGCACGGGCCGCCGCATGACAGGGAGCGTTATATCGAGGAGGCCGAGCTGGCGCCGATACTCACCGAGCGCGGCCGGACGGTTGTGGACTTTGTGCGCACCCTTGGCACGCGATCGTTCCTGCTCCGGCACGGCCTGACACCGGCTGAACTGGCCGCGGTCCTGTCTGTGCTGGGCAGCAGGGTGGCGCTGTGAAGGGTGCGGCGAAAGCTGTGCCTATGAGTAGGCCGAACGGAGCGCAGAGCGGGTTGATGCGGATGCTTGTCCTGCGGCGCACTCTTGCCTGGGGAGGGGTGGCAGGCTTCTCTGTGGCTGCGGCGTTCGGGGCGGTGCCCGCCGTCGCCACCACTTTGCCGCCCGACACTGTCCCGGCAGCTTCGGCTTCGGCCGGGACGGAGAGCCCGACGGCGTCGGGCACAGGAATCAGCGAATCAGGCCTCGCAGAGGCTGCTCTGCGCGACCTCGGCCTCACGCCCGAGCAGTTCAACGCTGCCGGTGAGTTGGGCAAGCAGGCGGCCGAGGCGGCTTCCGCTCTCCGGGACGTGCCCGGGTACGTTGCAATCCGGCTGCAGGCGGGCCAGATCCTGGTTACAGGCCAAGGCCCCGAGCTGGAAGCAAAGGTGGCCGGGCTGTCCGGAAGCATCCCTGGCCTGGTGCTCGAGAAGCCTGGAGCAGGGGAGCCGGCCACCGCAAATCAGGCCGCCGCAAACCAGACTGCCGCTTCCCGTGAGAGCGAAACAGCCGCTCCTGTCCGCGGGAGTGAGCTTGCCGCCAGCACCCAGCAACTGTTCCAGGCTTATGTTCGGGAGGTGGGGCCGGAGGACCTCCAGGCTGTTGCCTACTCGCGCGGCAGGTTTGTCATCCGCACCGGGGGAGTTACCGCCTCCGAATCTGCCGGGCAGGAATCACCGGCCACCAAGAGACCTGCTGCCTCCGACGGGACGAAGATGTCCGCCGAGGCATTCGTGGCCAAGTATGCGAACGTGGAGCTCGACGCCGGTGCGAAGCTGGCTCCCGAGGACGCCGACGTCCTGGGCGGCCAAGGTTACTTCGCGGACAACGGGCAGATATGCTCCACCGGGTTTTCGGCCTTCGACCCCGCCGGCCTTCCAGCGGTCCTTACGGCCGGGCACTGCTCGGACGACGGCTCCGTAGGTAAAGCAACCCTGGAATATCAGGCGAACCCCATCGGCCTGCTGGGGACCTTCGGATTCAATCAGTTTGGCGGTCCCGGCAACAGCGCCATCACCGGGACTAACGGCAACCCTGCGGATCCGGAAAACCCAGGGAATGTGGGAACCGACATTGCCGTGATTGAGTCCATCCGCCCTGGCCTGGACCCCGCGCCTGCCGCCAGCACGTGGGGTGATTCTTCCGAACCCGGACCGGATGTAAAAATCATCGGCAAGGCGGCGCCTGTGGAAGGCCAGCCGGTCTGCCGATCGGGACGATCATCGGCCTGGTCCTGCGGAACCATCGACGAAGTGGGCATCTATGTGGTGCCCGGGCCGGAATTCGCAGCAGACCCCACCGACCTTCGGGCCTTCAACGGATTCCTCTCTTTTGAGGTCCAATCCAGCGGCGGCGACTCCGGCGGACCCTGGGTCAGCGGCAACTACGCCGTGGGCACCCACAGCGCCGGGGACGTCCCGGACGAGTTCGGCAACGTCCAGAACTTTGCCGTCGCTGCCACCCTGGATGACGCCCTTGCCGTGCTTCCCGGGTATCAGCTGGAACTTTTCCTCAACAAGCCGCTGGTGGTTTCCCCTGCACCCGGCGGAACGGTGCAACCCGGCCAGACAGTGACGGGGCAGGTACCCGCGGCGCCCGCATCCGCCGTCGCAGCGGGGTCTTTTGTCAGGATCGCCCTCCCGGGCCAGGCCCCCTTCGACGTCCCGCTGGACGGGGCCGGACACTGGACGTTCACCGCACCTGAAACGGCCGGCCCCTTGAGATTCACTGCCGAGACAACGAACGGCTTCAGCGCCTCGGGAGCCAGCAGCTTTGAGTTCGCGGCTCCCACACCAGCCCCACCACTGGTACCAGCACCACCGCCACCGGCCGCTGCCTCCGCGCCGGCCGCACCTCCACCTGCCGCTGTCCCCGCGCCGCCACCAGGTCCGGCCCAGCCCAGTGCATCGGCGTCTCCAACCCTCAACGATCTCGTTCTTCCCGCAGGTGGCCGCACCGCCGTCGGGGGATACGCAAACCTGGCTGCTACCGGAGCGGACGGAATCAGCACAGCAGCAAGCCTCGCGGCCGGTGCCATCGCCGTCGGCAGCCTTTTCCTTGTCCTCGGCCTGCGGCGAAAGAAGCAGCACCCCACCACCACCCGTTGAGCTATCACTTCGAGTCGCTTCAGCCCCACTTTGGGGACCGTATCTGATAGAGCATCGCCGGTTAAAAGGGCAGGTCCGGCTTAGACCTTCCGGCCTAGACCTTCCGGTCGAGGAGCAGGTTGGTGATGCGCAGCGTGCAGAGCCGCTCGCCGGCGTCGTTGGTAATCAGGACCTCGTGGGTAGTGAGGGTGCCGCCCAGATAGATGGGTGTGGCCGTGATGGTGATCGTGCCTTCCCTCGCGGACCGATGATGGGTTGCGGAAACGTCCACCCCCACGGCTGTCTTGCCCAGCGTGCCCGCGTGGATGACGGCAGCCCAGGAGCCCACGGCCTCTCCCACAGCCAGGGACGCACCCCCATGCAGCAGCCCGAAGGACTGCCTGTTGCCCTCCACGGGCATGGTGGCCACTACACGCTGGATGGATTCCTCCACGATCTTGACGCCCATTTTCTCGTCCAGCTCGCCGAGGGTGATCTTCCACAAGTCGGCGTCGGCAGGATTCTGGGTGGGGGCGGTGTCTGTGGGCTCGGCGGTCATGAGCTCTCCTTCGGGCGGCGGGAATAGCTGAACTCCTAGTGTGCAGCACGGTACATTCATGTACTGTAGTCATATTACCGAACGGACGGTCAGTAATACCTGACCGCCTTTGTTTGCCCCCGTTCCGGAAGGACCCGTCAACGATGACCACCACCGCCACAGCCGAAGCCACAGTCGACACCGTAGAGACAGTCCCCAGTTTTGTGCAGGATGCCTGGTGGACGCCCGACGCCGGCTCCACGGCCAACGCTGTCCCCGTGCGTGATGCAAGCACGGGCGAAATCCTGGCCAAGGTCAGCACGGACGGCCTGGACCTGGCCGCCGTCGTCGAATACGGCCGCACCATCGGCCAGGCGGAACTGGGCCAGCTCACCTTCCACCAGCGCGCCCTCAAGCTCAAGGAACTGGCGCAGTATCTTCATGCCCGGCGCGAGCACTTCTACGCCTTCTCGGCCCAGACCGGTGCCACCAAGGTGGACAACCTGATCGATATCGACGGCGGCATCGGCGTCCTGTTCACCTTCGGATCCAAGGGCCGGCGTGAACTGCCCAACTCGCAGGTGGTGGTGGACGGGCCGCTGGAGGTGCTGTCCAAGGACGGCTCCTTCGCCGGCGAGCACATCTACACGCGCATCCCGGGCGTGGCCGTGCAGATCAACGCCTTCAACTTCCCGGTCTGGGGCATGCTCGAGAAGTTCGCGCCTGCTTTCATCGCCGGCGTGCCCACCATCGTCAAACCCGCCACCCCCACCGGATACGTGGCTGCCGCAGTGGTCAAGGCGATCGTCGAATCCAACATCCTGCCCAAGGGCGCGCTGCAGCTCATTTCCGGCTCGGTCCGCGGGCTCCTGGACGTGCTGGACTACCGCGACCTGGTGGCCTTCACCGGCTCCGCGTCCACCGCCCTGTCCCTGAAATCCCACCCCAACGTGGTGCAGGGCGGCGTCCGCTTCACCTCCGAAACCGACTCCTTGAACGCCGCCATCCTGGGCCCGGACGCCGTGGAGGGCACGCCGGAGTTCGACGCATTCGTCAAGTCCGTCGTCACCGAAATGACGGCCAAAGCGGGGCAGAAGTGCACCGCCATCCGCCGCGCCATCGTGCCGCAGGAGCTGGTTCCCGCGGTGTCCGCGGCCATCGGCAGGCGACTCTCCGAACGCGTTGTCCTGGGCGATCCCCGGGCTGACGGCGTCACCATGGGCGCCCTCGCCTCCGTCGAGCAGCTCGCTGACGTCCGTGCCGCCGTCCAGTCAATGCTCGACGCCGGCGGTGAGCTTGCGTACGGAACCCTCGATTCGCCGTCGGTCACCACTGCCAACGGTGATACCGGGGTTGTGGAGGGCGGCGCCTTTATGGCACCGGTGCTGCTCAACTGGCCGGACTCCGAGGCGGAAGAAGTCCACTCGCTGGAGGCGTTCGGCCCGGTTTCGTCGGTGATTGGGTACAAGGACATTCCCGACGCCGTCCGCCTCGCCGCCCGCGGCAGCGGCTCCCTCGTGGCCTCTGTATGCACCAACGATCCTAAGGTGGCGCAGGAACTGGTGATGGGCATCGCCGCCCACCACGGCCGGGTCCTGATGCTCAACCGTGAGGACGCCCGCAGCTCCACAGGCCACGGTTCCCCGGTCCCGCACCTGGTCCACGGCGGCCCCGGCCGGGCAGGCGGCGGCGAGGAACTGGGCGGCATCCGCTCGGTAATGCACCACATGCAGCGCACCGCGATCCAGGGCTCACCCAACATGCTCACCGCCGTCACGGGCGTCTGGCACGCCGGTGCTGACCGCAACTTCACCCTGGAGACGGAGGGGACGCACCCGTTCCGGAAGTCGCTGGAAACCCTGCACATCGGTGATGCCATCCGCTCGGACCTGCGCGAGGTCAGGCTGGAGGACATCACCGCCTTCGCCAACTCCACCGGCGACACCTTCTATGCCCACACCAACCAGGAAGCCGCGGAAGCCAACCCCTTCTTCCCCGGCATCGTTGCCCATGGCTACCTGCTGCTGGCCTGGGGTGCCGGACTGTTCGTGGAGCCGGCTCCGGGTCCTGTCCTGGCCAACTATGGGCTGGAGAACCTGCGCTTCATCACCCCGGTGGCCGCAGGCGACTCAATCCGCGTGACCCTCACGGCCAAGAAGATCACGCCCCGTGAGACCGACGAGTACGGCGAGGTGGCCTGGGATGCGGTGCTGACCAACCAGAACGATGAAATTGTGGCTACCTACGACGTCCTGACCCTCGTGGAGAAGTAACTGCGGAGGGACGCCCTCGCAGGCTTCCCAGCCCAACCAGGTAGCAGTAAGTGCCGTTATAAGCGTTCATAACGGCACTTACTGCTACCTAATTTGATTTTAAGGGGGGACCAAAACTACTAAGTACCCTTGCCATAAATGCTAAGCATGCTTACTGTAATCAAATCCATTCACCTGAGCCCGGGGCTTTTTGGTGTCAGTACCAGCGACGAGGATTTGGCCCATGTACCTGCATACCCAGCTTCTGATCAATGAGATTGCCGCCGACGAGCCGGACCCGGCCGCCGCGAACGCCCTCCAGGAAGGGCTGGGGGGCCAATTCGGCGAAATGCGCACCATGATGCAGTACCTCTTCCAGAGCATGAACTTCCGCGGCGACCCCTCCTCCAAGCCCTACAAGGACCTCCTTCAGGGCATTGGAACAGAAGAGATCAGCCATGTCGAGCTGATCGGCACCACCATCTCCCAGCTTTTGGATGGATCCCCGCGCTATCAGGGGAAGAAGACCGACCCCGTGGACGAGCCCGGCGCCAAGGGTGCTACCCCGCTCAAGATCGCGCTCGATACCAGCAACATCCACCACTATCTTGTGGGCGCCCAGGGTGCCCTGCCCGTGGATGCGGCAGGCAATCCGTGGAGCGGCTCCTACGTCTACAACAGCGGCAACCTTATCCTGGACCTGCTCTACAACCTGATGCTGGAGTCCACCGGACGCCTGCAGAAATGCCGGATCTATGAAATGACGGACAACAAGACGGCACGTTCCACAATTGCGTACCTGATCGTCCGGGACCAGGCGCATGAGAATGCCTTTGCCAAGGCGCTGGAAAGCCTGGGCGTGAACTGGGGCAAGGTCCTGCCCATTCCCAAGACCAGCGCCGAACAGTTCCCCGAAGTGAAGAAGCTGCTGGACACGGGACTGCAAAGCATTCAGTACACCTTTGGCGCGGACGATCTCAGCCAGGCCGGAAAGTTGTTCCGGGGTGAGTCACCCTCCAATGACGGCACCCAGTTGACCACCGAGGTAATGCCCGAAGGCTTTCCCATGACCATGTCACCGGAGCGGAAAGAGGAGTTTGCTCCGGGCCTCGACCCAGAACTGCTGGCACTCATCCAGGCAACGGCTGAAGCGGAACTGGCGGAAGCCAACAACCCGAAGGAACCGAAGTAGCAGGCAAACTGCCACGTTCTTTCCGTTGGCCGCAAGCGTAAAATTTTCCTGGTAGGAGGTGGCGAAATGACCCTAGCCCTGAACACAGCCACAACCATCCTGCCAGTGGATGATCCAGCCCGCGCCCGGAGTTTCTACACAGAAAAACTCGGGCTCCCGCACCGCGGCAGAACGGATGATGGCAGCGAACTGCTCGGCAATCCCGGCGGCCCCATGCTGCAGCTGATGCCGGTCTCGGATGGCAAACACTCCGAGCACACCGCCCTGACCTTCGAAGTGGAGGACATCGAGCGGACAGTCCAGGACATGGAAGCCAAGGGCGTCCGGTTCCAGGATTACGATCTGCCCCATCTCAGGACGGAGAACCACATCTGCACTACGGACTCAGAGAAGTGCGCGTGGTTCATGGACACAGAACACAACATCCTGTGCATCCACGAGACCCTGGGTAAGCAGGCCGAGTACCAGCTCTGACGACGCCGGCGGCTCAGGTTTGGACGGTCCCGGTGCCTTAGCCGCGTAGGCGCCTTAGCTTTGGGCGCCTCCGTGCAATCCGTCATCGCTGCTGTCGTCAGCCGGTTCCGTCCCGGTTTGGTCCGAAAGGTCCATGTTGCCGCGGGCCTCCTCCATGGTGGGCCCGCCGGACGGAACGCTGTAGGTGTCCGGGCGGATGCCTTTTGCCTGTTCCTCGATCAGCGCCTGCTCTTCGCTGAAGCGGATCACGTTGCCTTCATCGCCTGCGTCCCCGGGGACGTCCTCCCGGACGGTTGACGGGTCGGGGACGATGAACCCCTGGTCTGCTTCATCCTTTGGGTGGGTCATGACGTAACCTTCCTCTCTGGTGTACTGGCCTCTCTGGTGCGCCGGGTTGGTGCGTCCGGGCCCGGCTCGCTTTCATGTGCGGGAGTCTTAGCCCGCCGGCCGTTCGGTGAGTTCCACCTTGACGTCCACCCTCTGGTCATCCCGTTTCACCTTGAACCCAACAGTGTCGCCCGGGTTGCGGTTACGGAGTTCAGACAGCAGCTTTTCGGGAGTGGTCAGTTCCACGGACTCCATGGATTCCAGGACGTCACCGGGGCGGATGCCCGCTTTCCCTGCCGGGCCGTCCTGGTCAACGGACAAGGCCAGGACGCCGCGGTCGGCGGCGATCCCCAACTGCCCGGCGATCTGCGGTGTCAGCTCGCCCGGTGTCAGTCCCAGGTAGGCATGCTCGGCCGTGCCGTCCGCCAGCAGTTCCTCGGCCACCTCCACGGCGGTGGCCGCGGGAATAGCGAAGCCCAGCGAAACAGCGCCTGCCTGCGGCGGGATGTAGGCCTCGCTGATGCCGATCACCTCGCCGCGCATGTTGATCACGGCGCCGCCGGAGTTGCCGGGGCTGATGGGCGCATCAGTCTGGATCAGGTCCACCAGGGACAGGCTGTTGGAGGCGGAGCCGGGGATGGCCCGGTGCAGGCCGGAAATGATCCCGGCGGTAGCCGTGTTCTCGAAGCCCAGCGGGGAGCCCAGCACAATGGCACCTTCCCCTACCTTGGGCAGCGTTGCCTGGTAGGTCGGCTTGGGGAGCCCGGTGCGGTTCGCCTGGACCAGGGCAAGGTCAGTGACGGGGTCAGTTGCCCTCACCGTCCCTTCCACCCTCTGGCCGTCAGCGAAGGCAACTTGAACAGTGGTTTCACCCCTGATGACGTGTTCGTTGGTGAGGATGAGGCCGTCCTCGGAGTACACCACGCCGCTGCCCAGTCCGCCCTCGGTAAAGATCGTCACCACGGATGGCGCCAGGTTCTCCACCAGTTGAGGGATGTCGCCGGCTGCGGCGGGGGCGGAATTATCAGGGACGGGGCCTGGCCTGGGGGTTTGCGTGGTGCCGGCAGGAGGCGCGGTGGGGGACGATTCGTTGGGTTCGGGGGGAGTGGGTGAACCGGTGCAGCCGGAGACGGACACCGCGGCGGCCAGCAGCAGGGCCCCGAGGGCTGTCCGGGGGCGGGTTGCACAGCTCAGTTCGTGGCCGTTGCTGGGGCTCATCGACAACCTCCTTGCGGATGCTGGCTCTTCCTTCCACCGTAGCGGGGGAGCATCCCGATCTCCAGTAGTAAGTACCCTTATTACTGGAGATCCCGGGGCAAGGTGCCGGGCGTGCCGGCGAGGGCCTGCCGGCGAGGCCGGGCAGGCTTCAGCTGGGTTTTAGGCCTGTGAGTGGAGCCCGTCGAACGCCATGGTGATGACGTCGTCGGCCAGTCTTTCGGGGGAGAGCGAACCGCCCGGTTTGTACCATTCCACGATCGAGTTGATCATGCCGAACAGGAGCCGCGTGACGGTACGGGGGTCGATGTCCTGGCGCAGGGACCCCTCGTCGCGGGCGGCGGAAATCAGCCCGGCCACCTTGTGGTCAAACGAGCGCCGCCGTTCCAGGGCGTTGCGTTCAATCTCTGTATTGCCCCGGAGCCGGAGCAGTAACGTGACAAACGGGAGCCGTTCCACCAGCACGGCCACCGTCCGCCGCAGCACGAACTCCAGCCGGGCGTCGGCCGCGCCCGAGGAAGCCTCCGGCTGGTCCAGAATGCCCTCGAGGCCGCCCAGTGCATGCTCCAAGGCCAGCTTCAGGAGATCGCCCTTTGACGGCACGTGGTGGTAGATCGCGGACTTGGAGATGCCCAGGTTCTCAGCCAGGATGCCCATGGACGTGGCGTCATAGCCATGCCGGTTGAAAACGTCCACGGCGATCAGCAGCACCGACTGCTGGTCGTAACCGGGGCGGCCGCGCTTCATGGGTGCCGTTGTGCTGGACATAGTGGCTAGTTTCTCATGAACGGTCGGTCAGCCGGCGCAGGCTGCCCGTTTCAGGCCTTCGGGCGCAGGTCGTAAATCCGGCGCAGCTTGCCGTTGGACCGCTCCAGCGAACCTGGCTCCACAACATCCACCGTGCATGAAGAACCCACATGGATCTTGATCTGCTCGCGCAGGGCGCGGGCCGCCGTCGAACTCTGCTCAGGCGTCACGTTGTCCCGGCGTTCGATCCGCACGGTCAGCTGGTCCATGCGCTGGCCTTCCGGGCGGGTCAGCTCAAGCTGGAAGTGAGGGCTGAGCTCGGGGATGCGCAGGGCGATTTCCTCGATCTGGGACGGGAAGAGATTTACGCCGCGGAGGATGATCATGTCGTCGCTGCGGCCGGTGATGCGGCCCATCCGCCGGTGTGCGGGGCGGGCGGTGCCCGGGAGGAGGCGGGTGAGGTCCTTGGTGCGGTAGCGGATGATGGGCAGCGCTTCCTTGGTGAGCGAGGTAAAGACCAGCTCGCCGTGTTCGCCGTCGCCCAGGACGTTTTCCTTGCCCGCCACCGGGTTGAATGCGTCGATGATTTCGGGGCGGAAGTGGTCCTCCCAGATGTGGCTGCCGTCCTGCGTCTCCACGGCCTCACCGGCGACGCCCGGACCCATCACCTCGGACAGGCCGTAGATGTCACAGGCCTTGATGTTCATGGTGACTTCGAGTTCGTGCCGCATTTCCTGGGTCCACGGCTCGGCACCCAGCACCGCGTATTTCAGCGATGTTGAGGTGGGATCGATTCCCATGTGCGCCATGGCGTCCGCGATGGTCAGCAGGTACGTGGGTGTGCACAGGATCGCGTCAGGCTGGAAATCCTGGATGAGCTGGATCTGGCGTTCGGTCTGGCCGCCGGACATGGGGATGACGGTGCAGCCCAGGGCCTCGGCACCGGCGTGTGCGCCCAGGCCGCCGGTGAACAGCCCGTAGCCGTAGGCATTGTGGACCTTCATGCCGGGGCGGATGCCGGAGGCGCGGAAGCAGCGGGCAACAAGTTTTGCCCAGTCTGCCAGGTCCTGTTTGGTGTAGCCGACGACGGTGGGACGGCCGGTGGTGCCGGAGCTTGCGTGGACGCGGGCTACTTCGTGCTGCGGCACGGCGAACATGCCGAACGGGTACTCGGCGCGCAGGTCGTCCTTGGTGGTGAACGGGAAGTTGCCGAGGTCGCTGAGTTCACGGAGATCCGTGGGGTGGATGCCGGCGTCGTCGAACTTGCGCTTGTACAACGGTACGCGGTCATACGCGTACGCCACCGTGTGCTGCAGGCGGCTGAGCTGGAGGGCTTCCAGCTCGTCCCGGGACATGGTTTCCTCGCGGTCCAGGACGGCATCTGAAGGCAGCGTGGTTCCCTGCGTGGCGGTTCCCTGTGCGGTAGTTTCCTGCGCGGAGCGGTTGTGATGTGCCGGGGTTTCGGGGGCGTGAAGCGTCATGGCTTTCCTACTTCTTGGGGATGGTCCGGCTGCGTCCGCGGAACTCGGCAATGAGTTCACCGGGCTGGCCGGAGCTGAGGGGTGAAGCGGGCTGCGCTCCGGGGTCGGCGGCAAAAATCTGAATGTCATAGAGCCCGCTGCGTCCTGCGCTTGAGCGGCGGTCCGCGACGGCGGTGATCACCTGGCCGCGGTAGGCGGGCTTGAGGAAATTGATGTCGACGCCGGCGGCAACGGTGATGCTGTCTTCCTCGCCGGGCGCTGGGTTGACCGGATTGCAGGCCAGCGCGAAGGCAGTGTCCGCAAACGCGAAGATCATTCCGCCGTGTGCCATGCCGAAGCCGTTGAGCATTTCCTGGCGGAGCTTCATGCGGATGGTGGCATGCCCGTCGCTGACGGCGAGGACCTCTATACCCATCCATTCGGAGGCATAGTCGTTTTCGAGGATGGGGTGTGTGGCCCCTGAGAGTGCTGCTTCAGCCATGCGTCATTGCCTCCAGCTTTATTTACCGAATGTTCATTAGGTAATCCCATGAAGGGGTGCGGTGTCAAGAGCGGGGCGGTGTGTGGACAGGCATTGCTGCTGGTTGCCGGGCAGAATGCAGGGCCTGGATCGAGGGTTTGATCCAGGCCCTGAGGTCTGCCTCCGGGGAGCATGGGGAAGGCAGTGCACGGAGGCAGTGCACTGAAGGCAGTGACGGGACGCTGTGCGGCGGCCCTGGCTCCCGGCTCCCTTAGCGTTAGCCGCCCACAACCACCTGGCAGGCGTGCGGGTTGGCGTTGTCGGTGGAGAGTGTCAGCACCTGGCTCCACGCGGCGGTGCCGGTGTTCGGAACTGCGACGGTCTGAGCAGCACCTGCAGGCAACGTTCCCTGGCCAGCATCTGACGCGGCGGCCGGAGCGCTCCCGGTGGGAGTTTCGAGGGAGGTCCACTGATACTGGACACCGCTGCAGCCGGCGCCCGGTGCGCTGAGCGTGATGGACTGCGCGGCGGTGGCATCCACCAGCAGCCGGGTGGGAGCAGCGGGGGAGCCCGCCGTGATGGTCCACGCTGACGGTGTTTTGGCGCTGGGTCCTTCAGTGCGCAGGCCCTGATCGGTCAGGAGTGCCACCGCTCCCTGCAGGCCGTGGTCCGCATTAACGGGCAGGTAGGGCCTGATCGCCGCCGCAAAGGCAAGCGCATCGGACTCCGGAATCAGGAGGTGGACAGCCCTGAGATCCGCCAGTTGCCCGGGAACGCCGGCATCCAGGGGCTGGGAGGACTTGATCCATGGCTGCGCGGCGGGTGAATCAAGGAACTCGTTGACTGCCTGCAGGTTGTGGTGGCCCTCAGGGAGATCGGGGAGCCACTGCCGGGAAACCAGCACGGTGCGTCCGTCGTCGCCGATGAGCCCGGACCAGGGCTGGGCATCCCGCAGGTCAACCTGGGGCAGCTGGTAGATATCCGGAATCGGGGCACCGGCTTGTTGGACGTACGTCTGGTACAGGAGGCTGGAGTTGAACGAGGTGGACGCAATGGGCACCATCACGGGCCCGCTGGTTTGGGACAGTGTCCGAACGGTGGAGGCCACTTCCACCATGTTGGGCAGGTTTGACTGGACGAAGGGTTCCGTCACATTGGGGTACAGCCCGCCCGGCAGCTGCGAGGCCGCGAAGCGAATCCCGGACAGGGCCGGTGTCTGCGCGAACATAAAGGCGAACAGGGCCGTGGCAAGCCCCGCCGCCACCAGCTGGCGGGCCAGCGGACGCGGCCGCGGCAGCAAGCGAACCAGCCCGACGAAGCCAACTGTCATCAGCAGCGGCCACACATGCACCTGGTGGATGATTCCGGACTGTTTTTGGATGATGGCCCACACCACCTCGGAGACCAGCAGGAAGGAAGCCACGAACACGGCGTTGCGGGTGACCGACGTCGAGGTCCTCCGGGCAATGACCAGCGCCAGTCCAACGACGGCTGCGATGGCGACCACCAGCGCCACGAAGCCTCCGGCGTAGGAGAGGTTGGCGGTGAGCGCGTCCGTCAGCGAGGTCTGGTAGCTGATGTAGAACAGGGAGTTGTCACGCGAAAAAATGGAGGTGAGTGTGCCCGGTGTCAGGACGGTTGCGCCGCCGATCACTGCGGCCGCCGCAAGAAGGACGGGCAGGCTCAGTGTCTCCTTCAGGAGGCTCCGCCACCGCTCGGGCGGGCGCCGGTAGCGCAGCGCGGCCACGGTGTAGGCGAGCAGGAAGCATGCGACGACGATCGCCAGGTCAAAGAGGAAGTTCTTCTTCACCAGCAACGCCGCTGCCCCGATCAGCAGTGCCCAGAACAGCGTCCAGCGGTGCATCCGGCGTGACATCAGAATCCAGACCGCGGCAAGAATCAGGGACATCCCGATCAGGTCGGGAACTCCCTGTACGCAGACCAGGAACGTCAGCGGGTTGAGGCCTGCCGCCAGCACTATCCAGGGTGAAACCCGAAGTCCGAAAGTGCGGCAGGCGATCTTGGTGGTCAGCACGGTCATCGGCAGCAGGCCGAGCAAACCCATGGCAGCCTCGTAAGGCACGCGGAGGTTGAGGAGTTCAGGCGGCAGGACCGTCAGCGGCAGGGCCCAGTACGGGGGATACTCGCTCAGCGACTGCGCCTTCAGGTACGTGTAAAGCGCGTGTGGCCCTTTACGGAGCGCATCGGAGGTGTTGATGGCCACTTCCTGATAACCGCGCGGGTCGTAGAAATAGATCCGCTGCTCGCTCCCGACGTACAGGGCCAGGATCCCCAGGATGGCAGCCAGCGGCAGCACCCAAGTCAGGAGAAATGCCCGGCTTCGCAGTGACCGGCCCATCCCGCGGGTTGTCCGCCTCAAATTTTCCACATGCGTCATACCCACGTATCCGCCTTCCGAACCATACGGCCCTTAGGGTGGCCGGCTGCCCCCGGGGAGCGGTACCCCCAGTGTTTTGACACCTTCGAGCCTAGCGGCGATTCTTCAGGCCCAAAAATTGGCTAAGTGGCCAACGTGTGACGAACTGCTCTACAGCGGGGAGTGAACCCGGCGGAAAGCTAGTGACAGGATGGGAGGACCGGCAGCTCCACACACCACCAGCAATTAAAGGGCGGATCATGGCCAGAGGCATCTATGTCAGCGCAACCACCCCAGGCTCGGGCAAGTCGCTCGTGGCCCTGGGCCTTGCGGACACCCTGCACCGGCACGCCGACAGGATCGGCTTCTTCAAGCCGGTGGTCCTGGGCACCGATGCTGCGGATGACCCCATGGTGGCGCTGATGAAGTCACGCTTTGCGCTGGACGATGAGCGCTGCCGGGGCGGCCTGACCTTCGCCGAGGTGCGCGCCCTGCTGGCCGAGGGAAAGCGGGCCGACATCGACGCCCGCTGTGTGGACATCTTCGCCGAAATGTCCCGGCACTGCGATGTGGTGATTGTGGAGGGCACGGACCTCACTGGCCAGGACGCCGCCGTCGAGTTTGACCTCAACGCCCGTCTCGCCAACAACCTGGCCGCACCGGTGGTCGCCGTGGTGGGCGCGAAGGGGCGTACCGTCGCGGAGGCGGCCGCCGCCGTCGAAGTGGCCCGCAAGGAACTTTCCGCAGGAAATTGCGCCCTGCTGGCCATCATGGTCAACCGCGCAGATCCCGACGACGTCGAGGCCATCGTTGCGGCGGTGAAGCCAGGCGCGTCCGGGCGTCCCGTGTACGTCCTGCCTGAACTGGAGGAGATCGCCCGGCCCACCACCGGCGAGGTTGCCGCCGCCCTGGGCGTGCGGCAGATTGCCGGCCGCCCGGACATGGAGCGGGATGTCCGGGACATCAAGGTGGCGGCCATGAACGTGGGCAACTTCCTGAACGTCCTGGACGAGGGCGCCCTGGTGATTGTGCCGGGGGACCGCGCGGACGTGATGGTGGCATGCCTGGCGTCGTCGTTCTCGCCGGAGTTCCCGGTGCCCTCGGCCCTGGTCCTGACCGGCGGCCTTGCCCCGGATGCCAACATCTATCCTCTGCTGGCCCAGGCCCCCTTCCCCGTGTTCGCCTCCCACGACGACACGTACACCACGGCCCGCCGGGTCTCGGAGGTCCGGAGCGAGATCTGGTCCGGGCACCGGCGTAAAGTGGCGTCCGCGCTGGGGCTCTGGTCCAGGAGTGTGGACGAGGCCGAACTGGTGGAACGGCTGCACCTGCCGCGGGCCGAGCGGATGACGCCCCTGCGGTTCCTGCACGACCTCATTGAACGGGCCCGGGCGCAGCGCAGGCACGTGGTCCTCCCGGAGGGGACAGACGTCCGGATTCTCCGGGCCGCCGAGATCCTGCACCGCCGCGACGTGTGTGACCTGACCCTGCTGGGCCCTGAGTCCGACGTCCGTGAACTGGCAGCCGCCCGGGGCATCGACCTGTCCGGAATCAACATTGTTGACCCGGCCACGTCCGAGCTCCGGCAGGGCTTCGCGGAAAAGTATGCGGAACTGCGCGCGCACAAGGGCGTGGACGTGGCCAAGGCACTCGAGATCATGCAGGACGGCAGCTACTTTGGCACCATGATGGTCCATCTGGGCGTGGTGGACGGGATGGTGTCCGGCGCCGCCCACACCACGGCCCACACCATCCGGCCCGCCCTGGAATTCGTGAAGACGCGCGACGGCGTGAACATTGTCTCCTCGGTGTTCCTGATGCTGATGTCGGACCGGGTGCTGGTTTACGGCGACTGCGCGGTGAACCCTGACCCCAACGTGGAGCAGCTGGCGGACATAGCCCTGGCCTCGGCCGAAACCGCTGCCCAGTTCGGTGTGGAGCCGCGGGTGGCCATGCTGTCCTACTCCACCGGCGGTTCCGGCTCCGGGGAGGCTGTGGACGAGGTCCGGCAGGCCACCGCACTGGTGCGCGAACGCCGGCCGGACCTAGCCGTCGAAGGCCCCATCCAGTACGACGCCGCCGTGGATGCGTCCATTGCCGAGTCCAAGATGCCGGGCTCGTCCGTGGCCGGCCAGGCGACCGTCTTCATCTTCCCGGACCTCAACACCGGCAACAACACATACAAGGCGGTGCAGCAGAGCTCCGGAGCGGTCGCCGTCGGGCCCGTTCTGCAGGGGCTCCGCAAACCGGTCAACGACCTCTCCCGCGGCTGCACTGTTGAGGACATCGTGAACACCGTGGCCATCACGGCTATCCAGGCGCAGGTGCCGGTAAAGGTCTAGTCAGCTGTTTTCCGGCTTCACCACGCTCGCCGGGTCCTCCTGTTTGGCCGGTTCGTCGGAAAGGCCCTCGGGTGTGAGGTCCATTCCTTCGGCATCCTTGCCAGCCGACGCAGTATCAGCGGGCGCAGTCTTAGCCGACGCCGGGTTGTCACCCTCGGTGCCGGTGGGCGGCTGGGCGGTTTCGGTGTGCGCTTCGACGTTCTCGGGGGTGGTGTAGTCCGGGTGAGTGGGGTCGTTCGTCATGGAAGGTTCCCTTCGGCGTGGTCCAACGTGTCAATTTATAGTGGGACGTAGTTACCGCAACAGCAAGGCTCAGGAGGCCCCATGCTTGTGCTCGTCATCAATTCCGGCTCGTCGTCGCTCAAATACCAGGTGCGTGACGTTGCCGCCGGGAGTGTGCTGACCGAAGGCCTGATCGAAAAAATCGGCATGGGCAACGGCGGCGACGGCGATGGCGAGATCGAGGGCCCGCGTGACCACGCGGAGGCCCTGGAACAGGTGGACGCGGCCATCCATGCGGAACTTGGGGACCTTGAACTGGCTGCCGTTGGCCACCGTGTGGTGCATGGCGGTGAGCGCTTCGCGGAACCCGTGCTGATCGATCACGAGATCACCCGCGCCATCGAACGCCTCAACCCGCTGGCGCCGCTGCACAACCCCGCCAACGTGCTGGGGATCCGCGCCATCACTAAAAAATGGCCTGACATGCCGCAGGTGGCCGTTTTTGACACCGCCTTCCACCGCACGCTGCCCGAGCATGCCTGGCGCTACGCCGTGCCGGATGAGCTCTACACCAGCCACGGCATCCGCCGCTACGGCTTCCACGGCACCTCGCACGAGTACGTGACCCAGCGGGCCGCCGCGCTCCTGGACATTCCGGTGGAAGAGTTCGACGGCGTGATCGCCCACCTTGGGAACGGCGCCTCCGTCACGGCCGTCCGCGGCGGCAAGTCCGTTGACACGTCCATGGGCTTCACCCCGTTGGAGGGCCTGGTGATGGGCACCCGATCCGGCGACCTGGACCCGTCCATCCTGGTCTTCCTGGGCAGGGCCGGCTGGACCCCGGAGGACATCGACACCATGCTCAACCGCGAATCCGGCTTGAAGGGGCTGGCCGGGAACAACGACATGCGCTCCGTGGTGGAAGCTTCGGAGGCCGGCGACGCCAAAGCCGCCATGGCGCTTGCCGTGGCGTCCTACCGCCTGGCTAAGTACATCGGCGGCTACCACGTGGCGGTGGACGGCGCGAAGGCGCTGGTTTTCACCGCCGGCATCGGAGAAAACTCCTCCCAGTTCCGCGCGCTGGTGACCGATCGTCTGGGTGCCTTGGGCATAGAGCTCGACGCCGGCCTCAACAGCCAGCGGTCCAAGGAACCACGGGTGATTTCCACCGCGCAGTCCGCCATCCCGGTCTTGGTGGTCCCCACCGACGAAGAGCAGGCGATCGCGGAGGCGACAGCCGCCGTCGTCCATTCAACGGCGATCGCCTAGCATCCATGCCGGACATCACGCTCCCCGTCCGGACGGAACGGCTGGCTCTCCGCCGCTTTGAAGGCCGGGACCTGGAGGCCTTCCACGCTTACCACGCGCTGCCGGAGACGGCCCGGTTCCTGCCAGGCCTGGCCAAAACCTACACGCAGTGCATGGAGCGGGTGGGAATGTACGCCAACTTTGTCTTCGAAAAGGAAGGCGACTGGGTCAGCCTGGCCATTGAAGCCAAGGACTCGCCCGGCCTGCTGGGCGAAGTGGTGCTGAAGTGGCTCCCTGGCCGCGGGCAGGCCGAAATCGGCTGGACGCTGGCGCCCGGGGCGCGCGGCAAGGGCTACGCCACCGAGGCTGCCGCGGCCATGCTGGGCCTGGGCTTCGGGGAACTCGGGTTCCACCGAATCGAGGCCCGGCTGGACGCGCTTAACACGCCGTCCGCCGAATTGTGTGAACGGCTGGGCATGCGGCTCGAAGCCAGGCTGGTGGACAAATGGCACTACAAGGGCCAGTGGGCAACAGAGCTGGTCTACTCGATGCTGGAGCAGGAATGGCCATGATGGTCCTCTGGGGGTGGCTTAAAAGAGGAATGCCCGACTCCGCTGGAGCCGGGCATTCCGTATTCATGGGTGCTACTTGGTGACCGGGCCCAGTATGGGATCGCCCACGTAAGCCGTTTTGACGCTGGCTGCTGTCACGATAGCCGGGGGCAACAGGTACGCCGGAACACGCTTGAATTCGTTCTTGTAGTTCCGGTTGTCGTTGATTTCCAGGGCGAGGCCTTGCTGGAGGTCCTTGATCATGGTGACGGTGTGCTCAACGATCTTGCGGGTGTCCTTGTTGATCGTGGAGTACTGCTCGCCGGCCATGATGGACTTGACGGATTCCAATTCGGAGTCCTGTCCGGTCACAACAGGGACGGTCTTGCCGGCACTCTTGACAGACGTGATGATGGCGCGGGCCAGCGTGTCGTTGGGGGAGAGGACGCCGTCGAGCTCGGTGGAGGAGTAGCTGCCTGAGAGCAGGGAGTCCATGCGGCGCTGGGCATTTTCCGGCTTCCAGTCCTGGGTCACGGCCTTCTGGAAGTCCGCCTGCCCCGAGACAACCTTCAGGGTGCCGTCGTCGATCTTCGGCTTCAGGACGCTCATGGCGCCGTCGAAGAACACCTTTGAGTTGGCGTCGTCCGGGGAGCCGGCGAAGAGTTCCACGTTGTAAGGGCCCGCCTTCTTGGCTTGCATGCCTTCCAGCAGTGCCTGGCCCTGGAGTTCACCGACCTTGAAGTTGTCATAGGCCACGTAGTAGTCAATGGCCTTGGTGTTTGTCAGCATGCGGTCGTAGGCGATGATGACCGCGCCGGCGTCCTTGGCCTGCTGCAGCTGGGTGCCCAGCTGGGCACCGTCCACGGCACCCACAACAATGACCTTGGCGCCGGAGGTGATCATGGTGGAGATCTGGTTCTGCTGTTCGGACACGCCGTTGTTGGCGAACTGCACGTTTGCCTTGAAGCCGGCCGACGAGAGTCCGTCGTTGAACAGGCTCTCTGCCAGGGTCCAGTTCTCGCTGGTCTTCTTGGGAAGCGCGACGCCGATGACGGAGTCCTGCGGGAATCCGGCCAGGGCGGTGCCCGCCTTGGCGGCTTCGGCGTCGACGTCGGACCGGCCGCACGCTGTCAGGGAGAGCGTGGCGACCGCCGCGAGGACGGTCAGGGTTTTAGCGATTTTACGCATCTGAAAATCTCTTTCTTCGGTCCAAAGGCAACCGGCTGTACCGGCCGCCATCGCGGGTTATTTTGACGCGACTGGTTCTGCGGGAGTGATGATGTCGGAGGTCTTGACGATCTCCTTTTCGGCGGTGGGCGGCTGGTTGGCGCGCAGGCCGTTCATGAGCATGCCTATGAGGGAGCGCCGGCCCTGGCTCTTGTTGTAGACGTCGATGGCGACAGCGATCAGGAGCACCATGCCCTTGATGATCGACTGCATGTCGGCGCCGACGCTGAGGAGCTGCAGCCCGTTGTTGAGGACGGCCATGACGAGGCCGCCCACAATCGAGCCGATTACCGTGCCGACGCCGCCGCTGACAGCCGCGCCGCCGATGAAGACGGCGGCAATGGCGTCCAGTTCCCAGCCGACGCCATCGGCAGGTCCGGAGCTGGTGGACCGGGCCACGAACATCATGCCGGCAAGTGCCGCAAGGATGGACATGTTCATCATGACCATGAAGTTGACCTTCTTGGACTGCACACCGGACAACTCGGCGGCGTGGCGGTTGCCACCTACGGCGTAGACGTGGCGGCCCAGGACGGTCTTGCTGGTGATGAAGACATAGACGGCCACCAGGCCAACCAGGATCAGGCCCGAGACGGGGAATGAGGTTCCGAAGCGTCCGGTCGAGAAGAGCCAGGTCACGTAGAGGACCGCGCCTGCCAGCAGGACAAGCCGGGTGACCGGCACCCAGATCGGGTCCGGCGTGCCGCCGGTGCGGGTCTGGATGCGACGGTTGCGGAACTCCGAGAACACCACGACGGCGATCAGCAGGAATCCAAGGATGACGGTGGGTGCGTTATAGCGGGCGAAATCGCCGATTTCCGGGAGGAAGCCTGCGCCCATAACCCGGAATTCATCGGGCACGGGTACGGTCAGGGACTTGCCAACAAGCTGGTTGGCACCCCGGAACAGGAGCATTCCGGCAAGTGTGACGATGAAGGCGGGGATGCCCACATAGGCCACCCAGAAGCCTTGCCATGCACCGATAGCGGCGCCCAGCAGCAGGCCCAGGACGATGCCAAGGTACCAAGGCAGGCCCCAGTCCCGCATGGAAATGGCAACCACAATGCCCACGGCCGCGGCAACGGATCCGACGGACAGGTCGATGTGGCCGGCGATGATGACCAGCACCATGCCGATGGCCAGGACCAGGATGTAGGAGTTGCCGTTAAAAAGGTTGATCATGTTCGTCGGCGTCAGGACTTTGCCGCCGGTAAATAGCTGGAAGAACAGCACAAGGGCCACGAGTGCGATGATCATGCCGAACTGGCGGGTGTCACCGCCGAAAATCCTTTTGAGTGCATTCATAATTGTTCCGTTTCTCGGGCTTATGCGGTTTGTGCAGTGGGGGCGGCGTGGGTGCCGGTGCGGGTGGCTGATGTCATGAGGCGCATCAGGGTTTCCTGGGTGGCCTGGTCCTTGTCCAGTACTCCCGTGATGGAACCTTCAAAGATGGTGTAGATCCGGTCTGAGAGTCCGAGGAGCTCGGGCAGTTCGGAGGAGATGACAATGACTCCCTTTCCTTGCTGGGCCAGCTGCTGGATGATGCCATAGATCTCGTATTTGGCCCCGACATCGATCCCTCGTGTGGGCTCGTCGAGGATGAGGAGGTCCGGGCCGGTAAACATCCACTTGGCCAGCACAACCTTCTGCTGGTTGCCGCCGGAGAGCTTGGACACTCCCTCGTTGACCGTGGGCGCCTTGGTCCGAAGGCTTTTGCGATATCCCTCGGCCACCGTGAACTCCTGTCGGTTGTCCACGACAATGCCTTTTGTGATGGCCTGAAGGTTCGCCGAGACGGTGGTGGTCTTGATGTCATCCAGCAGGTTCAGACCGAGGCTCTTGCGGTCTTCGGTGACGTAGGCAAGCCCGGCCCTGATGGCCTGCGGAACGTTCCGGATGTGGATTTCCTTGCCGTTTTTGAAGACCTGGCCGGAGATGAAGTTGCCGTAGGAGCGTCCAAAGAGGGACCGGGCCAGTTCGGTGCGGCCTGCGCCCATGAGCCCGGCAAAACCTACGATTTCGCCGCGGCGCACCGTGAAGCTTGAGTTCTTGCAGACGAGCCGGTCTGGAACCTGGGGGTGGCCGACGGTCCAGTTGCGGACCTCGAACAGCACCTCGCCGATCTCGGGCACATGCTCGGGGAACCGGGACTCGAGTGAGCGCCCCACCATCCCCTTGATGATGCGGTCCTCGTCCACGCCATCGGCCAGTACGTTGAGCGTTTCGACCGATTTGCCGTCGCGGATAATGGTGATCTCGTCCGCGATCTGTTCGATTTCGTTGAGCTTGTGGGAAATGATGATGGAGGTGATGCCCTTGGCTTTGAGGCCGAGCATCAGGTCCAGCAGGTGTTGGGAATCTGATTCGTTCAGTGCGGCAGTGGGCTCGTCGAGGATGAGCAGCTTAACCGACTTGTTCAATGCTTTGGCGATCTCCACCAACTGCTGCTTGCCTACGCCGATTTCCTTGATGGGGGTGTCCGGATTCTCGCGCAGGCCTACCCTGGCCAGCAGCTCTGTGGCCCTCAGGCGCGCCTCGGCCCAGTCGATAACACCGCGTTTGGTGGGTTCGTTGCCCAGGAAGATGTTCTCCGTGATGGACAGTTCCGGAATGAGGGCAAGTTCCTGGTGGATGATGACGATTCCTGCGTGTTCGCTGGCCCTAATGTCCTTGAACTGCTGGACTTCGTTCTGATAAACGATGTCGCCGTCGTAGCTGCCGAAAGGGTAGACCCCTGAGAGCACCTTCATCAGGGTGGATTTACCAGCGCCGTTCTCGCCGCAGATGGCGTGGATCTCGCCTGCCTTGACCCGGAGGCTTACCTCCGAGAGCGCTTTGACGCCGGGGAACTCCTTGGTGATGGAGCGCATCTCAAGGATGACCGGGCCTGTGTTCATGATGGTGGACGTCATTTGCCGTTAGGCCTCCAATGCATGACTTCTTTGTCCGCCCTGCAAAACGCGGGGCCGTCTCTGAGAAGTAAACTGGATGCCGGCTCTTGTCGTCAAGCCTTTAACGCAATCGGCGGTTTATGACGTTAACGTTTGCGGAGCCGGGCTTGTTGGAACACCAATGCTGCCGCGCCCAGAGCTTCGGCGCGGTCCCCAAGTGAGGACATGGTGAGGGTGGTGGTTTCGCCTATGACAGGCACGGCATGCTTCACCAGCCCCCTCCTGATGGGGTCCAACAGAATGTTGCCCAGGCCGGCGAGGGGGCCGCCCACCACGATAACCTCCGGATTGATCAGGTTAGCCAGATTGCCCAGCGCACGGCCCACAGCCAGACCTGCATCGTCCACCACCCGGATAGTGGCCGAGTCGCCCGCGAGAGCTTTCCGGACGATGTCCGCAGGGGTGAGGGGAGGGTTCTCGCTGCGGCTCAGCTGCTCGATCATGGTGGTGGTCGAAACTATGGTTTCCAGGCAGCCGCGGTTACCGCATCGGCACACCACGCCCTGTTCGTGCATGGTGGCATGACCTATTTCGCCGGTGATTCCCACGTTGCCGTAGAAGGGCGCGCCGTTCAGGATCAGGCCGGCACCGATGCCCGATCCGATCTTGAGGAACACCAGATTGCTCACTCCTGCGTGCTGGCCCCAGGTCACCTCCGACCACGCCCCAAGGTTGGCGTCGTTGTCAATGAATACGGGAACTTTCAGGGTTTCCTCGAGGTGCTGGTGGATGTTAATGCCCACCCACTCGGGCAGGAAGGCGCCTTGCGCCACGGTGCCTGTCCTGCGGTCAATTGGGCCTGGAATTCCGACGCCGGCACCCACCACCGTCATCTTGTCCACACCGTTTTCCCGCAGCAGCTTTTCCATCAGCACTACTGCGGCCTGGATGCCTTCCTCGGACTGGTGCCCCAGCGGGAGCATGACAGATTCATCGGCAATGACGTCATAACTCAGGGATGTCAGAACCACGCGCAGGTGCCGGCGGCCGAAGTCGATTCCCACCGCCACTCCGCCGTTGCTGTTGAGCCGAACATTCAGTGCCCGGCGCCCTGAACTGGTAGTAGGCTCGGTGGCGGCCAGGCCGGCATCCTGCAGGATCTTCACAATGTTGGAGACCGTTGCCGTGGAAAGACCAGTCTGCCGGGCCAGTTCAGCCTGGGTGCAGGGCCCACTCATCAGGGTCTCAATGATTCGCTGCTGGTTCAGTTGCCTTAGCGCCGATTGGGAACCGGGATTTTTGGGCTTGCTCCCTGGAGAGCGCGGTGTTGCGGACATGCAGAGAAGCCTGCCCTATGTGGGCCTTGCCGTCAAGAAGTTAACGCAAGCCCACTTGTTACATGTGTACGTGCAGGCGCCGCGCGGCCTCCGAGATTGATCCGGTCAGTGAGGGATAGACGGTGAAGGTGCTGGCGAGGTCGTCTACGTGCAGTTTCTGCGCGACGGCGATGGCGATCGGAAAGATCAGTTCGGAGGCGTTTGGTCCTACGACGACTCCGCCGATCACGGTGCCTGATCCCTTGCGGGCGATGATTTTGATGAAGCCGTCCTTGTGGTTGCGCATTTTGGCGCGGGCGTTGCTGATCAAGGGGAGCTTGACGACATCGCCTTGGTATCTGTCGGATACTACGTCTTCCTCGGAGACACCCACGGTGGCGATCTCGGGAGAGGTGAAGATGTTGGAGGCCACATGGTGCAGTTTCAGCGGGGTGACGCCGTCGCCCATGAAGTGCGCGATAGCGATGCGGCCCTGCATGGCGGCCACGGAGGCCAGGGCGAAGACTCCGGTGCAGTCGCCGGCCGCGTAGATGTTTGGCGCGGTGGTCCGGGAGACGCCGTCCACCTTGATGTGCCCGCCTTCTGTGAGTTCCACGCCGGCTGCCTCGAGACCGATGCCATTGGTGTTCGGGATGGATCCGACGCACACGAGACAGTGGCTGCCGGTTACTTTGACGCCGTTGGCCAGCACCACGGCCACGCCGTCGCCGGTTCGCTCCACGGCTTCTGCACGGGACCGGGCGAGGACCTTGACTCCGCGGCGTTCGAAGACGCCTTCCAGCACCTCTGCGGCATCGGTGTCGGACCTGGGCAGGACACGGTCTCCGCTGGAGATGAGGGTCACTTTGGAGCCGAGTCCGTTGTAGGCGGAGGCGAACTCGGCACCGGTTACGCCGGAGCCGACCACAATGAGCTCTTCCGGCAGCTCTTCGAGGTTGTATAGCTGGGCCCAGTTCAGGATGCGCTCACCGTCGGGAAGTGCGGTGGGCAGTTCGCGCGGGTAGGCGCCGACTGCCAGCAGGATCGCGTCGGCCTCCACCATCTCGATGCCGTCGGCTCCGCGGACCTCGATGGTGTGGGTGTCCAAGAGTTTGCCGGAGCCGATGAGAACGCGGACGCCCAGGTTTTCGAGGGCCCTTTGTATGTCGCCCGACTGCTGACGGGCCAGTGCCAGGAGCCGGTGGTTGATGTGCTTGAGGTCCGCACGCATGGTAGGCGTGCAGTCGCCGCCCTCGACATCGAACTTGACGCCCAGCTCTTCTGCCTCTCCAACGCGGGTCATCAGGTCCGCCGTCGCGATGAGCGTCTTCGAGGGGACAACGTCCGTGAGCACGGCGGATCCGCCCAGACCGGCCCGTTCGATGATGGTCACCGCCGCGCCCAGGGACGCGGCCACCATAGCGGCTTCGTAACCACCGGGCCCTCCGCCGAGAACTGCGACACGGGGTGAGCTCGGGACGGGAGGTGTAGTCATTAAGAATTCCATTCTCGTGGACGGGTGCGGGTTTTAGCGGGTTCAAAGTTCACAGATATTGCCGGCGCTGTTACCTGCCAAGGCTCTTGCTTGCGGAATCGGGCTCTCTGGCTCGGTGCCCGGCCCGGGGAAAGGCAGGTCCGCTCCGCGGGCTGCCCTCCAGAGGGCGTACCACTCGTGCCTGGTCATGCGGGTGGCTTGAAATTCTGCGTCCCGGCTCGCCAGGATCCGCTGCGGGTTTCTCGTCCCGATGACGGGTTCGATCCCGGCGGGGTGCTTCATCAGCCATGCCAGGACAATGGCTTCGGGCGTGGTGTCTTTGCGATCCGCCAAGGAGAGGACCAGCTTGGTGGTGGCCTCTTCCGGCGTTTTGGCCGCGGATACACGGCCCGAGTAGACGCCCCTGGCCAGTGGAGCCCAGGCCTGGAGCCGGACGGCGTTGCCCAGGCAGTATTCGATGGTTCCCTCGGGGAAGCTGTACTTGTTTCCGTCCGGGTGGTTGACGAGGACGCCGGCCTCTATCCAGTCCCTCTTGCCCAGGCTCATTTCCATCTGATTAAGGACGATGGGTGTGTCCAGATGCTTCTGGAGTGCAGCGATCTGGGCGCCGGACATGTTGGAGACGCCCAGATGCCTGACCTTGCCTGAGGACCGGAGAAACTCGAAGGCGGAGGCGATCTGTCCTGGTTCCAGGAGCGGGTCTGCCCGGTTGAGCAGGAGCGTGTCGATGTAGTCCGTTTTCAGCCGCGTCAGGCTGCGCCGTACGCTCTCGATGATGCTGGCGCCGTCCAGGTCGTAGTGCCGTGCTTCACCAGCTTCATCACCGAATCCGCAATGCGTGTTGATTTGAATGCGTTCCCGGAGGCCCTCCCAACGGGAAAGGACCTCACCAAAGACTGCTTCGGACTTGCCAAATCGATAGGCTGCCGCTTGGTCGAAGATCGTGATTCCTGCTTCCAGGGCAGCCTCGACGGCGGCTTCCGCCTCGTCGATCTCGGCCAGGCCGTACGGTGCAGATGACCAATCGCCGCCAAGGCCCATGCAGCCATAGACGACGTGGCCTAACCCGTTGGCTTTTTCACCATTCATGATTCTCCTTTCAGCGCTCTTCAACTGTGAGGAGCAGCAAGGACGTGATCCGATTCACATTCAAGCTGACTTAGCTAAAGTGTTCAAATATGAACTAAAGATTCAGGTGAAATGGCAATAAACGTTCAACTAGTGAAGTACTTCGACTTTTACGATGCCATTTGAGGAGTTGCCTCGAGGAGCCCCAATGCCACGGCCCCCAAGACGTGGGAACGGTCGGCCAGCCCCGCTCGACGGATTTCCAGACGGGCGGCAGCGCTGGGGATTCCACATCTGCGAACCATTTCGCGGATGGGAGCGAGCAGCAATTCGTCTGCCTGGGCGAGCTCACCACCGATAATGACGAGGTCCGGGTTGAAAAGATTGCATAGGTTCGCAATTGCCACACCGACCTGCCGTCCCGTATCGGAAAGGATTCGGCTGCAGGCGTGGTCACCGGCATTGGCCATACGGACAATTTCCGCGATGGACAATCCGGGCCCATAGCGTGGTTCCAGGAGATCGATAACGGAGCGGGCCGCCACAATAGTTTCAAGACATCCCC
Organism: Arthrobacter sp. CDRTa11; assembly: GCF_026427775.1. Classification (NCBI taxonomy): domain Bacteria; kingdom Bacillati; phylum Actinomycetota; class Actinomycetes; order Micrococcales; family Micrococcaceae; genus Arthrobacter; species Arthrobacter sp. CDRTa11. The sequence goes on along the minus strand of NZ_CP044532.1, from coordinate 4,082,246 downwards.
GGTTGCCGCATCTGCACACTGGCCCGAACTCGTCAATCGTTGTGTGGCCAATCTCGCCTGCAGTGCCGCCCGGGCCGCGGAACAGCTGTCCCCCAAGGATCAGCCCGGCCCCAACACCCTCGGACAATTTCAGATAGGCAACATTGTCAATCCCGGTAGCTGCTCCCCACGTATGTTCAGCAAGGACCCCGAGATTCGCGTCGTTGTCCACCACAACCCGCTGCCCGATCCGCTCCGACGCAAGCGCCGCCGGATCAACCCCGACCCAGCCGGGCAGGATAGAAGGCCCGCCAACTTTCCCTGTACGCGCATCTATCGGCGCGGGGAGGCCCATGCCAATGGCGCTCACCGCCTCCAGGCTTTCACCTATGGAATCGAGTGCCTGGCCAAGCAGATTTGCTGCCATCCCGATCCCTTCGTCTGCCGAGATCCCCGGGCCAAGTTCCACACGCCGCTCGGACAGGATGTTGTGCCCCATGTCGGCGATTGCGACGGTCAGGTGACGGTGTCCGTAATCGATTCCAGCCACCAGTCCGGCGTTTTGGGCCAGCTGCACAGCGTGCCGTTTGCCGCCGCCGGCGCTGGTGGTCGCCAGGACCTTCTTTGCTACGAGTTCACGAACAATATTCGATACTGTTGCCGGCGCCAAGCCTGTTTCTCGCGCCAGCTGGGCTTGGGACAGTTGCCCCGAGGCCTGGAGTACGTCCACGATGCGCTGCTGGTTGGCGCTGCGCAATGCGGTCTGGGATCCCGGTTTCAGAAGGACATTCTGGTTGACAAGTTTATTCATTAAATGAACATAGCAGGCGGCATCTTTTGATGTACACGGTGCAGCGCATGCGGCAAACCGGCTGCAACTGGATGCGTTCAGCCCGTGTTGGCGACGTGGGCGGACAACGTGGTCTGGTTGTCCCTGGCCAGGGCGCTGATTGTGCTGACCCGGCTGGCTCCGGAAGTCATTGACTGCCCACGGGACGGGGGCCAAAATGACGCTACTGCCGGCCAAGCCGGGCCGGCAACTGGCTGTCAGAGGGAGTGCCGCCATGCCCGTCATAGAAGAGAGTGTCTTCATCGCCCGCCCGCCGCAGGAGGTTTTTGATTTCCTGGTCAGGAGCGAGAACATCCCGGTCTGGGATTCCTCGGTGATTCGGACCGAACAGATCACTGAGGGTCCGCCGGGGCCAGGCACCAGGGTACGGGGCACCAGCAAGGTCATGGGTCGGCATTTCGACTGGGTGGCCGAAAACATCGACTTCGATCCGCCGCGGAAGACGGTGGCCCGCTCCATTGAAGGGAAGATGAATTTCACCATCACCAACTCCCTGGAACCGGAGGGCGACGGTACCCGCCTGACCTTCCGGATTGATGCGGATTCCGGGCTCGGCGGGATCTTCGGGAAGCTGGCGGACCCCCTCGTGGAGAAGGCACAGGCCCGGACGGTCCGCGCCAACCTTGAAACCCTGGCCGAGCTGCTGGCGGAGCACCCCGAGTACGGACGGGACGCCGGTTGAGCTCACCTGTCTCACAACCGACGCCTGCCGCACCTAGCCCGGGGGCGTGCTGGGAAGCGGTTCAGCCACTGGGCTAGTTGCTTGGGATCCCGGCACGGCCGTCTCCGCGGGCGCAGGGGTGGCCGGAACCGTGGTGGAACCGGCTGTCGGCGCAGGCTGGCTGGGCAGGCCGGTGGCGGGCGCCGTTCCTGTGGGCGCTGTTCCCGCGGGCGCGGGCGCTGTTGCTGGGCCGGTGGAGCCGGAAGGCAAGGCGCCGCCGTTTGGCCCCGGGCTGGCAGTCCCCATGGACGTGGACGTTCCGGACCTGGCGGCACTGGGATCTGCCTGGACAATGGCAACAATCTGCTCTTTGTACGCGGCAAGCCGGGACTGGATGTCGGAGAGCGGAACGCTGCGGATGTTCCGGCCGTACTCAGCGATCTCTGCCCAGAGTGCCGCCAGCCTGGCTTGGCCGGCATCACTCAACGGTCCGTCCAGGGTGATGACCAGCTGGCTGGCCAGCGCGTAGGTGAGGCATTCGAAGCAGTTGTAGTTTGCTGCGGCTGACAGGTTCTCCGGAACAACCACATCCGCCTGGCCCAAAATGAGCACTACCTGGAATCCCACGGCCACGGCGGCGCAGCCTGCGCAGCTGGCAAACGCATAGGCCTCGTTCCTGGCGTCAACGGGCTCCCCGTCGTCGGCCCAGACCAGGGCAAAGGCCACGCTGTAGGTAACCGAGCCGTCCCTCGTGGTTACCGCCAGCGCCTGGTTGCCGTCCGGTTGAGGACCCTCGGGCCGGTCGAAGGGAAAGACCCAGGACGGCGCGGGGCCGCCTTCTGATGAGGTCAGCCCGGAGGGAGCACCGGCCTCAGTGGTGGCACTGCCCGTGGGTATCAGCACCATGCTCAGCTGGGGCTGCTCGCGGGTGGGCATTGCTGTTCCGGCAGGCCAAAGGGCAACCGTGCTGCCGGACTGGCCTTCCCCGAGGATGCCGCCGGACTGCGGAAACACCGATGTGGTGACGTCTGCCAGCGTTCCGCGTTCATACGGCTGGACCGGGCGGTACGTCCCGCCGTCGGGCCACCACGCCCAGGCAAGGCCGGCAAGCATGGCGGCAATGGCCGCCATCGCGGCGCCGCGCCGCAGGACGTTGCCCCGCGTCTTCCGCCACGTAACGGTTGTCAGCTGCTTCAGGACCCGCAGCAGGATGTACACGATGCCCGCCATGGGAAGGGCGACGGCGGCAATCGCCAGCGCGCGCACGGCGGCACCGGGCAGGTCGCCCGCGGACAGGCTTTCGGCCAGCAGGGACTGCTGCTTGGCGGCACTGGCCCACGCTGTTCCCATCAGCCGGGGCAGTGAGATCACCATCAGCGTCATGGTGACCAGCAGCAGGGGCACGGTGACCAGAACCCAGAGGGTCACCACGGCACGTACCCACGGCTTGAGAACCCCGGCTTCATTATTGCCCCTCCGCCACGGCAGGAGTCCCAGGAGTGTGGGCCCGATGCGCTGGAAGAGATCCGGCACGCCTGTGGCGTCGGCCAGGATGTGATAGCCGTCAAAGCGGACCAGGGGCAACAGTTGCCGGACCATCTGCAGTATCTGGGTGACCACCACCAGCAGGAGGGCGTCAAAGCCTGTCGCCATCCAGATGCCCATGATGGCTACCGCAATGATGGCGTTGAAGTACAGGCCGCCCACATCGGTGCGGAGCCTGCCTGCTTTGCCCAGGCGATAGGAATCGGTGACGTCCGTGTAGAACGCCGGCCAGATCAGGTAGAGGCCCACGCCCATCGCGCCGGGGGTCGCCCCGCCCTTCCGTGCTCCTGCAGCGTGCCCGAACTCGTGGAATCCCGCGGAGAGCAGCGTGATCAGAAAGATCAGCAGGAGCAGGGCCGGGTTCTCGAACGCCTCGTGCGTGGCAGAGCCCAGGCCCTTCTCCATCAGGACCCACCAGCAGGCGGCCAGGAACGCGGCGGTGACCGCCACCACGATCAGCGGGTTGAACAGGGCCGCGAACGGTGCCGTGATCCTTCGCGTCCGTTCGGGATCCGTCACTGTGTAGCGGAAGCGCATCGCCAGCAGCGGATCGGATTTCTTCACCTCGGGCTGGGAACCGTCCGCAAGCCGGAGCATGCCCATCGGAAGCAGCTGGGAATCGATGAGCGTGCGTACGTTGTCCCCGCTGACCAGCCTGCCGGAGACGGCGCTTGCATGATCTGCAATCTCCTCAACCCCACGGCTCCCGTCGGCCGCCTCCAGCACGGCGTAGAGAAGCGGGGTCAGCTGAAGGGTCTGACCGTCAGCGCGGCGGACCAGCGAAGGAGCCTCGCGGTAACCGGAACCCTGCGACCGGCCGATGAGCTGAATCCCATCAGCGCGGAGGGGCACCTGCGGCTGGCTGCCGTCAACGCCCACAGCGGACGACGGCGGGCCTGCCTGGGAGCTCGGCCCGCCGTTCGCGGTAGTCATCTGTGCTTACTGTTCGAGATCGGACTGCTGGTCGGCCGTGGCTGTAGCCTCACCCTCGATGTGCTGGGAAATCATCGCGTCCTGCTCGGCAACGGCGAAGGCCTGGCTTCCGATGGAGCCGATGTTCGCCGCGACTGCGGCGTCGATGGGGGCTGCAACATTCGCATTGGCAGCCACCGCGCCGTTGATGGGCGCCGCGATGTCAGCGTCGGCAGCGACGTCAACGTTGACGTTCAGCAGGTCCCCGTCCAGTGCGGCTGCGGGATCAACCGGCAGCGCGCCGACGTCCGGCAGTGTTGCATCAGGCGCCGTTCCGTCGGGCAGGAGGCTCCCCTCGGTTCCGGCCGCGGGTTCGCCACTGTCTACTGTGTCGTTGCCCTGGCTGATGGTGCTGTCCTGCGTGGACGCCGCCGTCGCATCCGCCACAATGCCCTGCTCGATGATCACGCCCTGGTCTGCCAGGGCCTGGGCCTCGGAACCGAAGGACAGAATGTTGGCGGAGGCCGCGGCGTCGATGGGTGCCGCCACGTTCGCGTTTGCCGCCACGGCCAGATCGATTGGCGCGGCCGCATCGATGCCCAGATCCAGATCAGCATTCAGGTCCAGGACCGAGGCAACTTCCTTGTCCGGAAGCGCGGTGGTCTGCTCCGCCATCAGTTCTTCGTTAGTCAGGGGACGCTTTTCCTGCTCCATGCTCACGCAACCTCCAGTTCAAGCGCGGGTTGGCCTGCCCCCAGCGGGCAGCCCAGCGCCAGACAATAGTAAGCATGATTAGCTTTTTTGGGAATTCCCTGTGACGGCGCCTAACCCGGGCGTGGTGCGTTACTTCAGGCCCGCTCCCGGCAGCAGTTCGGTGGCGCCCAGGGAATCGGCGATGAACGCGTAGTCCCAGGCACGTTCGCGCCACTGGACGTAACGGCCGGAGGCTCCGCCGTGGCCGCCATCCATCTCGATCTTCATCAGGACGGGCTGGTTCCCGGTGGTTTTGTTGCGCAGTTCCTGGACCCATTTGGCCGGCTCCACATAAAGCACCCGGGTGTCGTTGAAGGACGTCACCGCGGCCATCTTGGGGTAGGCCGCGTCGCGGACATTCTCATAGGGCGAGTAGGACTTCATGTAGGCATAAACCGCCGGGTCCGTAATGGGGTTGCCCCATTCCTCCCACTCCAGTGCGGACAGCGGAAGGTCCGGGTCCAGGATGGTGGTGAGCGGATCCACGAAAGGGACCTGTGCCAGCACGGCGGCGTACTTTTCCGGAGCCAGATTGGCCACGGCTCCCACCAGCAGTCCGCCGGCGGAGCCTCCCATGGCGGCAATCCTGGCCGGGTCCACCCAGCCTGAGCCGGCCAGCCAGTCAGTGGCCGCCACAAAATCGGTGAACGTGTTCTTTTTGCTGAGCTTCTTGCCGTCCTCATACCAGTGCCGCCCCAGCTCGCCGCCGCCGCGGATGTGGGCGATGACAAACACCACCCCGCGGTCCAGCAGCGACAGCCTGGCGATCCCGAAGCCGGGGTCCATGCTCAGCTCGTAGGAGCCGTAGCCGTACACCAGGCCCGCCGCCGTCGAATCCTGTTTGACCGCCTTATGCCGCAGTACTGACAGCGGGATCCTGGTGCCGTCCTGGGCTTCAGCCCATTCCCGGCTGGCCACGTAGTCGTTGCCGTCGTAGCCGCCCAGCACAGGGCTTTCCTTGCGCAGCAGCAGTTCGCCAGCAGGCTTTTCCGGCGTGGGCAGCACAAAGTCGTACACGCGCGACGGCGTGAAGTAGGAGGTGTAGCCGAGCCGGATCACCGGGGCCTGGTAGTCGGAGCCGCCAACGCCTGCGGTGTAGAGCTCCTCGTCGAACGCCGGCTCCACCGGGGCCTCCTGCGCGGCAGTTCCCAGGCCGTTCAGGCCCAGCACCTGAACACGCTCGATGGTGTCCTTCCGGATAGACACCACTACATGCGTGGACGTGACGCCCGCGCCGTTCACGCGGACATCATCGGAATGCCCGACGACGGTGTCCCAGTGCTGCTCCGCCAGCGGCTTGCTGAGTTCGGCCGGGTCCACCAGGGACACCATGGAGTTGATGGCACCCCGGTTGTGGGTCAGCAGGATCCGTTCGGATTTTTCGCCGTCGGGGCCGGTCAGCAGGAAAGGCTCGGCCTCGTAAAGGACACGCTGGTCCCGCGAAATCACCGTGGTGAGGGCGCCGTCGGGGTCGTCGAACCGCATCAGGCGGGTCTCGCTGTATTCGGAGCAGCCGATGCCCAGGACCAGGTGGCGCCGGTCACCGGAGAGCTCAAAGCCCAGCCACATGGCGACGTCGTCCTCCTGGTAAATCACCACGTCGTCGGCGACGGGCGTGCCCAGGACGTGGGACTTGACCTGGTACGGCCGCCACGAATCGTCCACCACCGTGTAGAAAATGCGAGTGCCGTCAGGGGAGAAGGAGACGCCGTAGAAGATGTTCTCGATGACGTCCGGCAGCAGCTCCCCGGTGCGGAGGTCCTTGATCCGGAGCGTGAAGCGTTCATCGCCGGCGTTGTCCACGGCGTACGCGTACAGGTTGCCGTCTATGGTGACGGCGGAACCGCCCACGGAGAAGAATGGCTTGCCTTCCGCCTCAACGTTCCCGTCCAGCAGCACTTCCTCGCCAGGGATCTCGACGCCGGCCTCCACTGCCGGCGGAGTCCAGTCAGCCACGGGGTTTCCGGTGTCCTGGGCGCGGACGCGGCACTGGATTCCGTACTCCTTACCTTCGGCGGAACGGCTGAAGTACCACCAGCCGTCCTTTCGGCTGGGGACAGACAAGTCAGTTTCCTGAGTGCGGCCCTTGATCTCCTGGAAAATGGCCTCGCGCAACGGTTCCTGGTGGGCTGTGACGGCCTCCTGGTACGCATTTTCTGCCCTGAGGTGCTCCACTACCTCCGGGGACTCCTTCTCCCGCAGCCATTCATAGTTGTCCACGAATGTCTCGCCGTGGTGGGTGCGCTCGCCCGGGACCCTCTTGGCGACGGGCGGCCGGGCAGAATCGGCGGAAACAGTGGCAGCGGACGCGTTGGCGGAATCCTGCAGCGGAGTCTGGGTCATCCCCTCAATATATAGACCCGTGCAGACAATCGGGGCGGCGTTCGCTACCGGGGGAGCTCACCCCCACTTCCCAGACGCTCTCCCTCACCAACGGGCTCTTGGGGAAGGTGTGAGCCTAGTTCCGAAATGGGCGCAGGCGTATCCTGATCACGCGAGAGAACATCCGCCCAGCCTGAGAGGGGAATCCTATGACCATCCCGCCAGTGCACGAACCCGAGCCGTTCCCGCCGGAACCGGGCCCGGATCCTTTCAGCCCCGACCCCACCTCACCGGGCCATCCCGGCCCTGCGCGGCCCAGCCCGGTTCCGACGCCGGAACCTCCCGGCCCATTGCCGGTTCCGGATCCGGGGCCGGAACCACTGCGGCCGGACCCGACCCGCAGCTAGGACGCTGATAGAGCTGACCGCCAACCGGCCGGTCAGTACGAAATAAACTCCACCAGTTCGCCCACCCGGTCCTCCGGGTAGTTGCGCGCGATGTCACCCTGGCTCAGGATGCCCACCAGGTCGTGGCCATCGATCACGGGCAGGCGGCGGACCTGGTGCTCCTGCATGGTGCGGATGGCTTCTTCGATGGAGTCGTCCGCACCGATGGTCACGGGCTTGCCTTGGCCGAACTGGCCGGCCGTGGCAGTGCGGGGATCACCGCCGTCGGCGAGGCATTTAATCACAATGTCGCGGTCCGTGATCATCCCCTTTAGCCTATTGTCCTCACCGCAGATCGGCAGCGAGCCGACGTCGAGGTCCTTCATTTTCCGCGCTGCCTGCTCCAGCGTTTCGTTCTCACCGACGCATTCCACGCCGCCGCTCATGATGTCGCGTGCCTTGATGGACATTGTGATTCTCCCAATCATCGAAGGCGGTACAGCGGCCGCCTGCTTCCCCTAAATGCCGACACGTTAATTATCCTAAGCATGCTTAGCATTAGCCAAGACCCCTAACCGCGTTCGGCTAAATTTTCCGTTCCAAACCGCTTGCATCCTGCTGCCGCCAGTGCTAAAAAATCTATATCAGCTGATATAGATCAGCTGGTAGGAAAAGTGTTGGACGTCTCTTTCGAGGAGGGAAGCCATGTTGATGCGAACCGATCCGTTCCGTGAGCTGGACAGGCTGGCCCAGCAGGTCCTCGGCACGGCGGCGCGTCCGGCTGCGATGCCTGTGGACGCGTGGCGGGAGGACCAGGAATTTGTGGTGGCCTTTGATCTGCCCGGTGTAAATGCGGATTCAGTTGATCTGGATGTGGAACGGAACGTCCTGACGGTGAAGGCTGAGCGGCCGGCTCCTGTGGGGAAGGACACCGAAATGATCGTCTCGGAGCGGCCGCGCGGCGTCTTTAGCCGCCAGCTGGTCCTGGGTGAGGCCCTGGATGCCGAGAACGTGAAGGCAACGTACGACGCCGGTGTCCTGACTCTGCGGATTCCTGTCACCGAGAAGGCCAAGCCGCGCAAGATCGAGATTGAAACGAAGGAGGCACATCATCAGATTGCCGCCTAGTTTCAACACAAGGCCGGAAGGTTCGGACGCCATTGTTGGCTGCCTCTTGGGCGACTAGCTATTTGATGCACGCCACAGCGCCTTTGGCGCATCGGCAGCGAAGCGACTGCTCCTTCCGAAACGGTGGCCCCCGGCAGTGCCGGGGGTCATCCCATGCCCGCCGCAGGTCCACTGAGCTTCCCCTCAAAGTAGGTAGCAGCAAGTGTCGTTTTGGAGCCGCAAAACGACACTTGCTGCTACCCAGTTGGGGGGAGGGGGGCCCCAACAGAACCCCCCGCTTAGGTGTTGAGCTCCATCATGAGGGCCGGCAGTTCGTCGGCTAGCTCGTGCGCCAGGAATCCGAGGGGTCCCATCCTGCTGGCCAGGCGGTCCGCCGCCGCGGCATGGAGGTGGGTGCCCCAGCAGGCTGCCTGGGCGTCGGTGGCGCCACGGGCACGAAGACCGGCAATAGCCCCTGCCAGGATGTCCCCGCTCCCGGAGGTTCCCAGCCCGCCGAACCCGGTGGTGATCTGCCAACGCTCCGGGTCCTCGGGCGCCTTGCTGCCGGCCGGCCGCGCGATGCAACCCTGGCAGCTGACCACTGCCTGGTACGTGTCAGCAATCTCCGCCACGTCATCCTCCAGGTTCGCCAGGTCCCGGCCCAACAGGATTTCCGCCTCCGTGGGGTTCGGCGTGAGGATTAGCCGTCCCCTCCAGGGGGTCAGCTCCGACTTGATTTTGGGCAGGGCACCCAGGGCGTAGGCGTCCAGCACAATGGTGGCGCCCCGCCCGCCGCCGGAAGCGCCGCCGTCGGAACCGGAAGCGCCGTCGGAACCGCCCGCTGCCTCGTTCCCCAAAAGCGCGCGGAGCAGCTCGACCGCGAGGTCCACGTCGTCCAGTCCGGGGCCGATCAGAAGCACGTCCGCGGATTCCAGGGCGGGCGCGATGCGTTCAAGCCCGGAGGCCCGCATGGACCCCTCGGCAGTCTCCGGAAGCCCCGTGACGCCCGCTTCCGGGAGCGCCACGGCCAGCTGGACCGCGACTGATTCGGCAACGGCAAGCGTGAGCTTTCCCGCCCCGGCCCGGAGTGCGGCGCGGCCAGCCAGGAGGGCCGCGCCGGGGGTACTCCGGGCACCGCCAATCACCAGCACGGCACCGCGCGAATACTTGTCTTCACCGGCGGAGGGCAGTGGCCAGTCGCGCAGCAGCGACGGCGTCACCTGCGCGGCCGGGGCCTCACTGCGGGTGGACACTGGCGTCCCCGGCGTGCTCGGTCACTTCCACACCCTGCTCCCTGAGATGGTCCGCCTGGTTGAACTCCTCGAGCGTCCACGGCCCTTTCCCTTCGGGGCGGACAAACCGGGTGATCGAACCGTTCAGAACGGCGGTGCCGGCGGCGAGGTCCAGGATTTCCCGCTCCGTCATCCCTTCCAGGATGTACCGGAAGATCAGGATCACGGCGTCGTGGCACACCACCATCACGCGGTGCCCCATGCCCAGGCCGTTCAGCTCGTCAAGCACCGAGCGCAGCCGGAGCGCCACATCGGTCCAGGATTCACCGCCGGGCGGACGGTAGTAGAACTTGCCCAGCCAGCGCCGCCGTTCAGCCTCCTCCGGGAAGCGCCTCTCCACGCCCTGCCACGTCAGCATGTCCAGGATTCCCAGCTCCCGGTCCCGCAGCCGTTCATCGACCCGGACACGGACGGGCCAGCCCGCTGTCTCCACGGCGATTTCGGCGGTCTGGTGCGCGCGGGCATACGGGGAGGACACCACGGCGTCCGGCCGGCGGTCTTCCGGGATGGCAGCAAGGGCCTTTCCCACGGCCACCGCCTGGTCCTGCCCGGTAGTGGACAAGGTCACGTCGGCGTCGCGTGCCGGAACGTCGATCACCTCAACGCCTGCCTGCTGCGCCTCCGACGCCGCAACATTGCCTTCGCTTTGGCCATGGCGGATCAGGATAAGCTCCACTGCCCCGGCTTCCCGGACTGCCTGCGTCATTCCATGCTTTTCCACAAAAGACCTGCCTCATCGCCATGTTGCCCGTCGTCAGGCTGCCGCTTTAGGCACCCGAACGTTACTTGCGGCTTACCCATTGGGAAGGGGAAATAACGGCCGACGGCGGCTAGCAAGGGGGCGGCACCTCCCGGTGAGCCTTTGCAAACCGTTAATCTACTTGTTGTTAGGTTAGCCTTGCCTCTAAACTCAGCCAGTGAACTCGTCCCTGGAAGTTGCGCGGGTAGCCTTTGCCGCTGATCTGGCCCGCCACGGAGACCGTCCCGCCCTCCTGACCGGCGGCCGGACCATCTCCTACCTGGAACTCGCCCACAGGGTGGGTTCCTTTGCCGAGCGGCTCGGCCCGGTCCGCCGCCTGGTGGTGCTCGCGGCAGACAACAGCGTGGGGTCGCTGGTGGCGTACCTGGCTGCCCTGTCCGGCGGACACCCCCTGATCCTGGCGCCGGCCGGAAACGACGCCGCCCTGGCCTCGTTGGTGGCTGCCTATGATCCTGATGCCATCGTCCGGACGGGGCCGACGGAAGCCAGTGCCAGTGAGCCGCTGCTGGAGGAAGTACGGCCCGGCACCCGGCACCAGCTGCACCCGGATCTTGCCCTTTTGCTCAGCACGTCAGGCTCAACGGGCTCGCCCAAACTCGTCCGGCTCTCCCAGCAGAATGTGCAGTCCAACGCCGAATCCATTGCCGAATACCTGAACATCGGTGAAGCCGACCGGGCCATGACCACGCTGCCCATGTACTACTGCTACGGACTCTCGGTGCTCAACAGCCACCTGCTCCGCGGCGCGGGGATTGTGCTCTCGGATCTGTCGGTGGTGGATCCCTGCTTCTGGGAGCTGTTCCGCAACCGCCGAGCCACGTCCTTCGCCGCCGTCCCCTACACCTTTGAGCTCCTGGACCGCGTGGGGTTCACGGAGATGGAGCTCCCGCACCTGCGGTACATGACACAGGCCGGGGGCCGCCTGGATCCCGGAACCGTGGTCCGCTATGCCGAGACCGGACGCGCGCGCGGCTGGGACCTGTACGTGATGTACGGCCAGACGGAGGCCACCGCACGGATGGCCTACCTGCCGCCGCACCTCGCCGCGGAGCATCCGGGAAGCATCGGCGTTCCGGTCCCGGGCGGGGACTTCCGCATCGATCCGGTCCCCGGCCTGGAGGACGGCGAGCTGGTGTACACCGGGCCGAACGTGATGCTCGGCTATGCCGAGAAGCCTGAGGACCTGGCCGCCGGGCGCACCATCAGCGAGCTGCGCACGGGGGACCTGGCCCGCCAGTCGGACGCCGGCCTGTACGAGGTGGTGGGCAGGAGAAGCCGGTTCGTCAAGATCGTGGGCCTGCGCATCGACCTTGGCCAGGTGGAAAAGATCCTGCAAAAGATGGGATTGAACGCCGCCTGCGCCGGCACTGACCACAGGCTGGTGGCAGCGGTGGAGGGCAGCCACGACACCCGGCTCCTGGCCAAGACCCTCGCCCAGGACCTGGGGCTGCCCCGCGCCGCCGTGCAGGTCCACGCCGTCGACAGCCTGCCGCGCCTGGCCACCGGCAAGACCGATTACCCGTCCATCCTGGCCCTCGCGGAAGTCCCCGAAACGGACGAAACGAAAAGCGCTGCCCGGACGCCGGGGCAGGAAGTGGCCGACGGCGGTGCTGCCGCCGCCTCCGCTGCGGCAGCACCGCCGTCGGACGTCCGCAGGATTTTTGCGCAGGCGCTGGAGATTGAGGACATCGGCGACGACGACACGTTCGTCTCGCTGGGAGGCGACTCGCTGTCCTACGTGGCCGCATCGGTCAGCCTGGAGAAGGTTCTTGGCCACCTGCCTCCGGACTGGCACGTCACGCCCGTCCGGGGCCTGCAGGCCCTCGCCCGGCCACGGCGCAGCCCCTGGCGGATTTTCGCTCCGCTGGAGACTGGGATCGTGCTGCGCGCGGCGGCCATTGTGATGATCATCAGCACGCACGTGGACATAATCAGGTGGCCGGGCACCGCGCATGTGCTGATGGCCCTGGCCGGCTACAACTTTGCCCGCTTCCAGCTGGGTGGTGACAGGATCCCGCGGCTCCGGCGCCAGGTACGCAGCCTGGCCCGGCTGGTGGTGCCCACGGTGGCGTTTATCGGGGCGGTCATGCTGCTGACGGACAAGTTCCACTACACGCCGGCCAACCTGCTGCTGCTGAACACGATGATAGGCCCGGCCGGCTGGACCGACGCATGGCACTTCTGGTTCATCGAAGTGCTGGTGTACGTACTGGTGGGTGTGATGGCGCTCCTGGCCATCCCGTGGGTGCACCGGACAGAGCGGCGCTTTCCGCTGGCGTTCCCGGTGGCACTTGTTGGTGCCGGGCTGCTGGCCCGTTATGACCTGCTTGGCGTGGACATCCTGCACACCCGGCCGGTCCTCTGGCTGTTTGCCCTGGGCTGGGCCCTGGCGCGGGCGAGCACCGTTGGCCAGCGGCTGGCGCTGTCCGCGCTGGGGGCACTGGCCCTGTACGGCTACTTCGACAACCCGTGGCGTGAAGGGACCATCCTGGTGGGGATCTTGCTGCTCGCGTGGATTCCGGCCATCCCGCTGCCTTCGGTCCTCCACCGCCTCTTCGGCGTGCTGGCCAGCGCCTCGCTGTACGCGTACGTTACGCACTGGGTGGTGTTCCCGGATCTGAAGGACAGCCATCCTGTTTTGGCAGTTGTCCTGTCCCTGGCAGTCGGCGTCGCGTATTGGGCCGTGGCCATGAGGCTGATGGGCGCGGCGGGCCGCCTGAGGGTCAGGACGATGCGGAGGCTGCGCCGCCGCCGCGCCGCTGTGGCGTAAGCCCGAAGCCCGAACGGACAGTTAAGGCCCGAAGCCCGAACGGACAGTTAAGGCCCGCCTGTTGGCCTCAGTGCCCGGCAGTCTTCAGAGCCCGCCAGTCTTCAGCGCCCGTCAGTCCTCAGCGCCCCGCCGCATACTGGGCCAGCCGCCCTTCCCTCAGGGCGGCGGCCACGGCGTTAATCCCGCCGTAGTCAGGCAGCACCACGGACGCCCCGCCGATGGTGCCCACCCCGGCCGTTGGCAGCGTAACGAACGTGCAGGCGTTGTAGTCGAGGTTTCGAAGGCCGTAGGCGAGGATCGCCACGGACAGAGCATCATGGCCCTGGTTGAGGGTGAGCCAGGGCCCGGAAAGAGCCACCAGGTGCCGGACCACGTTGGGGTCGTTTAAGGCGCCGCCCTGGGTCAGTTTCGCCAACAGTGCTTGCAGGAAAACCTGCTGGTTGCGCACCCTTTGGTAATCGCCGTCGATGAACGCGTACCGCTCCCGGACGAACTCCAGCGAAGCCTGCCCGTTGAGCCTGTTCAGGCCCTGTGAGAAGACGTGCCCGGTGTCGTGCGTGGACTGAAACGGCAGGTTAACCTGTACGTCGATCCCGCCCATGGCGTCGATCAAGGCCCTGAATCCGTTGAAATCCAGCATGATCGTATGGTCGATGTGGAGTCCGAGCAGGGACTCCACGGTCCGCGTCACCAGGGGCGTGCCGCCCACCTGGAGGCTGGTGTTCACCTTGGAACCGCCGTAGCCGGGGATGTTCACCCACGTGTCCCGCATGATGGAGACCACCTGGACGCTGCGCCGGTCCGCCGGAACGTGGGCCACCATGATGGTGTCCGCCCGGTGGTCGGACTGCTGGCCGGTGGCCAGCGTATGGCCTGCCTCGTCCCGGGCATTCCCGCGGCTGTCGCTGCCGATGATGAGGATGTTCATGGGCACCGGCTGCAGTTCCGGGATGGGCTCGGGCGGCGGCGGAGGAGCGGGGGCCGGGACGGGCGGCGGTGTGGTCTCCGTGGGAGTGGGGGTTTCCGTTGGCTGGACGGTTTCGGCGGCCACGCTTGTGGCCGTGTCCGCCGGGCGGTTGAACAGCAAGGCGGCGACGGCGATGCCGGCCACGAGCACTACGGCCAGAAGCGCGGCAATGATGCGCCGCCGTCGTGCCGTCCCTGCACTGGGTGCGGAAGGACCGGAACCGGCCCCGGCGGTTCTGGAATCAGGACCGATGGGGCCGGAACCGGATGAATCAGGACCGATGGGGTCGGAACCACCTGGGACGCTCATTGTCTCTCCATGGCATCAGTTTCCGCCTTCCAGACCCTTCCCCGCTACATAGTCGCCAAGGGTGTTATCGGAAAGCGATGTGGCGATTGCGGCGATGGCAGCGGTATCCGGGATGACGATGGATTGCCCGTCCGCGGACGTTCCCGTGCCCAGCGTCGGGAGCGTGAACATCACCATGTCGCTGGGCCGTACGTCCTTCAGCTCCACAGCCAGCCCCGCCAGGGCCGCGGCGTCTAGCCCTTCATCCACGCTGATGAACGGCGCGATGGCACCGACAACGCCCTGGACCTTCAGCGGATTCAGGAGGGTGTCCGGGCTGAGGTTCTTGGCCAGGAGCGCCCGCACAAAGGCCTGTTGGTTGCGGACCCTCTGGTAGTCGCCGTCCGCGAACGCGTAGCGCTCGCGGACGAACGCCAGGGCACGCTCGCCGTCCAGGGTGTTCCTCCCGGCCTGGAAGGTATCCTGGCCGTGGGACGAAGTGAACCCCGCGGCGATATCCACTTCCACTCCGCCCAAGGCGTCAGTGAGTCCAACAAAACCTTCGAAGTCCACCAGGGCCACGTGGTCGATCCGTTGGCCAAAGATCGATTCCACGGTCTGCACCATCAGCGGGATGCCGCCGTAGGCCAGTGCCGCGTTGATCTTGGCCTGCCCGTGGTCAGGGATGCCCACCCAGAGGTCCCGCATCAGGGAGATGGAGTAGATGTTGGCGCGGTCGGCGGGGATGTGGACCAGCATGAGCGTGTCCGCCCGCTGGTTGGATCCCGCGCCGGCCGCGGCTTCTTCAGTGGTGGCGCCGCGGCTGTCGCTGCCCATCACCAGGATGTTCACGGATCCGGTTCCGCCTCCGGCGTTGTTTGTGCCGCCCGCAGCAGTTCCCGGAACACCGGCCGCGCCGGGGGCCGCGCCATTCGCGATGGGCGCCTTGGGCCGGGTTGCTTCGTCGGGGAAGGGGTTCTCGATGGTGGTGACTTCGGAATCGTAGATCCGGCCGAGGTTCATCAGGTAGACGCCGGCCGACGCCGGAATCAGGATCACCAGGGCAAGCAGGACCAGGAGGAAGGTGCGCAGGGGGCGCCGGCGCCGGCCGGGACGGGCGGTTGGAGATAACCCGGGTGACGCGCCAGTCGCGCCGGAAGCAGCTGTGCCGGGGGAGGCTGAGCCGGTAAAGACAGCAGCGGGATGCTCGGACGCGGTGGCCATTTCCGAAAATTAGCACCGGCGCTGAGGCGTTACATCGGGGGAATCCGCAGAAAAGCCGCACAAAAAACCGCAGTACCAGAACGACGGCGGCGGGCCCAGTCAGGAGGGAGCGTTCAGCCTCGCGTGGCGCAGGATGGAGACGATCGCGGGGGCCAGTTCATCCTCCATCTGACGGTAGGTTTCAGGTCCGCGGCGGTAGGGGTCGATGATGTCGTTCTCGGAGGAGTCCGCCGGCAGGGACAGGTGGCGGACAGCTGCCGCACGCGCCGGAAGGCCCCGCCAGAAGGCTGTGTTGGCTGCCAGGGGATCACCGGCCGGACCCTGAGGCGCCGGATCCCGTTCATCCAGCACGTCCAGCATCCGGGCGAATTCACGGATGGTAAAAGTGCGTTTCAGCAGCGACGCGTCCAGCTGGAGAACCTCGCCGCGGTGGCCGGACGTCATGGTGAGCACCAGGTCCACGCCGCGCAGGATCTTGCCGGTCAGCTGCCGGGCGGCAAACTCCTGGGGATTGCCGCCGAACGTACGCACAATGTCCGCGGACGGCGGCTGCATGGGGTCGCCCACCATGGCACGGGTTCCGGCGCTGGCCACCACAAAACCGCCGGGGAGCACCTGGTCCAGTCCCGCCTGGAGCAGCCGTTCAGCCACGGGGGAGCGGCAGATGTTGCCCGTGCAGACGGTCAGGATGCGTACGTGCTCGGGGGCAGGGGAAGGCGATTCCAAGGAGCTTCTCTTTCCAGCTGGTACGCGGAACCGGGCTGGTCCCGCACTTTCAACTTAACACGCGAAGCTGCGCGCGCCGCCGTCGAAACGCTCTCTCACCTTTCGCGCTGTTTGGGCCGACGCTCTCTCACCTTTCGCGCTGTTTGGGCCGACGCTCTCTCACCTTTCGCGCTATTTGGCGCGACGCTCTCTCACTTTTGGGACTGAAGGGCGGCACGCAATGCAGGATGTGAGCGAGCGTCGCAGAAAAACCTGCAGGATGTGAGAGAGCGTCGCAGAAAAACCTGCAGGATCTGAGAGAGCGTCGCAGAAAAACGTGCAGGATCTGAGAGAGCGTTTAGGAGGAGGAAACGGCGGCGGCCGTGGCGGGGGTCCCCAGCGGGATGACGTGGGGCCTGCCGTCGGTGGGTTCGGCAACCACGTGGGCGTCCAGGCCGAACACGTCCTTGAGCAGGCCGGGCGTCACCACCTGCTCCGGCGTCCCCTGGGTGATGATGCTGCCGTCCTTCATAGCCACCATGTGGTCGGAGTAGCGGGCCGCCAGGGAGATGTCGTGCAGCACCATCACCACGGTCCGGTGGTGCTCGCGGTTCAGCCTGCGCACCAGTTCCAGGACGTCCACCTGATGCGCGAGGTCCAGGTAGGTGGTGGGCTCATCAAGGAGCAGGATGCCCGTTTCCTGGGCCAGCGTCATGGAAATCCAGGCCCGCTGCCGCTGCCCGCCCGAGAGGTCCTCCAGGGGACTGTCGGCCAGGTCGGCGATGTCCGTTGCCACGAGGGCGTCCTCGACGACGGATTGATCGGCGGGGGAGAACTGCTGGTACCACTTCTGCCGGGGGTGCCGGCCGCGCGAGACGAGATCCGCCACGGTGAGCCCGGAAGGCGCCGTGGGCGTCTGTGGCAGGATGCTGATTCTGGTGGCTATCTGGCGGCTGGACTGGCTGGACAGCGCGGCGCCATCCAGGAAAACAGCGCCGGAGCGCGGCGCGAGCAGCCGGCCCAGGCCGCGGAGCAGCGTGGACTTGCCACAGCCGTTCGGGCCGATGATGGAGGTCACCTGTGCCTCCGGGATGGTCAGGGACAGGTCCTTGATGATGTCCCGGCCGTCGTAGCCCAGCGTCAGGTTTTCCGCCCTCAGCCCCTCATGCAGTTCTGTGGTGGTGTTCAACTCAGCCTCCGCTGGTACTTCAGGATCAGATGGATCAGGAACGGCGCCCCGACGACGGCGGTGGCCACGCCCACGGGCAGCGGCGCGCTGAGCACGTTGGCTGAGACGGTGTCCGCGAGCAGGACAAACACCGCACCCACCAGCGCGGAGACTCCCACGGGAGGAACCACATTGGCGGTCAGGGATCGGGCGATCTGGGGGCTGGCCAGGGCAACGAACGCCACAGGCCCCGCGGTGACAGTGGCCACCGATGCGAGCAGCACCGCGATGGTCAGGGCTGTCAGGCGCACCGCGCCAATGCGCGCTCCGAGCCCGACGGCGGTGTCCTCGCCGAGGCTGGTCAGCAGCAGCCAGCGCCCGCTCAGCACCGCGGCAACCAGGAGGACGGCGGCGCTCACGGCCATGGGCTGGACGGTGGCCCAGTCCTTGCCGTTCAGCGATCCCATCATCCAGGTCAGGGCCTGGGCGGCGCTGGTGACGTCCCCAAGCGTGAGGATCCAGGTGGTGAGGCTCGCGGCCAGGCCGGAGATACCCAGGCCAGCCAGGACCAGGCGGTAACTGTCCAGCCCGCGGCGGTAGGCCAGCAGGTAGACAGCCACGCCGCTGATGATTCCTGCGGCGAACGCGGCCACCGGCATCCCGACTGTAGCGGCCAGGCCGCTGAGTCCGGCGTGGCCGCCACCGGCCACCACCAGTACGGTGACGGCGCCCAGGGACGCGCCGGTGGTCACGCCCAGGAGGTCGGGGCTGGCCAGGGGATTGCGTGCCACCGTCTGGGTGATGGCTCCCGCGGCAGCGAGCGCCGCACCGACTACGACGGCGGCAACCATGCGCGGGGCGCGGAACTCGGTGACGGCGAGGTGGACCCGTGGACTGGAGGCGTCGCCCAGGAGTGCACGGAGAACGTCCGGGTAAGCCAGTGGTGTTCCGCCGAAGGCTATGTGGAGGGCCATCGCGGCCACCAGGGCGGCGGCCAAGACGGCGGCCACCACCATCACGCGGAAGTTCAGGCGGATGGACACCGGGCCTACGCGCAGGGCACGAATGGTGGCAGCGCCGGTCCTGGGCTGTTGCCGCGGCTTCTGCTGGAGGGCGGTCACAGCGTGGCCAGCCTGCGCCGGCGGGCCAGATGGACAAAGAAGGGGGCACCCACCACGGCCAGGACCACGCCCACCGACAGTTCTCCGGGCCGCGAGATCACGCGGCCGGCCGTATCCGCAAGAAGCAGTACGGTGGCGCCGGTCAGGGCGGAGAGCGGGATCAGCCACCGGTAGTCAGGGCCTGTCATGGCCCGGGTGATGTGCGGAACCAGGAGTCCGGCGAAGGCAATGGGCCCGGCCATGGTCACCGCTGAGCCTGCCAGCAGGGTGATCGCGGCTATGCCTGCCGCCCGTGCCCGGAAAACCGAGATGCCCAGTGACGTGGCGGTGTCTGCTCCCAAAGCCAGCGCGTTCAGGGGCCGGATGTTCAGCAGCGCCATCACCACTCCGGCGGCCACAAAGGGCCAGATCATGGAAAGAATGTCGCTGCGCCCGGCCAGTGATCCCACCTGCCAGAACCGCAGTGTATCCAGAGCCTGGTCGTTGAGCAGGACGATGCCCGCCACCAGTCCGGAGCAGAGCGCTGTCACGGCGGCTCCGGCCAGCACCAGGGTCACAGGTGTGGAGCCGTGGCGGGCCGCGGAGCCGATCATAAACACCAGGACACTGGCGGCCAGTGCCCCCGCGAACGCCAGCAATGCCTGCGTCAGTCCCGGCTGCTCGCCGGCCAGGGCGGTGGCCGCGACGATGGCCAGGGCGGCGCCATGGTTGATGCCAAGAAGGCCGGGATCAGCAACCGGGTTGCGGGTGTGCCCCTGGACCAGGGTTCCGGCCAGGCCCAGGCAGATTCCTGCGCACACGGCCAGCACGGTACGCGGCCAGCGCAGTTCGCGGATGGTGACGTCCATGACGCTGCCGTCGGGCGTGAAGACAGCATGCCAGACGTCCTGCAGGGAGGAGGGCTGCCCGCCGATGCAGATACTCAGGCCGGCAGCCGCGAGCATGGCCGCTACTGAAACTGCCAGCCACCTCATGGTGGGCCTCCGCGAACCGGGCCGCCCGACACCAGGCTGAGGGGCACCAGGCCGCGAGCCAGGCCGCAGCGACCCGGCCCGCTGGCCTCCCGGGGCCGTTCCACCATGCGCCCGCGGGGCGGAGGCCAAGGCCGGATCCATCGTCTTCACAGGGTCCTTCTATTACGTCATGCCTTTGTGAGCTATTTGGCAAAATCCTGCTACAGTCTACGGCAGACGCAGGTAAGCCTTGCCTAAGAAGTCATCTCCCCGTCATCGTTTTTGAAAGTGACACCGTGAAAACTCGCATCCTCAAGCAGCTCAGTGCTGTTACCGCCGGCATGGCCCTTCTGGCCACCGCGGCCTGCGGCGCCCCGGCCGCCTCCACAGAAACCACTGAAACAACCGCCGCGGAATCAGCAGGCTTCCCGCTGACCATGGAGCACACCATGGGCACCACCACCATTGACGCCGTGCCCAAGCGCGTCGTTGCGCTGGACCCGAGCTACATCGACGCCGCACTCCTGCTGGGCGCCGACCTGGTGGGCTACGTCCAGTACCGCCAGGACCCGAAGTCTCCCTTCGCCCCCTACCTCGGGGACGTTAAAGACGCCACCAAAGACTCCGTCAATGTGGGCACCCTGGCCGAGCCCAACCTGGAAAAGATCCTTGAGCTGGAACCGGACCTGATCGTTTCGGCGAAGGTCCGCCACGAGGCGCTCTACCCGCAGCTGTCCAAGATCGCCCCCACCATCTTCTCCGTCAGCACCGGCCCCACCTGGAAAGAGAACGTTGTCTTCCTGGGCGAGGCATTGGGCAAGAAGGCCAAGGCCGAGGAACTGGTCAAGGCCTACGAGGAGCGCGCCCAGAAGGTCGGAGCCGAAATCCTCAAGAAGAAGCCGGACGCGACCTACTCCCTGGTCCGCTTCACCGGCGGGGACACAGCACGCCTCTACTCCTCAAACTCCTTCATCGGCGAGATCATGACCGACATGAAGATCCCGCGGCCCAAGGACGCTCCGGACAGCGAGAAGGAAATCTTCGTGCCGCTCTCGGCCGAGCAGATCCTCCAGGGCGACGCCGGCCTGGTGATGGTCAGTGCGTTCACGCCTCCCGGCGCCGAAGGCGACAAAACCCGCGCGCAGCAGGAAAAGTTCCAGTCCAACCCGCTTTGGCAGCGCCTCACCGGCGAGGTCAAGAACGTCGACGACGGAACCTTCCTTGCGTCCGTCAGCATCCAGGGTGCCCACTCGGTCATCACGGACCTGGCCAAGCACTACGGCGTGGACCCGCAGCTGCCGTAGCAATGGGCTCCACTAACTATCCCCTCCGGGCGTTTGATGCGGCGGTCCTGCGCGTCCAGGAACTGGGCCCGCATTTCCGCCGCATCACCTTCGCCGGACCGGAACTGGTGACCTTGGGCGTCCCCGGTCCCAGCGTGGACCTGCGGATCAAGCTCCTCCTGCCCGCGCCGGGGCACCCTCTTGCCCGGCTGGGTGAACCTGGCGGCTTCCTGTCGGAGGGCTGGTACCAGGAGTGGCTCCGCCGGGAACAGCCAGGCCGCGGTTTCATCCGCAGCTACACCGTCCGGGCGCTCCGGAATACGGCGGGCGGGCGGGAACTGGACGTCGATTTTGTCGTCCATCCCGTTGCCGATGGCCACAGCGCCCCCGCGTCCGAGTGGGCGGGTGCTGCCAGGCCCGGTGCCCGGGTGGTCATTATCGGCCCGGACCTCAACGCCATTACGGAAGCCACGCCCCGGAGCGAAACCGGCATCAGGTGGGATCCGCAGGGTGCCCGGCACGTGCTGCTGGCCGGTGATGAAACGGCCGTGCCGGCCATCAGCTCCATCCTCGAAAGCCTCCCGGCGGACGTCACCGGCGAGGCGTTCCTGGAAGTTCCGGACACGTACGACGCCGGTACGGTCACCTCCGCTTCGCCGGTCCGCGTTACGTGGCTGGTCCGGAATCCTTCTGGCGCTGCCCGCGGGGACCTGCTGGACGGGGCGGTGCGGGCTCTCATGGAAACCACGTCGCCACCAGCCCCGGAGACATATGCGTGGGTGGCAGCCGAAGCGGCAACCGTGAAAAACCTGCGGCGGCTGCTGGTTGCCCAGGCGGGCCTGGACCCGAAGCGGTCCGAGTTCAGGGCTTACTGGAGCCTTGGCAAAGCCGGTTCAGGGGCCAACGGAACCCCGCTGGATCCGCAGCCTGCCACCCAGGCGGTTCCGCCGTCGGAATTAAGTCACACGATTGGGTCTTTTTGATTTGACCGGACGGGCCTACCGTGGGACCTAGGAGCTGCCCAGCCCGGGTGGCCGGACCGCGGAGGATTTTCCCAATGACCACGCACGTAGCCGACTGCAGCGTAACCAATTGTTCCTTCAACGATCATTCCGAATGCAATGCCGCTGCAATTACTGTTGGCGGCAGTGAAGACCACGCCTCCTGCGCCACGTTCATCGACATCGGAACCCACGGGGGCCTGCCCAAGGTCCTGGCCGGCGTCGGAGCCTGCCAGCGCACCGAATGCGCCTACAACGACCACCTGATGTGCAACGCGTCCGAAGTGCATGTGGGGCCGGGCGCGGACAACGCCGACTGCCTCACCTACACCCACGCCTAGGAATCCGCACACAACTCTAAATCAGCCAGAAGGCCCGTCCCGGATACCGATCCGGAACGGGCCTTCTGATTTGGGCCGGGACCCCGTGCGCCGGGGTCCCTGAGGGTGCGCGTCCTACTGGCAGGTCACATCCACGAAGTAGGTGTGGTCACCTTGGGTGTGATCTGCGACGACGACAGTCACGCTGGCGCTGTTCCCCCTGACTTTCGCAGCACTTCCGTCGGGAGCCTTGACCGCCACGATGTCGCAGCCGGGCTGGTCCGATACCTTGATGGAGTGCGTGCCCTGTTCGGTCGCCTCAAAGTGGGCCTCATGGAAGGCGAGGACAGCCGGGTTCCACTCGGAGTACTTGATGTTGTGGGCACCGTTGGTATCTGTCCACTCAGCGGCATAGCCATCCATCGCCACGCCGTTCTTCCAGAACCTGGTGTCGATTTCGACGATCAGGTCATTGAGGACCTTGAAGTTGTCCACCTTGCTGTACCTGGGCACAAAACAGTGCTTGTTGCCCGGGGCGCTGCAATTCAGCAGGTCCGTTGGTGTAACCCACACCTTGTAGACGCCGCCGTTGTTGGGCGTGAGGTTGTAGGGGAACAGCTGAACGGTTGCGCCGCCGTCTTCACCGTCAGTCCCGGTATCGTGTGCGCAGGCTCCCGATGCTGATACATTCCGGATGACGCCGCCCTCAACGGTGAACTGGCGGCAGGCCACCGGATCCGTGGAGAGCAACACCTTTCCGGATGGGTCGGTCACCTGGAAGGAGTATGTTCCGTCAGGCAGGCCTGCAGCATCGTCCGGGGCGTTGAGTCCGGGGCCGCCGTTTAGATACACGTCCTCCCTGGATTCATAGATGTTGAGGTTAACGGGAACGCCGGACGCGTCGGTGGTGAAGATAGCTCCTGAGATGGCTCCCGATGGCGGCGCCGCGGCTGCGGGCGAGGCCAGCAGTCCTGCGGAGGCGATGATAATCGCGCTGGGGATGGCGAACTTCTTATTCATGGTGTTTGCCTCTGATCAACGAGTTGGAATGCGGCACCCGGTGCGCAGTTGATCACAGACTCCCCAGCAAGTACGCGACACCATTGGTCAGGAGTGTGACATTCCCGGCAAATGCAGTTGCGCCTCAGATGTCCGAAGCGTACGCCTGCGCCATGTCGGAGGCAACGCAATTTTTTCCGAGGTACCAGTCAGGTTTGCTTACCCCGTTGCGGCGGTGTCGTCATGGGCGGCACCCACAGGCTTGGATTCCGGCGAACTGTGCTGGCGGAGATAGATCGCCAGAACCACCATGGAGCCCACCGCCAGGAACTCCGACTGCCAGTTCTGCAGCGTCCTGTTCCAGAATTCCGGTGAAACCACATACTCTGTCCACGGCGCGGGGTCCTGGAAGTTGCGCAGCTGTTCCTCGTTGTAGGCGTTGTTTCCGGAGATGGACTGCACCAGCCACGAGAGGATGAAGATCAGTCCCATCGTCAGACCCAGCGAGTTGGCAAAGAGCGTACGGCGCCAGCCGCTGACCCTGGCCCAGGCCGGTGACTTGTCGTTGGAATACTCGCCCACCAGTTGATCCTTGTCCGACTCCAGCCCGGCCTGGTCCAACTCCTTGGACTCGGGGGAGCCTTTCTGGACCAGCCAGATGGTGGCGAGGATGTAGAGCAGGAATTGCAGGTACTCGGACTGCCAGTTCTCCGAGACGTCAACGGCAAAATCGGACGATGTCAGATACTGTGCCAGGGAGATTTCCTCCAGTCCGGCGGAAAGTTGTTCCTCGTTGAACAGTGCGTGGCCGGATATACCCTGTCCCACTACGGCCAGGAGGAAGATGAATCCGAAGAACAGGCTGAGGCCGTTGTTTTTCAGTGCGGTTTTCATGGTCCCGCCCCTATCCCCGCGCAAGCCCGATAACGAGCATGTAGGCCAGCCCGCCGAAGATCAAAACAAGGTAAAGCACAAAGCTCCAGCGCATTTCTACTTCCCTCCTACCTCGCACATGTACCCGCTCTCGCCCTGGGACGTGCACCCGGCACCAGTAATTTGCCAGCCCGAGCTCGCAGCGGCCAGGAAAACGGTGTCGTTCTCGAACTCAACCATGGCGTTGCGGCCATAGACTTCGCTTTTCCCTGGCGCCCCGGCGTCGGACAGCTGCAGTTCCTCCAGCTGGCTTTCACAGCCGCCGTCGGACTCTGCTTTGTCCCTGGCTGACTGGCTGAGCATGGAGCAGGCCTGCTCTGCATCACCTGACGCGAGGGCCTGGTGGAACTCCTCGGCCGCGGTGGAGGCGCCGGCCCCGTCGGGAGCGCAGCCGGCAAGGACGAGCAACAATAAAAAGCCGCCGATAAACCTTTTCATTCGTCCTCCTCATGAAGTACGTACTTTAGTCAAGACGCACTTACAGAAGAAGTACCCAGAAAAAGTGTTTTGGAACAAAGGTGCAGGTCAGGGCGGGGGAGCGCGACGGCGGTGGCTGCGGTACATTCGAAGAACATCCGCCCAGCGATACGGAGATAAACATGCTTCCCGCTGCCAATGCCGGAGCTTTCGCGCTCGCTGCTTTTGCCCTGATCGTGATCCCCGGGCCCAGCGTGCTGTTTGTCATTGGCCGCTCACTTTCGCTGGGCCGAAAAGGCGGTTTTCTGAGCGTGCTGGGCAATGCCTTGGGGATGATTCCGGCCATCGCGGCCGTCTCTCTGGGGGTAGGGGCCGTGGTGGCAGAATCTGTGCTCGTCTTCACCGTGATCAAGTTCGCGGGGGCTGCATATCTGATCTATCTTGGCGTGCAGGCGATCCGGCACCGCCATGACCACCGGCAGGAAGTCCCCGCCGCGGCAGCTCCGCCGTCGTCCTTCCGGCTTCTGCGCGAGGGATTCTTCGTGGGAATCTCCAACCCGAAGACCATTGTGTTCTTCGTGGCAGTACTGCCGCAGTTCGTCAGCTACGGGGCCGGGGCCATCCCGCTCCAGCTTGCCCTGCTCGGGCTGATCTTCTTCGCGATCGCCCTTGCCAGCGACAGTGTCTGGGCACTTACTGCCGGCACGGCCAGGTCCTGGTTCGCCCGCAATCCAAAGCGGCTCTCACACATGGGAGCAGCGGGCGGCGCCGTCATGATCGGACTCGGCGGAACCCTGGCTCTGACAGGCAACAAGCACTAAATCGAGCGTGCGGGGCGCGGTATCGCGCCGCGAGCTGCTTTAGGCAGGGCCAGTCCGGCGCGTCTCCCGGTCCGCTGAAGCCACTTCGGCGGAGCCGCAAAGGTCCGTGATCAGTCCCATGCCCGCGCACTCCCGTACGTCGCGGATGCCCTGTACGGCGGAAGCTTTGTCCGGAAACGGCGCTGACACGGCCACCACTGAACCGTCAGCAGCTTTGAGCCGGAACCCGAAGGACTGGGTGTGATCACAGAAAAGTTCGAAAGATCCGGACATGGTTCCCCTAATTACCATCCGAGGCGGAATGGCCTCGGGGTTGCCTACTAACGACGCACCAGTGCGCCCGGCTCCCCAGCCATGCCATTCGTTTAACGATAAGTGGGAAACCGCTTACTCGGAAGTAGTTTTTTGGCTGCTCAGGACGTCCGGCGGCCAGTTAGCGCTGGGAAGTTTTCCGCTGCCGTTGCCAGCGGCGGATCCACATCAGTTCGACGGCGGCATCCAGGAGGTAGATTTTGCTGATTCTGCCTGTCCCACCGTAGATCAGGTCGATGGCGGCGAGCGTGGCAGCAGTGCCGATGCCCAGGCGCCTGGCTTGCCTGACGCCGTCGGGGCTGTTGGAACTTCCCAGCTGGACGATTCCAACAGTGACCAGCAAACCGGAAACAGTGCGGACCAGCCACTTGTCGGTCTTGGGCCCGCTTACGGCCTCGAAGCTGCGCATGTGAACCAGGGGCCAGAGGCCGGTTATCAGGTTGAAGCTCCCTTGCGTCAGTGCAGGAGGCGCGGGTGCCATGTAATCCTCCTTTGGCCTGCGGTTGGAGGTCTCGGCCGTTTTCACTGCCCTTACCCCTCGAGGGGCACCTCCAAACACTCTTGTCCGTTCCGGATGTCAGGGTGCCCTCGCCCACTACGGGCGAAGTGGATACTCTTGGAGGACCGTTAATTAGATGGCGGACCCTGCGTGGCTGATACCAGATTGTGCTGGTTTCAGCTTTCGAGAGGAGAAGCACTTCGTGGCCGCTGAAATCGTAGAAGAATCTTTCCCTGACGTTGCTCCGCATCTTCAGGACCTGGTGCTGGACAACCCCGACGTGGAGCAGTTCCTGCAGGATCTGGCCGTGTACTCCGGCGAGCGGCTCAGTGTCCCGGACCACGAAGTCTTCTGCGGAATTACCCTCATCAGAAGGAAGAAGGCCACCACGGTCGCCAGCAGCAATCCCTGCGCCCGGCTGATGGACGAGCTGCAGAACAAGTACGGTGACGGGCCGTGCCTTACCGCCATGCGCGAGATGGTCACTGTGCATGTTCCTGACCTCAGCCTTGAGACCCGGTGGCCCGGCTATGTCCGGGCTGTTGTCGGCCAGGGAACGGAGTCCCTCCTGAGCGTGCCGCTTCCACTGGAGGGCGAGACCCGGGGTGCCCTGAACCTGTACAGCCAGCGGACCCATGCGTTTACGGTTGAGAGCATCGCCGCCGTCGAAGCTTTTTGTGAACAGGCGTCCAAGGGCCTGCGGCTGGCCCTGCGGATGGGCCAGTTGCAGGACACCAAGGAAAACATGACTGCAGCCATGCAGTCCCGCACCGTGATCGACCTGGCAACCGGCGCCATTATGGCCCAGAACAGATGCAGCCAGGATGAGGCGTTCAAGGTGCTGGTCCGGGCCTCCAGCACCCGCAACATGAAACTGCACGACGTCGCTACCGGCGTCATCGCCTCCATCAGCCGGAGTTCAGAGGTTGTCACCTTCTTCGACGAGTAGCCGGGCTGTCCTTACCCAACTGGGTAGCCCTATCTGTCGTTATGAGGGCTCATAGCGACAGTTGGCGCTACCTAGTTGGGTGCCATAGTGCCTAGCCCTCGCACTCCTTGCAGTACTTCTTGCCGTCCTTCTCGCGGGCCAGCTGGCTGCGGTGGTGGACCAGGAAGCAGGACATACAGGTGAACTCGTCGGACTGGACCGGGATCACGTGGACCAGCAGTTCCTCGTTGGAAAGATCAGCACCGGGCAGCTCAAAGCTGTCCGCCAGGTCCGCCTCGTCCAAGTCCGGTACAGCGCCTCGAGTGGCACTTTTCTCGGTCTTCAGCACATCCAGGGGCTCGTTCGACTCATCCTCGGGCGCCAAGCGCGGAGCATCGTAGTCGACTGACATTTTTCGGCCTTCTCCTTGTGTTTTCGGTCCCCGAAATGTTCGGGCTCACTACGCAACCGGGCATGGGCCGCAGATATTCCCGGAGGCCCTTAACAAGATGACCCGGGCGGAAGTATCGTGAAATTGCCGGAAATCCGACCCCGTTCCCCGGGTTGCGTCGGCTGCCGAAGGGATCGGGCAGTAGACAAGGAGATGGGCATAATGAACAGCATCATCCGCCGGGCAGGCTCTGACATCGCGGAGCCGCTGCGCCGGTTCCTGGAGGGGGACATGGGTCCCTGGCTCCGGGTGGAGGAATACCGCGACGGCGGGGACATGGTTGTCAAAGCCGAAGTTCCCGGCATCGATCCTGACAAGGACGTTGACATCACGCTTATCGGCAGTGACCTGAGGATCGAAGTGAGGCACGAGGAAAAGTCCGAGCACAGGGACAAGCGGGGATACCGCTCCGAGTTCCGCTACGGCACCTTCTCCCGCACGGTAGCCCTCCCAGGCCCGGTCAATGAGAGCGACATCCACGCTTCCTATACCGACGGCGTCCTTGAAGTCCGGGTGCCCGTCCCGGATGAGACCACCACCGCATCACGGAAAATCCGCGTTTCGCGCGCAAACGCAGGGACCTCAAACGCAGGGACCTCGAGCGGCATGGGCAGCGCAGGCGGCATGGGTGGCGCTTCCGGTACAGGCACCAGCGGCACCGGTACAACCGGCGCGGGCACCACTGGCACGGGAAATGCAACGGGCACAGGCACAACCGGCACTGGCAGCGGCTACAGCACTGGTACCACTTCCGGCACCACCACCGACCCCATGTAAGCACCCCAGCAAGGGAAGGAGTCAGTCATGGCAGAACGCGGAGAGACTGCGCATGGACCCGGCCTGGACGACAAGATGAAGCAGGAAACCGACGGGATGGTCAAGGGGAACAATCCAGCCCACGCGGAAGAATGGCGGGAGTCCGAACCGTTCGCGGATGACACCGATCCCGACGCCGTCCGTGATGCCCTTGACCCCACGAGGCGCGTCCCGGCTGACGCCGATGAATACATCGAGGACCAGGACGACGACGAGGAGGGGCCCCAGTAGAGGTATGCGGGGCATTTGAAGGATTGCCGCCACTATGAAAGTATCTGCGTATGAATGCAGATACGAAGGCATGCGGACTGACTCCGGACAGCCAATACGTCGAACTGGCCGTGGAAGTGTTCGCGATGCTGGCCGACGCCACACGGGTGCGGCTGATTCTGGCACTCCGGCAAGGCGGCGAGTTGCCCGTTAACACCCTCGCTGAAAAGGCGGGGAAATCGGCCGCCGCCGTATCGCAGCATCTGGCCAAAATGCGGCTGGCCCGGATGGTTTCGACGCGCCAGGAGGGAACCAAGGTCTACTACAGGCTGCAGGACGGCCATGCCTGGCAGCTCGTCGCCGATGCCATCCACCAGGCCGAACACGCCCTGGGCACGGCGCCGCATCATGGGACCGTGCCTCATGAAACCACGCCGCATCGCTCACAGGAGGCCGGCCATGAGTAAGCAGGCACCTTCCGCCGGAGGCGGCCATGATCACCCGCACGACGGCGACGCTCACCACACGCACGACAGCGGCGGCCATGATCACCCGCACGACGGCGACGCTCACCACACGCACGACAGCGGCGGCCATGATCACCCGCACGACGGCGGCACTCACCACGCGCACGATCACCACCCGCATGAGGGCGCCACTCACACCCACAGCCACCACCCCCACGACCATCAGCATGGCACCGGGCTGAAGGGCTGGCTGCGCGAGCTGTTCGTCCCGCATTCCCACGACTCCGCAGATTCCCTGGACGACGCCCTGGAATCCAGCGCCATGGGGATCCGTGCCGTGAAGGTGTCGCTCCTGGGCCTCGGCGCCACGTCACTCTTCCAGCTGGCCATCGTGCTTATCAGCGGATCGGTGGCCCTGCTCGCCGACACCGTCCACAACTTCTCCGATGCGCTGACGGCCGTCCCGCTATGGATCGCGTTCCTGCTCGGACGCAGGCCCGCGACTCGCACGTACCCGTACGGCTTCGGCAAGGCCGAGGACCTGGCGGGGCTGTTCATTGTGGCAATGATCGCTCTCTCGGCAGTAGTGGCTGGCGTCGAATCCATCCGGCGGTTCTTTGAGCCCCAGCCCGTCCAGAACCTGGGCTGGGTCCTGGCCGCGGGGCTGGTGGGCTTTGCAGGCAACGAGCTGGTGGCAATGTACCGGATCAGGGTGGGCCGGAGGATTGGCTCCGCGGCGTTGGTGGCCGATGGCGTCCATGCGCGGACCGACGGTTTCACCTCACTGGCCGTGGTGGCAGGGGTGATCGGCATCTGGCTGGGATTCCCGCTCGCGGACCCGACTGTTGGCCTGCTGATCTCCGCCGCAATAGCCGTACTCCTGTGGGGGACGGTCCGGGATGTGGGGCGCCGCCTGATGGACGGTGTGGATCCCGCGCTCTCTGACAGCCTTGAACGCCTGGTCCATGACCTTGCACCTCAGGGCAGCTCGGGCCGGCTGCGCTGGAGCGGTCACCGGCTGCACGCCGAAATCACGGTTCCGGCGGATAACGCCGTGCTGCTGGAGGACTTCGCGGACTCCGTGTCCAGGCTGGAGCAGGCTGCCCGGAGCAGCCTGCCGAACCTGGGATCGGTCACGGTGGTGCCGGCGCTCAGGCCTGCTTCCTGAGTAACCGGATCAGCGCGTCTTCGTCCCGGGGCCGCCATTCGGTGACCCGCCGTTCGGTGACCCACCGTTGGAAGAGCCGCCGTTGGACTTCCTGCCGATGGACGAGATGACAGTGGACGCAATATCGCGCAGTTTGACGTTGCGGGTGTTGGAGGCCCGGTTGAGTATCTGGAAGGCCTCCGCCTGGCTGCAGTGGTTCTGCGCCATGATTGCGCCCACGGCCATGTCGATCGCGGTCCGGGACTGGACTGCTGCCATGAGGTCGTCGCGGACATCGCGCAGGCGAGCCATCCGCAGGGCCAGGCGCAGCGAACGTGATGCGTTGGCCACGAAGTTGGCGGCTGTCCGCACGTCCTCCTCCAAGAAACCGCCGGGCTGGCCGGAGTAAAGGTTCACCACGCCTTCTGCCTCGCCTGCCAACTCGAGCGGCACGGCAAGAATGGACCGGATGCCCTGCTGCACAGCGGCACGGGTATAGTCCGGCCAGCGCGTCTCGCCGAGGAGCTCAGGAACCAGGACGCTGCTTTCCTGCCGCAGCGCGGTCAGGCAGGGGCCGTCGCCAAAGCCGTTCTGCGTTTCGTCAAGTGACTGCGCCCGGGCATCACTGCTGGCGGCCACCCTGGGCTTCCGCTCCCGGAGGACCGTCACGCCGCACGCCACCGGATTGTCCTGGGTGGAGAGGGCGGATGCGGCCATGGTGGCCAGTTCCGTAAGGAAAAGTCCCACGTCGGGGCTCTCCATCACAAATTCCTGAAGCCGCCGGGCGCCCTCGGCGGGGTCGTCCGGGAACCCGGGGCCGCCGTCGAACGGTGCCTCCGGCCCGCCGGGACCGGCAGATGTCTGATCCGGGTTCACTGTCCGCCTCTTTCGTCGAAAACCCACATCCCCTATTTCCGACGTTACGCTTCCCGGGCAGCCCTGAACATGCCGCCCACCCCCGAGTTTTCGTCCAGATATGGCGAGTTAAAAGGGGTTGAAGTCGCTACATCTGGACAAAAACTCCGGGAGGGGGAGGGGTTGGTGGGAGTGCGGGTCAGCCGGGCTCCACGCGGACGATTTCCAGTGCTTCCGGATCCAGGAGCCTGCGGGTTCCGGTCCTCGCGTCCAGGATCCAGAACAGATTCAAAACAGGTACGACGGCGGTGACCCGGCCCTTGTGAAAAAGCTTGCCGTTGTGCCACGCCTCGATGTGGTCGCCAGTCCTGATGTCGCTTGACTGGGTTTGGACAGATTGTGCCGCTTGTACTTCCATGATGAGCCGCCTCCTGCTCGTTGTATCCCCGTAGGGCCAAGCATGGCCGGGCGACATTGCCGCGGTGTTTCGGCCGAGTGATTTTCCTGTGTCCGGGCGCTTGGTTACCGGCTGTTCTCCGTATGTGTCGGCGGGCGCATTTTTTGATCAACATTCGATCAACAAAGGCCAAAACTATTTCAATAGAACCCAAAAACAAACATTTGCGCTCCTACTCATCAGTAACATGGCGGTTGCCGGCGGGTTCCGTGGTGGCTGCCACGACCACCTTCCCGTCATTCCTGGCGCCCTAAAACACCTGTCAGGCTTCACCCCGAGGCTTGCCCTGTTCAAAAGAAAGCTCACCTACTGATGCCTACATTTCGAAAAGTCGCTGCCCGGAGACACCTGGCCGTGTCAGGATTCGCCGGCGCTATTGCCGGCGGAGCGGCTCTGCTCGCTGTTGCGATGGGAACCACAGTCGCAGCTTCCGCCACGTCTGGGTCCACTGCCTGCCTGAACCCGCTGGCGGAGACGCATAACTTCACGGTGATGGTGGAAGACAATGCGATGCTTGGCGCAGCCGGAGCCGGCGGTGAGATCGAGGGAAGCCTGGCAGCGGGCGGAAACGTAGGGTTTGGCCTGTACAACCTCCTGGACAACGCCGACGGCAGCCCGCTGCCTACGGTCGCCAGCCCGGCCACTCAGCTGCTGGTGGGAGGAACAGTTGACTACTCCAGCGGGCAGCGGCTGGACCTGAACGCAGGATTCGGCAAGATCGCAGACACAACCGATTTGAGTGTTACGGCAGATGGGCGGCTCATCCTGGATGACGCCAACCGCTACGTAAAGTCACAGTTTGGTGCCGGCCAGCACAGCGTTTCGGACTACACAGCGGCTGCGGGAACGTTCAGCGGGGCTTTCCCGGCTGATTACTTTGACCGTCTGCGGAGCCTCTCCACGCAGTATTCGGCCCTGGAAGCAGGGGATGGCACCGCCATGGTGGCTGCCACGGGGAGCGGCGAACTCCATCTGGTCCTGCAGGAAGGAAAAACCAACGTCTGGAACGTCAACGCTGCCGATGTCTCCGCCGCCACGGCAGTCACCTTCGACGGAGCCACACCGAGTGCCACCACTCGCCTGGTCATCAACGTGAGCTCCGGCGGTTCCGCCGACGTCGGAGGGTTGCGTTTCAACGGCGATCCGGTCTCTGACCGATACTTCGCCCCCTGGGTTGTCTGGAACTTCCAGGGCTGGGAAAACCTGCGCCTGGTGGGGGCCACCGAAATGAGCGGCACGTTGCTGGCTCCCGATTCCGCCCTGGACTATAACCGCAACAACCCATTCCGGGGTCAAATCATTGCCGAGAGCATCGATATCACCGGGGCCGGAGAAATCCACCACTGGAGCCATGAAGCCGCGCCTTGCGGCGACGAGCCCATTGGCACGGCGACGCCGACGCCGGAAATTACGGTTACGCCGACGCCGGAGGTCACCGTGACGCCGACGCCGGAAGTGAACGTTGTGCGCTCACCAGAGGCCACGGGGACGCCTTCGCCAGAGACTTCTGTTGCCCCCTCCGCAACTGTGGTGGCCTTGTCGCCGGAGGCCGCCCCAACCGCGCCCAGCACTTCAACTGAGCAGCAGCTGGCCGCCACCGGTTTCGACCGCCTCTGGCTGGTCACGGCAGCCCTCGTTCTGCTGTTCGGAGGCGCATTGGCCTTGGCCATGACCCGCATCCGCCAGGCAAGGCGAACGGCAGGGAACGAAGGCCGGCACTAATCAGCCTGGCCTGACTGCAGAAAACCCCGTCCTGACTGTTGGGACGGGGTTTCCTGCGTCCGGCTTCATCACCGCCCCCAGGGGAGTCACCGCCCTGCAGAAAGGCTTAGGTGAGCTGTTCGCGCCGGGCCGCCGGGATGAGGAGCGGCAGGAACCGGACGTAGAGGAGCATGCCGATGAGTTCCACGAGGGTCTGGGTGACCACCACCAGTGCGGCCAGGGCCAGGGGTTCGGGCAAAGCCAGCGCAAGCGGAAGGATCACCAGGGAATTTCGTGTGGCCCCGCTGAACACCACGGCACGGGTGGCGGGAACGTCCAGGCGGGCCTGCCTGGCCGCAAGCATTCCCACGGGCACCATCACCAGCAGGAACGCGGCATACAGCGGAACCACCGCCAGAAGCGCGCCCAGTTCGTGCCGGACTCCCACAATCTGCGAGCCCACAACAACTGCCAGGGTTGCCATCATCAGCGGGACCATCAGGGTGTGCATCAGTGCCATGATGACCCGTCCCGCTTTCGCCCGGCGGGCCAGTGCCTGGGTGAGTGCGGCCAGGGCCAAAGGAACCAGGATGAATCCCACCAGTGCCTGAACGAAAGGGCCTGGGTGGATCACTGACACTACATCCGGGCCCACGAAAACCAGCAGGTACAGCGGCAGCAGCATCATCTGCGCCAGCATCAGCACCGGTGAAGCAGCCAGCAGGCGGTCATTCGCCCCGCCGGCGAGGCCCGTGAACACGATGACGTAGTCGATGCAGGGCGTCAGGAGGACCAAGAGGACGCCAACCAGCAAGGCCTGATCACCGGCGATGAACCGGGTCAGCGCAAACACCACCACGGGCACCACGGCGAAGTTGAGGATCAGCACCGTGGCCATGAACCGCAGATCCCTGATGGCAGTGCCGATTGCGGCCAGGGGAATGCCCAGGAAGGTGGCGTAGAGCAGCAGGCCAAGGACGGGATTGATCGCCTGCTCAAGGGCTCCGGCGGAGTGGGGTGCCAGCCATCCCGCCGCACCGCCGCCGATGATCGCGGCGAGATACAACCCGATCTGGTGCCTCTCCATCCACGCGGCCGCGGTCCCCATCTTCACGATGCCCATCGTAGGCGAGGGAACGGCCACGGCATGACCCCAAGAAATTTAGCCGAGTACGAGCGTTGCCAGGATGATGAGCAGGGCGCGACGCATCACAACACCGAGAAGTCCTGAAGCGTATCCGGCCACACGACAACGTAGCCGTCACCTTCTGTAGGCCTGTACGCCGCCCGCACCTCGGCCCATCTTGGGTCAGCACCAAGGTACGTCGCTGCGTCCCTGAACGCTTCGAGAGGGTCATCGGTGAAGACAAAGATGTTCATCTCGCCTGAGCCGAAGTCGTGCCCATCCACGAAGCCGTGGGCGGCGGGGAGCGCGCCCTCCAGCGCGTCCTCCATGGCTATCAGGGCGTCATAGTCCGCTAACGAGTCGGCTGACCACTGCAGAACGAGGGTGTATTGCACAACTGCCTGCCAAGGGTATGGAGGTGGATGAAGACCTGGGGCCACCTGCTTCTGGATATAGAACAACTGCCTCTCCTCGGGTCCGGTGGAGAGGGTCTCGTGGAGTGATCGCTCAAGGGCGAGCATATCTGGCTTCGACCCCCGCCAGGACGAAGGCGACGAATGCGGCGGCTGACTGCGCCCGCCGTGCTTGACGGTCCCCGCTGCTTCCGCATATCCTGAACGAACGGTCGGTAAATAAATGAGCCACTGAAGGCCAATGCATAGGAGCAACCATGGCAGCGCATGATCTGCAGTCAGTGCCCGCTGGGCTATCCCCGGACGAACAGCAGGCCGCCGCGCAGCGGGAGGCTGACGGCCAGGCCAACTTTGACCGGGTCATGGCGGAGGATTCCCGGATCGAGCCCAAGGACTGGATGCCGGACGCGTACCGCAAAACCCTCCTGCGGCAGATCTCCCAGCACGCGCACTCGGAGATCATTGGCATGCAGCCGGAAGCCAACTGGATTTCCCGCGCGCCCAGCCTGAAGCGCAAAGCCATCCTGATGGCCAAGGTCCAGGACGAGGCCGGCCACGGGCTGTACCTGTACTCGGCCGCCGAAACCCTTGGCCAGTCCCGGGACAAGATGATGGCTGACCTCATCGCCGGCAAGGCCCGCTACTCGAGCATCTTCAACTACCCGGCATTGACCTGGGCGGACATGGGGGCCATCGGCTGGCTGGTGGACGGCGCCGCCATCTGCAACCAGGTGCCGCTCTGCCGCGCCTCTTACGGACCGTACGGCCGCGCGATGGTGCGGATCTGCAAGGAGGAGTCCTTCCACCAGCGGCAGGGCTTCGAGATCCTGCTGGAACTCGCCAACGGCACGCCCGAGCAGAAGCAGATGGCCCAGGATGCGGTGAACCGCTGGTACGCGCCGGCGCTGATGATGTTCGGCCCGCCGGACGATGATTCGCCTAACTCGCGCCAGTCCATGGCCTGGAACATCAAGCGCTTCAGCAACGATGAACTTCGCAGCCGCTTCGTGGGAATGATGGTGGAGCAGGTCCGTGTGCTGGGCCTCACCCTCCCGGACAGTGAGATCCGCTTCAACGAGGACAGCAAAAAGTGGGAGCACGGCCCGCTGGACTGGAACGAGTTCAAGGAAGTCCTCTCCGGCCGCGGCCCCTGCAACGCCCAGCGGCTGGAACGCCGGAGGGAAGCGCACGACGACGGCGCCTGGGTCCGTGAAGCAGCTGCCGCCTATGCGGCAAAACAGTTCGCAAAACAGCAGTCAATGACGACAAAGGAATACGCAGCATGAGCCCGCACGGAAATCCGGAAGAGCCGGCCAGCTCGGCCACCGAAATCAAGCGCGAGGCACCCAAGGCCAGCCCCGAGGTTTCGCCAGCCGCGGACCGCAACGCCTGGGGCCTGTGGGAGGTTTTTGTCCGGTCCAGCCGCGGCCTCAGCCACGTTCACGCAGGATCGTTGCACGCACCCGATGCCGCCATGGCCCTGCGCAACGCCCGTGACCTGTACACCCGCCGGAACGAAGGCGTGTCCATCTGGGTGGTCCCGGCCGATGCCATCGCCGCGAGTGATCCTGACGCGAAGGGCTCCTTCTTCGAGTCCCCGCAGGGCAAGGACTACCGGCATGCGACGTACTACACCAAGAGCGAAGGCGTGAAGCACCTGTGAGCAGCCCCGAAACCAAGGCAGAAACAGCAGGCGGCCACGGAGACATCTCTACCGGCATGGCGGCACCGTCAGGCAGCGGCGACAGCAACGCCTCCGCCACCCGCATCACGCCGGGGAACGCACTGCGCCCCGAGGACATCGCGCTGGAGGTACGCACCGGCCTGGCCCGGCCGGACCAGGACGTTGCCGAGTACGCGCTGCGCCTGGGCGACGACGCCCTGATCCTGGCCCAGCGGCTGGGCCACTGGATCTCCCGCGGACCCGAGCTGGAGGAGGACGTGGCCCTGGGCAACATCGCCCTGGACCAGCTGGGCCATGCCCGCTCCTTCCTCAGCTATGCCGGCGGAGCCCTTGGCGAAGACGGCGCGGCCAAGACCGAGGACGATCTGGCCTACTTCCGCCGCGAGCACGAGTTCCGCTCGGCCCACCTCTTTGAACAGCCCAACGGGGACTTCGCGGCCACCATCGCCCGGCAGTTCATCGTGAGCTACTACCAGTTCGAGCTGTACCGCGGCCTCACCGAATCAACCGATGAAACGCTCGCCGCCATCGCCGCCAAGGCCGTCAAGGAAGTGGATTACCACCGGGACCACAGCGCCCAGTGGGTCCTCCGGCTGGCCGGGGGGACTGACGAGTCGCGCCTGCGGATGATTCACGGCCTCAAGCTGATGTGGCCGTACGTCGCCGAACTCTTCGAGGATGACGAGCTGGCCACCCGCCTGGCTGAAACCGGTCCCGCCGTCGCGCCTTCCAGCCTGAGGGAAAACTTTGACCGCCTCACCGGTGACGTGTTCACAGAAGCGGAGCTGGAGGTGCCGGACGTTCCCGCTGCCCCCGGCGGCGGCCGCCACGGCAAGCACTCCGAACACCTGGGCTACATCCTGGCCGAGATGCAGGTCCTGGCCCGGGAATACCCCGGAGCGACGTGGTGACCGCCGTGTACATCTCAGATTTCGACACCAGGACCCGGACGCCGCGGCAGAAGACGGCCAAGCAGACGGCGTGGGACATCGCCGCCACCGTCGTCGACCCCGAAATCCCAGTGCTCACCATCGAGGACCTGGGCATCCTGCGCCGGGTGGAGATCGTGGAAGCGCACGACGGCGGTGCCGCAGCTCCCGCCGTCAGGGTCACCATCACGCCCACGTACTCGGGCTGCCCGGCCATGGACGCCATCCGAGACGACCTCAAGGCGGCCTTCGCCAAAGAGGGCTACAGCAACGTCCAGGTGGACCTCGTGCTCGCCCCGGCCTGGACCACGGACTGGATGACCGAGGCCGGCAAGGCCAAGCTGCAGGAGTATGGCATCGCCCCGCCGTCGGGAAAATCCACAGCCGCACGTCACGCAGGCCCCATCCGCCTGACCCTGGCCGTCAAGTGCCCCCAGTGCAGCAGCCTGAACACCAGGGAACTCACCCGCTTCGGTTCCACCTCCTGCAAGGCGCTGTACGTGTGCCAGGACTGCAAGGAACCGTTCGACTACTTCAAAGTCCTGTAAGGAAGCCCCATGCCTGTTGTCCGCCAGACCGCCGCCGAATCGGCGCAGGCCACCGGCCGCCGTCGTCCGTCCTTCCATACGCTCGCCGTCAAGGAGGTGCGCCGGCTCACCGAGGACGCCATCGAGGTGGGCTTCCACGTGCCCAGGGAGCTGGCCGGCCAGTTCGACTACCTGCCCGGCCAGTATGTTGCCCTGCGCACCACGCTGCCGGATGAGAACGGGGAGCCGAAAGAAATCCGCCGCAGCTACTCCATCTGCGCGGAGCCGCGCACGTTTGAGGACGGCAGCAGCGAGATCCGGGTGGCCGTGAAGAAGGATCTAGGCGGGCTGTTCTCCACCTGGGCCAATGCGGAGCTGAAGGCCGGGGACACGCTGGATGTGATGAGCCCGATGGGCGCGTTCGTGTCCAAGCACGGCCGCGACGGCAACCTCGTGGACCAGAACGTCATGAACTCGATGAACCATCCGGAGGACCTGGCGGGGGAGCCGGGCAGCTTTGTGGCCATCGCCGCGGGAAGCGGGATCACCCCGGTGATCGCCATCGCCCGCACCCTGCTGGCCGCGAGCCCGGAAACCCGCTTTGACCTGATCTACGCCAACAAGGCCGCCATGGACGTGATGTTCCTGGAGGAGCTGGCGGACCTGAAGGACAAGTACCCGCAGCGGCTGGCCATCCACCACGTGCTGTCCCGGGAGCAGCGGATCGCGCCGCTGCTCAGCGGCAGGATCGACGCCGAGAAACTGCAGCAGCTGCTGGGCACCGCCATCCACGCGGACGATGTGGACGAGTGGTTCCTGTGCGGGCCGTTCGAGCTGGTGCAGCTGTGCCGGGACACCCTGGCCGAGCGCGGCGTGCAGCCGGAGCACATCCGCTTTGAACTGTTCACGTCGGGCAAGCCGGACCGGCCGGAGGGCCACGCCGGCAGGCCGGTCCTGGTGGATGAGTCCAAAGAGACGTACAAGATCACGTTCAAGCTGGACGGCCTCCAGGGCGAGGTGGCCAGCCCCACGCATGCCCGGGAGTCGATCCTCAACGCGGCCCTGCGGGTCCGCCCGGACGTGCCGTTCGCATGTGCCGGGGGAGTGTGCGGCACGTGCCGGGCCAAGGTGGTCACCGGCAGCGTGGCGATGGACGAAAACTATGCGCTGGAGCAGGATGAACTGGACAGGGGCTACGTGCTCACCTGCCAGAGCCACCCCACCACCCCGGAAGTCACCGTCGACTTCGACGTCTAGCTTTACGTACCTCTGAGAACAGGAGCTTCGATGATTTCCCTCTCCATCAACAACGGTGTTGCCGAGGTGGTGCTGGACGCACCGCACAAGCTGAATTCGCTGGATGAGCAGGCGCTGGCGGAACTGGCCAACGCGTACGACGCCGCTGCTGACGCCGCCTCACGCGGTGAGGTGCGGGCGCTGCTGCTCCGGGGAGAGGGCCGCGCCTTCTGCGCCGGCCGGGACATCTCGCACGTGAGGCCGGAGAGCGACGACGCCGCCGCTTACCTGGGCGGTTTGGTCCAGCCACTGCTGAAGAAGATGAGCTCCTTCCCGGCGCCCACGTTTGCTGCCGCCCACGGTGCGTGCCTGGGCGTGGGGCTGGGCCTGCTGCTGGCCACGGACGTGGTGTACGTGGCGGAGAACGCCAAGTTCGGCTCCCCGTTTGCCAAGCTGGGCGCCACGCTGGACTCCGGCGGGCACTGGTACTTCACCGAGCGCCTGGGTATGCACCGGACGCTGGACCTGATCTATACGGCAGAGCTGATTTCGGGCGCGGAAGCCGTTGCGAACGGCATGTTCAGCCGGGCAATGCCGGCAGATGAACTCCTGGAAAACACGCGGGCGGTGGTGGCGAAGGTAGCCACCGGTGCTACTGGTGCGTTCACCGCCAGCAAGGAGCTGGTGGCGCACATCCGGGACCAGCGCCTGGGCTTGTGGGGGGCCATGGAAGAGGAAAATTCGGAGCAGGCGCGGCTTTGTAAAAGCGACGATTATGCCGAAGGATTTCGGGCTTTTCAAGAGAAGCGTGAGCCAAAGTTTACAGGCTAGAGATTGCTATGTTCGCGTTCTCATTTGTATGGTTCAGCTA
Source organism: Arthrobacter sp. CDRTa11 (assembly GCF_026427775.1). Lineage (NCBI taxonomy): Bacteria > Bacillati > Actinomycetota > Actinomycetes > Micrococcales > Micrococcaceae > Arthrobacter > Arthrobacter sp. CDRTa11. The sequence continues at coordinate 4,042,080 of NZ_CP044532.1, read as the reverse complement.
TGACAATGGGGAAAGCTATTACCAAAGCCGTCATTCCTGCTGCCGGATTGGGAACTCGCTTCCTGCCCGCCACTAAGGCAATGCCGAAGGAAATGTTGCCGGTGGTTGACCGGCCGGCCATCCAGTACGTGGTGGAGGAGGCCGTCAACGCGGGCCTCACCGATCTGCTGATGATCACAGGCCGCAACAAGCGGGCTCTGGAAGATCATTTTGACCGCGAACCGGGCCTTGAGGGCGCTCTGGAGAAGAAGGGCGACAAAGAGCGCCTGGAGTCCGTGCAGTACGCCTCCAGCCTCGGCCCTATCCACTACGTCCGCCAAGGCGAAGCGAAGGGCCTGGGACACGCGGTGCTGTGCGCCAGCCAGCACGTTGGCAATGAGCCGTTCGCCGTGCTGTTGGGCGACGACCTGATTGATGAGGCCGAGTGCCTCCTTACCAACATGATGGAGGTGCAGCAGAAGACCGGCGGTTCCGTGATCGCCCTGATCGAGGTGGATCCGTCCCAGATCAGCGCCTATGGCTGCGCAGACATTTCGCCAGTTGAGGGCGAGGACTACGTCCGCGTCAACAGCCTGGTGGAGAAGCCGGCTCAGGGTGAGGCGCCGTCCAACCTGGCCGTGATCGGCCGGTACGTGCTGCACCCGTCAGTCTTCGGCATCCTGGAGAAAACAGGGCCCGGCCGCGGCGGGGAGATTCAGTTGACCGATGCACTCCAGACGTTGGCCGCCGGTGAGGGCGAGGGCTCAGGCGTGTACGGCGTGGTGTTCAAGGGCCGCCGCTACGACACCGGCGACAAGCTCAGCTACCTCAAGGCCGTCATTACGCTGGCCTCGGAGCGCGTGGAGTTCGGCGAGGACCTGAAGACCTGGATGAAGGGCTTCGTCAGCTAATCCTGGCCTCGCTGATGCCGCTACAGGCCCGCCGCAGAGATGCGGCGGGCCTGTAGCTTTTTAAGGGCTGCTGCGGCCAGCAGGGCCCCTATGACGGCACCGCCGGTGTTTGTGACAAGATCCTGCAGACTGGCAAAACGGTTGTGAAGAAACAGCAGCTGCCCCACTTCGATGCAGCCGGAAACCACCAGGCCGAAGACGCCAATTTGCCACCAGCGTTTTTCTGTGTAACCCAGTGCCGCCACAACCCCCAGCGGGATAAAGAGCACCACATTTGCTGCTGCTTCAACGAATTTGTAATTGAACCACGCCGGAATTCCGTGGGCATGGAGGAATTTCAGGATTCTTGAGAGATCGCCGGATACGGCCTGGTCAATGGGGCTTGGCCAGAATGCGATCAGTGCCAACGGGACGAACATCGCCAACAAAACAATGCGCCAGAGCCGAACGTTTTCCAAATGCTTCAAACAGGCCTCAGGAGGTTCTCAGAAGGGCCAGGACGGCCGTTGACCCTGCGGCTATGGCAAGGAGCGCCAGAAGGATGTAGGGGAGCGCCTGAGGGCGGGGGAGGGGTAGGGAGAAGTCGAACTGCCACGGTGTTCTGCGCCAATTTCTCCCCATAGGACTAATAGATACCACATGCCCCGGGTTCCGGGCTGTGATCAGGGCTTAAAGGCAGAGGGTGGGTGGTTCTCCGGTTTCCCGGAGTACCACCCACCCTCTTTGGTAAATGTGGGTGCTGCGGTTACGCTGCTGCCTCGGTCTTGGCGCGGCGGCGAACAACAACTACAGAGGCTGCACCGGCGGCAAGAGCGCCACCGCCAACCAGGGTCCAGAGGATCAGGCCCGAGTCGGCACCGGTGTTGGCCAGTGCGGCGCCACCACCAGAGTTGGCGAGGTTACCGCTGCTGGCCAGCGGAGCAGCCACGGTGACCGTGACAGGACCAACGGTGATGCCTGATTCATTACCCGTAGCGGTGATGGAGTAGGTGCCGGCGTCGCTGATGGACAACGGGTAAGAGAAGGCGCCCTGGGCGTCTGCTGTGGTGCTAAAGGTCTGGGCCGCGAAAACCGGGATCTTTCCCACAACGGAGGTGCCGCCGAAAGTTGCACCGGATGCTGCGGGCGGGTTGCCCGGAGTTACGGTGATGGTGATGGTTTCAAAAGGCTGCATGCCCTGGCCGCGGAAGACGAAGCTTTCGCCCGGGCCAACGGTGCCGTCAGAAACGGCGGCATTGGGCGGAAGCGGTGGGTAGGTGCCTGCTACTGCCGGTGCTGAGCCGATGAGTGCAATGGAGCCGGCAAGCGCGAGTGCTGCGAGTGTTTTTTTCATTATGTGTCCCCCCGGAGACGTTAAGTTTTAGATGTACCCGTTTGAGGAGGTTTTCCTCTCCGCACGAGACCTGTGCGGAAATCCCGGATGTATATCCCAAAAAAGACGTTACCATTCGGCATGCACTGTGAGCAACGTCAATCCAGTCGGTTTACATAGTGTTAACGCCCTGTCTACGCGAGCTAGCCACATTGCGCATTCTGCGTGGTCAAGATCACATTTTTTACATCCTGAACAGTCGGTGTGACAACCACGTTAGGTTCAGAGTGTTGAACTATCTTGCCAAAAACGAAATCAACGGTGCTGCTCTCACCAGGTGCCAACCGGACTCCCAAGACACCAACCGGCCGTGCCCCATGTATGTGAGTCCCAATCTCGGTCCGTACCCCATCCTTGGATGCCGTTTCGATAGTGGCTTGCGACGGGCCATAGGCAACAACGTTGGTTTGTACAGAACCTGGGGGAACGCCGTGAATGCCCCCACCGGTTACATAGGCGGGCAATGAAGTAGCGGCGTTAGGCGGTGCGGTGTTTGTGCTCGTAATGCGAACGGTAGTCTGCTCGTAGCCGTCCGTCGTGCATTCCCTAATCAATTGAACTGTGCGTTTTACGTAGTAGTCCATTTTGGCGCCAGTACCATCGTTGAAATAGACACCGAATTGGGCGGGCGACACACTGGGGCCGGCCGTGGAACCGCTGAGCGGGTACTTGTTAAGTACACCCTGCTCGTTGGAATCGTTCGACCAGACTAGGACGCGGCCCTCCTCGGTTCCTCGTGTGATGCCGGCAATCAATGCCGACGCGTCACCCTTTCCGTCCGATAAAGCGGCGAATATTTCCTGTGCCACGCCAGCGAAGTAGGCATCCTGAAGCTTAGGTTGAGGAATTTTGGCATAGACATCGGATAGCAGTGTGCTGACTACATTCTGTCCGTTCAGTTCAGCGGGCAATTTACCGCTGGTGAGGGAAATAAGCTCCGGGCTGGTGATTTTGACAGGTCCCGTTGCATCAAGAATGTATGCCAGAGCCACCGGATCGATCGAGATTACTCCGTCGACGCGTTCTCCTGTCTTTCTCTCCCACATCGCCCGTGCGGTGGACGCCGCTGTTGGAAAGTCGGGTGTCAAGTTGACGTCTTGCATAAACTTGCCCAGGCGCCCTGAATAGATCTGCTGCTGTTCCGGTTCGATCGGCAACGTTGGAGCCATGACACCCAGCTCGGTAGCACTGCTCTGCTTTCCCAGTTTCAGCTTCCCATTTTCAAGATTGAGTACTGCAAGCGCCCCTGGGATACCGCCAGATGCTCGAACTTCTGCGTTGTTTTGGATCATGAGAAGGTAGTTCCGCGGGGCGTCGACCCCCAGCATTCTAGGGACTATTTGTGATGCGTTGGCTGCTGTATCCAGCGCTCCGGTTACATCCTGAAGCTGATTCCTGGCTTCAGTCAGTGGTTCGGCCACCTGAGGCAACAATTTGCTGGTGTCGATCTGATTCAGTCGCTCGGCGGAGGCACGGACTGCGTGAGCAGCCGACGTCACGGTGGGGGACGCGGCTTTGAGCGGCTCCAGGTTCGTCCCGGTGCTAGTTGGAAGCAGACTATTCCAATCCAGCGAGCTAAATACATTGACCAGGGGCGCCAGTCCAAGGTTGGCGACGTCGTCCGCCGATTGTGCGACTTCAGCTACGGCACTGAAATTCGGCCCGATGCCCGGGATAGTCGAGGCCAGGGTCCATAGAGGATCTTCCGCCGAATTTTTCGCCGCTGTCGTGTGTGATCGAAGTTGCCTAACGGTGGCCGCAGCACCTTCCGGGTCGTCGTTCGCAATCTGTTCTTTAAGCGGGTCAACCAGTCTTGTAGCGGCTTCTAATTCGTTACTGATGCTAGAAGCTTTCACCCCAAGCCAGGCTGCAGCACCGCCAATGATCAGGGTCGTCCCCACTACCCAAGCTAGGGTCAGAAGAATCCGGTGTCGGCGCCGCAAATTCTTACCCCTCAAAGCCTTGGAAGCTGTCGGAGGTGCTTCATTCGGAGGGGCTTCATCATGAGCATCTCCTTGTGAGACTACCGCCATCAGGGACGTCCCAGGCCACGATAACTCCATCCGGCAGCTCGCCATTTGGCCGAATCGAGTACGTTCCGTCCATCCAAGATACGAGGCGTTGAGACGGAAGTGACCAATTCGTACGGATCAAGATCTCGGTATTCCTGCCACTCAGTTAAGAGCAAGAGAGCGTCAGCCCGCTGTACAGCCTTTTCTGAACTGGTTTCATAGTGTAGTTCGGGGAACCTTTTGGCGGCGTTGGCGAGCGCCTTAGGGTCAGTCACGGTAACGATGGCACCTTGGAGCTGGAGCTGTGCCGCTATGCTCAGCGCCGGTGAATCTCTTACATCATCACTTTCGGGTTTGAAGGATGCACCGAGCACGGTAATTCGCTTGCCCATTAGAGAACCTCCACAGAGCTCACGGGAGAGCTCCACTACGCGAGTACGTCGCCGCATGTTGATCGCGTCAACTTCACGAAGAAAAGTCAGGGCCTGGTCCGCCCCGAGTTCACCTGCCCGAGCCATGAACGCACGGATGTCCTTAGGAAGGCAACCTCCGCCGAATCCGATGCCTGCGTTGAGAAACTTCCTGCCGATACGGTCGTCCATGCCTATGGCGTCAGCCAGTCTAGTTACGTCGGCTCCAGCGGCTTCGCAAAGTTCGGCCATCGCATTAATAAAGGAAATCTTAGTGGCCAGGAACGAGTTGGCGGCTGTTTTAACTAGTTCTGCGGTTGGATGGTCTGTGACTAGGCGGGGAGTCCCTGCGGAGAGCGGGAGGGCATAGACCTCATCTAGAGCGGCTACTGCGGGATGATCTTCGGATCCATCGGAAACTCCGTAAACGAAACGATCCGGGTGAAGCGTGTCTGAAACAGCGTGTCCTTCTCGGAGGAACTCGGGGTTCCAGACGAGGTGTGCCTCAGTCTCTTGGCCCTGTACTGCATCTGAAAGTCGTGCAGCTGTTCCGACGGGAACCGTAGATTTTCCTACTACGAGGTCACCAGGAGAGAGATACGGCAGCAGTTCCGTCACAGCAGCGTCCACATATGACAGATCTGCGGCGTTTTCGCCCTTCTTTTGGGGGGTTCCCACGCAAATGAAATGGATGCTGCTTCCCTCCGCCGCTGACATATCTGTTGTGAATGTCAACCTTCCGGTTTCTTGAACCTCTTTGAGGAGAGCGTCTAGTTCGGGTTCATAGAAGGGCGCCCTGGCCTCTGCCAGTTCGGCTATTTTTCGGCTGTCCACATCGATGCCAACAACCTCATGGCCCAATTTGGCCATACACGCTGCATGCACCGCACCTAGATATCCACAACCAATTACTGAAATTCTCATCTTTATAGCCTTCCCCATACCGTCTGATGGCGACCTTTTGCCGCCGACCCGCAACTCAAAATTTGGCTAGACCGCACCAGTGCTAGCGAAAACAGCCTTGAATGTCTTGAACAGGATCACAACGTCCCCCATAAGTGACCAGTTCTCGACATAGTAGAGGTCCAAGCGAATGCTCTCTTCCCAACTGAGGTTGGAGCGTCCACTTACTTGCCAAAGCCCACTCATGCCGGGACTAACGTACAGTCGCCGATGGGCAGCGTCATCGTAAAGAGCCACTTCTCCCTCTCGCTGCGGTCGCGGTCCGACCAAGCTCATGGAGCCTTGAAGCACGTTGAAGAGCTGCGGAAGCTCGTCCAGTGACAGTTTCCGCAAAACTCTTCCGATCTTTGTGATGCGGGGGTCATTCTCAACTTTGAACAGCGGCTTTCCCGTTGTGCCCTGACGGACAAGCAAGGCCTGAAGTTCTGCGTCCGCATTGACCTTCATAGAGCGAAATTTCACCATGCGGAAGGTTTTGCCGCGAAGACCAATCCTTTCCTGAAAATAAAAAATAGGGCCAGGACTGGTCATTTTCACCAGAACGGCGAGGGCAGCAAACACTGGGGACAGTGCGAGCACCAAGAGCCCTGCAGTAACGATGTCAAAGGTGCGTTTGGCTACTTTCTTGCCCCCAGTAAGTTTCGGGGTGGAGACATGAATGAGGGGCAGCCCGGCCATAGGCTGAGTGTGTATTCGAGGGCCGGCAACGTCCGTAAGTGCTGGAGCGAGGATCATCCCCACATCAATAGCCGTCAGAGCCCACCCGAGCCGGCGGATTTCAGTAGGAGACATTTGTACACCAGCGGAAATCGCCACGGCGTCGGCGTCCACGTCTCGTATGGCACACAGGATGGATTCAACATCAGTTGTTACGCCCGTAATGGGCAGGTTAATCTCAGGACTGAAGGCCACAGTAGGCTTTGACCCCGGCAAATGTGCAGCGATAGGCAGATAACCGGCTTCTGGCTGACTTCGGAAGGACCGAACAAGATGAATCGCAGCTTCCGGGCCGCTAATTATTAGGACCCTAGCAATGCTCCGTCCTTCACGCCGTTCAATACTTAGGTGCTGGCGAAGTATCCATCGCCCAGACAGCACTGCGAGTACGCCGGCCGGGAATGCAAGCCCCACGAAGCCGCGGGCCGTCTCAATTTGCAGAGCGTAGGAAATGACAGCGACGAAGCCGAATAGCCACGCAGCGGCAGCAAACGACCGCTTATATTCATCCGGACCGCTCCCTAGTACCTTGGGGTCGCGGCTTCCCCAGATTCCTAGCATTAGCCACCAAACGGCAGCCAGGGCGAGCGAGAAAGCGAAGTAGCCAACTTGCTCGCTTTCCTTCCACCTAGCTTCGTCGAGGCCGAAACGGATCGCGTAGGCACCGGCAATGGCCCATGTCACGGCCAGGCCGTCGACTATATAGAGCCTCCGCACATACCGGGACTGCCACGCGGTCGGTTTCCTAATATTCCCAGCAGCCTCAGCGGTGTTACCCACGTCTATCCCCCAGTATTATTCACTGAATGCTGCACGGGATCTCCCCGTGTGACTCATGCTTGTCAAGATGCTCTCTTGTATTCAACAACGATGGTACCTAGGCAGGCGCCGACCATCCCAATTCCCTTGGCGAAATGAGAAAAGTCCGCGTCACGAAAACCTCGACCAGTGAGCATACTCGCGATCATGCGAATAAAGCCGACAACGATACGACCAGCTCCAAGGAGAAGCACAACTAAACGTGGTCGGGATCGTTGAAGTAGGCGCCCTGAGACGTTGCCTAGGCGGATGGTCCTCCGAAAGATCCACTTGAGATTGGCGCGCGAATTTGGAACGCTCTCACGGACGGTCGCCTCGTCGCACCATACTAACCTTGCTCCAGACTGATTCAGCCTCCAGAAGAGCTCAGCATCTGAACCACCCGTTAGGGAGAAATCTTCTGAAAAGCGTGGTTCCGGGAGCTTCCGCAGGGCGTCAAGTTTGATTAGAACGTTGTTCGTCGCCGCAGTCCTAAGGGTGCTCCCGGTCGACCTCGAGGGCCGCTGAATGAATCCGCCTTTAGTGATCCAGACGGGGCAGTCAGGTTCAAACACTGAGATGACTGGCCCAAGCACGACATCGCACGCAAATTGGTTCGCCGCACCAACAAGGTTTTCAAACCAGCCTGCATCGACGGTTTCATCGTCGTCAACAAAGATAACCCACTGACAATCGGAGGAAAGTGACTCTAGCACGGCATTTCTGGCCGCGACGATGCCAGGGGTGGGTTCCGAGATGTACGCCACACTGCAACCCGAAGCTTCGACGACTTCCGAGCCACTTCCATTGGGATCGTTGTCGACCACCAGTATCTTGAAGCCCGCCATGCGCTGCTGCGATTCAAGGGAATTCAAGAGCTCTGCTAGCAATGCCGGACGCTTGTAGGTGATGATTCCGACGGTGACGGTCGATGCTGTAATAGATTCCACTATATTTGACGCTCCTAAGAAATTTCAGCCGGAAAATCGAACGCATGATCCAAGCACTCATGGAAGCGCCCCAATCCGTAGGTCCGCGATGCCCATTCGCTGGACTTCTCGGATATCTCCATCCACAAAAACGAATCTCCCAGTACCCGGTTAACGGCAAGGGCAAATTCACCTGCCTCATCAGATATAGCCCCAAATAAACCTGGCGGACCAACTCCTTCTGCGCCCACGGTTGTCGAAATGACTGGGAGGCCGTGCAGCATCGCCGAAATAGTCTTAAATTTGACACCAGCTCCTTGAAAGAGTGGAACTACAAACAAGCTCGATTTTATGTAGTACGGCTCAAGCTCCGCCACATATCCTGTCACCGAGATTGAGGGGTCCTGAGATGCTAACTCAAGTAGTTTTTCCGTAGGATATGCACCGGCGATGGTGAGCGTCGCAGAAGGATGAATCTGGCGGACTGATGGCCAGCACTTCTCGATGAACCAACGGATGCCTTGATCATTCTCCGGCCTGTCCATAGCGCCGGTGAACAGCACGCTAAACGGATCCCGGGATGCTAGACCATCCGCATGCGCTATGCTGAGCGGCGGAGGTACGATAACGATCGACGCCCGTGTCCTTGCCGGTTCAAGGAGATCTTTGTCTTTCTTGCTGAACACGATGATGGAATCACACTGCCTCAAGCGCCTCGGTTCCAATAACACGGCAGATACGTAAGCCAACAAAGCACGAATACGCTTTTTAAATGCTCGATCAGTTGCAAGTCTGCGTTGATACTTCTGCTGCAGAACATCGTGCATGACTACAATTTTTTTGGCCTTCGGATTTACGTTATTAACTTCGCCAATAAGTGAAGAATATTCACTCCACTGAAATTCAACAACATCAGCGGTGCGTAGAATCTTGCGAAGACGCTCATTTTCACGTATGAACCGATAAACTTCAAAGGGCGCGGAGGCTGGGCGCAATTCGGCTTGAATCCTCAGCATCCATTTGACTGCAATGCGGGGATTCTCGTTGCCCACCAGGATCACCTCTGCATTAGACTGAAAGCGTTCAACTGCAGAACGGTTCCTCGGTGTATTCGGTGCAACTATTACCACATCGTGTCTAGTCAGAAGGTGGTTTAAGTGGTGGTGATAATACGCGCCACCGGCATGAGGAATTCCTTCGAAAGGAACGACCCGTGAGAAGCTTACAATTTTCATGCGTGCATTTACCTAATTCGCTCAATAGCGTGTGTCAAATTTTCGGCCAACTTCGCCGCATTTGCCTTGGCGATCGGAGCCTCGTCCGCGCGAAGACTTAGCAAGGGCTTTCGTTTCGACGCGATGAGGGCTGACGCCAGATCGACTGAGTTGAAGTTGACACCAATCGACTGGAAGTAGTCGTTATATTTGAAGGCGGGCTCATTGCGCCCACTGGCAGGGATGGTAACTAGTTGCACCGGAACTCCCAGCGAGTGGGCAACGATGACTCCATGGAGACTTGACGACAGAACAAAATCTGCCCGCGCAATAAGCGACATCATTTCAATGGGATGAAGTGACGGATTTCCTATTGTGTAACCGAGGGACTCAGCCTCCTTGAGAAGACTACGTCCGGACCTTGTTGACCATGTTCGGAAATGCGGAATGAAGAGTGTTCCGCTCCGCCGTAAACCTTTGAACCTGGAAATCTCCGGGGCAAATACACCCGGATCGCCAATTGCGAGATCGGGAGCCAGACGTAGGGACTGGCGGCTTAATGGTCCTCTCACGGCCAACACGCGGTCCGAATCTCCTGCGATCCTGGGAAGGGCGGCGGGGTCTGCTTCTGCCCGGAGTCCGGTTCCCCATATCCAAGGTTGATTCGTGGTTCGCCTATTTACGTATTCAAGAATCGACCCAACCGAGACGACTTCGGCGCGGTGAGGGGGTGCCCAGCGGACTGATCTTCCGGACACATATCGGAGTACGAGAGGCGAAAGTTCATCCCCGAAATTGGTTAGAGCATCACCGCCATGTAATCTCATTCGGATCCACGTACTTGACGCATTCTTGAGTTCGCGTGATGCAAGTTTTGAGTCTCTACGTGGAGACCACCAAAATAGTTCAATGGGCTTTACCATGGGCGTTCCTCTTGGTGAAGTAGTTTCAAGTCCTGGGTGACTTTTTGCTTGTACTACGGCGCCGTATGAGCCGCAAAATCTTGATTATATCGAATGCTTGCCGGCGCCAGAATGGGACCGCCATGCACAACACACAAAATGCAGTTATGAAAGCTCCTCCGGAAACAAGGAGTCGATACGGAGAGATGAGGTCGCCAAAATAGTGGGATGTAAAATATGCTGCGGCACTACTCACTGCCACCAGAACCAACGTTCCTAGCCCTTGAGTGAATGCCTTTACACTTTTGAATTCACCGGCTCGAGCAATCCATATGAGACCAAAAAGCCATATGAGAAGCAAAGAAAGGGAATATGCTGCGGCAACGGCGTGCACGCTGAATAGTGCACCCCAGACAAGTGCCGCTAGCATTATTGTTCGAGTAATTAGAGCAAATCTAAGATTTGAGGCGGTAAGACCCTTGGCCAAAAAAATCCAATAAGTTGTATACGAAAGGGTTTGAAACATTCCTCCGACCGCAAGCAGGCTAAAGATAGTTGAAGCGGCAGCCCAATGTTCACCTAGAAGCAGGACAACAACAGAGTGCGAATTTACTGCAACGAAACCAAACGCAGGCAGGACTAGCCAAGTCAGGCAAAGCTGCCCTCGAAGGACGAACCGATGGAATTCGGATTCGTCGGACTGAATCCGGGAGAGTACTGGTAGAGCCACTCTCGTAGCCGGTGAACTTATCTGGTTAAGCGGAAGTACCAGCATCTGAAAAGCGCGATTGTAGAGCCCCAATTGCGCTGAGCCAAACCGAGCACCGATGAGGACAGAGTCGAGATTAGACGTTGCGTAAACCAGGAGTTGGGTGCCGAGGAGGCTACTGCCGTACTTGAGGAAAGGTCTAAGGCTTACCGTGCGGTCATATTTCCGAAGTCGCCAAGGAGCCGAGTAAATGACCATGATCAGAACCGAAAGTGCTTGCACGACTTGCTGACAAACAATCGCCCAGTATCCGAGGCCCATCAGCGCTGTACCCACGCCTACAGTAATTGCCAGCACTTGAGCCACTATTTCTATTTTGGCCAGAGAACTGAAGTGCATTCCGCGGCTTAAATCAGCACGAAATTGCGACGAAATTCCATTGATGAAAAATATCGGCGCTAGTGCGAGTACAACGGGAACTAGCCGTGAGTCGCCATAGAGCGCGCCAATGGGCCACGCTGCACCGGTCACGAGCCCACCAAGGAGGAGGCCTAGGCCCGAGTTCGCCCACACTAGGTTGGAGCGCTCGGCGGCGCTCAATGACTTTGCTTGAATAGCGGCCGGGGCCAATCCAAAGTCCCTTAGAACCTCGGCAACGCCCACAATCGCTGTTGCCATGGCGATCAATCCGTAATCGGAAGGCATAAGGAGACGGGCCAGGATGATTATCCCGAAAAGTTGGAGTCCGATTCTAATGACTTGGGATAGAGCCATGGTCCCTGCACCACGGGCGGCGCGGTGTGAAAGCGGTATCACATGAGCAGTCTCACCAGATTTTCCTGTTTCAGGAGTGTTGGATACCCCGTCAGTCTTACTCATGTGATTGGTGCTCCGGGATGGACCCTGCTTTTAGTGCGTGCATCGATTTCTTGATTCACCAAGAGCAAGAAGTGGTCAAACTTGCCAAGGACGTAGGCCTCCAATTCTTGGGAAATTCCTGTCGCGGCTGGTGATGAATCAGCTTCAACGGCTATGAGAATGGCAGTTCCCAGGCTGGTAGGATCCGCTGCTGGGACTTGGATCAGCAAGTCTCCCGCTAGTTCGGAAATTTCGTCTAATGCCCGGCTTTGTCGAGTAATGACTCTTCGCGAACAGGCCAGGCCTTGCCAAACCTTATTTGCTATCACTGACGCAGCCTTTGAAGACGACCCAAATATTCCTAGGACTACCTTGGCGTTAGCAATTTCTGCGGCCAGTTGATACTCGGGGACTGCTTCATGAAAGCTGAAAAAATCAGATAGACCGCGTTGGTTAACCATGGCGAGAATTCCGTCATAGCAATCACCTGAACCGATCATTTTCGTCAACGGTCTCTGGGAAGGGGGTATCTGGGAAATTGCTGCTACGTAATCATTGAGACCGTGAAGAGGAATATAATTGCCGTAGTATAGGACCTGAGGGGTTCCGTCTTGGACTTTGTATTCCGATGGTTGAGCCCATGAGGGCGATCCTACCGGCAACGAGTAAACTATATGCCTTTGACCGAACTCAGTCCGTACACGGTCTGCGCGAACTTCGGTGTCAACTACATATATGTCTGCCAGCTCGACGGCGAGTCGGTCTTGCAGTTTCAAGATCTTGGCCTTGAGGGAACCAGCACGAATGATGTTCTTATCCTCGACATCTGTCTCGTAGAGTCCGATGAATCCATCGACTATGTGAATTGCGCCATAGATACGGCTCAATGCCCAGGTCAAAGGGGCATATTTGAGCGACATTTCACTCAAAAAGACAGCGTCAGCTGTCTTGGCCGCTTTGAAAAGAGAGACTACGGCCTTTAGCTTTTCGCTAGGGGTGGCCTGCCTCTTCTTACCGCGAACTATAGGTGTGCATTCCCATCCTCGGTTCTGAAGGTATTCGCGTACTCGACGATTTCGAGGATAGTCGACATTGTGAACGGGAAACTGGATGACTTTTCTCTTCCGCTGTCCCGTTAAGATGCTGTTCCCAGGAGTAGCAGATCCTTTTGAACCTGACCGGCGGCCGTTGGGCATACTCATTCTAGTGATTCCGCCTCGGCCGTGTGTTGACCAGCAAGCGTTCTAACTGCGTGCGTGACATTAATCCTGCGGCTCCGATTAACATCGGTCCGACTGAAGGAACGCGACGTTCAGCCAAAATCTCCGCGAGACACTGCCGAACACCGGCCAGCGACCGGCCCTGCAAAGCGTATCGCAACGGCTGGCCACTGACGAAGTCCACGTAAGTCTGTGGGTTCCATGTGCCCTTCCAGCTCCGGGCCCAGTTAAGAGATGAAAGCCAATCAGTCGAAGCTGAAATTGATCCATGACTTCCAACACGTTGTGTCGACAATACTGAATTCAGCTGGTGAAGAGTGGCCCCAGACTTTTGAGCACGAATCAGCCAATCCCAGTCCTGATGCCGTTTCAGACTCTCGTTCCACGGATTGCTCAGGGCGAGCTGACGGTCTACCAACAGAGTTGAAGTGAACAGCGACGAACGTCCAAGCGAGGGGCTACGGGCTTCAAATAGGTAGCGTTCGACCACTTCCCCAGCCTGAAAACATCGTGCCGGAACGGGAGCCGACTGTGTGTCGGCCACACCCTTTGACTGGCGTACTCGAGACGATATGATCACGCCATTTCTGGCATCAATACTCTCTGCAATTTTGAGCTGCTCCTCCAACTTGGTGGGGGCCCAGAAATCATCGTCATCCAAGAATGCGACCCACTCGCCGACGCTTTGTCTAACACCTAGGTTACGTGCGGTCGGCGCACCGGCCCCTCCACCAGTAAAAAGAAGATGATCGACAGCCGGCAATTGAGCTGCCAACGCTGGGTCAAGATCCGAACTGGCGCGGTCCGCGACGACAATGATTTCGACTTCTGTCCTGCTGATTGTTTGCTTGTGCACACTCGCGATAGCCTCTACAAGTTCACTTCGGAACATCGTGGGTATTACTACGCTTACCTTCAATTCATTCAACTCAATTCCATTGTAAACGTACTTCGTGAAAAGTTGCTTGGGGAAGATTTACGATATCTTAAGATCATCCTTCAATTCTGACTCATCGATATCCAGGGACCGATTAGACCGAATCATGAATGGACTGGAGATATAACCCAAGGTGAAGAACCAAAGAGGGAAGATTGAGGTTGATAACATGCCCCACCCTGTGGCTGCCACAAGAATCCAGGCAGGTGAGGCAGCCAAGTATGCGGCGGCGCTTGCTCCGGGATGTCCCTTCAGGGAGCGAGACTTCCAGGCAATTGCCAGGACGTAGATCAATGGGAGAAAGAGCGCGGCCGCTACGGGAATCCCCAGCTCCGCTGCAGTTAACAGGAAAGTGTTGTGGACCGGCAGGCCTGTAGCAGTTAGAGCATCCGTAAGGCCCACCAAAGATACGTAGGAGTTTGGCCCTATCCCTTCCCAGGGATGCGCTGTAATCTGCCGTATCGCGATGTCAAGCAAGTAAGCCCTAGATCCGCCTTCCGGATCCTCCTCAAACCTCTGCCAGATGGAATCAATGAAAGGCAAGATTAGAACGAGTACTCCAAGCGGCATGGCGAGCCGTCCCTTCATCCCCCGGGAGAGGATCCCCGTGAGGACAACAACAACTAAGGCGGCAATAAAAGTGGCTCGCCCGCCTGTCAGAGCCATTGGGAGAAATGCAAGTAGGATGCCGGCCAACGACCTTTGGCGCACCTGTTTATCTTTAGACCTAAGAAACGGTATGAGGATAATTATCAGAAACAGTAGTACTTTTCCGAGGTTATTCGGATGATTCATTGACCCGTTAACTCGGCTGCCCATGAGAGCGGCGGTTGAAGGGTCCATGCTGTTGATTGATAGGCCCAGAAATTGGGCTAACGCTATGACCGTCTCAAGAACAATAATTCCCGTTATCAATCCGGAAAAGAACTTGGCAAAAGATATATCGATGGTTGATTGATTTCCAAGGTGTGAACCAACACCCCAAGCCAGAACTCCTAGCATGAGCTGTAGCAACCCGGCTTGGACCAAGCTGGTCGATTCCCAAATAAATCCCGAACCAATAATGAGCAAAAATATAAACGGTAGGAATATTCGGTTTATTGGAACATTTTTATTTAGGACGAGAACTATTGCGGCCACAAATATAACAGCTGAATAAGAATATAGATCAGGTGCGGACCCGGCGAGTCCGGTGTTTTCGACAACGCTGTTGTTTGTCAGACGTCTCGGGGCAATGATCATTGTTGCCAGTATCGCAATTGCCATGGCGGGCCATATGCCTCTATGCAAGGCGACAACAACAAACACAACAACGGCAACGACAAAGACGGTTAGTAGAAGCATCATCTTAGGTTCCTCGGAGTTGGTTGCAGCCAGCCAGGATGCTCAGCTCATTTTTTGCCCCATAATCGCTTGCCACGCCGATATAAAGGGTTCCAGCATTACTTCTGGACAAGCTTGACCTCGCGCTAGTGTGTTGAAGCGGGCGCTTTATAGTATCCATATTGAGGGGGAACCCACTGGTGCCTGCTCTGACTCTTAACGTTTCGAGCGTTCTCCCATGGGAAACCGTTCGGTGTCTTGAGGAAATGTTTTAGGGCCGGAGGATTCTGGCAGAGCGTCAAGGAACTGGCTTACAGATGATGTTTCTGCCACTCGAGATCCTTGATTGGGCCTGCGCTCTCCGAATTCCGAAAACTGTTGTGATGTGTCGCTCACGGGATCCTGGGAGCTGTAGGCGTGGTATGAGTACGCATAAGCATCCTGTCCCTTTACGGGCAGTCGGTTCAGAATGATCCCCATCACGTGTGCCTTAACAAGATCCAAGGCGCTAAGGGCCTTAACAAGTTCGTTTTGCTTAGTCTTTTGCGACCCAACTACTACAACAACACCCCCTACATGCTGAGAAAGAACTGCCGCGTCAGTGACTGGGAGTAGTGGCGGGGCATCTATCACGACAATGTCAAAGGAGTCTTCCAGCCTAGTGACTAAGTGCTTCATCTCGTTGGATCCGAGCAGTTCGCTGGGATTCGGGGGAATCTGACCGGATGTTAGGACGAACAAATTGTCCTCCCCCCAAGGCTGCAACAGATCCTCAAGATCCGCTGAGCCCACGAGTGCCGTGGTTAGTCCAGCATTTCGTTCCAATCTGAGATATTCACCGACCATTGGACGGCGGAGGTCAGCGTCGACGAGGCAGACCACGTTGCCGGCTTGCGCCAGAGCGATTGCCATATTGGTCGCCGTAGTGCTCTTCCCTTCACCGGGAAGCGAGGATGTAACGAGAACAGACTTTGCTTTACTCGCAACATTGGCGAACTGGAGATTAGTTCGCAACTGGCGGAACGATTCTGCACGTGGACTCTGGCCGGGCGTTTGGGTAAGAAGCGGCTTCTTGCTTGCATCGGAGTCGAATGCGATCCCCCCGAGTAGGGGAAGGTCTGTAGCTCTCCGCAAATCCTGCTCGCCTCGGATGCGGTGATCCAAGGTGCCCCGGACAATGGCCGTTCCTGCACCTAAAACAATCCCCGAAGTGAGGCCCAAAATAAGGTTGAGTTTTATGTTTGGAGCCGAGGGCTCAAGGGGTGCAACTGCCGGCGTGACAATGGACAACCGAACTGGGGATGTTCCGCCGACCTTGGGCTTTTCCAGATTATCCACGGTTTGCACGAGGCTGTTGGCGACCGCCTGTGCGATAGCAGCCGCTTGAACGGGCGAGGTATCTGAGACTGTTATGTTAACCAGAACAGTGTTGAGGTCAGCGGTGGCTTTAACTTGCTTGGAAAGCTGCTCTGCAGTCACTGCCAACGCGAGACTATCAATCGCGGGTTGCAACACTGCGGGTGTACCGACTGTCCTCACGTACGACTGCACACGAGCTTGACTGAATGTATTGCCCTGTTGAAGCTCCGTAACACTTCCTGAGCCTTGAATGGCCACGAAGAGTTGAGTTTCGGCGGTGTAAGTCGGCTTGTTTAGCAACGAGTAGACACCGCCAACCAAAAGCCCGACGAGGGCTAGAGCAACAACCGTTATCCAATGGCGACGCAAAACCCTCAAGTAGTCATTGAGATCCAAAGTGGTGCCCCCCTTGCGCTCTGCCGTCCTAGGGCAGAGCGCTTGCTATTGTAAAGTCGCCTAAGTCTAGCGGGACCCGTGCTCCGCACCCCAATTGTATCGATCGCCCTGGATGTAACGAGGGGGTGCGGCGGGAACCTGGTTACTTGTCACCGGCTCAAGGCTGATTGCGTAGCTGAGTCTGCTCTTCAGTCCTCTGGTTGCATCGTCTCTACTGAAGGCCGTTTGCCGTTTGCAGCAGAGGCTGGTCGTGCAGGTGCCACGCCCTGAAGCGTGATGGTCCTAGGCTCCCTAGACCTATGGTCATCGTCAGTTATAGAACGGCGTGGACATGGCAAGTTGCGAGCCATTTTTTATCCGCGGCCCTATGGGCGAATTTATCGCGCTGGTATGTCTTAGGGAACGTCACTTGAACCGCACGATTCCGATTGCAATCCCGCCGTCTTGAGTCCCAGAAAGGCTCAGCATCGCTGTCTGCTACTTTTCAGCCATGGTATTTTTTTCAACACAGGAGATCTAAAACTCAGTATTGGATCAATGATTCTGGACCGCAAGCGCGAATGGACTAACATACGGCAGATATTGCTTAGTTCAGGGGATGCTTTTTAAATACCCGTTTGTGTCATGCAAGAACGGCGGAACGCCGGCAGGCCGTAAACTAGAAAATGCCAACGGCAATGAGCGGCACAAATGATGTTCCATTCATGGCTAAGGTCGGCGGTGTTGGACCGGCCGGAATTTTGGTTGAAACTCCTGCGAATGAAGTTTGTAGCGCTGTAGTTGTGGATCCTGCCGCCACTCGGTTGTCCATCGTCCCTTCCAGCCAGCGGAATCCCGGCGAGGTGCTTCCCTGTGTTCCCGCAAGTATGATAATCGTCTGCCCCTTGCCGACACGAAACTGTATTGAGACATTCTTCACTCCCACGGTTGCGGTGCTGATCGGCGTGGAGACGTAGAGAACTTTTCCGTCCGGCGTGCTGATAATAAACTTCGATAGGCCAGCGCCGCCAGCGCGCCCCAAAACGTCGACAGCGAGTGTGTTGATTGCACACGCGTCTGCAAAAGTATAATAAGCCCCTCGAAATTCACCATCCGGCAATGCTCGGTCTGTGATAGTGGTCGCACCATTTGGCCTGTAGTACCGCCCGGAGATCGCGGGGAGGCCGGGCCCAGGTTTATTATCCTCTGGCACCGACACGGATCGCGGAGCTATAACAACTCGTGAGGCGGGCAATGCATCAACCTTGGCCATGTCCACAGTCAAGATCCCGGCATATGTGGATGCGTACGCCTTGTTAGCCGCATCTGCCGGAGTAAGCATCAGTCGCATGGTATTCGGAGGGGCATAGGAATCATAGGTTGGCTCCCAGGATGCTTGACGGAAGCCGTAGAGGCACACCTCGTTCCCGACCGTGGGGTAGACACGCAAAGCGGTCGGCTGGCCCAGTCGTTTAAACACGGCGTATGTTTTGCCGTCCGAGGTGGAATAACCAGTGGCACGTGATATGCCCGCACCGGATTCCGCTACCGTAACCTGCTCCCATTTTGTTCCGGACCAATAAAAGTGATTCAGTCGTTTGGATGCGCCACCGTTCATCCAGAAGAAGGTATGAGGAATTCCATTCGAATCCACAGTGGCGCCCGATTGGTTGATAAGACCGCCGGGATTACCGGCCAGGATACGAGGCAAAGTGTTTGTTGGCACGATTGGAAGTGCTAGGGGTGTACCAGTCACTGTTGTCCATGTTTTCCCCCCGTCCGCCGATCTAATGTAAGACAAATCTGTGTTCGTAAGTTCTGTGGATTCACGCCACATGAAAAAAACATGAAGGACTCCGTCCGAGTGCTGTGCAACTCGATTAATGTACGCACACTGGTCCGGTGATACAGGAGCGGTGCCTTTGAATAGTTGGACAGTCCTGCTCCAACTGCGACTAGCACGGGAGTAAGTATTGACATACGTATCGCCATTTCCACTGACTCCGTTACGGTAAAAAAATAGGAGATCGCCATTAGGTTTACGAATAAATTGAGGATATGTGACTTTATCTTCATCGGCGCCTACCATGTCCCCTCGTTCCCAGGCCGTTATATCGAATGGATTTATTGACCTGATATACCGTAACGCTTGCCCATGATGATTGCCGGAGATATGAATATATCCGTCGCCGTCTACGGCGATCACAATATTATTGTGAGAATCAATGACAACTGGATAAGCAAGTGCATTATCTGCAGCTACAGCTAGTGAGGAAGTCGTCCAGGTGCCCAGATCGACATTTTTTACGGCAATTCGAGGCTCCCGCGCCGAATCCCAGTACACGGCGTAGATATCACCATTTGGGGCACTTGTAATTACATCTTGGGCAATCGTAGCTGTATTGAACTGTTCTAGGCCTGATGCTGCAACAGGAAACTGATCAAAACTGATAGGTTCGATAGCCGGATTGTTCATCCGGGCATAATCAACGTAGGTGGAAGATAGATCTTTCTCAGGCTGCGGTGGCGCCATCGGAACTGGATGGCCCGCGGCTTTTGCCGTGTTCGCTCCGACACTTAGTGCAGAAACACCCGAAATGGCGGTAGCCAGCGTGCCAAGCCGTAACAGTCCCCGTCGTTTGATCCCATCACGAACTTCCGGGGTTTTCCTATTTTGTGAATATTCTATTTTACTCATGGCCTATTGCCTTTAGAAGCCGCGAGAAGGTTGCTGCAATTACCACCTTTGACTGTATGGGAGGTGGCAAGCGGAAGAAGCACATTTCTCGTAGGGCTTTGGCGTCGCCGGCCCAAGCTGCAAATAGGATTGAACATGTCACAAATGGTATGAGGATCCCTTGTCGACCGCGCCAGTAGTAACTACCCGATTCCTGAAACGGAGCACCTGCTAACCAAGCATCGTGTACGCAGGTTTTTGTGAGATTTTTATGTCGAGTACTTACTGCTCGGCAGGGGAACGCATGAAAGCGAAGAAGATTTGGAAGTGTGCGGACGGGCGAGCCTTGTATAGAGTCGCGCTGACCTTTCGAGTTGCCTGACGCAACTTTCCTCCGGAGGTTGACGTACTTCTCGCTGAAGGACTCAAAGCCTTGTTGGAGAGTTCTATTGATATCGTAGAGCCGAGTCGTCTGAGGAGCCGTCCTTAGCCGACAAACTAGTGTTGAATCCGAAGGCCTATTCTTGGGAACGTGACGCTAGACACGGCGCCTAATAGGAGAAGGGCATGGCGAAGTTCAGGTCCACATCATCTCGTATCAACGTCCTCAAACACCAGAAACGTCTGCGTATCCAGCACTCCCGGCATTGACTGAAGCTGGTCAAAGATAACGCGCCGAAGGTCAATGTTGTCGATGGCTCGCACCAGCAGAATGACGTCGAAGTCTCCGCCCACCAGTGCGATGTGGTGCACCTCGGGGATCGCACGAAGCTGTTCGCGCAGTTCCCGCCACGAATGTTGGCTGACCTTCAGCGTCACGTAGGCAGACGACTTCAATCCCGCCTTGATGGGATCAACCAAGGCGGTGAACTTGGTGAGAACGCCCTCACCTGTCAGCCTCGCAATCCGTGTGTAAGCGTGGGCCCGCGAGATGTGGACATTCTCGGCCACCTGGGTGACGGACATCCGCCCGTCACGGGTGAGCTCGGCGATGATCTTCCGGTCCACATCATCCAGCGGTGTGGGGTCACCCTCAGCCTCCAGTCTTGCCAATTTGTCCACAACTCCTAGCCGTAATACAGGTCACATTGACGATTCGTCTCCAAGAATAGGTGCATCGATCGTACTTCTCCACGTTTTTGCTAGGGACTGGATACGAAACTTGCTGCGGGTCGATACTGGGAGTGAATAGTGGCTACAGAAGGACGGACCGATGACGATCTCCGCAGACCACACGGCGCACGACCAGGGGCAGGAGCCCCTGAGCGCGGACCCGGTTGCCGAAGCCGTACGCAAATTTGGGATTACCGCTGAAGATTACATGCTGCCGGCCCGGCATCAGATCCAGATGGTGGACCAGGATGGCCGGCTCAAAGCTGAGGATGAACAGGGCACAGAACCCGGCCACGAGTATCCGGTGCCCGGTGATGAGGAGCTGATGTCCGCCTACGAACACCTCGTGATCGGACGCCGTGTCAACGACCAGAACTCGGCTCTCGTTCGGCAGGGCCGCATGGCGGTCTATCCCTCCAGCCACGGACAGGAAGCCTGCCAGGTGGCAGCTGCTCTCTGCCTCTCAGAGGGAGACTGGATGTTCCCCACCTACCGTGACTCTGTCGCCGTGATGGCGCGCGGGGTTGATCCGGTTCAAGCCATGACCCTTTTCCGCGGGGACTGGCACAGTGGCTTCGACCCGCTGAAGCACAAGGTTGGTCCCCAATGCACTCCTCTGACCACCCAGCTTCTGCACGCCGTCGGCGTGGCCCACGCTGCAAAACTCCGCGGCGAGGACATCGTGGTCCTGGCGATGTGCGGCGACGGCGCCACCAGCGAAGGCGACTTCCACGAGGCGCTGAATTTCGCCGCCGTATTCCATCTCCCGGTGATCTTCTTCGTACAGAACAACAAGTACGCCATCTCGGTGCCGCTGGCACATCAGTCTGTGGCGCCGTCGCTCGCCCACAAGGCAGTGGGCTACGGGATGGCCGGAGAACGCGTGGACGGGAACGACGTGGTGGCACTCCTTGCCGTCCTGGACCGCGCCGTCAAGCTGGCCAGGGAGGGCTCTGGCCCATTGCTGGTTGAAGCCAACACCTACCGCATGCAGGCCCACACCAATGCCGACGATGCCACGCGCTACCGCCAAGACAGCGAGGTGGTTGAGTGGCAGGCCAAGGACCCGGTGAGCAGGATGAAGACATACCTTACGGACAAGGGGCTGCTGGACGCTGCCGCTGAAACCCGGATCTCAGCCAAGGCGGAGGCTGTGGCCACTCAGCTGCGGGACGGCCTCAGTGAAGAAGTTCCCGTGGACCCACAGGAACTCTTCCGTTATGTCTTCGAAGTCCCCACGCCACAGCTGAAAGAGCAGTCCGCCATGCTCGCCGACGAACTCGCCCGCGAAGCAACCTTCGAGGAGGACACAAAGTGAGCCCCACCATCACCACCTCATCCGAGGCGAACGGCAACGTCAGCGCGGCAACTGCCAGGGCTGCCGCGTCCGCTGCAGCAGCCACCGCCGAAGCGGCCGGTCCGCAGTCCGTCACCATGGCCAAAGCCCTCAACACGGCTTTGGCAGACGCAATGCATGCCGATCCGTCCGTCCTGGTCTTCGGTGAAGATGTGGGCATGCTGGGAGGAGTCTTCCGCATCACTGACGGGCTCACCAAGACCTTCGGCGAACAGCGCTGCTTTGACACTCCGCTAGCCGAGTCCGGGATAGTCGGCATGGCAGTGGGCATGGCGATCAACGGCATGCGCCCGGTGATTGAAATGCAGTTTGATGCCTTTGCGTATCCGGCGTTTGAGCAGATCGTCAGCCATGTGGCGAAGATGCACAACCGAACCAAGGGGGCCGTCAAGCTGCCCATGGTCATACGTGTCCCCTACGCAGGCGGGATCGGGGGAGTGGAGCACCATTGCGATTCCTCCGAGTCGTACTACGCGCACACCGCCGGCCTGAAGGTGTTCACTCCTGCCAGCGTGGCCGACGCCTATCGCATGCTGCGCGAGGCCATCGACTCCGATGACCCCATCATGTTTATGGAGCCGAAGAAGCTCTACTGGTCCAAGGACATGGTGGACCTGGAGGCGCTGCGGGAGCAGCATTCGGCCAATACTCAGGCGGGAAGGTCCTCGGAGGGCCGTGCCGCCGTCGCCCGTCCTGGCACCGACGCAACATTGATTGCCTACGGACCGTCGGTGCCAACAGCGCTGGCGGCGGCCGCGGCGGCCGCTGAGGAAGGGCGGTCGCTGGAAGTCATCGACGTACGTTCAATCGTCCCCTTCGACGATGACACTGTAAGTGCCTCTGTCCGCAAGACAGGCCGGGCAGTAGTGATCGCGGAAGCGCATGGCTTTGCGTCCGTCTCCTCCGAGATCGTGGCGAGGGTGCAGGAACGATGCTTCCACTACCTTGCAGCGCCTATCCGCCGCGTGACGGGATTCGACGTCCCGTACCCGGCGCCGAAGCTTGAGCACTACTACCTCCCCGGCGTGGACCGCATCCTTGACGCCGTAGATGACCTCCAGTGGGAAGACTGACCATGACTGAGATAAAAGTGTTCCTCCTTCCGGACCTCGGCGAAGGGCTGACAGAAGCAGAACTGGTCAACTGGCTGGTTTCCGTGGGTGATCAGATCCGAGTGGATCAGCCGATCGCCGAGGTGGAGACGGCGAAGTCGATGGTGGAGGTGCCGTCGCCTTACGCAGGGACAGTGACCGAGCTGCACGGCGAGCCGGGCCAGACGCTGGACGTGGGCAAGCCGCTGATCTCGGTGGCTCTCGCCGGTGCTCCTATGCTTGAGCCTGTCGAAGTGGCAGCGGACATCTACAGGGAAGAAGAGAAGGCCGGTTCCGGGAACGTGCTGATCGGTTACGGGACTCCGGGCGGCAGCGAGTCTGTGCGGCGGACCAGGGCCCGGAAGCATGACAGCGGATCGCCGGGCGCCGGCACCTCCGTGGCGGCTCCGCCGGGCAGCTCCGTTTCCGATGCTGATAAATCTGCCGACGATCTTCTGCTGATGCGTACCCGGGTCCCGGGCAAGTTGGGTGCTGTCATTTCACCGCTGGTGCGCCGAATGGCCCGTGAGCATGGCGTTGACCTCGGCGAGGTCCACGGATCCGGCGAAAGCGGCCTGATTATGCGTCGGGACGTTGAGGCCGCGATCTCCCCGAGTGTGACGGAACAGGACAGTCAGCCTGCAACTCCAGCTGCACAAGGCTCAACCGATTCCCGGACGGGCCTGGGCATCGCTTCCCGCACACCGGTTAAGGGTGTGCGTAAAGCCGTAGCTGCGAACATGGCCCGCAGCCGCGCGGAAATCCCGGAAGCCACGGTGTGGGTGGACGTTGATGCGACTGTTCTGGTGGAGCTCCGTGCCGGGCTGAAGAAGGACGGCGCCCACGCCCCAGGCCTGCTTGCCTTTATTGCTCGATTTGTCACCGCGGGCCTGAAGAAGTATCCGGAGCTGAACACTCGGATCGAAACAGCGTCTGACGGTTCCCAGGAGATCGTTGCCTTCGGGGGAATTAACCTCGGCTTCGCGGCTCAAACGGAACGCGGGTTGGTGGTGCCGTCCATCCGGTCCGCTGAGAAGCTTAACGCCCGGGAGCTTGACGCAGAGATCCGCCGGCTCACGGCTGTGGCCCGTGAGGGTAAAGCCTCACCGGCAGAACTCGGCAGCGGAACGTTCACCCTTAATAACTACGGCGTCTTCGGGGTGGACGGATCGGCAGCGATCATCAATTATCCGGAAGTGGCCATCCTTGGCGTTGGCAGGATTGTAGACAAGCCATGGGTGGTGGACGGGTCCTTGGCCGTCCGCAAGGTCAGCGAGCTGACGCTCACGTTCGATCACCGAGTTTGTGACGGTGGAACGGCGGCGGGGTTCCTTCGGTTTGTTGCCGACGCTATTGAGAACCCGGGATCCGTCTTGGCTGAGATGTAATTTTGATTCCTCTCGTTAGGGAACTTAACCGGTCTTTCCTAACCGTGCCTGAGCCGTAGAATATCTTCAGGTCTCATCTCTGGGGGAAGTCTCATGACGCAATTACTGACGCTCAAGCGTGGGCAAAAACGGGGCACGGCTAAGCCCATCAACCAAGGCATCCGCCCTGATATTCAAGGGCTTCGTGCTCTGGCTGTCCTGGCGGTCATTGCCGACCACCTCTTCCACTGGCCGTCAGGCGGCTTCGTCGGCGTTGATGTCTTCTTCGTGATCTCCGGCTTCCTCATTACCGGACTCTTGCTGCGCGAGCACGAGAGGACCGGCCGAATATCCTTCGTCGACTTTTACCGCCGCCGCGTCAAGCGCATCCTCCCGGCCTCCGTTCTGGTACTGGCCGTCACCCTCGCGGGTTCATACCTCATCTACAGCACCACCCGGTTCCAGTCCGTTCTCTGGGATGTCGTCTGGGCCTTCCTCTTCGCGGGCAATTGGCGGTTCGCCGTGGTCGGGACGGACTACTTTGCATCCGACGCTGTGTCGCCGATCCAGCACTTCTGGTCGCTCGCAGTGGAAGAGCAGTTTTACTTCGTCTGGCCGTGGCTGATGCTGCTCATCTTCTTCGTGGTGGGTAAGCGGTCCAGCAATGGAACTGCAGGACGGGCGGCCGTCGGTGCAGCCATAGCGCTCATTAGCCTGGCGTCCTTCGCGTGGGCTCTCGCCGAAACTGCATCCGCCCCTTCGATGGCCTATTTCTCGACATTCTCCCGGGCTTGGGAGCTCGGCGTCGGCGCGGGTTTGGCGGTTGCGGCCCCGGTTCTCGGCCAACTACCGGCGAAGCTCCGCCCCATCCTCAGCTGGCTGGGCCTTACTGGCATCCTCGTATCCGTCGCCGTCATCAACAGCGGTTCCCCGTTTCCGGCACCGGCAGCACTCCTGCCCGTGCTGGCTTCAGCGTTGGTCATCGCCGCTGGCACCGGTGCATCGACTTCGATCAGGCTCCCGGCCGTCCTGACCAACAGGATCAGTGGCTACCTTGGCGACATCTCCTATTCGCTCTACCTCTGGCACTTCCCCGTCGTCATCATCGGTGCGGACGTGTTCCCCGAAGCAGGATGGCAATACCAGATCGGCGCAGTCGCCGCCACGTTTTTCCTAGCCGTCGTTGCCTACAACCTTTTCGAGGATCCAATTCGTAAGTCGGACTGGTTGAAGGGCAAGGACAAGATGGGGCGGTCCCGCCGTGAGATCGAAGTTTCCGACCGCTTCAAGCAAACTGCTTTGTTCGCACTCGCTGCCATGACCGCCGTGGTCGTGGTCGCGGCTTTCAGTAGGTTCGATGCAGCCCCGCAAACGGCTGTTGCTCTACCCGCGGCCACGGCGCCATCTGCTGCCGCCACTGCTGCCCCAGTGCAGTACGGGGCGGTCGTGACCGCACTGCAGAAAGAGATCACACAGGCCCTCCAGGCGCCAGAGTGGCCTGCGCTGGCACCCTCCCTGGACGACGCCATCGGTAGCCGGCAAGCACGGGAGGATATCAGCGCCTGCGGAATGCCAGATGAGTACGACCCTGCACAATGCGTTGTGAACCCCACCGCGCAGAAATCCGCCATCATCCTCGGAAACTCAATGGCGATGACGTACGCTGCGCCCCTGATCGATTCGCTGGGACAGGGATGGTCAGTCAATGTGCACGGCGCCTACGGTTGCCCCTTCTCAGCTGTATTCATCCCGACGAACACAGCTTCCCTGGCTGCAGCCTGTGAGGGGAAAAATGACGAGGGGATTCGTATGGTCCAGGAGTCTAAGCCTGACGTGGTCTTCATCATCAACACCTACACCACCAACAAACCCGCAGGCGCCGACAAGCCGCTTCCAGCTGCCGAGTGGGCGGCTTCCATAGAAGCCGCCGTTCAGGAGATGAATTTGAGCGGAACCCGGGTGGTTTTCATAACGCCGCCTCCGGCGGACAAAGACATCGCAAAGTGCTACACCAAGGTGTCCAAGCCAGCCGACTGTATCTCCGGAGTAACCAGCCTCTGGTACGACAACTTCGACGCGGAATCAGCAATGGCGAAGCGCATCGGCGCTGCCGTCGTGGACACCAGATCGCTGTTCTGCCTTGATCAGTCCTGCCCGGCTTTCGTCTCCGAAACCCCTATGAAGCTGGACACCAGCCACATGACCGTCGAGTACGGATCCAAGATCACCTCGGCACTCCGGGAACTGCTCGCTGAGCAGAAGATCCTCTAGCCAACGCGAGAAAGACCCGCCTTTCCCTGTGAGGAAGGCGGGTCTTTCGGTTTTAGCAGCCCTTACACTTTGGGCATCTACTTCTCTGGGGGAATCATGAAATCCATGCCGCGCCGACAGGTGTTCTTCTACATCGCCTGAGCATCGTTCGTAGCGGCCGCGCTGTTCGCCGTACAGGCGATGACCGGCGGCGAAGGATACAAACTCGCAGCCGCCGCAGCATTCTCAGTCGGTGCCATGTTCAGCATGGCGACGTGGGCGACATTGCCGAAGCACTCAAGGACGTGCTGGCGCTCATCACCCGCTGGCCTGCCCAAGCGGGAACAGGCCAGCACGCTTCACGACTAGACGATCTGGTCGCTGTGTGACCAGTTGTCGAACTGACCTGCCACCGTTCCGGTAGACCAAACACCATGCCGCGTGCCAGTGTAGCTGGTATCCGTGAGCGTGATGACGACCGTCCCGTTGATCTTGCAGACGATGGACGACCCATTCAGAACCACTGACATCACGTCGCCGGCCGCAGGGGTTACGCCCGCCGCCGTTCCAAGTGCCGTGTATGCGTTCGAGCCGGTTCGCTTGGACAGGGTCCAAGTGCCGCCGGCGTTGTAGAAGACGTATCCGGTGTTGTTGGTGCCGGATGGCAGCCTGAACACGATTCCCTTGTTGGCGGTTGTTCCAAGGTTTGTGACCGTGATAGTGCCGTTGGCCTGCCCGGTGTCTACCGCAACGTCGTTCGGGTTCGTGGTGATGGTGCCCGCGATCCGGTTGAGCGTGTTGGAGACGATGGACCACAGTGACGGGTTGATAGCTGCCCAGGTGAGGGCTCCTGTTTCGGTGGTTCCGAGGCTGCTGGAGTCCGCACGGGTGAAGGTGTCAGCCACGTAGATGACCGGCGGCGTCGGGGCGACTGCCGAGGCGGTGGCCGAGTATGTGCCGGTGCCGATGCCATTGACTGCTGCCACGCGGAATTCGTAGGTGCTGCCTGCGGTGAGGCCGCTGATGGAAGCGGACAGGGATACTACCGGTGCATCTGCCGCGCTGGTCCATGATCCTCCGCTGAGTCGGTACTGGACGCTGAAGTGGTTGATCGTGGACCCGTTGTCAGTGGGGCGTGCCCATACGAGGTTCACGACTCGCTGTCCGCGCGTCCGTTTCCGCCTGGGCTCAGCAGTCCACCCTGCCCCGGACTGGCAACGACACTACCGTTGGAAAGGTGACCGGCGCCGGGCCTACCGGCACTTCGTTGGCGGGTCCGCTGACGGAGGCGCCGCCGTCGGACGTTCCTGTTTCAGGCGCTGCCATGGCTCCTGCAGGTGCGGGTTCGGCAGCTACGCGTTCTCCGCGCAGGGACCGGCCCGCTCCTTTCGTTCCGTTGCCGGTGGAGGACACGCAGCTCAGGCCCGCCAGCCTGGGCGTGGAGGCTGAAACCGACGACGTGCCCGAGCCCCGGCGTCGTCCCAGATGGCTGATGCTGGCGGCCGGGGGAGTCCTGGCGGCCTTGACGGTGACCGGGGTGGTGCTGGTCAACGGCGCTGGAACGCCCAGCGCGCCGCAGGCAAAGCCCACCCTTGATGGGCCCCTGGATGCGGTTGCGGGAGGTGTGGTTCCGGCTCCCACCAACCTTGCCGGAACCGCGTCCGGAGGCACCGTGACGTTCACTTGGCAGAACCCTGCTCCCGCGGACGGCGACGTGTACATGTGGCGTCCGGTCACCGCACTGCAAGCGGGGGAGTACACCAGCTCAAGCCAAGCCAGCGCGGTCCTGACCGCCGGCCCGGACCAGACCTGCCTTGAGGTGGTGATCCGGCGCAAAAACGGCCAGGCCTCGCCCGAACCGGCCAAGGCCTGTGTGCCCTGACCGCGTTAGGGAGTCCTGAACGCCCCTACGGTGCGTCCGTCATGGTTACCCGGTCGGTGAGCTCATACCAGAGTGAAGACGCGCCGATCATTCCACCGGGGCAGGCGAGGCCCAGTTCCATGAGGCCGTCGCTGTCGGCTGTGGCGCGCAGGGCCAGGTAGTACACGACGTCGGCGTTGCTTTTGTTTTTGAAGCGCAGCTCATATTCCTCCATTTCGATGAGGCTACTGCTGTCCCGCAGCTTCACATGGACGCCGATCTTCTCCTCCGCCTCGACCGGGCCCCCTACGGACTTCTTCACACCCTCGATCTCAGCGGCCATGGCCACCTTGGTTGCCCCCCTGTCCTCGGTTTCGCCGGTGGGAGGAAGGATGGCCTGATGGGTGGTGAAGACGCACTGCAGATCGGCGTTGGTGTACTCCATGGTGCCCTCGCGGACCTGCTCCGCGGCCCAGCCCTCGGGTGGCTGGACAGACCATACGGGCGCGCTGTCGAAGCCGGCTGAATCGAAGACGGAAACAAAAGTATCCGCTGTTTCCTCAGGGGCGGCTGTTTCGTCCGGGGCCGCCGTTTCGCTGGCGGTGGGATCAGGAGCCACTTCAGGCTGCTTCCCGCCGGCCAGGCCGTTGAACACCATCACGCCCGCGACTGCGATTACAGCCAGGGCGCCGGCGCCACTGGCAACCCAGCCCCAGACCGGCATGCCGGTTTTCTGGGCAGGCGGCGGATACATCGGGGAGCCCGGCTGCCCGTAAGGGGCACCGTTTTGCTGTGCGGGGTACTGCTGGGCGGGGTCTCCATAGAACGGCTGCCCTGCCTGGCCTGGCTGCTGCGCGTTGTGGGGCGGGAACTGCTGGGTCTGCCCGTCCTGGATAGGGTACCGGCGGACAGTGGGGTAATCGCCGCCATATTCTGGCTGTGGCTGCTGGCCGTACTGTCCGTCTTGGCCCGGCTGCTGCGGGTTGTAGGGCGGGAACTGCTGGGTCTGCTGTCCGTCCTGACCCGGAGCCTGGGGGACAGCAGGATATTCCCCGCCGTGCTCAGGCTGTGGCTGCTGCGGATTAGGCTGCTGTGGGTTGGGCTGGTGTGGCCAACCGGGCTGCTGGTTGTTGCTCAATGGATCCCCCAATATATGGCGCGGAAGTGCAGGTACCATCATGCCGTATCAGGGGAACACCGGGCGATGGGGAGCTGTGCCCATCCGTTTTACGCTGGCACATCCGAATGTTCAACACACCGGACGGTGGCAATCAGCTGGCCGCCGTCGTCGGCCTTTCGATAGACGGTCACGTGGTTCGTGGTCCGGCCGCAGGCAGCGCAAAAGGCTTTGTGTTGTTTAGTCCCCATGGACCGATAGTACCTAACCGAACGTTTCGGAAAGATTAACCTGTGGGCCACCCTCCGCTCGCCCGTGGTGATCCGGTGCCCTTCCACGTCCCGGGAACTCCAAGGCCCGATGGGTAGACTCGAGCCCAGAGGAAACCAACTGCTTGCCGGAGGTATGGAGAAACAATGTCAGAATGGCTCGAAGTCGGTGCGGACAACTATGTGCTCGTCACCGAAGGTTCACTCCTGAACACCGGCCTGATTGTTGGCTCCGAGCGGGCCATGGTGATCGATACCGGCTGCGGTCCGCGGCAGGGACGCGAGATCCTGGACGCAGTGCGTGAGAAGACCCACCTGCCGCTGGTGGTGGTCAACACCCACGCCCACTACGATCACTTCTTCGGCAACGCCGTCTTCGCCGAGGACGGCGCCAACGAATTCTGGGCCCATGAAAACTGCGCCGCCGAGATCGACGAGCGCGGGGACCTGCAGCGCCGCTTCGTTGGCACCCTGGAGCCGGAAATGTCCACCGGCGAAGGTGACAACGTGGAACTGGTGGTGCCCAACGCCATCGTGAAGGACCAGCCCGTGCTGGTGGACCTGGGCGGGCTGACCGCCACCCTGTTCTACCTGGGCCGCGGCCATACCGACGGCGACCTCCTGGTGGGCACTCCCACCACCCTCTACGTGGGCGACCTCGTAGAACAGGGCGCCCACCCGTCCTTTGAGGATTCGTACCCGGAGGAATGGGCCGACGCGCTGCGGCACATTTCCGCCCTGCGCCACCGCTACGAGTTCCTGATACCGGGCCACGGCAAGCCCTGCAGCGACCAGTTCGTGAAGACCATGGCAGACACCATGACCACCGCCGTCCGCCAGGCCATGCAGTCCATCCGCGACACCCCGACTGACGCCACCAAGGCCATTCCCGTGCTGCCGTACGGCCCGGAACAGTCCCGCTGGTTTATCAAGCGGCTGCAGGAGACCCGCCCGCAGCACTGATGGCCTACGTCTGCTTTGTGACGCAGCATGGCGGCCCAGCTGTGTCGCACAAACAGTACTCCCGGCGTCCTATAGGGTCCACAAGCCCATCCGGTTTCAGACGTAGGAGTATCAATGACAACAGACCAACAAATCAGCCCTGTGCAGGACCAGGCCCTCGGCCTTAAGCTGCGCCGCAATTCCATCATCTTCGGTGTGATCGGGCTGGTCATTTTTGGCGTGGCTTTCGGAGCGTTGGCGTTCCTGACCGCCCGCAAGGCAGAAGCCCAGGGCGTCAAGGCCACGGCCGGCAAGGTCCTAGGCATCATTGGGTTCATCGGCGGAGTCATCGTCCTGGCTATCTTCATGAGCAGCATCAAGTAAGAACCTCTCGCGCACTAAGAGGGGCTTCGGGGCGTGGTGTTTGCCCCCGGGGTCCCTCTTGACGCCGTCAGATTTAGAGTTAACGTAGTTAACATGAAATTGGCGGAGGAGGCCAAACGGCCTTACCGGATGGCAGCCCGTTCCGATGCTGCCGCGGCCACGGCAGAAGCCATTCTCGACGCCGTGACGGAGCTCTTCTGGGAGCAGCCATCCGATCAGATCCGCCTGGATGAAGTGGCCGCAAGGTCCGGCGTCACCGTCCAGACCGTCATCCGCCGCTTCGGAAACAAGGACAAGCTGTTCGCCGCAGCCGCCGAACGCCAGTCCGAGCAAGTGGTGCAGGCCCGCTCGCGCGTGGTGCCGGGGGATGTACCGGGCGCGGTGGCCAACCTGATGGAGCACTACGAGCTCATGGGTGACCGTGTGCTGCGGATGCTCGCAGAAGAGGGCCGCATGCCGGCGCTCAAGGTCCTTGCCGACCAGGGCCGCCGCCTGCACCGCCAGTGGTGCGAGCACACGTTCGCACCCTTCCTCCCTGACCAGCCGCCGGCCGTCCGCAAGCGGCGGCTTGCCCAGCTGGTAACCATCTGTGATGTCTACACCTGGAAGCTGCTGCGCCGCGACAGCGCACTCACCCGCCGCCAGACGGAGCAAGCCCTCGCGGAAATGCTTGCCCCCTTCACCAAGGACGTGACCTGATGTCCACCATCCTCGCCTACACCTCACCCGCACTGGGCCATCTCTTTCCCATGACACCCCTGCTGCTGGAACTGCACCGCCGCGGCCATGACGTGCACGTACGCACCCTTGCCAGCCACGTCGGGCTGATCCGGAGCCTCGGACTCACCGCAGAGCCCATCGACCCACGCATCGAAGCCGTCACCATGAACGACTACACAGCCCGCGGGCCGAAGGGTGCTTTGGCTGCCGCCGCGGGGATATTCGCCACCCGCGGCACCTATGACGCTCCGGACTTCCGGGCGGCAATCGACGGGGTCCGCCCGGACGCTGCCATCGTGGACATCAACAGCTGGGGCGCCGGCTTCGCTGCCGAGGCCTGGGGCGGCCCCTGGGTGTCCTTCTCGCCCTACACTCCCGCGCTCAGCTCGCCGGGTACACCGCCGTTCGGTCCCGGCCTGCCTCCCATGGGCGGCTTCCTGGGACGGGTCCGGGATGCCGTACTGGGCAGGGCCGTCCTCGGAGCTGTGGAGCAGTCCATGTTGCCCCGGCTCAACGCCTTGCGGGAACAGCTGGGGCTTCCGCCCGTGGCATCGGCCGACGAGTTCCTCCGCAAGGCCCCGCTGATGCTGGTCACTACCGCCAAGCCGTTCGAATACGCCGTCACGGACTGGGGGCAGGAGGTCCTGATGGTAGGCGCCCCCACCTGGGAGCCTCCGCAGGACGTCCCGGAATGGCTGACCTCCATTGACAAACCAATCGTCCTTGTCACCACGTCCTCCGAGTTCCAGGACGACGGCGTGCTGGTCCGCACTGCCCTGGACGCGTTCCGGGACGAACCCGTTCACACTGTTGCCACCATGCCTGCAGGAATCCCTGACGGGCTGGACGTGCCCGCCAATGCCACCGTGGTGGATTTTGTTCCCCACAACGCCGTCCTTGACCGTGCAGCCGTTGCGGTCACCCACGGCGGCATGGGCTCCACCCAGAAGGCGCTGGCGCACGGCGTGCCGGTGTGTGTGGTGCCTTTCGGCCGGGACCAGCTGGAGGTGGCCAGGCGGGTGGAGGTCAGCAAGTCCGGGACCCGTCTGCCGCGCAGGAAGCTCTCGCCTGGACGGCTTCGGCGGGCCGTGAAGGACGCCATGGCCATGCGTGCCGGTGCCGCTCGGGTGGCTGAAGGCTACGCCGCAGCCGGCGGAGCCTCCGCCGCCGCGGATGCCATCGAGGCCCGGCTGCTGCAGTCACACGCGGCTTGACTCGCTCCGCGCCGCCCCTTGTGCTAGCGGGTGCCGGAACGCCGGATTTCCGCGGAATCACGGGAATCCGACTGGATGTGGGCGGCGATGAGGAAAACGTTTGCCCTCTTGTGGGTTCGTTGACTTGCCACAATGGTGTTAGCTGGATAGCGTGTTCCCTGATCCGACATGGGGGATCCTGCTAACCGACGGAGGTTCGTTGTGGCTCTCGCCGACTTTGCCCTGGCGCTGTGCGCGCTGCTGGGCACGCTGTTGATTCCCTTTCTGGTGATGTACCAGGTGCTCAGACTCAAGCGCCGCGCCGTGCGGGTTGCCGCCATCCGGGAGGGAATCCGCTAGCCATGCCGTACGTCGATATCAACCCCCACAAGGGCCGCCCCAAATGGCAGGCCTACGCCGTCCTGGCGCTCCTCCTGGTGGCCACCTCCGCTGTGGTGGCGCTTGCCCTGTCGCGGGTCTGACCGCTGGATTCTGCCTGAGCACCTAGACTTACTGTTTGAACCAGACAGTAAAGTCCAGCAGAACCTTATGCCGAAAGTCCTGGGGGGACAGACATGCCTGATCCGGCGGATCAAAACGCTCGCGCCCTCGCACCTGATGCAGATAAAGGGCAGCCGCAGTTGCGCCGACGCCGCGACCTCCGTCGCGCCGACGGTGACCTGACAGACGCCCGGACAGGAACCATGCCAGCCATCACTCCGAACCCCTCCAGTCCGTCAGAGGCAGGCCAGCCGCCTATCCGCCGCAGCTCCTGGGCCGAAGCGGCCGCCGCTGCGGACGCAGCGAAAACCACGGGCCACGTCCCCGCACCCAGCCGGCCGCCGGCATCCTTCGCGCCTGCCGGCCGCCAGCCGGAAGCTGGTGTGCCCGCGGTTGGGGTGCCTGATTCGGATACGCCGGCTGTTGACGTGCCGGCTTTTGCCGGTCCCAGCTTCGAGACGCCGACAGCTGCCGCCCCGGCGGCGGCCGATCAGGACATCAGCACCTCCGCCCCCGCGGGCGGCACTGCGGACGCTGCGCCGCCGTCGTCGGACGCTTCTACCAGTACCGAACCGGTGCGCCGGAGCAAGCGGCCCAGCGCCGCGGACGTTATTGCCGACACCCCGATGCCTGACTTCACCAGCTCGCCGGGCCTGTTTGTCCGTGAGCAGAAGCCCCGGCCGGTGGGCGGATTCCGCGGCGCCATGTACTCGCTGACCGGTGGGGCCTGGAACCTGGGCCCCGGCGCCAAACAGCGCGCAGAGGACGAACTGCGCCTCCGGATCGCGCGCCAGCTGCAGGGCAGCTTCAACACGGCGGTCCTGAGCCTGAAGGGCGGCATCGGCAAGACCTCCACCACGGTGGGCGTGGGCCTGACCCTGGCCGAATTCCGCGGCGATCCGCCCTGCGCCATCGATGCCAACCCGGACTCCGGCGACCTGGTGGAGCGCGCCCTCGGCGAGGGCATTTACCAGCAGGCCAGCCCGCGCACCATCACGGACCTGCTCAAGAACATCGAGTCCGTGGATTCGCTCACCGCGCTGTCCCGCTACATGCACCACGCCGGCCGGCTGCACCTGATCGCGGGGGAGCAGGATCCGGAGGTCTCGGACTCGCTCACGGCGGCCGAATATCTGCGGATCCGCAAGCTTATCTCCAGCTACTACTCCATCGCCCTGACCGACTGCGGCACCGGCGTCACGCACAACGCCATGAGCGGCATCCTGCAGTCCGCTGACAACCTGATCATCGCCGCAGGGTATGCGGTGAGCGGCGCCAAGCGGGCCCGCAGCACCCTGCACTGGCTGGCCAGCCACGGCTACGAGGATCTGGCCCGGAACGCCATTGTGGTCATCACGGACAAGGACGAAGTCTCCTCCCGCGTGGACAAGGACGCCATCGAGGAACACCTCGCCGGCATCTGCCGCCAGCTCATCGCCGTCCCGCATGACCGCGGCGTGGCCGACGGCGACCTGGTCACCCTGGACGTCCTCAAGCCTGAAACCCGGCGGGCGTACAAGGAAATCGCCGCCGCCATGGTGGACGGGTACCGCTAACGCCGTCCGGCAAGTGCTGCCGGTGCCAAAAAGCAGGTACCGGCTACTCGGGTGGCGGGCTGTGCGTGGTCCCTACCATCGGACCATGATGTATCTGACGTACAGCAAGCGCCGGCGTCCGGGGCGCCCCGGCGGGCCGGGCGGGGTCCTGCGGGATGCGGGCTGGACCGGCCTGTCCATCGCTGCCGCCGTCATCCTGCTTCCCGCCATCGGCACCAGCGCGCTGGCCCGTGCCATCCTGCGCAAAGGCCCTGATTCCCATGGTTCTGAAACCGACAGGACCCATTACCTGATCACCTGAGCGGCCCGCCGTTCGCCCAAGTGGGTAGCTGTAAGTGTCGCTTTCAGCGTCGAAAACGGCACTTGCTGCTACCTACTTTGGGTTTCCAGCGGGCTGGCCTCAATAATGATGTTCTTGCCCCAGAGGTCCTCCGTGAAGCAGGTGATGAGGATAAGGCGGCCCGGAACTATGTCCCAGATCGGGCTGGCCTCGAGCGTGCTTTTGTTCTCCGTTGTGATCGCGTCCACCTTAAAGCCAAGGGTCCCCTGCTCCGTGGTGACGGTGAACTGATCGCCCGGCTGGGAACGGGCGCTGATGTTGTTGAAAGGGGAGCCGCGGCCTTCCCAGCTGTGCCCGACGATATAGGTGGTGTTGGTGGACCCCGCGCCCGGGCTGCCGTACGGAGCAAGCCAGTACGCCTCCACCGTGTGCGGCGGGACGATAGATCCCAGGGTCAGCTCCTGCTCCGTCGGGGACAGCGCCAGCACATCCTGGTCCATCTCCACCGCGGGATAGGTGATGTGTAACGGAGGTGAGGCGACCTGCACCGGGCCCTGAGGCACGTCAAGCGACGGAACTGCCGGAGCCGGCGTCGCCGGACCTGCCGAAGGAGCCGGCTCCGAGGGTGCAGCCGACATGACGTCCTGTGAGGACGACGATGCCAGGATCAGCAAGGACAGAAAGAACGCCCCGGCCAGCGTACGGCCGGCCGGGACCCACTCCTGCTTTCCCCCGCCCAGGGAGATGGGACTGCGGTGCCGGGCTTTGCCGCCCGGTCCCCGCCCCCGTTGCCGGCGTTAACTGTTCCGACGCCTTCCGGCCAGCAGCCTGGCCCCGCTGATGCTTCCCGCCGCTGCGCCAATCCCGGCGATGACTGCACCCCAAGCCACAAGCGCCCCAGGGCCTACTGCTGAAACACTCGCGGCGGTGTCAACATCGGTCCCTTGGTTCCGCCCCCTTGTTTCGCCCGTCCCCCCGGTTCCGGTCCCGGTCTTGGCCAGCGGAGCTCCCGTGGTGGGAGAAGCCGTGGGCGTCGGCGTGGCGCCCCTTGCTGTGGTGGTTTCGGTGGCGGTACCGCCCGCCGTCGGCGTGCCGGTATCTGTCGCCGTCGGCGTGCTGGTGACTGTCGACGTCGGCGGTACCGTTTCAGTCGGCGTGCCCGTGGTGGGCGGCGGACCGGCGACGCAGCCCGGCGCGGTAAACACGTTGCTGTCAAGGGTGACGGCGCCATTGCGGGCCAGCGCCCGGCCCTCCACGGTGGCGCCCGTCTGGAGGGTTATCGACGTCAGAGCCAGGATGGTCCCCTTGAAACTCGAGGCGGTGCCCAGCGTGGCTGAACTTCCCACCTGCCAGTACACATTGCAGGCCTGGGCGCCGTTGGTCAGGATGACTCTGCTGGCCGAGCCCGTCACCAGGGTGGACGCGACCTGAAAGACGAAAATGGAGTTGAAGTTCCCTTTCCCGTCCAGGGTCAGCGCCCCGTTGAGACCCAGCGAACTGCTGGACGTATAGACACCCTCAGTCAGGGTGAAGCCGGCCAGATCACCTGACACCCCGGTGGTCATTGGCCGAGCTGCTGCTTCGTTGTAGGCGGTGACCACGTCCAGCTGCGCCTGCACCGCAAGCGCATTCGCCGCGTTAGTGGCGGCAAGAGCGAGGCCGGGAGGAAACCCCGTGATTGCCGACCCCGGGCTCACCCCCAAATTTCCCGGAAGAATGGATGGGCCCGTGTTGGTTACGGTGCTGCCGCCCAGCACGGAATAGGGGGCGGCGGTGCCAAGGTTGATCGGGGCCGCCGCAAACGCCGGCTGCTGCCAGGCAACGGCCAATGCCAGAACAAATATTGCGGCGGATCCCAGGACGGGCACGGCGGCCCGGCGGCGAAAACTCGCCGCAGCCGGCGGGGTGGATTGGTTTCGAACGGAGTGGTTTTGCGTAGAACTATGTCGCATTTGCGACTACTTTCCCCCAAGCGGAGCAAGCTGCTCCAAGCCATCACAAGCCCCCGGATGCTTGAGGGTGTGACGCCGTAGGGACTCTACGCCTCATCGGCCCACATAAATAGGGCTGAACGAAAGACCCGCAGTATTGGCAGGTTCCGCCCTACGGCTTGGGATGCACCTGCTGCTGCTTCAGCGCTGCCAGCCACTCCCGGAACGTCTGGCGTCCGACGGCGGCGCCCGCCTCCGGGAGCAGGGTCCCGTTGCGCATCGCTTTCCACAGCCGGCCCGGCGCTGTGGCGCCAACAACAAGCTTCCGCTGCCCTGATTCCCGGGCGTACGTCCGGACCATGTCCACCAGCTGCTCCACCCGCGGCCCGCCCAGGTCCGGAATCCGTCCCTGCGGGCCTGCCTCCGCGGCGTCCACCAGGGCCACGGCCACCTCGCGGGCGGCGATGGGCTGGGTGGTCATCCGGGGTACGACAGCCAGCGGGCCAACCGAGCTGCGGGCCAGGACCTGCCCGGCGAACTCGTGGAACTGGGTGGCGCGCAGGATCGTCCAGGGCACTTCCCCGCCGCTGACCAGCTCTTCCTGGACCAGCTTGCCGGAGTAGATCCCGGCGGCAGCCTTGTCCGCACCAACGATGGACAGCGCCAGGTAATGCCGCACGCCGGCAGCCTTGGCCGCCTGCAGCAGGTTGGTGGTGGTGGCCCGGAAAAACTCCACCGATGCTTTGGCGGACAGGGTCTGGATGCTGACAACATCAATAACGGTGTCCACGCCCTCCAGCGCCCCGGCCAGGCCGCGGCCGGTGACCAGGTCCACGCCCTCCGAGCGGGCGAGGATCTTCACGGTATGCCCCCGCTCCCTGGCGATGCTGACCACGTGGCGGCCCACTTTCCCGGTTCCGCCGGCGACTGCGATGTTCATGCGTGCACTTCCTTCGGTGGGTGCGCTGCCGGCGTTCCGGCAGCACGAGGAGGATGACCGGCAGCAGGCTGGCGGCCAGGCTCAAAAACGTTGCCCACGGCGTCGGCCATTGCCGGCCCCTGCAGATGTCCCAAATGGTAGCCCGGATGCGGAACGCCCAACACCGTCCACCCAGGGCGCGGCGCGGGTGGCCGCGGTCCCGGCCGCGAGGAAAGCGTAGAAACCGGCTCCGGCCAGCGCCAGGCAGGAACGCAAAAACATTGAGACCGCATGCCGAAGCGGTGGGGAGCGTCCGTGGTGGATCTTGCGGGTTATCCCCTCGCCTGTAGCTGGCGGGAGCGTTGCATCGCTTGCGTGGATCGTTCCGCGGCCTGATGCTCGCCTGAGACGCGGTACAGGTCCGATGCCCATTGAAATTCAGCGGCGGCATCCCGATACCGGGCCTCGTCAAAGAGCCTGCGTCCGATGTGGTGGCGTACGTTGGCTTCCTCCACCCGGGTTGAGGCCAGCTGGAGTGCTTCCTCCTGCAGTTGCGCGGCTTCATGCCATCGGTATCGGCGTTGTAAGACCTGGGCCAGCAGCAGGAGTAGTTCCCTGCGGTGAGGCGTATCAGCCAGCAGCTGGAAGCCTTCCTGGAAGGCCTCAGTTTCACGGTTCAGCAGCGCCAGAAAGCGAACACGTTCCAGAGGAGAGCAACCGGTAACGAGGATGTTTTCCAGCGCTTCCCGGTCGATCACCTCATCACGGAGCGTGGCAGGGTTGGTTCGCCACAACTCGGAAGTATCTTCCACCCTTACGTGCCCTCCATGGATTGTCACGGGACCGGATGCCACACCTACCGACCTTAAGGGCCAGCACCGTCCCCATGTTCTCATGAGCTCTTGGTCCCGGCGACGCCTGTCACGCGGACGACACTGCCCTTCACAGGCTCTGCTGCGGGGCATGAAAAAGCATGCCGCCAACCAGTGGAGCAGCCCCGCCAGTTCAGGACTGGCGGGGCTGCTTGGATGTTCCCCCGGTTGTTGCGGGTTATTTATCAGCTGCTAGGTGGGCAGGAATTCGGCGCTCCTTGGCTGTTGGGCGGGTTGAACTCGCAGTCGTCTTCCAGTTCCTGGGGTTCAGGGCTCACGTTCGTTGTGTTCCCTTGGGTTTCGTTGGTCTGTGTGGATCCGACGCCGCCCTGGTTCCTGCCGGGGCCTTCGAAGGTGGTGCAGGTCACGGTTCCCTGTGTCTTTGTACAGTTATCGGGAAGGGGAGCCGCCAGCGCGGACGTGGCGGATCCGCCCAGAAGGAAAGCGCTCAGGGTGAGTGCAAAAAGAGTCTTGCGCATTTTCATGGTCCTAGTCTTTTTGACGGCCAGACCGTTCTTTGTGCGATCCGGCACGACGGAGGAATGGTCGGCGGAACCACAAGCTAGACCAGAACCCGTTCCGGGGAACCATCTCAACTGTTTGTCTGCCCGAAGCTGGCATCACCGCCAGTCTTGGCAGTGGATGAGCCGCTCAGTGTCCCCGAGCAGATCGGCCCAAACGCGGCGTGGCCCAGAACGCGCCTCCCACACAGGGCAATCGCTGGCGTTACTTCGCGCGCCAGGCTGTTGCCCATAAAAAGATTAGCGCCCCTGCCCTGACTTGTCCCTACCTAATTTTATTGGCCTAACACGCACATCTTCGTGAGCGGCAGCGCCTTCAAAAGACGAAGGATCCCCGTGGAGGGTAGGCGTCGTAGGTTCCGTGTTTGTCCCAGCTATTAGGCCGTGGATGAACGCGACGCCAGCGGTAGTGCGCCCGCTGTTCTGGAGTGATTGACACTCCTCCCTGCTCGGCGTGTACTTGAATCGGCTTCTGCCTCAACTGAAGCCCAGCCATGGAGCGGCCTGACCCTCCCGTAAGGCCGCCAATAGACGGAGGTCGAAAAAATGGGACAGGCACGCGATGTATTGGACCGCTTAACCACTGCCGTGACCGCGAGAGATAAAGAGACTCAGGCGGCGTGCTACGCAGCTGATGCCGTGGCCGTCACCCCCGAAGAGGGTGAGCTAGTCGGGCCGGCAGCAATCAGTAACTACCTGTCG
Organism: Arthrobacter sp. CDRTa11; assembly: GCF_026427775.1. Taxonomy (NCBI): domain Bacteria; kingdom Bacillati; phylum Actinomycetota; class Actinomycetes; order Micrococcales; family Micrococcaceae; genus Arthrobacter; species Arthrobacter sp. CDRTa11. Next base: position 4,001,469 of record NZ_CP044532.1, on the reverse strand, counting down.
CAATTTGGGGAATCGTTCCCGGATATCAGCTATGAGTATGCGCAGAAGTATGAGGATGGAAATGTAGCCATCGATGAGGGCTTTGTCGTCGGAACCAACACAGGACCGCTGCCCCTGCCGTCCGGCGAAAGCCTACCTCCCACGGGCAAAAGCATCAGGGTGAGAAGTACCGACATCGTCCACGTGGAGGATGGTCTGATCACAAGGCACGAATTCTACTTTGACCAGCTGGAGTTCCTAGGACAACTCGGCCTGCTACCGGAATCCCTGTCCAAGCCCTGAGCCTTAGGGCCATTCCCACGGAGATCCAAGGGGGCCGTTCAACACCTAAAGTAGGGTTGCTGGGGTGCTGGCTTGATGTACCCCCACGGAATGGGTAGGTTGTTGCATGTACATTCAATTATTCGGAGCGGCGGCCAGTGGGAAATCTCAGTTCGGCGTGGTCGCAGGTCGCGGCAGTGGTGAGTGCGGTGGACGCAGCCCTCAGCAAGTGGCTGTCGGATACGCATAATGTCGGCCTGACCGACTACAACGCCATACTCCACCTGAGCAAGGCGTCAGGCAGGGAACTGCGCATTAACGACCTCGCGCACAGGGTCGGCCTGAACCAGAGTTCGGCGACCCGACTCGTAGGGCGACTTGAGGCCAAAGGGCTGGCCGTCCGGGATACGTGCCCGGACGATGGCCGGGGAGTCTACGCAGTGATCACCGATCATGGCGTGAACGTCGTGAATGCAATTGGCGAGTCCTACGAGAACAAGCTCGGCGAGCTGCTTGGTACTGCAGCACAGGAACACCCGCATCTTAATCTCGTTGACCTGGATGGCGCGTTCGGAACCATCCGGAAACTCATCTCCTAACTCCAGGTGCAGCTATTTTTTTTGGCCATATAGCTGCATGTACATACAAAAAAGTCCTTAATGTCTTGACCCTTACCCGTAGTTGAGGGCCAGGGCGAGTACACACGAATCGAAAGGAACAACATGAGCTGGTTCTATCTGGGAATCGCCGTCATTTTCGAAGTCGCCGTCGGCATCTTAGCGAGCAAAGCAGAAGGCTTCACCAGGCTGTGGTGGACGGTCGGAACCCTCGTCAGCGGCGCGGTCGCCACCCTCTTCCTCAGCCTCGCTTTGCTGACCTTCGACGTTGGCGTGGGCTACGCGATCTGGACCAGTGTCGCCGGCGTCGGGATCGTCATTTTCGGTGCGCTCTTCCTCAGTCAGCGCCTGAACTGGAAGAAGGGCCTGGGCATCGCTGTCGTCATCGGCGGGGTCGCAGGGCTCCAGCTCAGCGGCGCCGCCTGATCTCCCCGCCCCATCACTTTGAAAGGACACTCCTAATGACCATCACAATCAACCCCAGCGTTAACCGCACAACGCCCACCGGCAAGAAAGCAGGATCCTGGCTGGTGCTGCTGCTGGCCGGAGTCTTCGAGATTGGCTACGCGCTCAGCGTGGCCGGCAGCAAAGGATTTACCGTCCTCGGTTGGTCGGTCTCTGCCTTCATTTTCTTCCTCTTGACCCTGTTCTGCCTCAGTGTTGCACTCAAGTCCATCGACGTGGGAATCGGGTACGCCGTTTGGGCCGGCATCGGTGCCGTCGGCGCGGCCCTCCTCGCCCCCATCTTCTTCGATGAAGTCCTCACCCCCATTCGCGCCCTCTGGCTGGCCGTCATCATCGGCGGCGTCATCTGGCTCAAGCTCACTGACAGCGCAAAGCTGCAGCGAATCCCCACCGAAACGCCAGTCCCCGAACCAACTCGGTGATCGGCAGCACCCGCCCGGGGCGTGCTGAGTACAGCAGCCGCCACGGGCGGGGTACTGTCACCGTTCCGCTGTCTCTGCGCTGACGCCTGACCTGTGAGTCGCAGCGGTAAATATCGGTGTACGCAGGAGGAACCCTGAGCGGAGAATGGCCTTTCAGTCGAGAACAGCGGCGATGGCCTCAATCTCGACAAGCTGGTCACGGTAGCCAAGAACCGTAACGCCCATCCACGATCCATCCTCATTCAACGGGCACGCACCGGCCAAGAAGATGAGCCTTGCGTTGCTAGGAGCGGTCGCCGCGTACGCGTACTGCGCAACATCGGCAAGTGCGCCCGAACGAATGAGAGTGATCGCGCGCGGCATGGCTGTCCTTCTTGAAGGTTGGATAGTGGCTGGTTGCCAGCCTAGCAACGCGGACGCAGGCCACGTCCCGTAAGCCGATCCTTGAACGGACGGTCAGCGCAACGCTCGTGGCGCCTAGTGGCAGGGCTGCCACCTGAACAAATCATTCAGTGTCAGTCCCTGTTCATCGAGCAGGATGGAGATTGGTCAGCATCACATCGCCCTGCTGGGAGATATCGTCAGAGACCAACTCGCCGGTATCACGGCAAAGGCGCGTGGATTGTGCTGAACCCTGAGAAGCTGCGGTTGTGGAACCTGCTATGAAGCTCCGGTCATCTCCCGCGGCGGCGCATGCGCGGGAAGTCCGCCCACCAACTCTGCCGCTGCGGCCAGGGACCAGCGCTCGTTCTCATGCTCGTAGCAGACCACCATGGCCACATCCGAGCCCTTCGCTTCATCCATGGCGAGGAGCAGGGCATCCTCTACATGCCTTGCATATTCCAGCCGTTCGGCCAGCGTGCCCTGGATTTCGCTGTCATCAATCACCACGTGGGCCTTGCCGTCCACGATGACTTTGAGCGAATACCCCTGGTCCTCCTGCAGTGAGCCGCGGGTCGATGAAATTTCGGTAACTTTGTCCGCACGGACCAGGCCGTTGCTGATGGTGCGGATCCACAATTCCCCCATGAAATCTCCCTTGGTTTTGTGTGGAACGGATGGCAGCCTTCCACAAGGCAAACGCTAGTCCTCCCGTGGCTTTTTGTGACCCCCGAATTTGCTGAAATTCCAACGACAGCACATAAAAGTGGCCCGATCCCGGCCCCGTCATAGGATAAATCTGATGACTTCGCCAGACAGCCCGCCGCCGTTCAACTTCCGGAGCATCGCAATACCCGCGTTCGGCCCCGCGCTGCTGTTCTGCATCGGCGAAGGAGCTGTCCTGCCCGTGGTGGTCCTCTCCGCCCGCGACCTCGGCGCATCCGTGGCGGTGTCAGCACTGATCGTCACGCTGATCGGTCTGGGCTCCTGGTTTTTCAACCTGCCCGCCTCCCTCATCACGCTCAAATTCGGCGAACGCTGGTCCATCGTTGGTGCCGCCGCTGTGGGCGCGCTGGCCCTCGCCGCGGCCGCAATGTCCTCCCTGATCCCCAACGGACTGTGGCTGCTCGCCGGGGCGATGGCCGTCGTCGGGATGACCGCCAGCGTCTTCAACCTGGCACGGCAGAAGTACCTCACAGAAGCGGTGCCGCTCGAATTCCGTGCCCGGGCGTTGTCCACGCTGGGTGGCGTAACCAGGATAGGCATCTTCATCGGGCCGTTTGTGGGTGCAGCCGTCATGCAGTTCGCGGGCATCGGCGGGGCCTACTGGGTGGGCGTGGCCGGCATGGCGGCCGCCGCGGTGCTCGCCGTCACCATCCCGGACCTGGTGGTTCCGCCGGCGCCCGACGGCGGACACAAGGGCCCCGAACCTACCCTGCGGAACGTGGCGGCATCCCATTCCGGTGTGTTCCTGACGCTGGGCCTGGGCATCCTGCTGCTCAGCGCCCTCCGCGCCTCCCGCCAGGTGGTCATCCCACTCTGGGCCGACCACCTGGGCATGGACGCCACCCAGGCATCGCTGATTTACGGGCTGTCCGGGGCGATCGACATGCTGGTGTTCTACCCCGCCGGCAAGCTCATGGACCGCCGGGGCCGGCAGTTTGTAGCCATCCCCTCCACCGTCATCATGGGAATAGCCATGCTGCTGATCCCGCTGACCGCTTCGTTCACCGGGCTCCTGCTCGCCGCGCTGCTGATCGGCTTCGGCAACGGCATCAGTTCCGGCCTGATCATGACACTAGGTGCGGATTTCTCGCCGGACCGCGGGCGCGGCCAGTTCCTGGGCCTGTGGCGTTTTATCGCCGACGCCGGATCAACCGGCGGGCCCGTGCTGCTCTCCGTGGTGACTGCGCTGGCATCCCTGGGCGCTGGGGTCTCAGCCACCGGGATTCTGGGGTTTGCCGCGGCAGCTGTGTTCGCCGTCGTACTTCCCCGGCTGAAGCACCGGCGGAACTACTAACGGGTTGTGTTGCGGGTTTACGCCACTTGTTTTACTAAAACCGCAGGTCAGAGGCCTGTTGAATGTTCAATTTCTTGAGCAAACATTGATTATTTTCGCCCCTTAGTCCTGATCGAGCACGTGCAATGTGGTCTTCAGCAGTAAATCAAGCACGCAAAAGTCTGAGGGGACATCATGAAGAACAGCACACTGATCAAGGGATCTGCGGCAATCGCTCTGGGCGCAGCACTGCTGGTAGGCGGCGGCGGCACACTGGCCAACTGGAACGCAGATGCGTCGGCCACGCCGGGCACCATTGTTGCGGGGGACCTGAACGTGGAAAACACCACCGCCGGCGTGTGGAAGGACCGCACCGGCGCAACAATCAACATCACCACGTACAAGGTGGTTCCGGGCGACAAGCTCACCTTCACGCAGGACCTGGCCGTCACGCTCACGGGCAACAAGATGGCAGCAACCGTCGCCACCACCGGCATCGATGAGACCAGCGGATTCACTGCCGCCAACGTCACGGTTACCGACCCGGCCCTGACGGTGGGCGGCACCGCCGTCGTCAACCCGCTGGTGGCCTCCGCCAGCACGCAGACGGTGACAGCGACGATCACCTTCGAGTTCCTGTCCACCACCGAGGACCGCGACGACGTTGGCGCAAGCTACAACTTCAACAACGTTGGCTTCACGCTGACCCAGGTCACCCAGACCGGCCTGTCCTAGCCTGACGCTGGCGGGCGGCCCTGAGCAGCCGCCCGCCACATCAGGACAGATTCGGATCAGGACCAGGAGGAACAATGCGGATGCCGCGGATGCTGCGCACCGGTGCGCTAATCGCAGCAGCGGTAGTCCTGGGACTGTTGACGGTGCAGGGCTCATACGCCCTCTGGAATGCCGCCTCCGCCGCGGCTCCGGGCACCGTCACCGCCGCATCGTTCGATGTCAGCCTCACTGCAAGTCCCTCCGGGCAGGCCACCAACATGAGCCTCACCGGAGGGGCCCCGGCAACCATCAACCTCACCCAAGCCACCTCGCTCGCACCCGGAACGCCGGTATACGCAAGCGTTGTGATCGGCAATAACTCCAACGCCGGCGGAACGTTCAGCACCAGCATCATTGTGGGGCAGCCGACCGTTTCCAATACAGGGTTCGGAGCCCTGGCCCAGTACGTCACGGTATCTGCAAAGTTCGCTTCGGCCGTCACGGAATGCGGCAGTTCCACCGGCTACACGGCGCTCACCGCAGCTGGACTCACGTCCGCGGCCGTCCCGAAGGCGGCCAGCACGGTTCTCTGCTTCCAGGTCAGCCTCAGCTCCTCCACCTTCATCCTCCTGAAAGGTCAGACGGTGAACATCAGTCTTCCCATCACGGCCCGCCAGCTCTGCGGGGTGCCCAGTGGCTGCGCCTGAAATCATGCCCGCTGACCTGGCTTTTGGCCGGGGCGGTGGCAGGCCTGCCGAAGCGGGCAGCCGCCGCGCGACGGCTGGCCGCGGCAATACCGGCGCGGAAGCCTGCGCGGACGCCGGCGCGGAGCCAAAGCGCCGGGGCTATTTCGCAGCCGCAGGCAAGGCCCTGAACCTGGTCGTCCTGATGATCCTCGTTTTCGCGGCACTGGTGCTGATCGTGGTTCCGCGGGCCACCGGGTCCGAGGCCTACACGGTGCTGACCAACTCGATGGCCCCCAAGTTCCCTCCCGGAACGTTCCTGGTGATCAAGCCTGCCGACTTCAGCGAACTGAAGTACGGCGATGTGGTGACCTTCCAGATGTATTCCGGCCGGCCCGACGTCGAAACCCACCGCATTGTGGGCTTCGGTGCCACGCAGGAGGGGGAGAAGACCCTCATCACCAAGGGCGACAACAACGGCGTCAACGACGCTGATCCCGTCCGTGAACTGCAGGTCAAGGGCAAGCTGTTCTACGCCGTTCCGTTCGTGGGCTACGCAGCCAACGCGCTGGGCAATGCCGACCGCAACACCTGGAGCATGGTCGCCGCTGCCGGGCTGATCGGGTACGGGGCCCTGCAGTTGGTCAAGGGAATCCGCAGCCGGAGGCGCACCCAGCAGGCCGACGCCGGGGCGCTGGCGTGAAGCCCGCCCAGGTGCCCGGAGCCAGGCTGGCCATCGGCGCCTTCGTCCTGACTGTTCTGCTGGGGGTTGGCGGCGCTTCGGCCTCAGCCCTCTGGGAGCAGTCCGCCACCGCCACCATGACGGTTACCGCCAACGGCGCCTGGCCCGGCCCGGCGCTGGCCGGGCTGACCTGCACCAACGACAGCCCGCACAAGGTGGCCACGCTCGCGGTCACCGTCTCGGCGGCGCCGGCCACCATCACGTACGCAGCCCTCCAGGCCAGCGGGAACTATGGCACGAGCTATACGGGGTCAACAATCCTGCTCCCGAACGGCTCCGCGAACATCGTCCTGACGGCAAGCCCATATTCGCAGAGGTCCCAGATCCTCAAGGACAATGCCGCCGGCCCGTTGACAGTGCGGGTTACTGCCACGTATCTGGATCAAACGGCCGCCTTTATGGACGTCACCCTGGACAACGCCACCGCCAACGGCAAGGTCAGCTGCCCGCTGGCTCCGGTGCCGGTCAGACACTAGCAGCTTCCTTCATCCCTGCAGCAGCACCGCTGCCCCCAGTACCTGCGCCGGTGCCGTGAAGCGTCCGGCACCGGCGCAGCCGGTGCGGTCAGCGGGAAGCTGGGACCCGCCGTCGGGCCGCATAGGCGAACAGCGAAGTGGTGGCAACGGTGGCCAGGTACCCGGCGATCACAATGAGGGAAATGCCGGCCCAAAAGTAGTTGGTGGTGCTGGCTTCCTGGCCCGGCCCCGGGGCGATCCTGGCCAGCGAGTACACGGCCACCGCGGCCGAGGCCAGCCCGATCATCACCGGCAGCGTCAGCCAGATCTTGGCCGAGCCCCAATGCCTGCCGAAGCCGTCCCACACATTCCAGGCCCCGCCATGGCGCAGGATCAGCCAGCCGGCGGGGATCATGAACGCGCCCACCAGCAGGAACGCCGCCACCACGTCGGCCGGGCGGTGCCACTGGTTGATCAGCGTGGACACCCCGGACGCGATGGCGAACGTGCCGCCCACAAAGCCGGCCATTGGGCGCCAGCGGGGCGACGCCATCAGGAACACCGCGGCCGCCGCCGACGCCGCCAGCGTGGTGTGCCCGGACGGAAGGGAGTTCAGCTCCAGCGTGACCACACCCTTGTCCGGGCGGGCCGGCAGCACATCCTTGAGGATCTGGGTGGCAATGTTGGCGCCGATGCACGCTGACACGGCGATCCCCGCGGCGGTCCAGCGGCGCCGGATCACCGTGACGAAGAGAACCACCACGGCGGCCATCACCAGCGAGATGGTGGGCAGCCAGTCCAGGAACTCGGTGGCTGCCTTGCCCGCAGGTCCGTGCACATCCACTGCTTCCACCAGGGCGGACTCGTCGATGAACTGGCCCGTGGTGGTCTGCACAAAGTAGTAGTACGTGGCGATCAGCCCCACGATGCAGGCGAGCGTGGCAAAGGCGAACATAAAGCCTGAGCCCGGGGCGGGGCGCAAAGGAGCGCGGGCCGGCGCCTGTCGTGAAACGGTCATCAGTTAAGGGTGTCACAGAAAGCTGGGAGCGGCCTTCAGCCAAAGTGACTCGCAGCTAACGTCGTGAAAAGCCGGAATGACGACGTTAACTGCGAGTCGGTTGGGGGAGGGGACCGGCGTCAGGTGAGTGACGCCGCCAGCTCCTCGATGAGCTCAAACTGCTCGCGCACGCCGCCTTCCATGCCGGACTGCGCAATCGTGTCCCGGACTTCCTTGCTGCCCGCATCGGTGAGGATGCTCACGGTGGTGGCGCCGCCGTCGGCATCCCGGAAGGTGACCGTGTTGACCACGCCCTCCCCGCCGGATTCCTCCCCGGGCATCTCCATGACCTCGGTCTGGACGATCCTCTCGTTGGGCACGATCTCGCGGTACGTTCCGTGGAACGCCACCTCGAATTCGCCGTGCGCCACCATAACGTACCGCCACGCGCCGCCCACCCTGAAGTCCATGTCGGCCACGGTCATCTCGCCCCGCCGTCCGGCCCACCACTTCCTGACGAGTTCCGGCGTGGTCCAGGCGCGGTAGACCAGGTGCCGGGGCGCGTTGACGGTGCGGGTGATCAGGATTTGCTCGTCGCTGGGGAACGTAACTTCCATGGTGCCGCTGCTTGTCTGTGCCATTGCCCTATTCCTTCTCTCAGTCTTTCTAGCCGTCTTTGTCTTCTTGGTCTTTGAGGTCCTCCAACACGCCCTCCAGGAGCTCGAAACGCTCCTCCCAGAGGTGCTGGTAGCCGGCAACCCAGTCGTGGATAGGCTTCAGGGCCTCAGGATTGAGCCGGTACAGCCGCTGCCTGCCCTCATCCCGCACCTCCACCGCGCCCACCTCGCGCAGCACCCGCAGGTGCCGGGAGACGTGCGGCTGAGCCAGGCCCAGCAGGTCCACCAGTTCGTTGACCGGGCGCTCGCCGCCGGTCAGGGCGTCCAGGATTTCCCGACGGCGGGGCTCAGCCACCGCGTTGAACGCATCTGCCGTTGTTGCTGCCCGTGCCATGATTGGATTGTATACCCATATGGATATGCATTGGAAGGGGTTCTGTCCGCCACCGCTTGTACAGTGAACAGATGCCTACCCCGACTGTCCCGAATGGCGTCCCCCCGCTGGAGGAGCTGCTGGCCTCCGCGCACGTGGTGAGCCTGCCCATGCGGGTGAAGTTCCGGGGCATCATGGAGCGCGAAGCCCTGCTCCTGCACGGACCCCTTGGGTGGGGGGAGTTCGGCCCGTTTCCGGAATACGCGGATGGGGAAGCTTCCCGCTGGCTTGCCGCCGCTGTTGAGGCCGGGTGGCAGGGCTTCCCGCCTCCCCTCCGGTCCAGCATCCCTGTCAACGCCACCGTGCCCGCCGTCTCCGCGGACCGGGTCCCGGACGTCCTGGCCCGCTTCGGCCGGGTGGACGCCGTGAAGGTCAAGGTGGCCGAGCGCGGCCACACGCTCGACGACGACGCCGCCCGCCTCGCCGCCGTCCGCTCCGCCCTCCCGGATGCGGCCATCCGTGTAGACGCCAATGGCGGCTGGGACGTGCCCACGGCGGTGTCGGCACTCACCCGTCTGGCCGGCGTCGGGCTTGAATACGCGGAGCAGCCGGTTCCCACCATCGACGGGCTGGCCGAGGTGCGCTCCCGGCTGCGGGCGGCCGGAACCCCCGTGCTGATAGCGGCCGACGAAAGCGTCCGCAAGGAATCCGACCCCCTCCGGGTGGCCCGGGCCGGCGCGGCCGACCTGATTGTGGTGAAGGTGGCGCCGCTCGGGGGAGTGCGGCGCGCGCTGGAGATCGTGGCGCAGGCCGGGCTCCCCGCCGTCGTGAGTTCCGCCCTGGACACTTCCGTGGGGATCCGGGCCGGGCTTGCCCTGGCGGCATCCCTGCCGGAGCTTCCCTACGCATGCGGGCTGGGCACCGTCTCCCTGTTCGAGTCCGACATCAGCACCGATCCGCTGGTGGCCGACGACGGCGCCATCCTCCTCCGCGATGTCTCTGCCGACGCCGGGCTGCTATCGCAATTCGCGGCTTCGCCGGAACGCCGGGACTGGTGGCTGGCCCGGCTCCGCCGCGTCCACACCCTCCTGACCGCCCCCTGAACCCCCTCCACCCTCCACCCGGGACGCTCTCTCACTTGATGCGGGTTTTCGGGCAACCCTCTCGCACTTGATGCGGGTTTTCCTGAGACGCTCTCTCACGTTTCTGCAGGTCACGAGCGGTTCACCGGAACTTCATCTGGCTGACGGCTCTGCGTAGGAACCGGCTGACAGGGTGGGCGGGACCTCATCGAATTCTTGGAAGGCCCCCATGTCTGAAACGACAGCCCGCAAGTTCACCCTGCTGCCCATGCTTGGCCATACAAAGGGCAAGCGCAGCGCCGTCACCTGCGCCCTGAAGTGCGACAACGCCTGCGCCGGCGACGTCTGCAACACGAGTTCCAACAGCTACTTCCGCGACATCGCCTCCGCCACAATGTCCCGCCGCGCCGCCCTGGGCTTTGGGGCCGCCGGTGCGCTCGCCGTCGTGCTCGGTGGAAACCTGGCCTCAGCGGAACCGGCTACCGCCGGCGGACTGTCGCCCGCCGCCAAAGAGGGTTTTGCAAAGTCCAAGCTCCAGTTCACGGCCATCGCGCCTGTTGATGCCGCCGTCGACGCCGTCACCGTTCCGGAGGGCTTCACCTGGAAGCCGGTGATCCGCTGGGGCGATCCGATCTTCAACGGTGCGCCGGCCTTTGACCTGAACAACCAGACGGCTGCCGCGCAGGAGCAGCAGTTCGGCTACAACAACGACTACACGGACATCCTGGAGATCCCGGGCAGCAAGGGACGCCGGGCGGTGCTGTTCGCCAACCACGAGTACACCAACGAGAACATCATGTTCCCGGCCACCATGCCGGCAGCCCAGATGCGCGCCGTGGGGGCTGCCGCGCACGGGCTCTCCGTGGTGGAACTCGAGCGGAAGAACAAGAACACGCCGTGGACGTACGTCAAGGGCGCCGGGCTGAACCGCCGCTACCTGAACTCCACCGTTTACGAACTGACAGGTCCGGCCGCCGGCTCGTCGCTGGTTAAGACCGTTGCGGACCCGGACGGCCGCTTCATCAAGGGAACCCTGGGCAACTGCGCCGGCGGCACCACCCCGTGGGGCACCATCCTGTCCGGCGAGGAGAACTTCCAGGGCTACTTCGCCGGCAACGGCACGTCCGCCGGGGACAAGCGCTACGGCATCACCTCCAAGCCCACCGCGCGCCAGTGGGAACTGGACGATCCCCGCTTCGACACCCGCAACGCCGGCTACGAAAATGAGGCCAACCGCTTCGGCTGGATCGTGGAAGTTGACCCGTTCGACCCCACCTCCACCCCCAAGAAGCACTCGATGCTGGGCCGCTTCAAGCACGAAGGCGCCAACGTCATCATTGCCGAGTCCGGGCACGTGGTGGCCTACTCCGGGGACGACGAGCGCTTCGACTACCTCTACAAGTTCGTCTCCCGCGATAAGTACCGCGAAGGCGACCGGGCGCACAACATGACCCTCCTGTCCGCCGGCAGCCTGTACGTGGCAAAGTTCACCGGCAACTCACCGGCCTCCGAGATCACCGGCACCGGCGCTGTTCCCGCCGACGGCGCCTTTGACGGCACCGGCGAGTGGCTGCCGCTGGTGGTGGACGGCGTCTCCGCCCTGCCGGACATGTCTGTGGAGGAAGTGTTGGTGTACACCCGCCTCGCCGCCGACAAGGTGGGCCCCACCAAGATGGACCGTTGCGAGGACGTGGAGCCGAACCCCTTCACCGGCAAGGTTTACGTGGCCTGCACCAACAACTCCAACCGCGGTGTGGGGTCCAACGAGGCCGCCACCGAGGTCAACCCGCGCAACCAGAACCGCGACGGCCACATCGTGGAAATCATCGAAACCGGCGGCCAGACCTCCACTAAATTCGCCTGGAACCTGCTGATGGTTTGCGGCGATCCGGCCCAGGGTGACGTCACCTACTTCTCCGGCTTCCCCGTGGACAAGGTCTCGCCCATCTCCTGCCCGGACAACCTGGCCTTCGACTCCGTGGGCAACCTCTGGATCTCCACCGACGGCGCCCCCTCCGGCATCGGCAAGGCGGACGGTCTGTTCAAGGTCACCCTGGACGGCGCCGAGCGCGGCAAGGTGGAACAGTTCCTCGCCGTCCCGCGCGACGCCGAAACCTGCGGACCCATCATCCACGACGCCGAGCGGACCGTTTTCGTCTCCGTCCAGCACCCGGGGGAGGACGGCTCGTTCGACGCGCAGGTCTCCTTCTTCCCGGACTACGTTGCTGCAGGGGCGACTCCGGCAGCCGGCCAGGCGCGCGCCCCGCGTCCGTCGGTGATCCAGGTGTTCCGCACGGACGCCTAGGTCCCTTCCGTCCGTCCCTCCTCTCCAGACGCTCTCTCACTTTCTGCAGGTTTCTGGGCAACGCTCTCTCACTTTTCCATCCCGCTGCGGCGGGAGATGAGAGAGCGTCGCCCGTTTTCCAGCATTAAGTGAGAGAGCGTTGGGCTTTAAGCGACAGGAAGTGAGAGAGCGTCGGGGGTGGCAGACTGGATTGGTGACTTCGCTCAACGAACCTGCCCCCGACGCCCCAGCCGACGGGGAGACAGCGCCCGTACGTCCTGCGACGCCGTTGGGGTCGCTGGCGGCAGCGCGGATCGCCGTCGACGCCTTGATCGACGGCGGCGTCCAGCACGTGGTGGTGGCGCCGGGCTCCCGCTCCGCACCGATGGCTTATGCCCTAGCCGAGGCTTCTGCGGCCGGACGGGTTGAGCTGCTGGTCCGGATCGACGAACGCAGCGCCGGCTTCACAGCACTGGGCCTGGCACTGTCCACGGGCTCCCCGGCAGCCGTGCTCACAACGTCTGGGACCGCCGTCGGGAATCTTCTGCCGTCTGTGATGGAAGCCAACCACGCAGCCGTTCCGCTGGTGGTGGTGTCCGCCGACCGGCCCGAGGAGCTTCGCGGCACGGGCGCCAACCAGACCACCATCCAGCTGGACCTGTTCGGCGAGCACGTCCGCTTCGCCGCCGACGTCGCCGCCGGCACCAGCCCGCTCCGCGCCGTGGAGACTGCGCTCGCCGCTGCCACCGGCGCGTTCTCGGACCTCGCACCGGGCCCGGTCCAGCTGAACCTCGCCTTCCGCGACCCGCTGGTTCCCTCGCCGGAGGACCAGCTCCCGACGGCGGCCGGCCGGCAGCGCTTCCGGATCGGCACCGATCCCCTCACCATGAGCCTGCCACCCGCCGCCGAAACCCTGCCGGAGCGCCGGACCGTGGTGCTTGCGGGGCACGACGCCGGTCCCGTCGCCGAGGCGTTCGCGCGCGCCCACGGCCTTCCGCTGCTTGCCGAACCGTCCTCCAACGCGCGCTTCGGGCCGAATGCCGTGGGCCCGTACCGGCTGCTGCTGGAGCACTTCGGTCCCGCTGCCGCCCTTCCCATTGAGCGGGTGGTGGTGTTCGGCCGGCCCACCCTTTCCCGGCCCGTCGCCGCATTGCTGGCCCGGGCGGATGTGCCTTCCGCGCTGTACCAGCCGGTTCCGGTGGCCTGGTACGAGCCCGGGCGCCGCACGGAACTTCCGCTGGAAAGCCTGGCCGACCTCGCCGACTTTGCCGGCCGCGGCCCGTCCGCCTGGCTTGATGCCTGGCTCCTGGCCGGATCCGCTGCGCAACACGCACTGGATGGTGTGCTGGCCTCAGGTCAGGCGGGCACCCCGGCAGGCGCGTCCGGTGCTGCCTCCGGTGAAGCCGCAGGCGGGTCCAGTCCCGCCACCGGTCCGTCCGTGGGAGCTCAGGTGTGGAAGCATGCCCGGGGGCAGCTGCTGCTGGGTTCCTCCAACGGGATCCGCGACGTTGACCTGTCCGGCCTGCCCGCCCCCGAACCCGCCGCTACCGTGTACGCCAACCGCGGCCTGGCCGGGATCGACGGCACCATCTCCACAGCCACCGGAATCGCCCTGGGCGGGCGGCAGGAAACCACAGTCCTGCTGGGCGACGTCACCTTCCTGCACGACGCCGGCGGTCTGCTCCTAGGCTCCGGCGAGGACGAGCCCGATCTGCGGATTGTGGTGCTCAACGACTCCGGCGGTGCCATATTCGGGCTGCTGGAACACGGCGCGGTGGATGAAGCCGGGCGGTACGGGGACACCGTCGAGCGGCTCTTCGGCACCCCCCACAGTGTGGACATCGCGGCACTCGCCGCGGCATACGGCGTCGGGCATTGCTCGGTCAGCACCACCGCGGCCCTTGCCGAAGCGCTGGCCCAGCCGATCAAGGGCCGGAGCATCATCGAGGTGCACACCGACCGCCACTCCTTGAGGCAGCTGCACGCCACCATCAAGGCCGCGGTGTCCGCCGCCGTCGCAGGGGTCCTCGTCCGGTAGGCGACGCGCCTGCCACCTGACGACCCGCCTCCCGCCTCACGACGCGTCTGTTCCCTAGCGCGGCGCCCGCCACCTGACGATGCGCCTATTCCTTGGCGCGGCCCGTGTTTCCCTCGCGCCAGGGAGCGTGCGCGTCGAAAAAGAACAGGTGGGTCGACGGCGTTCTCCACATAGCGGCGCCTGAACCTGTTGGCGGGACGTCGCGGCTGGCATCGTCACGGTATGACAGAGTTGCCGCCCCTACTCCTGGCCCGTGACCGCATCCTGCACGGGCTGAGACCCAACGAATTAGCCAGGCGGGTGAAAGCCGGATCCCTTGTTCGGGTGAGGCGCGGCGTCTATACCGACGGCGCGTCGTGGCGGAAGCTTTATCCCTGGGAGCAGTACCGGCTCCGCATCCAGGCCGCGGCGGAAACCTTCGAGGCTCCCACCGTGTTCGCCCGGCACTCGGCGGCGAGTGTGTGGGGGATTCCCACCGTCGGCCTGCACCACCCGGTTCAGGCGCTGACACTTAAGAACGACGGCGGCCGGTCCCGTGCCGGAGTCAGCCGCCACTATGCGGATCCCTCAGGACTGACCGTGGTCCGGCGGGAGGGCCTGCTGGTCACCGGGCGGATTCGCACCGTCCTTGACCTTGCCGCGTTCACCCCGTTCACGTCAGCGGCCGCGCCCCTGGACCATGTGCTGAAGCCGGACCAGACCATGCGGCTGCGTGCCCTGAGCAAGGATGAGCTGGAGGCAGGCATCGGATCGGCCTACAGTTCAGCGGCCCAGGGAAGGATCCGGGCAGCCATTGCCTTCGCTGATCCCTTGTCCGGCTCGGCAGGGGAGTCCTACAGCCGCGCCCTGATGCATGTGGCCGGCTTCGAGCCTCCGGTCCTGCAGCATGCCATTCACGACGCTGACGGACTGGTGGGGTACACCGACTTCTACTGGAAGAAGGCAAGGGTGGTTGGCGAGTTCGATGGCGTGGCCAAGTACATCAAACCCGAGTTCCTCAAGGGACGGACCCCATCCCAGGCGGTGGTGGATGAGAAGAACCGCGAGAACCGCGCCCGTGCCCTGGGGTTCAATGTGGTGCGGTGGGACTGGTCTGAGCTGATGGAGCCCGGAGTGCTGGAACGCAAGCTGGCCGCGGGTGGCGTGCCCCGCCGTCGTACGCGTTCTGGTAATTTCGACGCGCTAAAAGCGCCATGACGCGCTCATGCCCTGTCGCTAGGGATAAACCACTAGCGCCAGGGCAGAAGCGCGTCGAAAAGAACTTAGCGCGTCTATTCCTCGATTTCGATGTGCGTCGGGTCCAGGACGCGGCGCAGGAATTCCTTGGTGCGGGCCTGGGTGGGTGCGCCGACAACCTGCTCAGCTGCGCCTTCCTCCACCACCACGCCGCCGTCCATGAACACCACACGGTCCGCCACTTCACGGGCGAAGCCCATCTCGTGGGTCACCACCAGCATGGTCATGCCCTCCTTGGCGAGGTTCCGCATGACCGAAAGGACGTCGCCCACGGTTTCCGGGTCCAGGGCGGACGTGGGCTCATCAAAGAGCATCAGCTCCGGGTCCATGCTCAGCGCCCGGGCAATGGCAACGCGCTGCTGCTGGCCGCCGGAGAGCTGGTCCGGGAAGCGGTCGGCAAGATGACCCAGCCCCACGCGCTCGAGGTTGTGCATGGACACCTTGTCCGCCTCGGCCTGGGAGCGTTTGAGCACCTTGGTCTGGGCGATGGAGCAGTTGCGCTTCGCGTCCAGGTGCGGGAAGAGGTTGAACTGCTGGAAGACCATGCCCACCTTGCGGCGCATCTTGTCGATGTCCACGTCGGGATCGGTGGCCTCGAAGCCGCCCACCTGGATGGTGCCCTCGTTGGGCTGCTCCAGCAGGTTGACGCAGCGCAGCAGGGTGGACTTGCCGGAGCCGGAGGGGCCGATCAGGCACACCACCTCACCCGGCGCCACCTCCAGGCTGATGCCCTTGAGGACCTCGTTGGTGCCGTAGGACTTGCGCAGGTTCTGGATTGACACACCGGCTGCGTTGATTATTGCGGTTCCCCCGCCGGAGGAATGTACGACGTCGTTCATTGACTTCCCTGCCTATCGCTTGGTCCGCGCGGAGCGGCTTTCGAACTTCCGGGCCAGGAGGCTCAGCGGGATGGTGATGACCAGGTAGAAGGCGCCGGCCACCAGGAGCGGCGTCAGGCCGGCACCCAGGCTGGAGATGCCGTCGCGGCCGAATTTGGTGAGCTCGTACTGCGAGGCGGTCAGGCCCAGGACGTAGATCAGCGAGGAATCCTTGGTCAGCAGGATGACCTCGTTGGTCAGCGGCGGCAGCACAATCTTGAAGGCCTGCGGGATGACGATGGAGACCATGGCGCGCCACTGCGGCATGCCGAGCGAGCGGGCGGCTTCCAGCTGGCCCTTGGGCACAGCCTGCAGTCCGGCGCGGAGGGTTTCGGCGATGTACGCCGCGGCCACCATGCCCAGCGAGACCATCACCACAATGGTGACGTTCCAGGAGACGCCGAAGGCCAGCGGGACACCGTAACCGAAAGCGATGAACACCAGCAGGGCCGGGATGCCGCGGAAGAACTCGATGTAGCCGGTGGCGATCCAGCGGTACACCGGGAAGCTGGAGAGCTTCATCAGCGCCAGGACCAGGCCGCCGGAGAGGCCCACGACGAAGCCCAGGAACGTGTAGATCAGGGTGTTTTTCAGGCCGATTATGAAGATGTTGGGGAACATCGGATCGATCTTGCCGAAGTTGAAGACGCTGTTTCCGATCGTCTCCCAGTCGGTGGCCAGAATCAGCGCGGCCACGGCCACAATAAAGATTCCGGCCTGGACGTACAGGCTCACTCTGGCCCGTTCACGTGCGGTCATTGCCAAGGGGTGCTCACATTCGTTGTGCGTGGCTGGGGCCCCGGACGGGTGGGGTACAGCTCGTCCGGGGCCCCAACTGCGTAGTTCTCAGGGCTGCGAAGGTCTCAGGCCGGCCTGGATAAGGCCGGAAAGCCCGTTACTTGGCGGTGTCGCCGAACCAGGTTGTCCTGAACTTCTCCAGCGTGCCGTCGTCCGTGAGGCGCTCCAGCGTGACGTTGACGCTCTCGGCCATGGCCTTGTCGCCCTTCTTGATGGCGACTCCGAGCTTCTCGCCGGTGGCAAACTTCTCCACGCTCTCGAAATCGTTGTCATCCTTGATGGCGTAGCCGAGGACGGACTGGTTGCCCAGCGCGGCGTCAATGGTTCCGGCTTTGAGTGCCTGGACCAGGAGGCCGGTGTCCTCGAACTGCTGGGCGTCGATCCCCTTCTCGGTGGCGTAATCCGCTCCGGTGGTGGCCTGCTGCACGCCTACCTTCTTACCCTTGGCATCGTCCAGGCTGTTGATGCCCGACTTGTTGCTGGCCACGAGGGCGAGGTCGTCATCAAGGTACGGCGTGGAGAAGTCCATCACTGCCTTGCGGGTTTCCGTGATGGAGATCGAGGAGATGGACACATCGCACTGGGTGAGGGCGGTGCCGGTTTCGATCGCTTCGAAGGAGCTGTCCACGATGCTCAGTTCGGCGTCGAGGTCCTTGGCAATTTCCTTGGCGATGTCGATGTCGTAGCCCACCGTCTCGCCGTCCTTCTCGAATTCGAAGGGCTCGTAGGGGATGTCGGAGCAGACCGTAAGCTTGCCGGAGTTGATGAGCTTAACACCGCCCTCGGTGGCTGCCGGTGTGGTGCTTCCGCCGCCGCATGCCGTGAGGGTGAGGGCACCGGCGGCGAGGATTGCTGCTGCCTTGGCGGCAATTTTGGCCGTGGCCAGGGACTTGAGCTGCATGTTTCTTACCTTTTGTTGCAGGAGTATGCGGTACTAAATCGGTTCATAGTGTAGCCCGAATACGAGATGTGCATCACAGGAAACTTAGTTTCACTATTGGATAACTAAATCACGGCTGAAATCAAGCCCAAAGAACATGGGAGTGTCTCGCATCCCGGACTCCTCCCAACTGGGTAGCGCTATCTGTCGTTATGGGCCGTCAAAACGACAGATAGCGCTACCCAGTTGGGTGTGTGGGGGCGGGGGAGTTGGGGGCGGAGCGTTAGCTGTTGATGCCCAGCGACTCGAGCATCGGCCGGAACTTGGCCCAGGTTTCGGCGAGCTCCGCCTCGGGCTGGGAGCCGTCCACGATCCCGCAGCCGGCGTACAGCCGCACGGTATGCGGGTCCTCGATGACGGCGCCGCGCAGGGCAATGCCCCACTCGCCGTTGCCCGCCGCGTCCAGCCACCCCACCGGCCCCGCATAAGGGCCGCGGTCCAGGTGTTCGAGTTTGCGGATGAGCGCCCCGGCAACCAGCGTGGGGGTTCCGCACACGGCCGCCGTGGGGTGCAGCGCGTTGATCAGGGCCAGACAGGTGGGCACGTGGCCCTCTACCTCGGTCAGCTCAGCCTTCACGTCCGACGCCAGGTGCCACACGTTGGGGAGCTCCAAAATAAACGGTTCGTCGTGCGCGTTCATGGCCTCGGAGAACGGCGCCAGCTGGGACGTCAGCGACTGGATGGCGATCTCGTGCTCGTGCCGCTGCTTCTCGGACCCGGCCAGGACCCGTTCGGCGTATTCCATGGGGATGCCGGCCTCGCCATGCGCGTCGCGGCGGTCCAGGGTCCCCGCCAGCACGCGCGCCTGGGCGGTGCGGCCCTCCACCTGGATCAGCATCTCCGGCGTGGCCCCCACCAGCCCGTCCACCCCGTACGTCCAGCATTCGCGGTAGCGCGCGGACAGTTCGCGGAGCACTTGGGCAGCATTGACGCCGGTTGGAACGGTGGCCACAATGTCTCGCGCCAGCACCAGTTTTTCGAGGGCACCGGTCTGGATTTCGGCCACCCCGGCGGCGACGGCGGCCATCCAGTCTTCCTCGCTGAGCGAGCCAGTGTGCAGTGTTGCGCCGGCAGCCAAAGGCAGGGGACGTACGACGGCGGCGCCTGCCTTTGCGGGAAGGTCACCGCTGGGGGCGTCACTACCGGGCGCATCGCCAGGAGAGGAGGCGAGGGACACAGCAGAGCTGCCGCCGCTCAGCCAGCGTTCCAGGGCAGCGAGGGCGCCCGCCTCGGTGAGTTCGCCGTCGTCGAACGTTAACTGGGTGAGCCAGTAACTGCCGTCACGGACCCCCACCACAATCTCCGGCACAATCAAGCGGGACTCGTGGGCCGATTTCTTGGAAAAGGCAAAGGAGCCGAAGGCGACGGGGCCCGTGCCGGGGAGCTCAACGGCGTCGGTGATGTTGGCTTCCAGGACCAGGTGGCGCCACCAGATGTCGGCTTCGAGGAAGCGGTCCGGGCCGGTGGCGGTAAACCGGGTGATCTCCCCGAATCCCACCAGTCCGGCTTCGCGCCGGGTCCAGCAAAGGACGTCGTCCCGGACCAGAAACTGCGGCAGCCCCCCGGGAGATGCTGTGCCATCCAGGGGGATCGTCAGGGTTTTGATAACGCCGGTGCGGAACGTGCTCGTCATGATTGCTCAACAGTACTTGAAAGTACTGCCTATGCTCAGTACCTCTAAGTACCCATAAGCGCAATCAACCAGCCGTAAAGCCGGCCGAATTCCGCGTGGTTCGTCGGCCCGCCTAACGTTTGAGACAATGTCATGGTGAACCGAGCATCCTTGGATAAGCGTCCGGACGAAGTAGCCACGATGTTTGACGACGTCGCACCTAAATACGACGTCGTCAACGATGTCCTCTCCATGGGGCAGACCCGCCGCTGGCGCAAGGTTGTGGTGGAAGCGATGGAGGTCTCGCGGGGCCAACGGGTGCTTGACCTGGCTGCGGGAACGGGCACCTCCAGCGAGCCATATGCCGACGAAGGCATAGACGTGGTGGCCTGCGACTTCTCCCTCGGAATGCTCAAGGTGGGCAAGCGGCGCCGCCCGGACATTGACTTCATCGCCGGTGACGCCACCAACCTTCCCTTCGCGGACAACACCTTTGACGCCAGCACCATCTCGTTCGGGCTGCGCAACGTCAACGAGCCCAAGAAGGCCCTTGCCGAGATGCTCCGCGTCACCAAGCCCGGCGGCAAGCTGGTCATCGCCGAGTTCTCCCAGCCCGTGGTGCCGCTCTGGCGCAACCTGTACACCGAGTACCTGATGCGTGCGCTGCCTGCCATCGCCGTGAAGGTGGCCTCCAACCCGGACGCCTACGTTTACCTGGCCGAGTCCATTCGCGCCTGGCCTGACCAGGACCACCTGGCGGCCTGGCTGCAGGAATCCGGCTGGGAAAACGTGACCTACCGCAACCTCACCGGCGGGATCGTGGCGGTGCACCGCGCGTTCAAGCCGGCTTCGTCGGACACGGCAGGGCCCGACGCCGCTGCTGCCGCCATCGCCGCGAACAAGGGTCCCGTCGCCAAGCTCCGCCGCAACATCACGCGCAGCCCGCGCTGACCGGTGTGAATGTTCTGATTGTCGGCGCGGGGCCGGCCGGCTCCACCGCTGCGTACTACCTTGCCCGGGCGGGCATTTCCGTGACCGTCCTGGAGAAGACCAGCTTCCCGCGCGAGAAGGTCTGCGGCGACGGCCTCACCCCGCGCGCTGTCCGTGAGATCCAGAAGCTGGGCCTGCCGCACCCTGAGTCGGATGGCTGGCGCCGCAACAAGGGCCTGCGCCTGATCGCGGGCGGGCGTACCATCGAGCTGCCCTGGCCCGAGGTCAGCGACTTTCCGCAGTATGGCCTGATCCGCACCCGCCTGGGCTTCGACGAGGAACTGGCCCGCCATGCGCAGGCCGCCGGGGCCGAGATCCTGGAGCGGCACAGCGTCACCGAAGCCATGCGCAACGAGGACGGCCGCGTGACCGGTGTCCGCGCAGCGCTGCTGGACGAGTCCGGACGGAAGACGGGGGAGACGCGCGAGTTCAGTGCCGACGTCGTCCTCGCCGCGGACGGCAACTCCACCCGGACCGCGGTATCGCTGGGAATCCAGAAGCGTGACGACCGTCCCCTGGGCGTGGCAGTCCGCACCTACTTCACCTCCCCGCGCCACGACGACGACTGGATGGAAGGCTGGCTGGAACTCCCGGGCCGCGACGGCAGCCTGCTCCCCGGCTACGGCTGGGTCTTCGGCGTCGGCGACGGCACCTCCAACGTGGGCCTGGGCATCCTGAACTCGTCCAAGGAATTCGGCAAGCTGGATTACAAGCAGGTCCTGCGCGAATGGACCGCCGGCATGCCCGCCGAGTGGGGCTTCACCCCTGACAACCAGGTGGGGGAGATCCGCGGCGCCGCGCTGCCCATGGGCTTCAACCGCACCCCGCATTACTCGCCCGGCCTCCTGCTCCTGGGCGACGCCGGCGGCATGGTGTCCCCTTTCAACGGTGAGGGCATCTCCTACGCCATGGAGTCCGCGCGCTTTGCGGCCGAGTTCATCACTGACGCCTCCTCACGCTCTTTCGCGGCGGGCGGAACGTACGACGCCGACGCGCACCTTGCGGGGTACGCCGGCTATGTGCGGAACCAGTGGGGCTCGCACTTCACGCTGGGCAGGGCGTTTGCCGCGCTGATCGGAAAGCCCGCCGTGATGAAACTAGCGCTGCGGACCGGGATGCCCATCCCGGTCCTGATGAGGTTTGTGGTGCGGCTGCTGGCCAACCTCACAGACCCCGCCGCCAAGGGCTTCGAGGACCGGGCCATCCGTGTCCTGGAGTCGCTGGTTCCTGCCACCTCCAACACAGCTTCGCGCACCCCAACAGACTCGAATCAGCGGTATCCGCAACAAAAAGTTAGGGTTAACCCGTGACCAACTCCGCAGACCACAGCTGGACGCACGCCGGGCACGGCCTGCCGGACTCCGAACCCAGCCTCAACACCACCGCCATTGCCACGGGACTTCAGCTGCCCGCAGGCTTCGCGGCCATCGCGGAGGATGCCGAGCTGGGCCCCGCCATCACCACCAACCTGGCGCGGGTGGAGAAGAAGCTGCGCGAAGCAATTGCCAACTCCGATCCCCTGGCAGACGCAACGTCGCGTCACCTGGTGGAGGCCGGCGGCAAGCGCATCCGTCCCCTCTTGACGCTGCTGTGTGCCCACCTTGGCGACGCCTCCCTGCCCGCCGTGGTGCAGGCCGCCGTGGTGGTGGAACTGACACACCTGGCCACGCTCTACCACGATGACGTGATGGACTCGGCTCCCTTCCGCCGCGGCGCCCCCACTGCCCACGAGGTCTGGGGAAACTCCGTGGCCGTCCTGACCGGCGACCTCATCTTTGCCCGCGCCTCCATTCTGGTGTCCGAGCTTGGCTCCCGCGCCCTGGGCATCCAGGCCCGCACGTTCGAGCGGCTCTGCCTGGGCCAGCTCCACGAAACCGTGGGGCCGCGCCCGGACGAGGATCCGGTGGAGCACTACCTCTCCGTTATCGCGGACAAGACGGGCTCCCTGGTGGCTGCATCGGGCCAACTTGGTGCCATCTTCGCCGGCGCCGATCCCGCCTACGAGGACCTGCTGGTGGAGTACGGCGAAAAGGTGGGTGTGGCCTTCCAGCTCGCCGACGACGTCATTGATGTCACCGGCGTCAAGGTCAAGTCCGGCAAGTCCCCGGGCACGGATCTGCGCGAAGGTGTGCCCACGCTTCCGGTTCTGTTCCTGCGCCGGGATGCGGCGTCCGGTGACCAGTCCGCCGTCGAACTTTTGAAGCTTATCGACGGCGACCTCACGTCAGATTCTGCCCTGGCTGCCGCGGTGGCCGGGCTGCGGGAACACCCTGTCACGGCCGAGTCATGGGTCGTGGCGCGCGGCTGGGCTGATGAAGCAATTGCTGCCCTGGCGCCGCTGCCCGAGGGTGTTGTGAAGGCCTCGCTGTCCAACTTTGCCCTGGCAGTGGTTGACCGGGCCAGCTAGCCCCGCGCTGGAGTTCCGCGCCTGGAATCCCTAGGCGGCGCGGATCCAGCTGGCGTGTGCTGGACTTAACAATGTGGGCTTAAACGGAATAGCCCCGGCTCGCTGCAACGATACGAGTCATCACGTTGCATTGAACCGAGGCTATTTCTCCGTTCGCATCAAATCCGCCGGAGGCGTTTAGCGGATCCGTGAACAGTCTATGACAGGTTTGTCACAAGATGCAAGCCTGTTGTTACTTCCGATGTCACAGGTTTTCAGCTTCCTTCGTGGGGCACATTGCGGCCATCTGAGGGCGTTTGGCGCTGAAGTTACGGCGTGTCCGTGTCGAAGTGCCCCAGGACCGCTGCTTTGTCCACATGGCCCTATCCCGGACTGCCCACCTGCCGCAGCCAAGGCCACGGTGGAAGCATGGATATTGAAACCTTCCTCTCCCAGCGCGGTGCCGCTCGGACCGCGACGCTCCGTGGCGCCGGGTTCTCGCGGACGTTCCTCGACAAGGCAGTGGCGGCCGGGCGCATCGTCAGGATCCGCCGAGGTATCTACTGCTTGCCGCGGGAGGCGGGTGTGCTCGGCCTGGCGCTGAAGCACAACGCCCTGCTGACCTGTCTGTCGGCTGCCCCCACGTACCGGCTGTGGACACTGCACGAACCAGGTCCTGTGCACCTCAGCCCGGGGCACAAGAAGACCCCACCGGGAACGCTGACCCACGGCCGATGTGCACACGCGGCCCATGCATGGCTGCCGGTGGCGGGTCTGGCTGACGTCCTTATTCATGCGCTGTGGTGCTTGCCGGCTCTGGAGTCGCTGGTCATGGTTCAGTGTGCGGCTCAGCGGGGAGATGTGACCCTGGATTTCCTGCGGCGAAAGCTCCCCGGCAACCGCAACGCTCCCGCCCGCGCAGTGCTGGACAACGTGGTCCCACGGGCGGATTCCCTGCTGGAGGTCCTGGCCAACTACCACTTCCGGCGCGCGGGGCTGCATGTCCGCAGGCACGTGGAACTGCCGGGAGTGGGCGAGGTGGACTTCCTCATTGAGGAGTGCCTGGTGGTGGAAACCGACGGCAATACGCACCTGGAGCCGAGGCAAGTTAAAAAGGACCGAAAACGCAACAACGCCACCCTCATTGGCGGGCGGCTTGGCCTCAGATTCGGTTATGACCACGTCGTCCATCACCCTGAGCGGATGGTGGCAGACGTGTTGGCGGTACTGGAGTTGTGCCGGCGGGGAGCCTTCGGCGCACAGTAAGTGCCGCCGTCGTGGGGCACTTTGGGGCGCGTAACCGCGGAAACAGGCTCAGCGCGCGGCGTGTCCGTGTCGAAGTGCCCCACGACGGCGGGGCCCCAGCCCCGGAAACCCTTAGTCTTCGTCGTTGAAGGCCCACTCGAACATGTCGAAGACGAACTCGGAGAAGGTTCCTTCTTCGTTCTTCCACTGGCCGCGGGCGTTGTTGCGGCGCCACACAATGGGATCGGGAACGCTGAGGTCGCCCACGCGGAAACCCCAGGTGAACTGCTCTTCCTCGTCCTCCATGAACATCAGGAAGCCTTCGTCGTCGACTTCCAGCTCTTCCGGATCCCAGAAATAGTGGTAGGCCTCCATGAGGTCCTCGCAGCCGCCGAGGGCCTGGTAGAACTCGCGCAGGACCAGGGGAACCTGGAATTGGTGTTCGGCGAGGGCTGCATCCAGCTCTTCTGTGGGCAGCCCGTCTTCTTCCTGCCATTCGTCTTCGAGATACTTCGGAACAAGCGCGCGGAATTTCTCGAGGAACATGTCAGTCATGGCTCTTATCCTAGCTAATTTCCGTCCCTCAACTTGCCCTCGTCAACCCCAAGCCGGTGCCAGCCGCGAACAGCCAACGGAATACGCCATGACCGGCGCCAGGCCACCACACGAAAGGTGAAAACCACAGCCGCCACCCCGCACGCCGTGAGCGCTGTGAAGCCGCCCAGGACCCACAGCACCGCGGTCAGCGCCGCGCCGCTGAAGGCCGGCAGCGCATAGAGGTCGCTGGGGTCGAACAGCTGCGGTACCTCATTGGCGGTGATGTCGCGCAGCAGGCCGCCGCCCACCGCCGTCGTGACTCCCAAAAGCACAGCCGCCACCGGGTTGATGCCCAGCGCAAGTGCCTTGAGCGTGCCGGTGATGCAGAACAGGGCCAGCCCGCCGGCGTCGAACAGGGTCAGGAGCGAGGTGAAGCGCTGGACGCTGGAGAAGAGGAAGTAGACCAGCACGGTGGCCAGGACCGGGGGAACCAGGTAGGCGGGGTTGGTGAAGGCGGCCGGGGTGGTGTTGAGGATGATGTCGCGGATCACGCCGCCGCCCAGGGACACAAGGGAGGCCAGGAGCAGCGAGCCCACGAAGTCGAACTGTTTCCGGGCTGCCAGGAGGGATCCGGATACGGCGAAGAAGAAGACGCCGGCCAGGTCCAGCCATACCAGGGCGATGTCAAAAGGGAATGTCATGGAGCGTCCCGGCGGTTTCAAAGAGGGCGGACAGGGCGGCTCCAACGTTACGCTAGCCCCTATGAACAGCCCCATCATGATCGCCTGTGCCCATGGGACGTCCAACCCCCAGGGCGCCGCGGAGGTCAACGCCCTGCGTGACGCCATCGCGGCCCTGCGCCCCGGACTCGACGTGCGCGAGGCGTATGTGGACGTCCAGCAGCCGGATCTTGTGGACGTTGTTGCGGGCCTGCCCGAAGGGGAAAGCGCTGTGGTGGTGCCGCTGCTGCTGAGCGTGGGCTACCACGTGAAGGTGGACATCGCCCGGGCCGTCAAGAGCCGGCCGGGAAGCCTCGCCGCCGCGCCATTGGGCCCGGACCCGCGGCTGGCAGCCCTGTTGGACCAGCGACTGCGCGAAGCGGGCGTCACCGACCGCGACGCCGTCGTCCTTGCCGCCGCGGGGTCCTCCAACCCCAATGCCGCGGTCAGCGTCGAGGAGCTCCTGGGGCACCTGAGCGAGCTGCGGTCCAACAGGATCGTCGCCGCCTACGGGGCGTCCGCCAAGCCCTCGGTGCCCGACGCCGTCGCCATGCTCCGCGAGGAAGCCGAAGGCGGTGCCGGCGCAGGGGAGTCCGCCGGCGGCGTTGACCTGGGCGGCCGCGTGGTGATCGCTTCCTACCTCCTGGCGCCGGGCTACTTCCACGACCAGCTCGCCAAGGCGGGGGCCGACCTCGTGACCGCGCCGCTGCTGCCGTCGCCCGTGCTGGCTGAGATTGCGCTGGAACGCTACGACGCCGCCGTCGCAGCCGCCCGCTAACACCGCCACTAAAACACACCGCCGCCGCTCTCTAGAACACCGCCGCCGAAGCACAGCACGCTGCCGTCTTCAAGGCTGTCCGGCGTTTCGTGACGAAATGTTTCCCTAGGTGACCTAGGGTTTCCGGGACCTTTGTGACGCTATTCGGGTGGGCCCTACAGTCGATGCATGACTGATACAGCTCTAGCCGGAGCGTCCGCGGACTCCGCTGCCTCCAAGCGCCCCGCACGCACCTCTTCCCGCCCTGCCGCCAAGCCGCACGGGCAGTGGAAAGTGGACGGCAAAACCCCGCTGAACGCCAACGAAACCTGGAAACAGGAAGACGACGGCCTTAACGTGCGCGAGCGTATCGAGTCCATCTACTCCAAAGAGGGCTTCGACTCTATCCCCGGCCAGGACCTGCATGGCCGCTTCCGCTGGTGGGGCCTGTACACCCAGCGCAAGCCCGGGATCGACGGCGGCAAGACCGCCACGTTGGAGCCGCACGAGCTTGAGGACAAGTACTTCATGCTCCGGGTCAGGATCGACGGCGGTGCGCTCACCACCGAGCAGCTGCGCGTTATCGGCCAGATCTCGGTTGATTTTGCGCGGGATTCCGCCGACCTCACGGACCGCCAGAACATCCAGCTGCACTGGATCCGGGTGGAAGACATCCCGGAAATCTGGAACCGCCTGGAAGGTGTTGGCCTGTCCACCACCGAGGCCTGCGGCGACGTGCCCCGCGTCATCCTGGGCTCCCCGGTGGCCGGCATCGCCAAGGATGAGATCATCGACCCCACGCCGCTGATTGCTGAGCTGGGCGAACGCTTCATCGGCAACCCGCTGCTCTCCAACCTGCCGCGCAAGTACAAGACTGCCATCACCGGCCACCCCAGCCAGGACGTGGTCCACGAGATCAACGATTTCGCCCTCGTGGGAGTCAAGCACCCCGAGCTGGGCGTGGGCTATGACCTCTGGGCCGGCGGCGCCCTCTCCACCAACCCGATGCTCGGCAAGCGCCTGGGTGCCTTCGTGAAGCCCGAGGAGGCCGCCGAAGTATGGCTCGGCGTCACCAGCATCTTCCGCGACTACGGTTACCGCCGCATGCGCACCAAGGCACGCCTGAAGTTCCTGATGGCTGACTGGGGTCCGGAGAAGTTCCGCCAGATCCTCGAGGACGAATACCTGGGCTACAAGCTGGCCGACGGTCCCGCCGCGCCCAAGCCCACGTCACCGGGTGACCACATCGGCGTGCACGAGCAGAAGGACGGCAAGTTCTTCATCGGCGCCACCCCGCTGGCCGGCCGCCTCTCCGGCGCTGCGCTGGTCAAGCTCGCTGACACGCTCGAGGCCCGCGGCTCCTACCGCCTGCGCACCACGCCGCACCAAAAGCTCGTGGTGCTGGACGTTGCCAAGGAACAGGTTGAGCCGCTGGTAGCTGAGCTGGACGCACTGGGCCTCTCCGCCCGGCCGTCAGTGTTCCGCCGCGGCACCATCGCCTGCACCGGAATCGAATACTGCAAGCTGGCCATCGTGGAAACCAAGGTCACCGCCGCCACCGCGGTCGCCGAACTGGAACGCCGCCTGGCCGACCTCGCCGCGTCCGGCGAACTTCCGCACGCGCTGTCCCTGCACATCAACGGCTGCCCCAACTCCTGCGCCCGCATCCAGACCGCGGACATCGGCCTCAAGGGCATGATGCTGCCAACGCCCGACGGCGACCCCACCCCCGGCTTCCAGGTCCACCTGGGCGGCGGGCTGGCTTCCACCGACCGGGAAGAGGCCGGCCTGGGACGCACCGTCCGCGGGCTCAAGGTTTACGTCGAGGACCTGCCGGACTACGTGGAGCGGGTTGTCCGCTCCTTTGTGGCGAAGCGCTCCGAGAACCAGACGTTTGCCGAGTGGGCACACGCAGCGGACGAGGGGGACCTGCAATGAGCGAAACTCAATCAGTGGCAGGCGCCGCGGCGCCTGCCCTCCGCAGCAAGGACGAGCTCAAGGCGCTGGCTGAATCCGGCGCTGCCGAGCTCGGCTGGGACGCGCCTGCCCGCGACGTCATCGCCTGGGTGGAGCGCAACTTCGACCTGTCCGCAGTGGCCGTCGCCTGCTCCATGGCCGACTCAGTCCTCCCGGCCCTGGTTGCTGACCAGATGCCCGGCGTCGACGTCCTGTTCCTGGAGACCGGCTACCACTTCCCGGAGACCTACGCCACTCGGGACGAGGTGGCAGCAAACCTCCGCGTCAACGTGGTGGACGTGCTCCCGGAGAACACCGTGGAACAGCAGGACCGGCTCCTGGGCAAGGACCTCTTCGCCCGCGACGCCGCCCAGTGCTGCGCCCTCCGCAAAGTTGCCCCGCTGCGCCGTACCCTGGCCGGCTACGAGCTGTGGTTCACCGGCGTCCGCCGCGACGAGTCACCCACCCGCACCAACACACCGCTGGTCACCTGGGACGAGGCCAACGGCCTGGTCAAGGTCAACCCGGTGGCGGCCTGGACGTTCGACCAGCTGGTGCAGTACTCCGATGACAACCTCCTGCCCGTGAACCCGCTGCTTTCCCAGGGTTACCCCTCCATTGGCTGCCAGCCCTGCACCCGGAAGGTGGCGCCGGGAGACGACCCCCGCGCCGGCCGCTGGGCAGGGACCGACAAGACAGAATGCGGACTACACGTATGAGCACTTTCCTAACCGAGGAGCCCACCCAGGTGACCGACGCTGCCGTTTCAACCCGGCTCTCCAGCCTGGACACGCTTGAGTCCGAGGCCATCCACATCATCCGTGAGGTTGTTGCCGAGTTCGAGAAGCCCGCGCTGCTGTTCTCCGGCGGCAAGGACTCCGTGGTGATGCTGCACCTGGCCACCAAGGCGTTCTGGCCCGGCAAGGTTCCGTTCCCCGTGCTGCACGTGGACACCGGCCACAACTTCCCCGAGGTCATCGACTTCCGCGACCGGACGGTGGAGCGGCTGGGACTGAAGCTCGTCGTCGGCTCCGTCCAGGAGTTCATTGACCGCGGCGAACTGGCCGAGCGCGCCGACGGCACCCGCAACCCGCTGCAGACCGTCCCGCTGCTGGACGCCATCCAGCAGAACAAGTTCGACGCCGTCTTCGGCGGCGGCCGCCGTGACGAGGACAAGGCCCGCGCCAAGGAGCGCATCCTGAGCCTCCGCGACGAGTTCGGCCAGTGGGATCCCCGCAACCAGCGCCCCGAGCTGTGGAACCTGTACAACGGCCGCCACACCGTGGGCCAGCACGTCCGGGCATTCCCCATCAGCAACTGGACCGAGCTGGACATCTGGCGCTACATCGAACGCGAGAACATCGAGCTGCCGGGCCTGTACTACGCCCACAACCGCGAAGTGTTTGCCCGCGACGGCATGTGGCGTGCGGTGGGCGAGGTTTCCCAGCCGCTGCCGCACGAGGAAGTCATCATCAAAACGGTCCGCTACCGCACCGTGGGGGACATGTCCTGCACCGGTGCCGTTGAATCGGCCGCAGCCACCGTGAGCGACGTTGTGATTGAAGTTGCCGCCTCCACCATCACCGAACGTGGTGCCACCCGTGCAGATGACCGCATCTCCGAGGCAGCCATGGAAGACCGCAAGAAGGATGGTTACTTCTAAATGAGCACCGAGACTTCACTCCTGGCCGCCGAGCTGGAAACAGCCCTGCCCACCACCCTGTTCCGCTTCGCCACCGCAGGATCGGTCGACGACGGCAAGTCCACTTTGGTGGGCCGCCTCCTGCACGACTCCAAGGCGATCCTGGCCGACCAGCTCGACGCCGTTGCCCGCACCTCAGCGGACCGCGGCTTCGGCGGCGCGGGCGCCACCGGGACCCAGGCGATTGACCTCGCCCTCCTGACCGACGGCCTCCGCGCCGAGCGCGAGCAGGGCATCACCATCGATGTGGCCTACCGCTACTTCGCCACGGACCAGCGCAGCTTCATCCTGGCCGACTGCCCCGGGCACGTGCAGTACACCAAGAACACGGTGACCGGCGCATCCACCGCGGATGCCGTCGTCGTACTCATTGACGCCCGCAAGGGTGTCCTGGAGCAGACCCGCCGGCACCTGTCCGTGCTGCAGCTGCTCCGCGTGGCGCACGTGATCGTGGCTGTGAACAAGATCGACCTGGTGGACTTCAGCGAGTCCGTGTTCCGCGAAATCCAGGCCGACGTGCAGCGGGTGGCGCGCGAGCTGGGCATCGGTTCCGCCGAACTGGGCACCGCGGACCACATCGATGACCTGCTGGTCATCCCCGTGTCCGCGCTCGACGGCGACAACGTGGTGGAGCGCTCCGAGCGCACCCCCTGGTATGACGGTCCCGCCCTGCTGGAGGTCCTGGAGACCCTGCCGGCCGCCGACGAGATCGACACCCAGCTGGAGAGCTTCCGGTTCCCCGTGCAGCTGGTGGTCCGGCCGCAGGGTGCGCTGGCTCCCGACGCCGTTGCTGCCGGCCTGGATGTGGAGGCCTACCGCGACTACCGCGCGTACGCCGGCCAGATCACCGAGGGCTCCGTCAAGGTGGGGGACAAGGTTTCTGTGCTGACCCCCGGCCAGGGCCCCCGCACCACCACCGTGGTGGGCATCGACTTCGCCGGAGCCTCGCTCCAGGAAGCCGCCGCCCCGCAGTCTGTGGCCATCCGCCTGGCCGACGAGTTCGACGTCGCGCGCGGCGACACCATTGCCGCCGCCGGGACCGTCCGCGAATCGTCGGCCGACCTGTACGCTGCCCTGTGCTGGCTCTCACCGAAGCCGCTGCGGGAAGGCGCCAAGGTGCTGGTCAAGCACGGCACCCGCACCGTGCAGGCGCTGGTCCGCAACGTCAGCGGCAAGCTGGACCTGGCGTCGTTCAAACTTGAAGCCACGTCAAGCCTTGAGCTGAACGACATCGGCCACGCGCAGCTCCGGCTCTCCGCCCCGCTGCCGCTGGAGAACTACACGCACCACCGCCGCACCGGCGCGTTCCTGGTGATCGACCCGCTGGACGGCAACACGCTGGCCGCCGGCCTGATCAAGGACCACCCGGGCGACCACGAGGACGAGCGCTACTCCATCTAGTTCCCGCACGAACGGCCCTGCCCCGCACGAACGGTGTTGTCCCCCTGTGTGTCAGGCTCTTGTGTGACAGGTTTTCTGTTTGCACCGGAGGAGACATATGGGACGGGGAAGGTCCCTTATGGATTTTGTTATTCCGGTCCGTCAGTCGAATCGTCGCTTCACTGTTGACGAGAAAAACGCGATTCTGGATGAGAACGAAAAGTGCCTTGAGCTAGGCTCCAAGACCGCCCTTGCGAGGGCGGTCGGAGTCAAGGCCGAGACCATCCGAGAGTGGGCAATCGACCGGGAATCCGGTGATCTGCCGGCCGATTCAAGATGGAAGGATCCGCGATTGAATGCAGGCGATAAGAAGCAACTCAAACGCGTTCTGAAGGAGAACGAGATTCTCAAGGCCAAGCTGGCCAGGTCCGAGGCCGCGGTGGACATCTTGGGAAAAGCTTCCGCGCTCTTGGACGCCATGGCCAAGAGCGCGGCGGCGACCGAACCGCAACTGGAGGAGCCGGAGCCGGGGCGTCCGGAGTGGTTGATGCCAAAGCCTGGAAAGACATCGCCCTGACCTTCGCCCGGAACCTGGTCACGGCCGGCTGGTCAGCGGTCAAAGCCTGCGCCCTGGTTGGCGTGCACCGCACCGCCTGGTACCGGCATCAGAATCCTCCCGGCCTGGCCGGGATCACCGTTCCGCATGTCGACCGTGACTACCCGAACCGGATCACCACGGCCGAGTCCGACGAGTTCATGGGACTGCTTAATTCCGAGGAATACGGGAACCTTTCGGTCACACAGGCCTATTACCGGATGCTGGACGCGGGTTACTGCCCGTTCTCGATCGCCGCAGCGCACCGGATCGTGGCCCGGCATGGGCAGAACGGAGACCGCCGCGAACAACGCACCGGCACCGGGCCCAAAAGAGCCAAACCAGTCCACGCTGCGACGGCTCCGAACCAGCTCTGGAGCTGGGACATCACCACGCTCCACGGCCCCGGCAAACACACCTACAAGCTCTACACAATCATGGACGTGTTCTCCCGCAAGGTCGTCGGTCACCGCGTCGAATACACCGAAACGGCCGCCCTTGCCTCAGCACTTATCAGGGACGCCGTCGCCGACAACAATCACCGGCCCGCCGTGATCCATGCCGACAACGGGGCGCCGATGCGGGCAGCCACGACGTTGGACCTGGCCCGCGCCTTGGGCATCACTTTGTCCTACTCCCGGCCACGGGTCTCTGACGACAACCCCTATTCAGAGGCCTTGTTCAAAACCGTGAAATACGACCTGGACTTCCCCCGCCGGTTCCAAGATCTGCAGCACGCACGGGACCACATGGCGGCGTTCTTCACCGGCTACAACACCCACCACCGCCACAGCGGCCTGAACTACTACACCCCGGACACCGTCCACCATGGACTCGTCCGGCAAGCACGCCAGCAACGCCAAGACACACTCGATACCTGCTACGCCCGCAACCCACACCGATACCGACACAGGCCCGCCGCGCCAGGAGTCCCACTCACAGCGGGCATCAACAACAAACAAACCACCCGGCTGTCACAAACAGCTTGATAAATACCGGTCCCACACCGGTTATGCGGGGCAGAGCCGTCTGTGGCGTGTGGCCAGGTTCGACGGCGGCCCTTGCCTCGCGGCGGCCGCCCCACCATCATCGTGAGTGGGAGGGCACGCCGTGGAACAGATCAACAGCAAACTCATCAACTGGGCCTCCATCCTGGATGCCAAAACCCGTGAGCAGGCCCTGGCGACGTCGCGGCTGCCGTTCATCTACCCGCACCTGGCGCTGATGCCGGACGCGCACCTGGGCAAAGGCGCCACCGTGGGGTCCGTGATCCCTACCGAACGCGCCATCATCCCCGCGGCGGTGGGGGTGGACATCGGCTGCGGAATGATCGCCGTCCGGACCCAGTACTCGCTGACGGACCTGCCGAAGGACAGGAAGCGGCTGCGGGAGAACATCGAACGCGCCATCCCGCTCTCGGCCGGACACAACAACCGCAAGGTCCAGGCCACCGCAGAGCCCCGCGTTGCCGAACTGTCCAAGCTGGCCGCCAAGGCCGGATTCAGCCCTGCCCAGTATGTGGCCAACTGGGAGCTGCAGCTTGGCTCGCTGGGATCCGGAAACCACTTCATCGAGGTGTGCGCCGACGAGACCGACGCCGTCTGGCTGTTCCTGCACTCCGGCTCGCGGGGCGTGGGCAACAAGATCGCGCAGCACCACATCGGCGTCGCGCAGAACCTGACCCGGAAAAGGCAGATTACGCTTCCAGATCCGGACCTTGCCTACCTTGAGGAGGGCACGCCACAGTTCAGCCGCTACATCGAGGAGCTGCGGTGGGCCCAGCATTTCGCCCTGCTGAACCGCGAAGAAATGATGGACCGCGTCATCACCCGGTTCAGCACCTGGGTGGGCGGACCGGTCAAGGAGCAGGAGCGGATCAACTGCCACCACAACTTCACCCAGCAGGAAACGCACTACGGGAGGTCCGTCTGGGTGTCCCGCAAGGGCGCCATCAAAGCCGAGCACGGCGATCCCGGCCTGATTCCCGGATCCATGGGGACGGCGTCGTACGTGGTGGAGGGCCTGGGCAATCCCGTGTCGCTGAACTCCTCACCCCACGGCGCCGGGCGCGAATATTCTAGAAATGCCGCCCGCAAAACGTTCTCCCTCGAGGAGTTGAAGAAGGCCATGCGCGGTATCGAATTCCGCGCCACGGAGGCCTTCATCGACGAAATCCCGGCGGCCTACAAACCCATCGACGTCGTCATGAGGGACGCGGCTGACCTGGTCACGGTCCGGCACAAGCTCCGCCAGTTGGTCAACGTCAAGGGCAATTGACGCTGCGCGGGATATGGCGGGCCAAGTCCGGCGAATATGACGCTAGATGAACGCGCGTGACCCCCCGTTTCCGCTTCATTGAACCGGGTTTACGTGACTCCCTATGGTGAACCAATGACTAGTTCCAAGCCCGGGATGATTCGCATCGTGGCAGGCGAAAGCGCGGTGCCCAAGCGCAAGCGTGCCATCGAGGCCGCCCTCGCCATCGGACTGGTCCTTCTGATCGCCGCAGGTGCCGTGGTGGCTTCCACCGTCTCCCGCAATACCGACGCCGCCGCTGCCACCCCGCCGCCCACCCCGGCAGCCGAGCTCAAGCTGGGCTACTTCGGAAACCTGACCCACGCGCCAGCGCTGGTGGGCCTCAAGCAGGGCTTCCTGGCCAAGAACCTGGGCAGCACCGCCCTCAGCACGGAGACCTTCAACGCCGGACCCGCCGCCATTGAGGCCCTGAACGCAGGCGCCATCGACGCTGCGTACATCGGCCCCAATCCGGCCATCAACTCCTTTGTCAAGAGCAAGGGTGAATCGGTCAGCATCATCGCCGGTGCAGCCGCCGGTGGTGCCCAGCTGGTGGTCCGGCCTGAGATCAACTCGGCTGCGGACCTCAAGGGCAAGACCCTCGCCTCCCCGCAGCTCGGCGGCACCCAGGACGTGGCGCTGCGCGCCTGGCTGGGCTCGCAGGGCTACAAAACCAACGTGGACGGCAGCGGCGATGTCCTGATCAACCCCACCGAGAACGCCCAGACGCTCAAGCTGTTCCAGGACGGAAAGCTCGACGGCGCGTGGCTGCCTGAGCCGTGGGCGTCCCGGCTGGTGCTCCAGGCCGGAGCCAAGGTGCTGGTGGACGAAAAGGACCTCTGGGACGGTTCGGCCTCCGGCAAGCCCGGCGAGTTTCCCACCACCATCCTGATCGTGAACAGGACGTTCGCGGCCGAGCACCCGGACACCGTGAAGGCGCTGCTGAAAGGCCACGCAGAATCGGTGGCATGGCTCAATGAGGCCCCTGCCGCGGAGAAGACCGCTGTCATCAACGCCGCGCTGCAGGAGTCGGCCGGCGCCGCACTCCCGGCCGACGTCATCGAAAGGTCCCTGGCCAACATCGTGTTCACCGTGGATCCGCTGGCCGGAACCTACCCCAAGCTCCTCAAGGACGGGGTGGAGGCCGGCACCACCAAACAGGCCGACATCAACGGCCTCTTTGACCTCAAAGCCTTGAACGAAGTGACGGGTGAGTCCATCTCGGCCGCCGGCCTCGGGGACGACTAAACCGCAGCTTTGCAGCATCAACCATCAACGTAAGGACGGGACCATGCCAGTCGTACTGGAAAACCTGGGCAAGCGCTTCGGCGACGGCGCCCCGGTGCTGGACGACGTCAACGCCAACATTGGGAAGGGCGAGTTCGTGGCCCTCCTCGGAGCCTCCGGCTGCGGCAAGTCCACCCTGCTGAACATCATGGCGGGACTGGAGGTCCCGACGTCGGGCGCTCTTGAAGTACCCAGCGACGGCGCGGCCTTTATGTTCCAGGACGCCGCCCTCTTCCCTTGGCTGACGGCCCGGGAGAACATCGAGCTCGCACTGAAGCTGCGCGGCGTGGGCAAGGCCGACCGGCGCGTCAAGGCCGACGAACTCCTGGACTTGGTCCACCTCGGCGGCGCGGGCGACAAGCGGCCGCACGAGCTGTCCGGCGGCATGCGCCAGCGCGTGGCACTGGCCCGTTCCCTCGCGCAGGACCGGCAGCTGCTGCTCATGGACGAGCCGTTCGCGGCCCTGGACGCCATTACCCGCGACCTCCTCCACGACGAGCTGGAGCGCATCTGGAAGGAAACCGGGCGCACCATCGTTTTTGTCACCCACAACGTCCGCGAGGCCGTCCGGCTGGGCCAGCGCGTGCTGCTGCTGTCCTCCCGTCCGGGCCGCGTGGTCCAGGAATGGGCCGTCACCGAGGAACACCGAACCGACGCCGGGCTTGCCGGACAGCTGACCGGGGTCATCACAGCCCGGCTGCGGGAGGAGATTCGCCGCCATGCCAAGTAACCCCACTCCACTCGCCGAGGCCAGTTCCACGGAACCCGCACCCGCACCTGCTGAACCGGCAGAAACCAGGCACATCACCGCCGCGCTGACCCGATCCTCCACCGGGCATGAGGATCTTCGCGAGCTCGAATCTGGCCTTGATTCCCTCCAGTCCGACGCCGCCCGCAAGGCCCGGATTGACTGGAGCCGTGTGCTCCTGCCGATCGCCGCCCTGGTGGTGCTGATCCTCGTCTGGCAGTTCTACGTGTCGCTCGGCGTCAAGCGGCGGGACCTCGTTCCCGGGCCGCTGGATGTGCTGGGGCAGGTTGGCGTGCTGTGGGGCGAGGGGAAGCTGCAGGAAGCTGTCTGGACCTCGCTTCAGCGCGGCCTGGTGGGCTTCCTGATCAGTGTTGCCGTCGCCACACCGGTGGGGCTGCTGTTGTCCCAGGTGGCTCCGCTGCGGCGCGCGTTCGGGCCGCTGATTTCCGGCTTGCAGGTGCTGCCGTCCGTGGCGTGGGTGCCGGCCGCCATCATCTGGTTCGGCCTGACGGATGCCACCGTGTACTTCGTGGTGCTGATGGGTGCCATCCCGTCCATCATCAACGGCCTGATTTCCGGCGTGGACCAGATCCCGCCGCAGTACCGCCGTGTGGGCACCGTCCTGGGCGCATCACGGCTCCAAATGGCGCTGCAGATCATCCTTCCCGCGGCGCTGCCGGGCTACCTGGGCGGGCTCAAGCAGGGCTGGGCGTTCTCCTGGCGCTCCCTCATGGCCGCTGAAATCATCGCGGTGGGCGGAACCATCGGCTTCGGCCTCGGCTCGCTGCTGGACCAGGGCCGCCTGCTGTCCGACATGACCGTGGTGATGTCCGCGATCCTGCTGATCCTCGCCGTTGGCATCCTGATCGAACTGCTGGTCTTCGCACCGATCGAGAAGCGCCTCCTGCGCAGCCGCGGCCTGCTCTCGGGCAGCACCCGCTAGCGCAGGCTTCCCAAAACTGAACATCACGAGCCCGACGGCGAGTCCCGCCGTCGGGCTCTGCTGTGTCCCAGGCACCCCGCAGCCGAAACGGGGCACATTGACACGGACACGCCGCGTTTTGAGCGACTGCAAGCCCTGATCCACGCCAAAGTGCCCCACGACGGCAGCAATCACCAGGCGCTGGTGCGCACTGGCGCTATGACAGCCGGCGGCGTCAGGCAGTTTTAAGCCTCATGTAGTGGTCCCGCTCCGGCTTGTCCAGGTGTTCTATCGCGTAGCGCAAGGCTGTCCGCGGCATCGTGGCGGCGTGTGCGTCAAGGAATTCCAGCAGCCGGGGCATGTCGCTGCGGCCGGCCTCGCGCAGCCAACCTCCGGTGGCCTTGTGGATCAGGTCCTCCGTGTCGTCGAGGAGCAACTCTGCGATGGCGAAGGTGTCCTCCGTGTCGCCGGTCCGCAGGAACCAGGATGTCGCCACGATGGCGGTACGGCGTTCCCACAAGTTGGGCGAGCGGGCCAGGCCGTAGAGGACGTCACGGGGTTTGTCGACGAGCCACCCGCCCACAACGCTGCCGGCGCCAAGGTCCACCAGGTCCCAATTGTTGATCCTGTCATGCCGGCGCAGGTACAGCTCATAGAGATCCCGGCGCAGTTCTTCCGGGGCCTTCCTGCCGGAAGCCTGCAGCGCCATGATCTTGACCGCTCCAGCCCGGGCCTCGTGGATGTCTTTGTCCAGGAGGTCCTCGATCTGCGGCAGTTCCATGGTGACAAACTCTTTGGCCAGCTCGAAGACCTCGCCCATTCGGACTCCTAGAAAGAAGTCACCCTCGGCGTATTCCCCGGGGCCCAGCTTGAAGTAGCGGACTTACTTCGCCTGCTCGGCGTCGGACCGCAGTTCCTGGAGCCGGGCGAGGAATGCGTCGGCGGTGTTGGGGGCGGGCTCTGGAGATCCGGATGCCATGCAGCCAGTCTGGCAGACGCTGGTGGCGGATGGTCGCCTCACTGCCGGCGCCGGGTTTGCGTAAGTCTTGCCGCGGTTACGGATATGAAGTGCCGGATTGCCGGCGGCCGTGGGGTCACCGGTGCCTAAAAGTTACGCCTTTGCGGCATCGAGCCGGTGATTCGGGTCTGGCAGACTGGCGCCATGACCGTCAGCTTTGTGTGCCGCACCGAGTCCGTCCTGCCCCGAAAACAGCTGTTCGACCTCGCACGCAGCATTGACGCCCATATGGACTCCCAGAAGGGCTCGGGGGAGCGGGCGGTTGGAGGCGTGCGGACCGGTCTGATCGGCGAGGGCCAGGAAGTCACCTGGCGCGCCCGGCACTTCGGAATCCCGCTGACCATGACAAGCCGCGTCACCGCCGTCGACTTTCCCGGCAGCTTTGTGGATGAGCAGGTGAGGGGCCCGTTCAAGTCTTTCCGGCACGTCCATGAGTTCGAGTCCGCCGGCGAAGGCAGCATCATGACGGACCGCGTGGAGTTCGCGGCGCCATTCGGAATCCTTGGCCGCCTGGCCGAGCGGCTGTTTCTGCGCCGCTACCTGCAACGCCTCATCGCCGAGCGGGGCCGGTTCCTGGCTCACCCCTCAGAAGGTGGAGGCCGCCGTCGTGGGGCACATTGACACGGACACGCCGGGTTTTGAGCAGCTCCAGGGCCTGATCCACCCCAAAGTGCCCCACGACGGCGGCGCATCCCTGGGGCGGAAGTGCCCGGCGCCTCAGTGGCTTTCCGGGAACGGCGGGGGACCGATGATCTCGATGCCGCCATTTACCCGCCCTGATTCGCGGATGCGGTTGAAGTCCACCACCCCTGCCACTTCCCGAGGAGCCATAGGTTCGCTCGCGCCGAAGTAGAACTCCTGGGCACTGCCCGGGGTGTGCAGGCACAGCACGCGGGTCCCCTCCTGAAGGACTTTGAAGGCGTGCGGAACACCTCTCGGTGCGATGGTCACACCACCCGCAGCCACCCGGTGTTCAGTCCCGTCCATGTGCATCAGGATCTCCCCGGCCAGGATGTACATGGTTTCGTCCGAGTCCGGGTGGGTGTGCAGAGGTGTGACCTTGTTCAGTCCCATCTCGTCTTCGAACAGGAGGAATGCCCCCGCAGTCTCCTCTGCTGTCGCCTTCCACGTATGCACGCCGCCCCCGAAGAACCAGCGCCGGGGGCCTTCGCCGGGCTGCCGGATGATTGCTGTGGCTGAGTTCTTCGTCTCCATGGTGCCCGCCTCGATGCATTGATAACTTTATGGGACTGATGTCCCATCACAAGACTGGTGTACCATGAAGCCCATGTCAAGGGCTTATGCGGACGTGGGACGGACGGGCCAGAAGCGCCGGACGCTGGATGCCCTGGTTGCTGCCGCGCGCCAGCTCGTTGCTTCCGGTGCCACGCCTACGGTGGACGAAGCCGCACTCCTCGCGGGCGTCGCCCGGAGCACCGCCTACCGGTATTTCCCCGGCCAGAGAGAGTTGCTGGCCGCGGCCCACCCGGAAACCGCCCGGACCTCGCTGCTGCCTGCGTCACCTCCTGAGGACGTGGCCGAGCGGCTGGATGCAGTGGTAGCGGAGTTCACTGCGATGATCATCGAAACCGAAGCCCAGCAGCGGACCATGCTTCGGCTTTCGCTCGAGCCCGCCGACGGTCAGCAGCACTTGCCCCTCAGGCAGGGCCGGGCGATCGGCTGGATCGCCGAGGCACTCTCCCCGCTTCAGGGAAAGATGGACGAGAAGGACATCCATCGGCTTGTCCTGACCATCCGAAGCGCCATCGGCATCGAGGCGCTGGTGTGGTTGACGGACATTGGCGGCCTCGGCAGGGAAGAGGCGGCTGCTTCCATGAGATGGACGGCCTCGGCCCTCCTGTCCCACGCGCTGACCCACGGACTTCCGCCCAAGGCCTGACCCGCCGTCGGGCCCTGCTGTTGTCCGTGGCTGCCGCGACCGAACAACCGCCGAAACGGGGCACATTGACACGGACACGCCGCGTCCCGAGCAGTTGCAGGGCCTGATCCGCCCCAAAGTGCCCCACGACGGCGGCCCGCCACTCTGCCCCGTGCTGCGAACCCTAAGTTACGCCGGGTTACCTTACGTGAACTGGTGTTTCCGCCGTCGTTGTTGGGGAATGTGACGCGGCCCTATCGTCGATCTATGGCAATTCAGGATATTTACCCCACAGCACTGCGGCTGCTCGGCCGCCCCGTGCTGGTGGTGGGCGGCGGACCCGTGGCTGCGCGCCGCGCCAAGGGCCTGCTCGACGCCGGTGCCCGGGTCACCGTCGTGGCTCCCGTTGCCTCCGCTGCGCTCCGTGAACTCGCCGACGCCGGCCTGCTCACCTGGGAGCCACGCACCTACCGTACGGAAGACGTCGACGGCGTCTGGTTCGTCCAGACCGCCACCGGCGATGCGGCCGTGGACACCCAGGTTTCCAAGGATGCCGAGGCGCAGCGCATCTGGTGCGTCAACGCCTCCGACCATGAAGCCTCGGCCGCCTGGACTCCCGCCGTCGCCGTGGTGGACGACGTGAAGATTGCCATCAACGCCGGGGGAGACCCGCGCCGGGCCATGGCCTTGCGCGACGCCGTCGCCACCGCACTGGAAACCGGCGACCTCCCGCTGCGCCGGCGCCGTACTTCGAAGGACACGGCTTCCGCCGGAAGCGTGGCCCTCGTGGGTGGCGGACCGGGCGACACCGGCCTGATTACCGTCCGCGGCCGCCGGCTCCTGGGCCAGGCCGACGTCGTGGTGGCAGACCGTCTCGGCCCCCGCGAACTCCTGAATGAACTTTCCCCCGACGTCCGTGTCATTGAGGTGGGCAAGACCCCCGGCCACCACCCCGTGCCGCAGTCCGAGATCAACCGGATCCTCGTGGACGAAGCACTCAAAGGCAACCGCGTGGTCCGGCTCAAGGGCGGCGACCCCTACGTCCTGGGCCGCGGCGGCGAGGAAGCCGAATTCTGCCGGCAGCACGGCGTCGAGGTTGAAGTGGTTTCCGGCGTCACGTCCGCGATCTCCGTACCCGCCGCCGCCGGCATTCCCGTGACGCACCGCGGCCTGGCCAAGGGCTTCAGCGTGGTCACCGGGCACGAGGAACTTTCCGAGGTCCCGGCCAGGGCGGATCACACCATCGTCCTGCTGATGGGCGTGGGCCAGCTGCGCGAATCTGCAGCCGCCCTCCACAGTGCCGGTTTGCCTCAGGACACTCCAGTTGGCATCGTTGAGAACGGCTATCTGCCGAATCAGCGCGTGACGATCGGCACGCTGGGTTCCATCGCCGACCAGGCGGAAGCCACCGGCGTCGCAAATCCGGCGGTGATTGTCATCGGTGACGTGGTGCGCGTGAGCCCGTTCGCGCCGTCGCACTTCAAAACCGCCGACTATGGCACCACCACCCCGAACAAGCCCCGAGTCCTCACCACCTAGCCCACCAACCCAACTAAGTAGCGCTAACTGTCGTTATGAGCCCTCAAAACGACAGATAGCGCTACCCAGTTGGGCCGGATCGAACAAAAGGAACACAGCCGTGTCATCAAGCACCACCGTAGGCTCTGCCGATCGTCCGCTGCGCGTCGCCGTCGTGGGCTCCGGCCCGGCAGGCGTCTACGCCGCTGACATCCTCACCAAGAGCGAGGCCGTCAAGAGCGGCGAGCTGACCGTGAGCATCGACCTCTTCGACCGCTACCCGGCACCCTACGGCCTGATCCGCTACGGCGTGGCCCCGGACCACCCGCGCATCAAGGGCATCGTCAACGCCCTGCACAAGGTCCTGGACCGCGGCG
This sequence comes from Arthrobacter sp. CDRTa11, assembly GCF_026427775.1. Classification (NCBI taxonomy): domain Bacteria; kingdom Bacillati; phylum Actinomycetota; class Actinomycetes; order Micrococcales; family Micrococcaceae; genus Arthrobacter; species Arthrobacter sp. CDRTa11. The sequence goes on along the minus strand of NZ_CP044532.1, from coordinate 3,959,564 downwards.
ACATCCGATTCTTCGGCAATGTGGACTACGGCACCGACCTCTCCATCGAGGACCTGCGCACGCACTACGACGCCGTCATCTTCGCCACCGGCGCCATCAAGGACGCGGACCTGAACATCCCGGGCATCGAGCTGGACGGCTCCTACGGTGGCGCTGACTTTGTCTCCTGGTACGACGGACACCCGGACGTTCCCCGCGAATGGCCGCTGGACGCCAAGGAAATCGCCGTGATCGGCAACGGCAACGTGGCGCTGGACGTGGCCCGCGTCCTCTCCAAGCACGCCGATGACCTGCTGGTCTCCGAAATCCCGGACAACGTCTACGCCGGCCTGAAGGCATCCCCGGTCACCGACGTGCACGTCTTCGGCCGCCGCGGCCCCGCCCAGGTGAAGTTCACCCCGCTGGAGCTGCGCGAGCTGTCCCACTCCAAGGACGTGGACATCATCCTCTACGCCGAGGACTTCGAGTTCGACGAGGAATCGGACCGCCTGATCCAGAGCAACAACCAGGTCAAGACCATGGTGGGCACGCTCACCAACTGGATCGCCGAGCAGCCCGAGGACCTCTCCGAGCTCACCGCATCCCGCCGCCTGCACCTGCACTTCCTGCACAGCCCGGTGGAAATCTATGACGACGCCGAGACGCCGGGCAAGGTGGCCGGCATGAAGTTCGAGCGCACCGAGCTGGATGGCACCGGCAACGCCCGCGGCACCGGCGAGTTCGTGGACTACCCGGTCCAGGCCGTGTACCGCGCCATCGGCTACTTCGGTTCCGCGCTGCCGGAGATCGAGTTCGACCACAAGAAGGGCGTAGTGCCGAACGACGGCGGACGCGTCCTGGATGCCGCCGGCACCCACGTGCCGGGCATCTACGCCACCGGCTGGATCAAGCGCGGCCCGGTGGGCCTCATCGGCCACACCAAGGGCGACGCCCTGGAGACCGTGACCTACCTGCTGGAGGACCGCGAAAACCTGCCGGTCGCCGCTGTTCCCGAGGCTGACGCCATCGTCGATCTCCTTGACTCCCGTGGCGTGAAGTTCACCAGCTGGGAAGGCTGGCTGGCCCTGGACGCCCACGAGCTCGCCCTGGGCGCCGCAGCCACCGAAGCCGGCGGATCGCACGGCGTCGAGGTCAAGCGTGAGCGCATCAAGGTGGTGCCGCGCGAGGACATGGTGGACATCTCCCGTGACGGTGTAGCCGCCCAGGTCTAACCTGAAGAGCGCGAACTGGCAGCACATGACCGCAAACCGCACGGTTGAGGTCATCTGCTGCCAGTTCGCGCTTTCTTTTTACGCCCCGCTCTAAGCCGCGAACGTTTTAACCCAGCCCGGCTAACTCCCGGCTCCGCCGGCGGCCATGAGTTCGAGCCGGTTGAGTGTTTCGCGGTTGCGGGCGAGGATGAGGGCATCCCGCAGGGGCTTCGGCACAAACTTCCCGGGGCCCCGCACCGCGTCTTCGGCCATGGTGACGCGGCACTGCATTCCCTGGTCCTCGATGGTGATGAGCACTTTGGCCTCGCCCGCCGGCCACACCCGGGCCACCAGTTCCAGCGAGCGGCCGGGTTCGACGTCGGCCACACTGGTGCTGTCATTAATCACCAACGGCCAGGCCCCCACGGAATGGTGGAGCCTGGATCCCTTGTCCGGCCATTGCGCGTCGACGGCCCGGATCCGCGACGCACCCACCACCCAGCCGGAGTAGAGCCAGCCGTCCGCGATGACTTTCCACACTTCCTCCGCCGGGGAGTTGAAAACCTTGCTCACTGTTGCCATGGGCTTCCTTTCGGTCAGGGCGAAGGGCCCACGGGTATGGGATGAATTACGGGGAGAATGAGGGGCAGGTTGCTGGGCCGCCCGGTACGAGCGCTCCCGCAGGCGCCGGGTCCATGGGTACGTCCCCGCGTCTGGCAGAGGATGTTCCAAGGGGTTGAAGCGGAGCGGAGTATCAGGGGCGCCTGGAGTTTCCCGCAGCCGAAGCTCGCCGGCGCGCACCCACTGCCCGGCCGGCTTGGCGAAGCAGAGTTCCAGGACCCAGTCCCCGGTTGACCCGTCCGCCGGCCGTTGCAGCGTCCGCAGGCCCAGAAGCACAGGACCGTACTGCCCCTGGTATGGCATAAGGGTGGTAAGCGCGGCATCGGAAACACTCCGCCGGGGTATGAGGGCAAACCGGGCGGGAAACCGCCAGCCAGTGGACGCGAACAGTACGTCTGCGGCCGCACCGGATGGATTGATCCGCAGGGCAAGGCCCAAAATGTCAGGGAACGACGGCGGCAATCCCACCGACCGTGAGAAACGCGCCTTGACCGGTTCAACACCGGGCGAATCGAGCCAGTCGAGGCCGCTCACCTGAGGCCCGTCGCCCTTCCTGGTCAGCTCACCGTCAAAGCTGACTCCCTGGGGATGGATGGGCCTGTCAGGCCGCACCACCTTGATGGCCCGGAACAGGGCAGCGAACGTCCACCCCGCCAGTTCCGTGGCGGGCACTGCCGGATCAGGCCCGCGGGTGTTGGAACCCATCGCTTTCATCGGAACCACCTCCTACATCCTGCCGAAGCGTGCCCGGACCAGCGCAAAAATGCCGTAGCAAATGAAGCCTGCGCCAATCGCCACCAGAAGGGAAGGGCCGAACGGGTGTTCCCGGAGTGCCTTCAGGCTGCCGTCGAGCCCCGTGGATTCGTCCGCATTCTGCTTTCCGGCCGCGATAACAAAGAGCAGCCCGGTCAGGTTGAGGGCGATTCCCTTGGCCACGTGGCCCGTGAGCCCCAGAGCATCGATGAGCTTGCCGCGGTGGGAGCCGTCAAAATGGAAGAGCTCGTCCTTGAAACCACGGCGCAAACCCTTCGCCACAAAGTAGATCCCCACTCCCATGATGGTCAGCCCCAGGGCTATCAGGACCCACAGCCCGAAGGGGGCTCCCAGAAGTGCAGCGCTGAAGTCACGGGTGGTTCGGCTGGAATCGGCACGCAGCCCCACGGCGAAGCCCGCAAAGCTCAGGCCCACGCTGCCGTAGGCCAACGCCAGGAACCCTGACGAGACCAGTTTGGCCAGGCGTTCCTTGCGTGGCAGGTGCCGGGCGCGGAGCGTTGCCTCGCTCAGTTGCCAGAGCGCCAGCCCCGTACAGGCGATGAGGCAGGACCACATCACGGCGGGGCCCCAGGGGTTGGCAGCCAATTGTTCAATGGCGCCCGTCGCTTCGGCCTGGCCGGGCTGACCGAAGGCAACAGCGACGGCGATGGCGCCAACGATCACATGCAGCAGGGCCACAACGGCGAAGCCGGAACGAGCCACGACATCCAGCGCCTTGGCGTTTGATGCCTCCTCGACAGCGTCGGCCGCCTCGCTCATGGTGGAGTCCCCGTCTGACATGGCTTTCCGTCCAGCTACCCGTTCATGGGGCCTTCGGCATGCAGCTTCTCGGCTCCCGGGCCTTCCACTGTGACGGTGCAGCGGACCACCAGGCTGTCCGGGGCTGTATCCAGCTCCACCAGCGTTTCGTGGGCATTCAGGACCGTGAAGGCCTCGGAACCGGCCAGGACAGTGAAACCCCTCGCCTCGGCCGTGCGGCGCGCGTTCTCGAATGCATCATGCTGAAGCTTCTCAACATATCCGCTCTCACCCTCACGGGCGGCGTCGCCAAATGCCCACCCAAACAGGGTCCCTTTGTTCTCCATGGCTGCGATATTACGCGTGTGCGGCTGCATTAAAACGGGCTTTCGTAAGATTAGTAAGTGTGCTTACCATAGGCTACACCATGACCTTGATGGGACACGGCAAGTGAAGACCCGCAGAAGCGGCATCTCGTAACCAGCTCAACGTTAGGAAGCGCATCATGGCAGGAAATCTCATTGCACGGACAGTCCACGATCTCACGGCTGCGGCCTGGTTCGGCGGATCATTGATGGGTGCCATCGGACTGAACGGTGCAGCGGCGGAAGCCAAGGATCCTTCGGAGCGGACCCGCCTCTCCAGTGCGGGCTGGATGAAATGGGCGCCGATCCAGACGGCAGCCTTCGCCTCGCACCTTGTGGCTGACCTGGCCATCGCCTGGGAGAACAAGGACCGCATCGCCAAGCAGGACGGCGTTGCCCGGGACACCGTTATCAAGACGGCAGTGACGGTAGCCGGCGCGGCCGTAACGCTCTACGCGGGCATCCTGGGCAAGAAAGTGGAGAAGCTCGCGGACCAAGGGGCACTGGGCGCAACCGAGCCTACGCCGGAAGCTTCCGAGGAACTGAAAACCGCCCAGGAGCAGCTGAAGATGCTGCAGTGGGCTATTCCGGTGTTCGCCGGCCTGGTGGTCTTCCTCGGTGCCAAGCACGGCGAGATGCAGCGGCCCAAGAACGTCTTCGCGGGCCTGCGCTCCTAGCCTCCCCGTTGGAATTTTTGTCCAGATAGGGAGACAAAAACGTCCTCAAAGTCGCCGCATCTGGACAAAAACTCTGGGGGCGGTGGCAGGACCTGAGGGCGTGGCAGGAACAGGCAGTAACGCCCGACGGCGGTCCGGCACCTGGGATTATTAAGTCGCCAGAGTGCCGGGCCGCCGTCGTCTGTCCCCGGTTACTGGGGGGATGCGTTGGCTGGGTTTGCCGGACTCGGTTGCCGGAGTACCTTGCCGGACTATGTTGGTTGGCTGTTGGCCGGCGGCAGATCCGGATTCATCGGCTCAAACTTGGGGTCCTCGGCGGTCCAGACCTGGATGATCGCCCAGACCACGGCCGCCAGCGGAACGGAGAGCACGGCGCCTACGATGCCGGCCAGGATGGTGCCCGCTGTCAGTGCCATCAGGATCACCAGGGCGTGAAGCTGCAGCGATTTGCCCATCACGATCGGCTGCAGGAGGTCGCCCTCCAGTTGGTTCACGGCAATCACCACTGCCACCACAATCAGGGCCACCACCGGGCCGTTGGCCACCAGGGCCACCAAGGCCGCCAGGATGCCGGCCACAGTGGCGCCCACCAGCGGGATGAAGGCTGTCATAAACACGATGATGGCCAGCGCGAACGCCAGGGGAACCTGGAGAATAAACAGCGCCGCGCCGATGGCCACGGCGTCCACCAGGGCCACCACAGCGGTTCCGCGGACATACCCACCCAGGACTTCCAAAGTCCGGCTGCCCACCCTGCGCAGTTTCGCTTCCCGCTGCCCGCTGAAAGGCCGCAGGAAAAAGCTCCAGATCTTGGCCCCGTCCTTGAGGAAAAAGAACAGGAACACAATCATCAGTGCAGTTCCGGCGAGGAACTCCGTCACCACCGAAAGCCCTGTGATGGCGCCGGAACGGACCTGGCTGCTGGTGGCGAACTGGATGATTCCCTCGCGCGCCTGGTTCAGCTGCTCCTGATCCAGGGGAATGGGGCCGTTCAGCAGGAATTGCTCCAGCTCGTCCAGCCCGGTGGAAGCCTGCTGCACCAGCTCGCCCCACTGGCTCCGGACGGAGAAATAGATCACCGTGGAGACGCCCGCCAGCAGGAGGAGCAGCGCCACAAAAGCCAGGCCGGTAGCTGCTCCGCCCGGCAGGCCCCGGCGGCGGAGCATGTTCACAAACGGGCCGATGGCTGCGGCGAGGATCAGTGCGATCAGGACGGGGATGACCAGCAGCTTGATCTGCATCAGGGCGTAGACGGAAGCTATCGCCACGCCCAGGATCAGCAGGATCTGGGCGGACCGGATAGCCACCCGCCCCAAGCCGTCGGACCACAGGGCTCGGGGCGGCTTTCGTTGGGCCCGCCGTTTTTCTGCTGCCGTGTTGGGGTTTCGGGCGGGTTCAGGTTCAGGGGCGCGTTCATGCTCGGACAGGTTTGTTGCTCGGGCCATGGGGGCTCCTCGTCATCAGCGGGCACCATATTCGGCCCCCGGGGAATAACTGCCTATGTCAGATAGTAAGCCTACTTACTGGCGAGAGCACTGCTGACCCTCATCGCCGGAGGATTTCTGCCGTGAAACCGAGCAAGGCGTGTACTGCCGTGCACACTGCGCCCGCGGATCCGGCCAGCACGGCGTCACCGACCGTACGTAAGCGGCGCAGCCTGCCTTACTCAGCTGAGCCGCTTGCCTTACTGACCCGACAAGACAGTGGCAAAAGGCATTGGCAAGAGACAGTCGCTAAAGCCCGGTCAGAGGGGCAGGAGCTCGGCCCGGATCCATTCCGCGCACGAGTTCAGGTTCCGGTTGACACTGGCCACGGCGGCGTCGGGATCGTGTGCCTCGATGGCGTCCACCAGTTCACCGTGGCCCTGGTGCGGAATCCCGTCGAACCCCTCCTTGGCCGGCTGCTTGAGCAGGTCCTGGTGGAAGACGCCGCCGAAACTGACATACAGCTCGTGGAGCAGGGGATTCCCCGATGCCTGGGCCACCCGCTCGTGGAAGGCCCAGTCGGCCCGGGCCCAGGCGGCATAGTCGGCCGCATGCCAGCCCTGGTCGCGTTCGGTGAGCAGCGCGCGCAAGGCGGTGACGTCGTCGGGCGTGGCGTTCTTCGCGGCGAGCTTCGCCGCCTGGGTATCCAGCCCCGCCCTGACTTCCAGGATGTGCTCACCGGTGTGGTCCTGGTACATCCGGCGGGCGGCGCCGGACATCTCACTGGTGGCACGGACATATGTGCCGTCGCCCCGGCGCACCTCCAGCATTCCGCTGTGGGCCAGGGCCTTGACGGCCTCCCGGAGCGTCCCGCGGGAGACGCCAAGCCGTGCCATCAGCTCGGGCTCCGGCGGGATCCGCTGCTGCAATGGCCACTCGCCTGTTTGGATCATGGTCCGCAGCTTGGCGGTGACCTCTTCCGCGAGGGGCTGCCGGTGCGAGGTGCTGAGGGTCATTCTGGGCCTACTTCTTCTTTGAGGTGTTGCCGGCGGAAGGGCTGCCCGTGAGCAGGTGGGCCACCACGATCTGGACCAGGGCGAGGACCAGCAGAAGGGAAAGCGGCAGCGTCCAGCTGCCGGTGGCACTGTGGAGCAGCCCTGCGCCAAAGGGCCCCACCGTGGCCAGCAGGTAGCCGGTGGACTGAGCCAGCGTGGAAAGCGCCGTGGTTTCAGCCGTGTTGGTGCCGCTGCGGCTGATCATGACCATCACCAGGGGGAAGATGCCCAGGCCGAACCCCAGCAGGACGGCGGGGATCACGGCCAGGCCCACCGGGAGGAACAGCAGCGCGGCAACCCCCAGTGCCATGGTTACGGAGACGAGGTAAAAAGCGGGCCGCAGCATCCGGCGGCGGGACCCAATGGCGATCAGCAGCATGCCGGCCGGCACGGAAACCAGCTGCATCAGCCCGTACATCAGGCCGCTGTCCGAGGCACTGAGCCCCATGGTGGTCAGCATGTACGGGAACCAGCTCAGCAGGGCGTACGCCAGCAGGGCCTGGACGGTAAAGATGGCGGTCAGCAGCAGGCCTTTGCGCGTCCTCAGTAATGGCCAGGGCGAGATCCTGCCGGTGCGGGTGCGGACACTGTTGCGGTGCGCGTGCAGGGCAACGGGCAGGAAACCCAGGAAGGCGGCGATGGCCATAATTCCGATGGCGCCCACTGCCGCCGAAGGCGAACCGAGGGCCTGCGCCAGCGGGACCACCACCACGGCTGTGGCTGTTGCGCCGGTGGTCATGGTGACCGTATACAGCCCGGTCATCAGGGACGTGCGTCCGGCGAAGTGCTCGCGGATGAATGACGGCATGGCCACGTTGCAGACGGCCAGCCCCGACATTCCCAGGACCGTGCCAATCACCAGCATGCCCGTGGCCGGGATGCCCCGCAGCAGCAGCCCCGCCGCCAGCATCCCCAGCGACAGCAGGATTGACTTTTCGACGCCGAGCCGCCCCGTGAGCCACGACGTCGCCGCGCCGGCCACCGCAAAACAGAGGGTAGGGATGGACGGAATGATCGCCGCCACCAGCGGCCCATAGCCCAGGACCAGCTGCAGATCGTGCAGCAGCGCCGATGCTCCCGTGATTCCGGCCCGCAGGTTAAGGCCGATCAGCACCAGCGCTATGACGGACAGCACGACGGCGGTACGCGGCTTGGGCAGGGCGGTATCCACTGCGGGGGGAGCTGGAGAGATGGGGGCCATCCTTCAAGGTTAGACGTTAGACGTTTGATGTCTAGGGTTTTGTGTCCAACCTCTCCCATCGCTCACCCAGCGGCATAGACTCGGGGTCAGACCATGTTGGGCCAACCGGGCTTCTCCGGCCCGACGTACGCTGACCGGAAGGATGTCCTTGATGGCCCTGCAGGGTGTGGAAATCGAGAAGAAGTACGAGGTGGGCGAGGAGGCCGTGGTGCCGCCGCTGGCTGGTCTCCCCGGCGTGGCCCGCGTGGGCGACCCGCACGTGGCCGCCCTGGAAGCTGTTTATTTCGACACGGAAAGCTACGTCCTGGCGTCCCGGCGCATCACCCTGCGGCGGCGGACAGGAGGGGCCGACGCCGGCTGGCACCTTAAGCTTCCACCGGAGTCTCCCGGCGGGGACAGGGGCGCCGCCGGTTCGGATTCTGGGGGTTCGGCGGCCGGGCCCGGGTCTGATGCCGGTTCGGAACCCCAGCAGCGCCGGGAGCTGCACGCCCCGCTGGGCCAGCCCGGCGTCGTTCCTGACGCGCTCCTCGCCCACCTTCAGGCTTACCTTCGTGGCGCTGAGCTGGTGCCGGTGGCCAGGCTGGAAACGCAGCGGACCACGCACGCCCTTTACGACGCGGACGGCGTGCACCTGGCCGACCTGGCCGACGACAAGGTGCATGCCCAGCCCCTGCTCAGGCCCAAACCCGCAGGAGTGGAGCCGGCACGAGAAGAGCCCGAAGCAGAGGATCCCGACGGAGAAGAGCCCAAGGGGGACGGGCAGGCAGGGGACCGGAGCCAGCACTGGCGCGAATGGGAACTGGAGCTTGTGCATGGCAGCTCGGACATCTTCGCCGCCGCCGAGGAAGTCCTGGCCGCGGCGGGAGCGCGGCCGGCAGGCCACGGGTCCAAGCTGGCCCGGGCACTTCAGGACACAATCCGTGAAACGCGCGGCCGGGAACCACAGGCTTCAGAGCCGGATAAGAAGAGCCCGGCGTCCGCCGTCGTAACTGCCTACCTGGGCGCGCAGATCCGCGAAATCCTGGCCCACGATTCCGGTGTCAGGCTGGAGGAGCCGGAGGCGGTACACAACCTGCGGGCGGCAACGCGCAGGGCACGCTCCGCGCTGGCTGCGTACCGCCGGCACTACAGCGCGGTGGCCGTGCGGCGGCTGCAGGAAGAGCTCAAGTGGCTCGGCCGGACTCTGGGCGTGCCGCGGGACGCCGAAGTGATGCTGGAGCGGCTGCGGGGTCATCTTGCGGAACTGCCGGAGGGCCCGGCTGCAACGGCGGTCAAGGACCGGGTGGAGCAGGAGCTCGGCGGGACGTTCGACGACGGATACCGGAAAGTGATGGACGTGCTGGCCTCGGAGCGCTATTTCCGGCTGCTCGATGACCTTGAAGCCTTCCGCGACAGTCCACCCCTGCGGCCGGAGGGAGCGGTTTCAGGGCGCAAGGTGGGCGGCAAGCTGGTGGCCAAGGCGGTCAAACGGCTCCGGCGCTCGCAGAAGGCGGCCAAGGGTGCCCGGCGGGGAGCGCAGCATGAAAGCGCCCTGCATCAGGTGCGCAAGGACGCCAAACGGCTTCGGCACGTGGCAGAGTCGTTGGGCCCGGTCAGCGGGAAGCGGGCGGCCAAGGTAGCCAAGGCCGCGCACCGGCAGCAGAAGATCCTGGGCGAGTTCCGCGACAGCATCCTGGCCCGGGACCTGCTGGGCAAGCTGGGCGGAGTCCCGGATCTTCCCGAACCCGTCGCTTCGCTCTTCGTCGAGCTCCGCACGCGGCAGGTGGAGCTCGCCGCCGACGCCGAATCAAAGTACCGGAAGGCCCGGAAGAAGTCGCAGAAGCGGCTCAAGGCCGGGGTGCACTAAGCGCGGCCCACGAACTGGGGGCTATTTCCCTTGGCGTGCGCCCAGTTTGGCGACCGCCAGGGCAAGCCACAACTGCACGCGGTCGGCGGTGACGGAAGGGTCGTAGCCGGTGAGCTCGGTGATCTGGGCAAGGCGGTAGCGGACGGTGTTGCGGTGCAGGGTCAGGGCTTCGGCGACGGCGGCAACCGAGCCGTTGTTGTTCAGGTAGCTTTCCAGCGTGGTCATCAGCTCCGCACCGTGGGCGGAATCGAACGTCCGGAGCGGGTTCAGGGATTCGTTGGCCATGTCGGCCAGCGGAACGTCCTCGCTCGCCAGCAGGAGCGACGTGAGGCTCAGCCGTTCCGGTTCGTTGACGGGCAGCCCATGGCTCGCCGCGTCCCTGGCCTCGAAGTAGCTCCAGCGCAGGCCGTTCGGCTTGGTGTATGCCCCGCCGATGCCCGTGGTTGCGTGGATTCCGGCCTCGGCCAGGTGGTCGCTGAGCTTCCGGGCGAGGGCAGGCGCTCCGCTGCCGTCGTCGTTGATAACAAGCACCAGGTCCTTCCCGACGACGGCCGTCACCACATTCTCCAGCTGCTGCGGCACTGAGGTGCTCACCAAGGCCTTGTGGTGGGCGGCGGAGACAGCCAGCAGCACCACGTTCTTACGCGTGCTGTTGACGCCGATGCCAGCCAGCCGGCGCTGGGCCTCGCTGGTTTCCAGGGCACCGTGGATAACGTCCTCCAGCACCTGCCCGCATAAGGCCCGCTGCGCCTGGCGCTGCTTGACCATGTTGTTCAGCTCAACGCTGATGAGGTTCTGCGCGTAGCCGATGATGCCCGAGTCCTCGAAGGGCTGCCTGACCCAGAGCGTGCAGGCGTCCCGCCGCCCGGTGGGGATGGGGAAGGACCCCCATGTATCGGCGGAGGGGTGGCTCTTGCTGCTGTTGTACAGCTGTGCCGTGAACTGGGTGAGGGCAATATCGGTCCGCAGCATTCCGCCCAGGTGCTTCAGCAGTTCGGTGAGGCCGCCGCCGGTGAGGAGCGCGCGGGCCAGGACCTGGTGCCCGGCAATCAGGCGCTCCAGCTTGGCATAGTGGTCCGCGGACTGGGCATCGGCCACCAGCTTGCCGATGGCTATGAACGGTGTCTCATAGGGAACCTCCACCATGGGCAGCCCCCACCGGTTGGCCTCGGCAACCATGGCCGGCGGGACGACGTCGTGCGAGAGGCCAATGCCGAATCCGATGCCCACAGCCCCGGCACGCTGGACCTGGCGGACAAACCGCCGCTGCTCCGGCGCTGACCGCAGCCGCAGCCCCGTGGTGAGCACCAGTTCGCCGCCATTGATGAAGCGCTGGGGGTCTTCCAGTTCGGTGACTGCCACCCAGTTGATGTCCTGGTGCCAGGTGGTTTCGGCGACGCCGGCTTTGGTCAGGTTCAGGGAGTTCACACCCAGGAGGGCAGCAAGGGAAATGGCCATCTCCCAAGGATAGTCCGGCGCTGGGCAACCGCACTAAACTATCGGACCAAAGGTGTGCAGGTGGCTATTCCATGGCAATAGGCGCTGGCATAGGCTCGAGGCAGTCGCATCCATTGGCTTCGCGGCCGATGGTCCCTAAGAAAGAGGTTGCACACCGTGGTTCAAACCTTGCAGAACTTCATTAACGGTGAGTTCGTCACCCCGGCCGGCAGCGGCCTGCTGGACATCGTCAATCCCACCAACGGTGAGGTAGTGGCGCAGTCGCCCATCTCCGGGCAGGCCGATGTTGATGCCGCCATGTCCGCCGCCAAGGATGCCTTCCTGACCTGGAAGCACGTCACTCCGGGCCAGCGCCAGCTGATGCTGCTCAAGCTCGCCGACGCCGTTGAGGCCAACAGCGACGAACTGGTGGAGGCGCAGCACCGCAACACCGGCCAGGTGCGCTCACTCATCGCGTCCGAGGAAGTGGCAGCCGGCGCCGACCAGCTCCGCTTCTTCGCCGGCGCCGCCCGCATTCTGGAAGGCAAGTCCGCCGGGGAATACTTCGAGGGCCACACCTCCTACGTCCGCCGCGAACCCATCGGTGTGGTAGCCCAGGTGGCCCCGTGGAACTACCCCTTCCTGATGGCTATCTGGAAGATCGGCCCCGCCCTGGCCGCGGGCAACACTGTTGTCCTCAAGCCGTCGGACACCACCCCCGAATCCACCCTGGTGCTGGCTCGCCTGGCAGGGGAAATCCTCCCGGCCGGCGTGCTGAACGTTGTGCTGGGCACAGGCGAAACCGGCGCCATGATGGTGGAGCACAAGGTTCCCGGCCTGGTATCCATCACCGGTTCTGTCCGCGCCGGCATCGCCGTCGCTTCCGGTGCTGCCAAGGGCCTCAAGCGCGCGCACCTGGAACTCGGCGGCAAGGCGCCCGCCATTGTGTTCAAGGACGCGGATATCAAGAAGAGCGCAGCGGCCATCGCCGAGTTCGCCTTCTTCAACGCCGGGCAGGACTGCACGGCCATCACGCGCGTGCTGGTGGAGGATTCAGTCCACGACGACGTTGTGGCGGCCATGGTGGAACACACCAAAACCCTCCACACCGGTTCGCAGAATGACGAGGACAACTACTTCGGCCCGCTGAACAATGTGAACCACTTCAACCAGGTGAGTTCCGTCGTCGAGCACCTGCCGGACAACTGCAGGATTGAAATTGGCGGCCACCGTGCGGGGGAGAAGGGCTTCTTCTTTGAGCCCACCATTGTCACCGGCGCGAAGCAGACGGATGACATCGTCCAGAAGGAAACGTTCGGCCCGGTCATCACGGTGCAGAGGTTCAGCACCGAGGAAGAGGCAGTGGAGCTGGCGAATGACGTCGACTACGCCCTGGCCTCCAGCGTCTGGACGTCCAACCACGGCACGGCCATGCGCCTCAGCCGCGACCTGGACTTCGGTGCCGTCTGGATCAACACGCACATTCTCCTCACCGCCGAAATGCCCCACGGCGGCTTCAAGCAGTCCGGCTACGGCAAGGACCTGTCCATGTACGGGGTTGAGGACTACACGCGCATCAAGCATGTGATGTCTGCGCTCGACGCATAGAACAGATGCATAACGCAGGCGCCTGACCAGCTTCCTTCCCCTTACGCCTCACCCCCAGCTTTAAAGAAAGGCTTCTCCATGACCACCACCGCAAGCGAAATCACCTTCCGCCTTGAGCAGAAGCGCCGCGTCCAGGCGGACTTCCCGGGGCCCAAGTCCGTGGCCCTGACCGAACGCCGCAAGGCAGTGGTTGCTGCCGGCGTCGCCTCCGCAGTCCCCGTTTATGTTTCGGACGCCGACGGCGGCATCATCCACGACGTCGACGGCAACTCCTTCATCGACCTCGGCTCGGGCATCGCGGTGACCAGCGTCGGGGCGTCCGATCCCGCCGTCGTGGGGGCCGTGAAGGAGGCCGTTGAGCACTTCACCCACACCTGTTTTATGGTCACGCCGTACGAAAGCTACGTAGCGCTCGCGGAGCAGCTCAACCGCCTGACGCCGGGTGACCACGAGAAGCGCACGGTACTGTTCAACTCCGGCGCGGAGGCAGTGGAGAACGCCGTTAAGGTGGCCCGCCTGGCCACCGGCAGGGACGCCGTCGTCGCCTTTGACCACGCCTACCACGGCCGCACCAACCTGACCATGGCACTGACCGCCAAGGCCATGCCGTACAAAACCAACTTCGGCCCGTTCGCGCCCGAGGTCTACCGCATGCCGATGAGCTACCCGTACCGCGAGGAGAACCCCTCCATCACGGGTGCCGAGGCCGCCAAGCGCGCCATCACCATGATCGAGAAGCAGATCGGCGGCGACCAGGTTGCTGCGATCATCATCGAGCCGATCCAGGGCGAGGGCGGCTTCATTGTTCCGGCCGAGGGCTTCCTGCCGGCGTTGGCCGCGTGGGCCAAGGAGAACGGTGTCGTCTTCATCGCCGACGAGGTCCAGTCCGGCTTCTGCCGCACCGGCGAATGGTTCGCCGTCAACCACGAAGGTGTTGTGCCTGACATCATCACCATGGCCAAGGGCATCGCCGGCGGCATGCCGCTGTCCGCCATCACCGGCCGCGCCGACCTGCTCGACGCCGTCCACCCGGGCGGCCTGGGCGGCACCTACGGCGGCAACCCGGTTGCCTGCGCGGCAGCACTCGCCGCGATCGGTTCCATGGAGGAGTACAACCTGGCCGGCCGGGCGCGCCACATCGAAGCCCTTGCCACGGCACGGCTGCGCGGACTGCAGGATGAGCTTGCCGGTTCCGGCGCTGCCGTCATCGGCGACATCCGCGGCCGCGGTGCCATGCTGGCCATTGAGCTGGTCCAGGCCGGATCGACGGAACCCAACCCCGAGCTGACCAAAGCCGTGGCCGCAGCCTGCCTCAAGGAGGGTGTCATCATCCTCACCTGCGGGACCTACGGCAACGTCATCCGCCTGCTGCCCCCGCTGGTCATCACGGACGAACTCCTGAACGACGGCCTGGACGTCCTGGCCGCCGCCATCAAGGCCAACGCGTAACCACCAGGTTCGGCATCCGCCGGACCTCGGCGTCAGCCGATCAGAGCACAAGCAGCACCTCCGCCCGGCGGAGGTGCTGCTTTGTTTTGGACGGCTTATGGAAGTTCTGCCCGTTGGCCGAGAGCCTCGCCGCGGCAAACTACCTAACCCCCTACTGCGGCGACAGTCCCAATGACCCAAGTAGCCCAAAAATGCTTTTAGAGTACCCCATACTCGTGCTTCTTCTGGGAGTCAACACGTACTTTGGAGATCTGGGAACCGTCAGAAACTGCATTCTTTTGGAAGCCCCGCTCGCAGGAGACCCTAAGTGAAACCCCTCGACGATGGACCGGCAAGGAAGCCAGCCGCAGCGCCAGTCGACATCCTCACAGTGTGCTCCTGGAGGTGGCAGATCGCAGCGGACAACGCCGGCGGCGGCTTGGCGACGCTGGAGCGGATGCGACGCCCCCATGCCCATGAAATATGTTGCTCCAGACAGGGGAAATCAAATGACTCAGCTGTCAACGGGAACCGATGGCCGGACGGCCCACGCTGCCGCTTTGAGGCCGACGACGGTGGAGAAACCCCGGCACCCCGGCAGGGGCCTGTTCGGCAAGGGCAATGGCTCCGCTGCTGCGCTTCCCGGTCTCATCGATGAGCAGAGCGGTCCTGCTGTCAGCCCCGAAATTCCCGGGATCAGCCCTGACGCGGATATGTGGGAAGAGGGCCGTGCCGCGGCCCGGTCGGGTACCCACGAGAGGGCCATGGCCTGCTTCGTCCGCGAGGCGGAGGCACGGACCCTGCAGGGCAGCCATGGACGGGCCGCCATCGCGTTCCGCACGGCCGCCGAACAGGCCCGGCTGCAGGGCCTGGCGGAGCAGTGCGAGGACTTGCTCTACCGGGCCGCGGCAGCCTACAACCATGCGGCGGAGCGCGACGAGCTCAGTCCGGGTGCGGCCCACCAGGCATTGATCTCGGCGGCCAAATGCTTCCTCCAGCTGCAGGAGCTGGACCAGGCTGCCCGGTGCATCGAGGCGGCCCGGCACGTCGCGGACCAGACCCACGTTAAAGTCGAGAGCGCCCAGACGGCATCATGAGGATCCTGCTGACGACGGAAGGCACGTATCCCTACTTCCAGGGCGGCGTGTCAACCTGGGCTCATGAGTTGGTCAATGGCCTGCCCGAGCACGAGTTCGTGGTGGGTGCGGTCATCGGCAGCCCTGATGTCGCTCCCGCCTTCAGCGTCCCGGCCAACACACGGGTGGTGCCCATTCCACTGTGGGGAACGGAGAAGGTGGACGAGTACGTCCGGCGGCCGACGCGAATCCGATGGGGGCCCAGGAAAGTAAGGTCACCGGAGCGGGCCTTTGTGGAGCTGCTGCTGCCGGCCTACGAGGAGGTTGTCCGGAACCTGCTGGAAACTCGCGAACCGCGGGAACTCGGTGCTGCCATCGCCGACATTGCGGAGTACTGCGAGACCAACGATCTGCATGAGGGCTTGCGTGACCCCAGATGCTGGCGGCTGGTGCGCACCAGGCTCAGTGAGCATGAACAACTCCGAGGGATCTCGATGGCCGACGCCATCGACTTCGCGCGCTCCCTGTACCGTTACCTGACGCCCCTGGCGGTTCCCCTCCCCGACGTTGATGTGGCGCATTCCAGCGGTGCAGCCCTCTGCGCGCTGCCTGCTCTCGCCGCCAAACTGCACAAGGGCGTCCCGCTGCTCCTCACCGAGCACGGGGTTTACGTCCGTGAACGTGTTCTCCATCTGGTCCGGAACGACACCCCCCTCCTGCGGAAGGTGCTGCTCGGCAATCTGTACCGGGCCATAGCGCGTTGCGCCTACGCGCACGCCGACATCGTCCTGCCGGTGTGCGAGTACAACACCAGTTGGGAGTACCAGCTGGGTGCTGAACCCGCCCGCATGCAGGTGGTTTATAACGGCGTCAACCCGGATGAATTTGCCCCGAGGGCAGTTCAGCTGGACAGGCCCACCATCGCCTACGTCGGACGCATCGAACCGCTCAAGGACGTGCTGGGGCTCATTACTGCGCTCAATATGGTCCGCCGGGAGGTTCCTGACATTCTCCTGCGCATCCACGGCCCTGACGATGACCGCCGCTATGCGGAGCGTTGCAGGTTGGCAGTGGCAACCATGCGGCTTGAGGACAATGTCGTGTTCGAGGGGTCGACGAAGGACCCGGTCCGGGCCTATCAGGAGTCCGACGTCGTGGTGCTCTGCTCGGTGTCCGAGGGCTTTCCCTACACCGTTGTTGAGGCCATGGCCACTGGCCGTCCGGTCGTCGCGACGGCGGTCGGCGGCGTTCCTGAGGCATTGAACCGGCCAGAATTGCTCGTTGAGCCGCAGAATCCGCAGGCGCTGGCGGACGCACTGGTGGCGCTCTTCCGGCAGACCCATGAAGAACGTGAGGCCATCGGCAGGGAGTTCCGCGAGCGCGCCGTCAGCCTGTTCTCCCAGGAGCGCTTCCTCGAGGCCTACCGCGCGCTCTATGAAGGAGTTGTCAGTGACTATGTTGCCTGAGGACTCCGTCCTCGCCGACTTCACCATGGACCTGGAGGAGCTGGGCCCGGACCTGCACACCGAGGCACGGTCCGTTGCGGGCCGCACCCGCCAGGCACAAGACGCCTTCGAAGTGGCCGTGATACTGGCGACCCTGGGCTATGGCGACCAGCGGGCGCGTGAGCTGGGCTGCCGAAATGTCTTTGAGCTCGCGGAGAAAGTGACGTCACTTCTGCCTCTCTTCGGCGGGCCGGCGGATGAGCCCCCGGTGGGAACAGTTGACCAGCCCCCCGAGCCGTCGCCCGGGCCCGACCGGATGAGCCTGGGACTGCTCGCCAAGTCGCTGCTCTACTCGGCGCCGTGGATTGTCGCTGTGCTTGCGCTGGTCATAGGCCGGGTGTCCTTTTGGTCCACGATCACGCCGCAGATGTTTTCCACCACCGTTAGCCTGGCCTTGTTCGCTGCGCTGATACTGACCGGCGGATTTATGCAGGCATTTGCGCGGAGGGGGCTGTTCTATTCCCTGCAGCACAGCGAACCCCTGCTGCGCTGGGCGTTGCGTTGGACGTTAGGCGGTGGGTTGGCGGTCCTGCTGCTGGTCATGGGTGGCAGCTACCTGATCCTGGAGTACGTGGTGCAGGCCTACACACCTGCCGCGAACCGGTCGTTCCTGCTCTTCGGAATCTCGATTGGCATCCTGCTGCTGGCGTTCTCGCCGTTGTATCTGGCCAAAGCCTTGCTTGAGGTGGTGATCGCAGCCTCTGCCGGCGGCCTGATTGCCGTGCTCGGTGGTTTGTGGATCACCTCAGGGGACTACATCAACCTCTACACGGCCCAATATGTTCAGTTCGCCGCCTTGTGGACCTCGGTGCTTGTGGCCGTGCTGTTTGACATCCGGGTTGTGCGACGGCTGGCCGCACCGCCGGCCGGTATCGAAGCCCCGTCAACGGACAACCGGCACGTCCTTCCACCGCGGTTTGGCCCCGTGGCGCGTTCCGTCCGTGCCTACTGGGCCTATGGGACAGGCTTCTTTGTGCTCCTCGTGGTCGACCAGCTGGTCGCAGGAGGTTTATGGATGGGGACGTTCCACTACAACGGGCTCTACCAGGTCGGTGTAGGAACGGGCCTTCTCGTCCTTATTCCGACCCTCACCTACGCGATTGCTGCCGGGTACCTTCTGCCCGCCACTGTTCGTCGCGAGATGAGGGGGCATCTGGTCTCCGGGAGCGCGGAAATCAATCGCGTGCTGCTGAAGTTTTACCGCCGGCACCTGGTGATTACCCTCCTTGTTGGGCTGGTGAGTGGTGCCCTGCTGTTTGCTGCTGCTGAATGGCTCTCCACGGCGAGCCTGCTCACCGTTCACCTTCAGCTTGCCAGCGGCGTGTACACCGGCTCCCTGGTTGGTTACCTGTTGTTGGGCATTGGGGCCTTCAACGCCGGTCAGCTGTTCAGTCTGGGCAGGGCCACGCTGCCGGCAGTTGTCGTGTGGCTTGCGGCGGCGGTATCGCTGGCCACCGGAATGGCACTCTCCTATCAGTACGAACCCTTGTTTGGCTCCATCACCGGGCTGGTGACCGGCGCCGCGGTGTTCGCCGTCGCCACTACGGTGGCCGCCTTCCGCATGTTCCGTCAATTCGACCTTAGCTATTTCAGGGCGTTCTGATGAAGTTCTCCAAGACCATTCTTGCCGTTGCCGCAGCCCTTGCGCTGACAGGCGGAGCTATCACTGTCGCGAGGACAATGCAGGAGGGCCCTGCACCCATCGCAGCGTCCGGCCAGTGGCAGTTGCTGCGGACAGCAGACGGCACCCTCATCCACGATCCCTTCACCAAGGCCATCCCCGCCCGGGAGGTGCAGGACAGGTACGAGTTCAATGGGGACACCGACCCTGCCCTCGCATTCGTACGCGCCACCGACAGCGGCCTTCAAGTAGGAGTGGACCCGCCCCCGGAGACCGAGGCCCACAGCGGCTACTTTGCGGTGACCCATGACGCCTATCCGGAGACCAGCATCTTCCACGTGCGGATGTCGAAACAGCCAGGACAGGTTCAGTCGCCCGCGGAGGTCGGCCAGGCCGTCTTCGCCGTCCAGACGGCCTCCACCAAGGTCACCGGGCTGATTAACTTCATCGTGGTGTCGGCTGACAGTACAGCCGGGATGACGTCCTGGAGGGTGGGGTACATGGAAGGGCACCTGAGGAACGCGGCATTCATCTACTACTGGGGCACCGAGCCGGCGCCGGAAGAGCCTGACACCCGGGACGTCACCCTCCGAACGGACGGCCGGCGCACGCTGACACTATGGTTCGGCAACGAACAGGTGTTCCATTCCGATCAGCTCCAGATGAACATCCAGGCCCCGTACCAGCCGTACCTCGAGGTACAGGCCGTACAGACACCCTTTTACTCCTCCTTCCAGGACTTCTGGGTGGTGGAGGATGACCACCTGCAACTGACCGGTGTACCCGCGGGTGCCGACGTGAAACTCGTCAACAACGACGGCGTTGTCCTGGGAGCGGCCGTCGCCAGCGATGGAGGCAGCGCCACCGTTGAACTGCCCCCGTACGCCGCCAAGGGCAGCGGCACGTTGGAGATCACGGAGGCGGGCCGCGAGCCCGTCCGGCTGGGGGCCTTCGACTACGCCGGCGGCGACGACTATAAGCTGGCATCAAAATGAGGGCCTGGAAGTTCGGTGTGCGGAATTCCGCAGTCCCGACGCCTGGACCAGGCACCACGGGCCATCCGGAGCAGGCAGCGGCCATCCGTCCGTTCGCGATCTATTACGGCTGGCCTAGCTATGTCAACGGTGCCCGCGGTGACGTGGCACGGGCTGTCGCCGCCTTCGATGGCTACGGTGTGGTGGTTTTTGGTGACGACACCGCCACCCAGGAAGGCGATCCCCTGGCAGCGCCCATCATGGCGGGAGTGGCTGCCCGCGGCGGAGCACCGTACGGCTACGTCACACTGGGCGTCAGCGACGGCGAACCCCACCACTCCCTGGCCGATCTGCGCGAGCGCATCGATGCCTGGCGCGGGCTTGGTGCCCGTGGAATGCTCCTGGACTGTGCCGGCGCGGACTACGGGGTGACCCGCGCCCGGTTCGACGCGGTGGTGCAGTACGTGCACTCCCTGGGGCTGCATGTGCTGGCGAACGCCTGGGATCCCGACGACGTCCTGGCCCGCTCCGCAACAATGGGCCCTGGCGACAGCTACCTCGGTGAGAATGACGTGCTCTCGGACGGCCGGTTCCTGGCACCGGCCATATACCGGCCGAAGCTGGCAAAGATGGCGGCGTACAAAGCGAGGCTGGGGATCACCCTCTGCGAGACGGCCACCAGCAGGGACCTGCAGTATGCCGGCACGCTTGCGGAACAGGTGTTGGCAGTGTTGCAGCGCTACAGTATCGATTCCTTCCACCTCACCGACCCCGTCTACAGCTCTGCGGACAACGTCCTGATCAGGCCGCCGGGAGTGTTGGCGAGCCGGCGGTGACAGCTGCGGGGCTTCGTCTCAGGCGCACGGCTGCTGCCGCCCTGGCGTCCGCCCTGCTTTGCCTGGCCGCCGGATGCGGGATCAACGACCCTTTTCCGGACCCCCCGCCAGTGGAGGCCGGGGAGCTCTACATTGCGGTCCCCGGCTACGTCGCTCCGCCCAACTCGGCTTACTGGCAAGCGGTGATCGACGCGGCTCCCCGGGTCCGGGAGGTCATCGTTAACCCGAGGAACGGACCCGGGTCCGAGAAGTCCGAAGCGTATGTCCGGCTGATCGGGTCATTACGCGACGTGGACATCAGGGTGCTTGGCTACGTGGAGACCGGCTACGGCGACAGGGATCCGGACGTGGTGACCGAGGACATCGAGCATTGGCGGGACTGGTACGACGTTGACAACGTTTTCCTTGACGAAGTGACGACGCGTGCGGCAGATATGGACACCTATGCCGACTACGCCGCGACCGTGCACGACGCCGGGGGCATCGTGGTGCTTAACCCAGGCTTGCCCCCTGACCCTGGCTACTTTGAGTTTGCCGATGCCATTGTCACGTTCGAGGATCCGGTGGACGCCTACTTCAACGGCCGCGACCCCCCGGACTGGCTCAGCACGGAGACGCGCGGCGAACTGTGGCACATCGTCATCGGTGCTCCCCAGGACAGGCTCGCTGACATAGTGGACCGCGCCCGGCAGCTCGGCGTGGACCAGATTTACGTGACCGACGACGCGGAACCGAATCCGTACGACACCCTCCCCGGGTTTTGGTCGGCCAAGCTGGATGCAATCCAGGAGTAGCTAAAGGCAGCCGCCAACCAAACGCCCACCAAACATCCGCAGAACCGCCCTATGCGTGTGCCAGTTTCCTGGCCACTGAGTTCTTCCGCGCTGCGCCCAGCATGTCCACCGTGAGGACCAGCAGCGCGAGCCACACCACGCCAAAACCGATCCACCGGTCCACCGTCATGGCTTCCTGGAACACCGCGACGGCGACGACGAACTGGAGGACCGGGGCGAAGTACTGAAGCAGCCCGATGGTGGTCATGGGCAGCCGGCGGGCCGACGCACCAAAGAACAGCAGCGGTACGGCGGTAATAACACCGGAGGCAACCAGGAGCCAGAAGTGCCCGGTGCCCTCGCTGGTCAGAGTGGCCGAGCCGCTGACGGCCAGGAAAACCATGGTGGCGGCCGCGAGCGGAGCGAGGACCATGGTCTCAATGCTGAGGCTCGTCACCGCATCCACGCGGGGACCTACCCGCTTCTTCACAAAGCCATAGAGGCCAAAGCTCACGGCCAGCGTGAGCGCGATCCAGGGGAGCTTGCCGTAGGACACGGTCAGCACCACAACCGCCACAAAACCGATCCCGACGGCGGCCCACTGGAGCGGGCGCAGCTTTTCCTTAAGGACGAACACACCGAGCAGGACGGACACCAAAGGGTTGATGAAGTATCCCAGGGAGGCTTCAACCGCCTGCCCCGTGGTCACCCCGTAGGTATAGGTCAGCCAGTTCACCGCAATGAGCGCGGCCGCGATGGCAAGCGTGCCGAAGACGGACCGGTCCCTGAAGGCTCCCCTGAGCGCCGCCCAGGAGCGCGTAGCGGTAATCAGGAGCACACAGAACAGCAACGACCACACGACGCGGTTGGCCACGATCTCGACGGCGTTGGCGGGCATCAGCGCAAGGAAGTACAGCGGGAGCAGCCCCCATGCTCCATAAGCGGCGATGCCGTACAGGACTCCCGCCGTCGTCTCCTTGTCCACCGCCTTGAGGCCGGGTGTTACGGATGTGGCAGGCTTTCCCGGGCCAGTTCCTGGATTTTGGACGGGTGCGCTGGCCGCGGGGGAAGAAGCTGATCCATGGGGAGTAGGCACGCTCCCATTAACACCAGTCGCAGGACATATATTCCACTCCGGCATCGGGTTGTGGCTGCGCTTGCGGTTCGGCAGCCATTTTTTGGGGGACGTGGTGCAAATCCCGGCAAAATAGTCAGTAGGCTTCCTTTATGACTGGGACCACCCCGCAGAACCACACGCTATGAGGCTCCGCCGCAGCAACGCCACCGGCCGCGGCTACCGCCGGGTGCGCGTCGGCAAGGGTTTCAGCTACCGCGACCTTGACGGCTCAACCTTGCCTCCGGGGCCCGTCCGGGAGCGGCTGGAAGGCCTCGGGATTCCGCCGGCCTGGACGGACGTCTGGATTGCGCCCTTCGAAAACGGGCACATCCAGGCGACGGGCGTTGACGCCGTGGGCCGGCGCCAGTACATCTACCACCCCGAATGGCGCGAGCGGAAGGACCGCCTGAAGTTCGACCGTGCCCTCCAGCTGGCCGAGTCGCTGCCCAGCGCCCGCCGGCTGGTCACCCTGGACCTGCGCAGCGAAGGCCTCTCCCGGGAGCGTGTGCTGGCCGCGGCTTTCAGGATGCTCGACAACGCGTCCCTGCGGGTTGGCTCCGAACGCTACACCAACGAGAACGGCAGCCGCGGGCTGGCCACCCTGCTGTGCGCGCACGTCCAGGTGCGGAAGGACTACCTGTTCCTGAGTTTTCCGGCCAAGAGCGGAAAGGACTGGGAATCAGTGATCCGCGACGCCGATCTCGCCCCGCTGGTGCGTGTGCTCAAACGCCGTGGAGGCAACGCCCGGCTCCTGGCCTACAAGGACGGCCGGCGATGGAAGCCGGTCACCAGCGCTGACATCAACGCCTACGTCAAGGAGCGGACAGGCTCGGACTTCACGGCGAAGGATTTTCGGACCCTGCGCGGCACAGTGGCGGCCGCCGTCAGCCTGGCCCGGACTGGCCCGCAGAAAACCGTGGCCGCGCGGAAAAGCGCCATCAGCCTGGCCATGCAGGAGGCCGCAGCTGTCCTGGGGAACACGCCGTCGATCGCCCGCAAGAGCTACGTGGATCCGAGGCTGCTGGATCATTTTGCCAACGGCGCCACCATTGATCCGAAACGCCTGGACTCGGCCGAGGCTGAGCTCCGGGCGCTGCTGTACCGCGAAGGGGACGTTGTTCCGCTGCGAAAAAGCGGCTAAGGCCTGCGTCACGCCTCACCCCGTCCGTCCCCTCAGACAATTAGAATGGAACACTGTGTGCTGGGTTTTCAGCACTCACTCCTCGTTCCAGAAGGGCTTCCGGTGTCCAACCCAGGCGAAACCACCACCAAACGTCCACTCCGCGTTGCCATCGTGGGCGCGGGACCGGCGGGTGTCTACGCCGCGGATATCCTCACCAAGTCCAACGAGGTCAAGGGCGGTGACGTGGAGGTCAGCATTGACCTTTTCGAGGCCTACCCCGCGCCGTACGGCCTGATCCGTTACGGCGTGGCCCCGGACCACCCCCGCATCAAGGGCATCGTGAACGCCCTGCACAAGGTCCTGGACCGCGGCGACATCCGGTTCCTGGGGAACGTGACCTATGGCCGCGACCTGACCCTGCACGACTTCCGCGCCTTCTATGACGCCGTGATCTTTTCCACCGGCGCCATCAAGGACGCGGACCTGAACATTCCCGGCGTGGACCTGGACGGCTCCTTTGGCGGGGCGGACTTCGTCTCGTGGTACGACGGGCACCCGGACGTCCCGCGGGACTGGCCGCTGGACGCCAAGGAAATTGCCGTCATCGGCAACGGCAACGTTGCCCTGGACGTGGCCCGGATGCTGGTCAAGCATGCGGACGAACTGCTCACCACGGAAATCCCCGACAACGTCTACCAGGGCCTGAAGAACTCCCCGGTGACGGACGTGCACGTGTTCGGCCGCCGTGGCCCGGCCCAGGTGAAGTTCACCCCACTGGAACTGCGCGAACTGAGCCACATGAGGGACGTGGACATTGTGCTGTACCCGGAGGACTTCGAATTCGACGAAGCCTCCGACGAAGCCATCCGCAGCAACAACCAGATCAAGACCATGGTGAACACGCTGACCAACTGGCTGGTGGAAGAACATGCGGAATCGGACCAGCCGTCGTCGCGGCGGCTGCACCTGCACTTCCTGCACAGCCCTGTCGAAATCTACGAAGACCACAACCCCGGCAACGGGTCCGGCTCCGGCAAGGTGGCCGGAATCAAGTTTGAGCGGATGCAGCTTGACGGCACCGGCAACGTCAAGGGCACCGGCGAGATTGTTGACTACCCCGTGCAGGCTGTCTACCGCGCCATCGGCTACCACGGCTCGCCCCTGGATGAGCTGGAATACGATGCCAAACGCGGAGTGGTCCCCAACGAGGGCGGCCGGGTCCTGGACGCCGACGGCAAGCCTGTCCCGGGCATCTACGCTACGGGCTGGATCAAGCGCGGTCCGGTAGGCCTGATTGGCCACACCAAGGGCGACGCACTCGAGACCATCGGGATGCTGCTGGAGGACCGTCCTGGCCTGCCTCCTGCCCAAAACCCGGACCCGCAGGCCATCATCCGGCTCTTGGAGGAGCGCGGCATTGAGTACACCACGTGGGAAGGCTGGATCAAACTGGACGCCCACGAGGCAGCACTCGGCGCGGAGTGGACCGGGCAGGAAGAGGCCGACGACGTGGTGCGTGAACGCATCAAGGTGGTACCGCGCGAGGAAATGATCAAAATTTCCCGGGCGTAGCGCGCGGCTCAGCCCCTGGCGTTCGCTTGGGGCCTGGCCGGGGGCCTAGCGGAAGATCGAGAAGCCGTTCCAGCCGGACCCAACGATGGTGGGCGGGCCCCAGCTCCCGTTGTTGATGGGGTAGTAGGCCAGTCGGCCGTCGGTCATCCGGGCGGTCAGCCCGTAGCTTCCCTGGCCCTGGTAGCCTTCCACCTCGGTGATGGTGTCGATGACGTTCCAGCCGGTGCCTATGAGGAGCGGATCTCCCAGCTGCAGGCTGCCCCGGTAGAGGATCAGGGACCCGTCGCTTCGTTTTGAGAGCAGGTCCTGCTTGGCGTCCCGGTCAAAGTCGGCCATGGTGATGTAGAGGCCGCCCCACCCGGAACCGATCATGCTGCGGCCGGTGAGGGTGCCGGAGGCGTTGTTGGGGTAGTGCCACAACGCGCCGGCGGGGTCGTAGGCGACGATGCCGGGGTAAGGGTTCGTGCTGCTCCAGTGGCCGATGGTGACCTCGTAGCCGCCCCAGCCGCTGCCGATGGTTTTGGGAGAACTGAAGCCGCCGGTTTGGAGCCCTGGGTAGTAGGTCAGGCGACCGTCCGCCCACTGGGCCACCAGGTCGAACACACCGTCCCGGTTCCAGTCAGTGACGAAGCCGGTGTCCAGGCCCTGCCAGCCGGCACCGATTGCCTCCCGTGGCCGAAACCCGCCGTTTCCATTGGCCGGGTAGTTCCAAAGGACACCGTCAGGACCGGCCGCTACGGTGTCCGCGGCGCTGTGGAGTGCCGCCCGTGTCAGGTCTGGGGTGGGGGCAGGGCTGGGTTCTGAGTCCGCGTTCCCCGTGGCAGGGTTCACGTACAGCAGGCGGTTGGGTGTGCCCGGGGTGGCGGACACCACCACCCCTGTGGTGGCGTTGTCGATGATTTTTGCATTGACCTCTGCCGGGCTAAGCCCAGGGTTGGCCGCGAGCAGCACGGCGGCCGCACCTGCAGCGTGCGGGACTGACATTGAGGTACCCGACAGGGATTTGATTGCGGTCGTGGAAGTATGTCCCGCGGAGATAATGCTGACGCCCGGGGCGTAGAGGTCCACGCAGTTGCCGTAGTTGGAGAACGATGCCTGCCGGTCTGACATGTCGGTCGCGGCAATGGTCAGCGCCGCCGGCACGCGGGCCGGGGAGCGCTCGCAGGCGTTAGTGGCGGTGTTGCCAGCGGCGGTGACAACGGTGATTCCGTCATTGATGACGCCCATGACGGCAGCGTCCATCGTGTAGTTGGAAAAGCCGCCGATGCTGAGGTTGACTACTGCGGGCCATCCGGGCTGGTGGTGTGCAGCAACCCAGTCAAGTCCCGCGATGATGTCCGACGAGAGGCCGGAACCGTCGCAGTAGAGGGCGCGCACCGGGATGATGGTGGCGGCCTTGGCCACACCGTAGGTGTTGCCTGCGGCAGTGCCGGCGACGTGCGTGCCGTGCCCGTTGCAGTCACCGGAGTTCAGTCCGTCGTTGAGGGCAGTCCAGCCCGCAGCGACCCGGCCGCCAAAGTCCGCATGGGCCGCCTGGACACCGGTATCCACCACGTACACAGCCACCCCGCTTCCCGCGGAGCTGTAGCTGTAGGAGTTGGACAGCGGGAGGGTGCGCTGGTCAATCCTGTCCAGGCCCCACGTTGCCGGCTGCTGGACCTCGTCGATGGAAACCGGGGTGTCTGCCTCTACTGACAAAACCCGGGGAGAGCGGGCCAGCGCCGCCGCTTGCGCCGGATTGGCCTTCACCACGGCGCCGCGCAAGGCATGGGAAAACGTCCGTTCGACGCCGATGCTCCGGGCCCGCAGGGATTTCGCCTCTGCCGCAACATCAGTTCCTGGAGCATACGTGACCAGGTACTGGCCGCTGGCAGCAGCTTCGGAACCAGCTTCAGGGTCATCGGCACCAGCTTGGGAACCAACTTCTGAGCTGGCTTCGGCCGATGGCGGCGCCGGGTCCGGGGCAGGTGAAACGGCCAGGGCTGGGAGCCCGGTGGCCATCATCACGGCCGAGGACATCAGCAGTGCGGCCAGGATAGCGGGGGGACGCATGGGGAAACGGATGGCTCTTCCTTAGTCTCATTGCGGCCGCAGCTAAAGCGGCTGGGACTAACGTTAGCTGCAGGTTTTCCCTCCGTACGGCCAATCCCGGGGTTTCAGCGCGAGTCCTTGGTGGAAACTGCGGTGCTGGTGCGCCAATTTTGAGCCTGGCAGCAAGCTTCCTTAGAAAATCAGTGCAGGCAAAGCCCCCGGGCGGGACTAGACTTGCCGCACTATGCGAGCGCTCGGCAAGGATGCACTGGAACTGCTGCACAAGCATGCCTCGGCAGCGCACGAACACATCGGCGCCCAGGGACTCGTTCTCCCCGAGACAGGTGAAGTCCCTGGCCTGCGTCAACTTATCCGGGAATCCTGGCAACGCTCCGCCGGCTTCAGGGCCAACCCCGATAACCCCGAGGCCCCGCTGGTCATGGACACGGACGAGCTGGAGGAATATCGCAGCCAGCACCCGCTGGCCAGCATCATGCCGGTGATCCACAAGCTCCTGGTTCAGCCCAGCCATGACGCCGGCCTGCTGGTAGCCGTGGGTGACGACGTCGGGCGCCTGTTGTGGGTGGAAGGCGATGCCGCCTTGCTGAGCCGTGCTGAAGGCATGATGTTCGTTCCCGGCGCCGACTGGTCCGAAGCCACGGTGGGTACCAGCGCCCCCGGTACGGCCCTGGCCCTGGGCCGGGGGATCCAGATTTCCGGGGCCGAGCACTACCAGCGTTCAGTCCATCCCTGGAGCTGTACGGCCGTACCGTTCCATGATCCTGATTCCGGTGCCCTGCTGGGCGTTGTGGATATCACCGGCGGTGCCACGGCGGTGGCGCCGCACACCCTGTCCCTCGTTGAAGCCACCGTGGCCGCCGCGCAGGCACAGTTGCGCATTGAGCGGCTTCAGTTGGCGGCATCCGTTGCGGACCGGCCCGTCCGACGGCGGAACACCGGCAGTGCCGCAGGGGCCGTGAAGGAGGGCAGCCTTTACCGGAACAGCCTGCAGCTCCTGGGCCGTGACCAGGCGCTGCTGAGCATCGAAGGGAAAACGGTGGCGCTCTCCGCCCGGCACAGTGAGATCCTGGCCCTGCTGAGCGCCCATCCCGACGGACTGAGCGCGGAGGAGCTCTGTGTCCTGCTCTACCCGGGTGATGCCTCCACCATGACTCTCCGCGCGGAAATGGTCCGGCTGCGAAAAATCCTCCAACAGCTCAACCCTGCCGCTGTTCCCGGGTCGCGCCCGTACAAGCTCACCATGGACCTGGTGCCCGACTCCGGCCAGGTGCTGAGCTGCCTGCAACGCGGAGCGCACCGCATCGCCCTGGAAATTTACCGGGGAGCGGTGCTGCCGAAGTCTGAGGCGCCGGGTGTCGCAGTCCTCCGGGACAGGGTTTCCTCGCTGATGCGCGAGGCTGTCCTGACGGACGGCAGTGCCGAGACCCTGCTCAAGTATGCGGAGCTTCCTGAAGCAAGAGACGACGTCGGCGTGCGGATTGCCGCCCTCAAACTGCTGGCGCCGCGCTCGCCGAAGCGGGCAGCCGTCGTCGCCGATCTCGAGCGGCTGGAAGCCGAACTCAGCGCCTAACCTCCAGCTTCAGCCGGTCGCGCAACCTTTGCTGTTAGCTGGCTCACAATAGTGCAACCTGGCTGCAACCCTCCCGCTCCTACGCTGAAGGCAACGGTGAACGCCGCCATCAGGCCGCCACCTTCATGCGGAGCAAAGGAGCTAGCAATGACTGTTTATGCACAGCCCGGTACCGAGGGCTCAAAGGTCACTTTCAAGGACCGGTACGAGAACTGGATCGGCGGCGAATGGGTTGCCCCGGTCAAGGGCCAGTACTTCGAGAACATCACCCCTGTCACGGGCAAGGCCTTTTGCGAGGTGGCCCGCGGTACGGCAGAGGACATCGAGCTGGCCCTGGATGCCGCCCACAAGATCGCGCCGTCCTGGGGAAAGACATCGGTGGCAGAGCGCGCCGCCATCCTGAACAAGATTGCCGATCGGATCGATGAGAACCTCGAGATGCTGGCTGTGGCCGAATCCTGGGACAACGGCAAGCCCATCCGCGAGACCCTGAACGCGGACATCCCGCTTGCGGCTGACCACTTCCGCTACTTCGCCTCGGCCGTCCGCGCCCAGGAAGGCCGGCTGTCCCAGCTGGACGAGGACACAACGGCCTACCACTACCACGAGCCCCTCGGCGTCGTTGGCCAAATTATCCCCTGGAACTTCCCCATCCTGATGGCCGTCTGGAAGCTCGCCCCGGCCCTCGCGGCGGGCAACGCCGTGGTCCTCAAGCCGGCCGAGCAGACGCCGTCGTCCATTCTGGTCCTGATGGAGCTCATCGGCGACCTTCTTCCGGCCGGTGTCCTGAACGTCGTGAACGGCTTTGGTGTGGAGGCCGGCAAACCGCTGGCGTCCAGCCCCCGGATCCGCAAGATCGCCTTCACCGGCGAGACCACCACCGGGCGGCTGATCAGCCAGTACGCCAGCCAGAACCTGATTCCGGTCACCCTGGAGCTTGGCGGCAAGAGCCCCAACATCTTCTTCAACGACGTGGCCGAGTCCAACGACGCGTTCTACGACAAGGCCCAGGAGGGCTTCGCGCTGTTTGCCTTCAACCAGGGCGAGGTCTGCACCTGCCCGTCCCGCGCCCTGGTCCAGGAGGACATTTACGAGTCCTTTATGGCGGACGCTGTTGCCCGGGTGGAGAAGATGATCCAGGGGAACCCGCTGGACACCGAAACCCAGGTGGGTGCCCAGGCCTCGAACGACCAGCTGGAAAAGATCCTCTCCTACATCGATATCGGCAAGCAGGAAGGCGCCAAGCTGCTGACCGGCGGCGGCCGCGCCGAACTGCCCGGGGACCTCGCCGGCGGCTTCTACGTCCAGCCCACTGTGTTCGAAGGCCACAACAAGATGCGGATCTTCCAGGAGGAAATCTTCGGGCCCGTTGTCTCCGTGGCGAAGTTCAGCGACTACAACGACGCCATGGGCATCGCCAACGACACCCTCTACGGCCTCGGCGCCGGGGTCTGGTCCCGCAACGGCAACGTGGCCTACCGCGCCGGGCGTGAAATCCAGGCCGGCCGCGTCTGGGTCAACAACTACCACGCCTACCCGGCCGGCGCCGCGTTTGGCGGCTACAAGTCCTCAGGCATCGGGCGTGAGAACCACTCCATGATGCTGGACCACTACCAGCAGACCAAGAACCTGCTGGTCAGCTACAACGAAAACAAGCTGGGTTTCTTCTAGGCCAGCTGACGTTCGACAGTTTTCAACGAGACCCATCCAAAAACAACGCAAGGATCGCCAATGACGACGACAATGCACGCAGCAGTAGTAACCGAATTCGGCAAGGACCTGCAGATTCTTGACCTCCCAATCCCCACCCCGGGGCCAGGGGAAGCACTGGTCAAGGTGCTCACCACAGGTGTCTGCCACACTGACCTGCACGCGGCCGAGGGAGACTGGCCCGTCAAGCCCTCCCCGCCGTTCGTTCCGGGCCATGAAGGAGTGGGCGAAGTAGTTGCCCTCGGAGCAGGCGTTACAGACCTGGCTGTGGGGGACCTTGTGGGTAACGCCTGGCTCTGGTCCGCCTGCGGGGACTGCCAGTACTGCCGTACGGGCTGGGAGACGCTCTGTGAGGCGCAGAAAAATGCGGGCTACAGCGTGGACGGCTCCTTCGGCGAGTACATGCTGGTCGATACCCGTTTTGCGGCCAGGATCCCTGCCGGCTCGGACCCCGTGGAAGTGGCACCCGTGCTCTGTGCCGGCGTCACGGTTTACAAGGGCCTGAAGATGACGGAAACCAGGCCGGGGCAGTGGGTCACCATCTCCGGCATCGGCGGATTGGGGCACATTGCGGTCCAGTATGCCGTGGCCATGGGCCTGCGCGTTGCGGCAGTGGACATCGCCGACGACAAGCTGGCCCTGGCGAAGGCCCACGGAGCGGAGCTTACCGTCAATGCCCTGCACGAGGATCCCGTCGAAGTCATCCAGCGCGAAACCGGAGGTTGCCATGGAGTCCTGGTCACTGCAGTGCACCCGTCAGCTTTCGGACAGGCGATCGGCATGGCCCGGCGCGGCGGGACGATTGTGTTCAATGGGCTGCCGCCGGGCGACTTTCCGGCGCCCATCTTCGAGATCGTGCTCAAGGGCCTGACGGTCCGCGGTTCCATCGTGGGGACACGGCAGGACCTGGAGGAGGCTTTGGAATTCTATGCCCAGGGCAAGATCCACCCCACGGTTTCCGTCCGGGAGCTCTCCGAAGTCAATGCGGTCCTGGACGAAATGAAGCACGCCAAGATCGACGGCCGCGTGGTTCTGAGGTTCTGATGCCCAGGGAGAGGCTTGACGCCGCAGTGACGCTGCCCGGGGAGGACTTCTCCCGGGTGGCGCTCACCGCCGTGGCCGTGGAGTTGCTGAGGAAACTGTGGATTCAGCACGGGCCTCTGATGTTCCACCAGTCAGGCGGATGCTGCGACGGCTCCTCGCCCATGTGTTACCCGGCCGGCGAGTTCATCACCGGCGACTCCGACGTCCTGCTGGGTCTGTTCGACTTGTCTGGAGCCGGGACCGGCGGTGGCGTCACGTCCGACCCGCCGGGCGGCCCCGGGCAAGGACAGCCGCTGGAGTTCTGGATGTCGCGGGAACAGTTCGGCTACTGGAGCCACACCCATCTGACAGTGGATGTGGTTCCGGGCCGGGGCAGCGGATTCTCGGTGGAATCACCGGAAGGCAAACGCTTCCTGATCCGGTCCACCCTGATGGACTGGCCTGCCTAGGCAGTTCGATGCTTTAGCCTTGAGGCCCTCCAAAAGGAGGGCCTCAAGGTGTTTTCCGCAATTAACTTCGGCGTTAGGGGCGTCTCACCATACGGGACAGTTGGAACCGTCCAGCAGGTGGACATTATCGTGGATAGGTCTGTTTCCTTCATAAACCAGGATTGTGATCCCCTATGAACCTTCTCCGGACCAAATCAATCGAGCAGTCAATGGCCGACGCCGATGAACCCGGACGCAAGCTCAAGCGCTCGCTCAGCACCTGGGACCTCATGATTATGGGCGTTGCCGTTGCTGTCGGCGCCGGCATCTTTTCCGTAGGTGCCAAGGCTGCCGCCAACTTCTCCGGCCCCGCGGTGACATTGTCCTTCGCCATCGCCGCCGTCACGTGCGCGCTGGCCATCATGTGCTACGCCGAATTCGCCACCGCCATCCCCGTTGCAGGTTCGGCATACGTCTTCACGTACGCCACCATGGGTGAGCTGCTGGCGTGGATCATCGGCTGGAACCTGATCCTGGAGCTTTTCACCGCCGCCGCCGTGATTGCCAAGTACTGGGGCATCTACCTCAGCAAGGTGTTCGCCCTGATGGGCGCAGATGTTCCGCCGGCCCTCTCCCTTGGCGGCGTTGACCTCTACTGGGGCGCGTTCCTGATCGTGGCCGTGTTCACCGTGCTCCTGGTCCTGGGCACCAAGCTTTCTGCCCGCGTTGGCAACATCTTCACACTCATCAAGATCGCCGTGGTCCTCTTTGTGATCGTGGTGGGCTTCACCTACGTGAAGTTCGAAAACTACACCCCCTTCATCCCCGCTGCAGAACCAACGGCCGGGAGCGGTGCCGCCGACGTGCTCAAGCAGTCGTTCTTCGGCTTCCTCACCGGCGCCGCACCTGCCCAGTACGGAACCCTGGGCATCTTCGCCGGTGCAGCCTTGGTATTCTTCGCCTTTATCGGTTTCGACGTGGTGGCCACCTCGGCCGAGGAAGTCAAGAACCCCCAGAAGACCCTGCCGCGCGGCATTTTCGGTGGCCTCGCCGTCGTGACCCTGCTTTATATCCTGGTGTCCCTGGCCCTGACCGGCATGGTGTCCTACACGGAGCTGGCCGAGGCCGAGAGCCCCACGCTCACCACCGCCTTTGAAGCGGTGGGTGATACCTCCGCCGCCAAGGTCATCGCCTTCGGATCCCTGGTGGGCCTGACCACCGTGATTATGGTCCTTCTGATGGGCCTGTCCCGAGTGGTCCTGGCCATGAGCCGCGACGGCCTGCTGCCGCGCTCACTGTCCAAGACCAGTGAAAAGCGTTCGACGCCGGTGCGCCTCCAGGTGATCTGCGGCGCCGCCGTCGCACTCGTCGCCGGCCTGACCAACGTGGACCTGCTGGAAGAAATGATCAACATCGGCACATTGTCGGCGTTTGTCATGGTGAGCCTGGGCATCCTGGTGCTGCGGAAGAAGCGCCCGGACCTCAAGCCCTCCTTCCGCGTGCCGTTCGGCAAGGTCCTGCCAGTGGTTTCGGCCCTGCTGTGCCTTTACCTGATGACAAACCTGGCCGTGGAAACCTGGATTTTCTTCGCCATCTGGCTGGTCATCGGCATCATCATCTACTTCTCCTACGGCCAGCGCCACTCACGCCTCAACGAGCGCTTCATCGAGGCGAAGGAAGCTGTCAACGGCCCGGCCGCCAGCGAGGACGAGTTCTCCCGCGCCTGACGTGTCGGTGGAGGCTAGCGCCCCTGGGCCCGCTCGACGTCGGCAGCGCTCTCTGCCTGCCCGCTCGCCTGAAGGCCGGAGACCACGCCGTTGATGTCCGCGTCGGGCCGGTTCTGGCTGAGTTTGGTTTTGGCTTCGATCCTGGTGATGAGCAGTTCGACGCCGACAATCGCCCGCAGTTGGCCGGCGATGTACCGCGCCGGTGCATCATCCACAGACCAGGGCCGCTCGGAAGCGGCTTCGTGACGGTCTGTGAGCCGCCTGACCAGGCTGTCCAGCCAGGCGGGGTCATCGTGGATGACGAGCTTTCCGTAGACATGCGCGGTGGAGTAGTTCCAGGTGGGCACCACGCGTCCATGCTCGGCCTTTGACGCATACCAAGAGGGCGAAATGTAGGCGTCGGCACCCTGGATGAGCACGAGGGACTCGCCGATTGCAGGTTCGGACCACTGGGTGTTGTTTCGGGCCACGTGCGCCTGCAGGGCACCGTGTTCGCCCACGGACGGATCGTAGACAAACGGCAGCAAGGTGGCGAGCATGCCGTGCGCGGTCATGGTGACCAGGTTGGCGGCGGCCGGGCGGTTGAGGAGCGCGTGGAGTGCCTCAGGGCCTGCTGTGAAGTGGGCTGGGATGTACATCGTGGATTTCCTTTGCTGTTTCTAGTGCTTCTGTGGTGGGCGGAGCGGTGCCGGCAGCGGGTGCCGGACGGAGCCTGACGCGGACGGCGGCGCCGGCGCAGAGGATAACGGCGATGCCGCCGATGAGGGTTGTCGGGGTGAGGGACTCGCCCAGCAGAAGAGCGGCCCAGCAAATGCTGAGCACGGGCTGGATGAGCTGGATCTGGCTGACGTGGGAGATGGGGCCAATGGCCAGGCCGCGGTACCACGCAAAGAAGCCGAGGAACATGCTGACCACGCCAAGGTAGGCAAAAGCGGCCCATTGCCAGAACGTGCCGGCCGGTGGCTGCTGCGAGATGGACAGCGCTGTCAGGGCGGCCATCAGCGGCGAGGCGAGGACCAGCGCCCAGGATATGGTCTGCCATGAACCCAGCTCGCGGGCTAGAAGCCCGCCTTCGGCATAGCCGACTGCCGCCGCCACCACCGCCCCGAGGATGAGCAGGTCCGCCCAGTGCAGCTGGCCGAAGCTGCCTGATTGGGTGAAGGCAAACACGATGGCAGCCAGCGCCCCGGCCAGGGTGATTGCCCAGAAGGCTGGCGGGGGCCGTTCACGTCCGCGGAGGACCGCTGCTGTCGCCGTGGCGGCGGGCAGCAGTCCGACGACGACGGCGCCGTGGCTGGCGGGCACGGCAGTCAGCGCGAAGGTGGTCAGCAGCGGGAAACCCACCACGACGCCGGCGGACACTACCATCAGGCGCAACCACTGCGTACCCTGGGGAAGGCGCTGCCGGGTGAGGGCAAGGGCGGCAGCCGCCAGGAACGCGGCCAGGACAGCACGGCCAGACCCGATAAAAAGCGGAGCCAGGCCTGCGACGGCAACCCGCGTCAACGGTATCGTCAGCGAGAAAGCCGCTACTCCCAGCAGACCCCACCACAGTCCGGTGGGGCGGCTGGCGGGTAGCACTGGTTCTTTTTGCGCAGTAGCGCTACTCTTATCTCTCATGAACAACGATAGCAGTTCGCGGATAGCCACGCGACTCAGGGACTGGATCGCCGGCGCCGGACCAGGGGCCAAGCTGCCGTCCACCCGTTCACTGGTTGCCGAGTACCAGGCCAGCCCGGTGACCGTGCAAAAGGCGCTCCAGACCCTGACGGGTCAAGGCCTGATAGAGAGCAGGCCCGGTGTCGGCACCTTTGTGCGGGCGGTGCGCACCGCCCGCCCGTCGGACTACAGCTGGCAGACTGCTGCCCTGCGGTCGCCCCAGGCGCCGCTTCCTCCGGCGTCGGCCACCATGCGCGGAGCGTCCAACGACGCCATCGCCTTCCACTCCGGCTACCCGGACCGGGAGCTCCTGCCCGAGCGCCTGGTCCGGGCGGCGCTCATCCGCGCGGCCCGGGGCGACGCGGCCCTCTCCCGTCCGCCCGCTGCCGGGCTCCCTGAACTGCAGTCCTGGTTCGCGCAGGAACTCAGGGCATCCACGCCGGTTGGCATCACCCCACCCAACCCCAGCGATGTCATTGTCCTGCCGGGAAGCCAGAGCGGACTGAGCTCCATTTTCAGCGCCCTCGCTGGCAGCGGGCAGCCGCTGGTGATGGAGTCGCCCACCTATTGGGGTGCCATCCTGGCAGCGGCCCAGGCAGGTGTCCGGGTGGTCCCGCTGCCCAGCGGACCGGACGGTCCCGATCCGGAGGACTTGGCCCGCGCGTTTGAGGAGACAGGCGCGCGCCTGTTTTATGCCCAACCCAACTACGCCAATCCCACCGGTGCGCAGTGGGCGGCGGGGCGGGGCGAACAGATCCTTGATGTGGTGCGGAAGTACGGCGCTTTCCTGGTGGAGGATGACTGGGCGCATGACTTTGGCATCAGCACCACTCCAGTGCCGGTTGCCGCCCAGGATGATTCAGGGCACGTCATCTACCTCCGCTCCCTGACCAAGAGCGTCTCCTCGGCCATCCGCATCGCCGGGGTCATCGCCCGGGGGCCGGCGAGGGAACGCATCCTTGCCGACAGGGCAGCCGAATCGATGTACGTCAGCGGCCTGCTCCAGGCGGCAGCGCTCGATGTGGTGACCCAACCGGGCTGGCAGACGCACCTGCGAAGCCTCCGCCATCAGCTCCAGTCCCGCCGGGACCTGCTGGTCACCAGCGTGCGCGGGCATATCCCGCAGGCCCACCTGGAGCACGTGCCCAAGGGAGGGCTGAACCTCTGGCTGCGCCTGCCTGACGGGACCGACCTTGAGCGGCTGACGCTCGACTGTGAAAGGGCCGGGGTGATGATCGCGGCGGGCACGGACTGGTTCCCGGCTGAACCTGCCGGCGCGTTCATTCGGCTCAACTACTCCGGACCGAACCCGGGTGCCTTTCCCGAGGGTGCACGGATCATCGGCCAATGCATGGAGCAAAACATGTCATAGGGCTGATCTCCGCGGACAGCCGGAAGTGCAACGGGCAGGCGCCGTGACCGGCGCTACGGACCGCGGCTCCCTAAGATGGACGCATGGCCCGCCCCGCAAGACCGGAACGCAAAGCAGAGCTGCTGTGCCAGATCCTTGACTACCTGATGGACAAAACCCTGGCTGAACTGACCTTCCGCAGCCTGGCCGAAGGCCTGGGCATCAGCGCCTACGTGTTGGTGTACCACTTCGGCAGCCGGGAACAGCTGGTTAGCGAGATCATCCGCTCCATTGAATCCAGGCTGGACAGCATGCGCAGCACCGACGTCCAGGACATCGACCGCGACGCCTGGCGGAGCTACCTGTTGGAGTCCTGGCAATGGACCATGGCGCAGCGCAACCGGCACCTGGCCAGGCTGGAGTTCGAGGCCACCGCACAGGACATCGTGGCGGCCGAGCCCCGTGGAACGTCCCAGGAGCATTTCCGGATGCTCCACCACAAGACCAGGGACTGGCTGGTGGTGCAGGGGATTCCCGAGGAGTTTGCCGACACCGACGCACGCCTGTTCACCTCCACTTTTTACGGCCTGCAGTTCGACTTTGTGGTGATGAACCAGCCTGAGGCGGCAACCAAGGCTTTTGAACTGATGCTCACCGTATTCTTCAACAACCTGGAGAGCCGGCTGGCCGCCGCAGCCCACGAGGCCGGAGAGGAAATCTGCTTCTCAGGGGGCGGCGTGGCGTCCCACCCAGTCCACCAAGGGCCGCAGGCGTTCCCACAGCCGGGCGACTTCCTGCACGGCGCCCGGCGTGGCGAACCAGTCCGGCTGGCCGAGGTTCACGGCGGCGGAGAGTGACTTGTGCTTGAGGAGCTCGCCCCGGGGATGATCGCGGGCGTAACCGCGGGGAACGGTTTTGAGTTTCTCGCCCTCCACCGCGAAGCCGTCTGCGGCTACGGCGTCAACGATCCGCCGGAGGGACTCGCCTGTCCCGGAAGCGTCAACAGAGTTCCGGAAGCGGACCAGCTGGGCCGGGGAGTGGGAATGGTAGCCGCCACCCACCAGCAGGCCGTCGGCACTGAGCTGCAGGTAGTAGCCCACACCTTCCTGGGCGGAGGCGAAGGCGCCCTGGGCGGTTTTGTAGGGCGACTTGTCCTGGGAGAACCTGATGTCCCTGTTGGGCCGGAAGATCTTGCCTGGGCCAAAGGTGGGTTCCAGTTCCGAGAGAAGCGCCGTGAGCGGTTCGCGGACCAGGCTGTTGTAGCTGTCCTTGTGCTCGAGCCACCACTCGCGGTTGTTGTTGTTTTCAAGCTCCGCGTAGAACGCGAAGGCCTCCGCCGGAATGCCCTGGAATGTGCTCATGAAGCGATCCTAGGGACACCACTGGGTCCCGGGCCATAGCCCCCTGCTCCTATGTGGAAAAGCAGTCCGCCCCGCCACGGAAACCGTGACGGGGCGGACTGTTGCGGCCAAGCCATCCAGCAATCAGCAGGACGGAACTGGCCAAGTGAGACTAGCCGATCTTGTTGGCGGCCTCAGCGTCGGAACTTGCGGCGGAAGCGGCGCCCAGGTTGGCCCGCAGCTTGGCGCCGAGCTCGGCGTCAACGTTGGTCCAGTACTGGATGGCGCGTTCCTTGATGTCGGAGCGCTTGACGCCGCCAACAGCACCGGTGATGGTGTCCAGGAAGCGGGCCTTGGCGGCATCATCGTATACCTCGCGGTACAGTGTGCCGGCCTGGCCGAAGTCGCCGTCCTCAGGGTGCAGGGTGTGCGCGGCGAGGGTGAGCTCGCCGTCGTTCTCCCAGCCACCGGCCGGGTTCTGCGGCTCAAGCGCGGCCGGACCGCCGAACGTGTTCGGCGCGTAAACCGGCACGGACGGGGCGTTGAACAGGTAACGCCCGGAACCGTCCTGGCTGTAGTTGTTCACCTGGTTCTTGGGCTGGTTGACCGGGATCTGGGCGTGGTTGGTGCCCACGCGGTAGCGGTGTGCGTCAGCGTAGGAGAAGATGCGTGCCTGCAGCATCTTGTCCGGGGAAGCGGCAATGCCTGGCACGAAGTTCGACGGCGCGAAGGTGGCCTGCTCGATCTGCGCGAAGTAGTTCTCCGGGTTCTTGTTCAGCTCCATGGTGCCCACCTTGATCAGCGGGTAATCAGCGTGCGGCCAGACCTTGGTCAGGTCGAACGGGTTGAAGCGGTAGGTCTTGGCGTCCTCGTACGGCATGACCTGCACGTGCAGGTCCCAGGACGGGAAGTTGCCGGCTTCGATGTTCTCGGACAGGTCGCGGATGTAGAAGTCCGCGTCCGAGCCGGCAAGCTCTTCGGCCTGGTCGCCGGTGATGGTCTTGACGCCCTGGTTGGACTTGAAGTGGTACTTGACCCAGAAACGCTCGCCCGCGGCGTTGATCCACTGGTAGGTGTGCGAGCCGTAGCCCTGCATTTCACGCCAGGAGGCCGGCAGGCCACGGTCGCCCATGAGCCAGGTGACCTGGTGCGCGGACTCGGGGGACAGGGTCCAGAAGTCCCACTGCATGTCGGCGTCGCGCAGGTGGGTGCCCGGGAGGCGCTTCTGCGAGTGGATGAAGTCCGGGAACTTGATGCCGTCGCGGATGAAGAAGACGGGGGTGTTGTTGCCGACGAGGTCGTAGTTGCCCTCGGAGGTGTAGAACTTCACGGCGAACCCGCGGGGGTCGCGCCAGGTGTCGGGGGAGCCGTTCTCGCCGGCGACGGAGGAGAAACGGATGAGCATTTCAGTCTCAACACCCGGCTGCAGGAACGCGGCCTTGGTGTAGGCCGAGATGTCCTCGGTGGCCTTGAACGTACCGAACGCTCCGCCGCCCTTGGCGTGCACTACGCGCTCCGGCACCCGCTCGCGGTTGAACTGGGCGAGCTTTTCCACCAGGTAGTGGTCAGTCAGGATGATGGCACCGTCGGCACCAACTGACTTCGAATGCGCGTCGGACGTGACCGGCGCACCTGACTGTGTGGTTGAAATGGCAGTCATTGTTCTCCTATTTCTCGATTACTTGTGAGGGACGTTCAGAAGGAAGTTTTTGGGACCGCTGGCAGTCTTCGCAGATGCCCTGGTAGAGGACGTCGGCGATCTGGATGGTCATTGGCCGGGAGTTTTCGTCCCAGTGCGGCGTGAGGCAGGGTGCGTGGCCTACGGCGCATTCCACATCCTCCACGCGGCCGCAGCTGACGCAGATGGCGTGGTGGTGGTTGTCGCCAACCCGGGTTTCATACAGTGCGGGGGAGTGCGGCGGCTCGAAGCGGCGCAGCATCTGCAGATCCGTCAGGTCTCCCAGGACCACGTAGACGGACTGGGCGGTGAGCTCCGGCAGCTCGGCGCGCGCGGCGGCCAGGATGCTTTCCGCGGGCGAATGGGGGTGGTGTTCGACGGCGGCCAACACGGCGAGCCGCTGCTTCGTCACCCGGCGGCCGTGGGCGCGCAGGGCGGCAGCCCAGGCTTCATGGCCTCCAAAGTCTTCCGTCATGCCTCTATTGAAGCACTTATTATGAATATCTCACAATAAGGCTTGGCTAACCTTGGGCAGCTCCAGCAGCCGCTCCATCGGGTTGACGGGTTCACCTGCTGCCCGGCCCAGGGCATGGACTTCCAGGGGGCCGCTGCCGCTGTCCGGAACCACACAGCTGAGCCCGCTGACACCGCGGCGGCCGGTGAGCACCTGGAGTTCTGCGGCCATGGCCAGCAGTGCAGGTGCCGAAACGCTGAAGGTTCCGGGGCTGTGGCCGGATGGCGGGCTCTCCGGCTCAAGGGCTTCGGGGGAGAGGACGGTGTGATGGATCCCGGCCTTCACCCGGGGGGACCACGACCGGATGGCGGGAAGAGGGGCGCCTTCCCGGCCCCAGTCTTCCGCGGCAGGGGCTGTCTTGCCGAGCTCCTTTGCCGAGCGCCGCAGGGCAGCCCGGAAGCCGTCGTCGTACCTGGCCAGTTCCTCAGCGGGGACCGGGATTCGGCGATGGGCAGGAAGCCTGAATTGCTCGCCGGGGCTGGCAGTCTCGCCGTCCCAGCGTCCGAACAAATGGAAAGTGGGCGTGGAAGATTCCACCTCAGGCTCTCCGATGGCTGCCCCGATGGGATGCCACTGATGGGCGAACACCACGGTGCAGGTCCGCGCGTCCAGCACCTCGCCGAGGGCCTCACGGGCAGCGCGATGGCATACGAGCCAGTCGGAAGCGGAGCGGAGATCGAATGCAACAGCGGGGTTGCTCAGCCGGATGAGGAGGTGGCCGGCCGTCAGCGCGGTCCGCGGGCGTGCCACTTCCCAGACTGCAGATGCAAAAAGAAGCCGCCTGGACAGACTCATGAGCCAACTCCTTCCCCCGCCCGAGGATACCAAGCCCACAGCACCCCTGCTGACCTGCGGCGGGATTAAAATTTTGTCGGGACTAGGATTTTGGGTAAGGCCCGTTCCTGATGATGGAGGAGCTGACGTGCACAAGCATTACAACGGCCTGAAGACTGCGGCGCTTTTCGGTGTGCTCTGGGCGGTGCTGCTGGGACTGGGCGCCCTGATCGGCTTGAACACCCGGAGTTCCGCACCCATCTGGATCATGGCCGTCATTGGTGTGGCCACCACGTTCTACGGCTACTGGAACAGCGACAAGATCGCCATCCGCTCCATGGCGGCCTACCCCGTCACCGAAGCGCAGGCACCTTACCTCTATCAGATAGTCCGTGAGCTGTCGGTGCGGGCCAACCAGCCCATGCCGCGCATCTATCTCTCGCCCACCATGAATCCGAATGCCTTTGCCACCGGCCGGAATCCCAAAAACGCGGCGGTCTGCTGCACGGAAGGGATCCTGCAATTGCTGGATGCGCGCGAACTCCGCGGTGTCCTGGGACACGAACTCATGCACGTCTATAACCGGGACATTCTCACGTCTTCAGTGGCGGCCGCCGTCGCGGGTGTAATCACCTCGGTGGGCCAGATGCTGCTGTTCTTCGGCGGCGACCGCCGGAACGCCAACCCCCTCGCCATGCTGGCCATGGCGCTGCTCGCGCCCTTTGCAGCGTCGCTGATCCAGCTGGCCATCTCCCGCACCCGGGAGTACGACGCCGACGAGGACGGTTCGGAGCTCACCGGCGATCCGCTGGCACTAGCCTCAGCCCTGCGCAAGATTGAGCAGGGGGTCAAGATGGTGCCGCTGCCGCAGGACCAGAAGCTGGTGAACACTTCGCACCTGATGATCGCCAACCCCTTCCGCGGAGGCGCCATGACCAAGCTCTTCGCCACCCATCCGCCCATGAGTGACCGGATTTCCCGGCTGGAGCGGATGGCCGGCCGGCCGCTGCGCTAGTCAGGACGCGCGAATTACCCGTCGACGCGCAAATTACCTGGCGACGCGCAAAGAGGCTGGCGCTGCCCATAAACGGGTAGCGCCAGCCTCTTTGCGTGGCGGCAACACTTTTGCGCGTCGAAAAGGACGGCTGCGCTAGCTGCGGAAGTTGACGAACTGGAGGTCGGCTTCGTCAAAGTCCTTCAGGAGTGCCATGACGGCCTGCAGGTCGTCGCGGGACTTGGACGAGACACGGAGTTCGTCGCCCTGGATCTGGGACTTGACCCCCTTGGGACCCTCGTCCCTGATCAGTTTGTTGATCTTCTTGGCCAGGTCCTGCTCGATGCCTTCCTTGATGGAAGCCTCAAGACGGAATTCCTTGCCCGAGGCGTAGGGCTCGCCCGTATCCAGCGACTTGAGCGAGATGCCGCGGCGGATGAGCTTGGACTGAAGGACGTCCAGTACCGCCATCACGCGTTCCTCGGAGTTTGCCTTCATCAGGATCTTTTCGCCGCTGAAGTCAACCTCGGCGCCGATGCCTTTGAAGTCGTAGCGCTGCGCGATTTCCTTCTGCGCCTGGTTCAGCGCGTTGGCCACTTCCTGCTTGTCTACTTTGCTTACGACGTCGAACGTTGACTCGCCTGCCATGATTCTCCTTGTACGGGTGGGTGCGGTGGGATTGCACGGTGGTTCATGCCGCGGAGGGCTTGGATATCTGCATTCAAGCGTAGTACGGATGCCCCTTGTGTGTTGTTGGTGCGGTTGGTGTTGCGGATTCACAGGCAGCTCTGGGCAGACTTCCGGCGGGAACGAAGCTCCGTCCCCAAGAGTTGAGGTGTTGGAAGCCTCGAAGGGAAAGACCATGCACCGCACAGCCGTCCGTTACGTCACCAAGACCACTTCCGCAGCCGGTGGGGCACTTGCCACCGCGGGCACGGCCGTCGCGGCCGCCGCCGTCGCAGCGTCCATTATTTTCAGTCCCGTCGCAGATGCTTCAGCCCGGATGGACGGAGTCAGCGAGGACTTGCTCCGGGCGGTGCAGCTCAACCAGATCACCGAGGAGCAGGCCGTGAAATTTGAGGCCCGGCTGGCAGGCAGGATCCTGGGCGGGGCCTGACAGTGCCATCCCACCCCCGTGTTTCCGGGCTTTTTGACCGCTTTTGGATGCCTTGAGGGCTCGATTCGATTCTTCGGCGGAAGTTCTGTAAAGTTGTCTTGCCCGCGGTTACTGGAAGCGGAACGGACCGGAAACGGACGTTCTGCAGACTGCAGCCGGGGGTGATCTTCTTTTGAAGTTCGGCAGATTACCCGAGCGGCCAAAGGGGGCTGACTGT
The DNA here is from genome assembly GCF_026427775.1 of Arthrobacter sp. CDRTa11. Taxonomy (NCBI): domain Bacteria; kingdom Bacillati; phylum Actinomycetota; class Actinomycetes; order Micrococcales; family Micrococcaceae; genus Arthrobacter; species Arthrobacter sp. CDRTa11. Next base: position 3,916,428 of record NZ_CP044532.1, on the reverse strand, counting down.
AAATCAGCTGGCAACGCCTACGGGGGTTCGAATCCCTCATCTGCCACCCAAGGAAAGCCTCCGGAACCTGATGGTTCCGGAGGTTTTTTCGTGCCCGGGCTGATCCTGTCATGGGCTTGTCCGCAGATCCGCGCGTTCAAGCTTCGGATCTGTGAACAAGGTTCGGAAAGCCAAAAATTGGGGAGGGTCCGTCGTCGACATGGCCGCAGGCCCCGGCGTAGGCTGGCAGCATCGGCGCATGAGCCCGGTGCCCTCGCGTCGATACATCAATCGATGAAGGAGGATCAATGAGTGCTGTACGTGAATTCATGACGACGGATGCGCGCTGTATCCCGGAGAATCAGTCCCTTGCAGACGCCGCCCGGATGATGATGGATCTGGACTGCGGATCGCTGCCGATCTGTGGCGACGACGGCAAATTGAAGGGCATGATCACCGACCGCGACATCGTGATTAAGTGCATTGCCATGGGCCGTGATCCGCGCGAGATGATGGCCCGCGACCTCGCCACGGGAACGCCCCACTGGGTCGACGCCGACGCCAACGTTGACGAAGCCATCGAAATGATGGAGAGGTTCCAGATCAGGCGGCTCCCGGTCATCGCCGATCATAAGCTGGTTGGCATCATCAGCCAGGGTGACATTGCACGCAATTACGACGAGGAGCGTGTGGGCGAACTCGTGGAGCACATCTCCGAACGCAAGAGGATGCAGTCGAGCAGCTCATAGGTCAAGGAATTCATCGGCAAACCGGCGCCACGGAGTCTTCTCCGTGGCGCTACGTTTGGCCTTTTTTGGCCTTGTCCGCGGCTCCCGTCCATCAAGGTTCCGAACCGCGGACAAGCTTATGAAATGTTCACTCCACGCCCCGGTCAGTTCAGGGCGATCAGCAACATCTGGCTGGTGCCTGGAATGCATGTCTGCAGGATGGCCCGGGGGAATCCTCCGAAGACGTTGATGACGTCGTTGGTGGTGCCGGGATTGGGCACCTGCCCCCGTGCTGTGGCCGTATACGTACCGTAGCCGGGAATGCTGACTGTTTCGCCCACGCTGATGCCCGAGAAGCGCGCCCAGCCGCCGCAGAAATCGTGTTCGGTGATAAAGAGCGAATACCCGTCATTCGGGGTGTAGTGGATAGGGCCGATGCAGGCATCCAGCATCGATTGGCCGCCTGAGCCCGCAACGTAAATGGTCCGGACCGCCGGCGCCGCCGGAACAAGGGCCGTGACCTGGGCCGGCGGAGCGGGAGCAGAGGCGGGGGCCGGCGGAGCTGCGACGGCGGGACCGCTCAGTTTCAGTGTCTGCCCGGGAAGGATGATGCTGTAGGTGCCCAGACCATTGGCGGCCAGCATTCCGTTTAGGTCCACGCCGAACCGTGCGGCAATGGCGCCGACGGTGTCGCCAGGGACCACTGTGTAGAGATTCGAATCGCCCGATGGCGCGGCAGGCCCGGGGGGCGGCGGTGCTGGCGGAGCCGCTGCGGGCGGCGCCTCCGCGGGAGCGGCAGCAGCCGGGGCTGCGTGCGCCGGAACCGTGCCTGCCGGAAGTACGCCTGCTAAGCCGGTGTCCGAGGAGCCGCCCGCATCTGTAGCCGGGTCCACCGGCAAAGCTGTATCCGCCCGCACCACTGGTGCGGCCGCCGTCGAGGTTTCTGCTGCCGGCGGACGGACGGAAGCTGACAGCGCGCCCACGCTGACTGCAGCCACCACAGCGGCTGCCGCCATACCTGCCCACAGCCTGCCGCTGACAGGATGACGGCCGGGATCGAGATCGACCCGGGGTACGTCTGTGGCGAAGCTCCTGCGGAGGGGTGCTGGGGTCTTGAAGTGCAACTGGTACATGGGTGGCCCATCCAGATTCGGTCTATGCGTCCCCCAACGGGGCAGCTCAAGACGGGATCGAGGTGTGATGCGCGTGCGGTTCCGGCAATGGACCGGAACCGCACAGCGCATGATGGGAGGCGTCCGCATACCCAGAGATACGGAAACTCCGCTATGAAGCGGCATCATCCACCCCAGCTCGGAGGATGCGCCGACAAGTGTTTCAGCCCTACGAATTCCGAGTCTAGGAAGCGCGGGAGGGCGCGGCACGAGTAGGGATTACCCGAATATTTCCGCCCGATACTTGGGCTGGCGGGGAGTGGGTACCTGCACTTCGCGCTGCTGGTACCTGTCCATTGGCCAGGGAGACTGCAGAGAGCGGATGGCGGCTCCAGGAAGCCGGGGGACTGCATCGCCTGGCCGGTTATGCTTGCTCCCAGAAGCAATGTCGTGGACCGGTCAACCCAGGAAGATCAGGGAGACAGGATGGTCAGGCCCTGCATGCAACGGGGAGAGGGTGCCATTGATGGCGTCAGGGTGGAAGCCTCTGAAGGGGCGCATCAGGACGGATGGCCCCAGGCTCCTGACGTCATTGCTCGTTGGTGCCTTGGTCCTGCTGGGCTTCACCGCAGACCAAGCCACGGATCTCCCTTTCCCTCCGCCCAGCGCCGAAACCGTGCGTATATTTCCAACGCCCCAGAGCGCTGACACCGCCAGGACCTCCGTGCCGCTGCGGGGGCGTGTCGTGATCGACCAGGGGCCAGGGACCGACGCCGCCGCGCTGGAGATCGTGACGCAGACAGTTGCGGCTGCCGGCGGCACAGTTGAGGCGCCAGGTGCCGCCGTTTCCACCACGAGACAAACCGTGGTCTACATCGGCACCCCCGCTGACAACCCGAACATCGGCCCGGCTTTGGCCGCTTTGGATGTTGACGGTTCGGAAGCTTTGGATAAGGCGGAGGGTTACGTTCTGGCCGCCGGTTTGCTCGGCCGGCAACGGGCTCTCGTCCTGGCCGGGCACGACCAGGACGGCGTTTACAATGCGGCCCAGACCCTGCGGCAGGTCGCAGAGGGCTCAGGCGCGGTGGCCGTCGTCATCAGGGACTGGCCCCTGATGGCCATCCGCGGGGTGGTGGAGGGTTTTTACGGCTTTCCGTGGACGCACCAGGCCCGGCTGGATCAGCTGGAATTCTACGGCCGGCAGAAGCTGAACACCTACATGTACTCACCGAAGAACGATCCCCTGCTTCGCCATGAGTGGCGGCAGCAATACAGCGGGCCCGAATTGGCGGAGTTGAGGGAACTTATAGAACACGCCACCCGGAACCACGTCCGCTTTGTTTACGCCCTGTCACCCGGCCTGGACATCTGCTATTCGGACAGATCGGACCTGGAGTCGGCGGTGGCGAAGTTGCAGTCCCTGCACCAACTGGGGGTCAGGACGTTCAACATTGCCTTGGATGACATTGACATGACCCTGAAATGCCCGGAGGACGTGGCGGTAAACCCGGAGGGCGAACGTGGCCTCGCTGCAGCCCAAGCTGACTTCCTGAACAGCCTTAACCGTGAATTCGTCCAGGCAAATCCAGATGTCAACCCGCTGGAGATGGTTCCTACAAAATTCAATGGGGTGGAGGCTGATCCCTACAAACAGGAACTTGGCGCCAGGCTGGACTCCGGCATCCTGGTGCAATGGACCGGACTGAACATCGTGTCCCCCGCCATCACATCCGACTCTGCGGCAGTGGCCCAGACGACATATGGCACTCCGGAACAACCTCGGACAATTTTTCTGTGGGACAACTACCCGGTCAATGACTTTGCCCCTGACCGGCTGTTCCTGGGACCCATGGTGGGGCGAAGCCGGGATTTGCACACAGTGGTCCAGGGAATCACTGCCAATCCCATGGTCCAGCCCTACGCCTCCATGCCGGCGATTGCCAGTTTTGCCGACTACATGTGGAATGGCCCCAGATCCGACGCCGACTCTTCGCTTGTCGCGGCCCTCGAGGTGATTGCCGGGCCGGACAAGGACGTGCAGGCCGCGCTTAAGACGTTCGCAGATCTGAGCAGGCACTGGCCCATCGATGAGCAGACGGCGAAGTCCCCGCTGCTCGCGGCAGACATGGAGGAGTTCTGGCGGTCCTACGAGGAGGGCACGTTTGATGACTCGCCACTGGAACGGCGGGTGGCAATTCTCAGCAGCCTGCCCGAGGTCCTGCAGGGCCTGTCCGTGAAGGGTTTTCATGACGATGCAACTCACTGGATTGACTCTGCAGCCAGCTATGGTGACGCCGTACAGGGCGCCATCGCCATGCTGGCAGCCGCAGGCGAAGGCGATGAAGCGGCAGTGGAAGATGCCCGATCGGTGGTGAGCGCCGCCGTCGACCGGGCCAACCAGGCCACCCAATCCGCGATCGATCATCCAGACGTCAAGGCCAGGGTGGGTGACGGCTTATTCGAGGCGTTCCTTGACCGCGCAATGCAGGAATCCGACCGCCGTCTGGAGGAGAAAAAGTCCGAAGGTTGAAAACCAACGCAGCAAGCTAAGTTACCTGCGGGTAACATTGGTGCATGCACCTGCTTTTGCGAACCCTCCTGTTGCTGTTCACTTCCGCACGCCGTTCCAGGCTGAGCGTCTGGGATGCGTCTTCCCTGCCCCTGAAGGTCCTGCCAACGGACATCGACATTGCCATGCATGTCAACAACGGAATGTATTTTTCGCTGATGGACCTTGGCCGGTTCGATTTGATGGTGCGAAGCGGCGTGTGGAAGAAAATGCGGCAGCGTGGGTGGACACCGGTGGCGGCAGGGGAAACCATTGCATTCCGAAAGTCCCTCCAGCTGTGGCAGCGGTACACCATCGAGTCCAGGATCATCGGACTGGACGCCAAGGCGATCTACTTTGAGCAGCGCATGGTGGCCGACGGCGAGATTTACGCCCGCGCCCACATCGCCACCCGCCTCGTGAGCAGGGGAAAGCCTGTCAGCCAGCAGGAGATTTTTCGGGAGTTCGGTCAGCCGCCGGCGGACCTCGTACTCCCCGAGTGGATCCACGACTGGCGTGAAAACAACGCCCTGCCCGGCAGTCGCGCCGCAGCGCCGCACCTGTGGGAAACAACCGCCTGACCCCCGGCTGCGCGAACAGCAACAGCCGACGTCGGCGCCCGGCTACGCCCCGACGTCGCGCCTGTTCAGCGCGACTGCTGCGAGGGCCACCAGCGCTGCCGAGATGCCCCACAGCCAGGCAGCCGCTGTCCAGTCTGCCCCGTTGGCTACAGGGGAATTCCCGTACGCCCAGTGGTAGGGGCTCAGGTTGAGCAGCCACTCGACGTCCGGGCTCTGCCGGCCGACGGCGTTGAAAACGTAGCCCAGGACACCCACGGCGGCGCCGACGGCGAGCCCGTAGGTCCTGCGGCCGGACACGGCTCCTGCGCAGAGCGCCGCGGTTCCGCTCAGGAGCGCCAGGCCGGCGAAAAGCACCGCCGCACCAAACAGGTTCTCCGGCCGGATGTTCAGCTGGGCAGAATCGTTCAGCAGCCGGACCAGCACGAACACCAGCGCCGCGAGCAGCACTACCCTCAGCAGCAGGGCGAGCGCCCGTTCCAGCACCACCTGGGCGCGCGTCACGCCGTGGGCGAGGGTCAGCTCAAGCTGGCCCGATTCCTCGTCTCCGCCAACGGCGGCCGCACCCCATCCCACGGAGGCGATGGTCATCAGCAGGAACCCGAGCAGCCCGTAGAGCGTGGCCTGGGTGTAGCCGGGACCGGTGGCTATCTGGTCGTAGTTCAGGGCCTTGGTCATTTCGGCGGGCAGGGCATCGATCATCTCCTGCATTTGGGCGCTCCCGCCGATGGACGGATACAGCGGCAGGTACAGGAACGTCGCGCCGGCCAGACCGGCGGCCCAGCCCAGGGTGGAGCGCCAGGTGTCAAGAAAGGCCCGGCGGAACAGCGGCAGGGTGGCACTCACGTGGCGGCCTCCTGAGGGGCCGAATACATCTTCAGCACCGATTCCTCCAGATTGGGCTCCTCCAGCACGAGGTCCCTGAGCTGCAGCGACGCGAGCGCCTGGACCAGCGGCTGGATGTCGCCTTCCATCGTCGCGGACAACGTCACCGAGCCGTCGGACTCCAGCACCTCCACCTGTCCGACGCCGGGCACCGCACGCAGCAGCGCAACGGCGTCGTGCGCGGTAACGCCGCCCGCGGAAAGCCGAAGGTGCCGCACGGCACCTTCCCGAAGGCCGCTGACTGATTCCACCGCAATGATCCGGCCGTCGCGAAGAATGGCCACGGTGTCCGCGGTCTGCTGGACCTCGCTGAGAACGTGAGAGCTGAGGAAGATGGTCTGGCCCTTGTGCCGCGCTTCGCGAACCATGGCGTGGAACTCCTGCTGGACCAGCGGATCCAGTCCACTGGTGGGCTCGTCGAGGACCAGGAGCTCCGGATCGTGCATAAACGCCTGCACCAGGCCGAGTTTCTGCTTGTTGCCCCTGGACAGCTTGCGCGTATGCCGGTCCAGGTCAAGTCCCAGCCGTTCGGCCAGCCCATCGATCCTTCCCGGAGCCACGGGACCGCTGATGGCCTGGTAGTGGGCCAGAAGCTTCCGGCCCGTGACACGCCCCTCCAGGAACAGCTCACCGGGAAGGTAACCGATGCGGCGGCGGAGCTCCGGACCGCCCCGCCGGGGATCCAGGCCCAGGACCCGCACCTCTCCGGACGTGGGACGGATGATGTCCAGCAGGCAGCGCATGGTGGTGGTCTTGCCTGCACCATTTGGCCCGATGACGCCGAATACCGAGCCTGCCTCGACGGTGAAGTCCACACCGTGGAGCACCTCCCGCCGGCCGAATTTCTTGGTCAGGGACCTGGTGGAGATTGCGTGGGCCATGCGCCCTCCTCTGTTCGGCGTTCACCCGCTGCTGACCCCACAGTAGGCTTGGCGCCGGGCGCTGTATACGGCCGCGGCGCGGTTATTCCCGATGACGCGGGAAGCGAACAAGGCCCTCCCGGCCGCGACATCCCTGGCGGCCTCGCGTACCGTGGAACCATGGCTACCGTTAACATCACAGGTGAAGAGTTCGCATCAACCATTGAAGGCAACGACATTGTCCTGGTTGACTTCTGGGCCGAATGGTGTGGACCCTGCAAGCAGTTTGGGCCTACCTACAGTGCTGTTTCCGAGAAGCACTCGGACGTCCTGTTCACGAAGGTGGACACCGAAGCCGAGCAGCAGCTCGCCGCCGAGGCCGGCATTACCTCCATCCCCACCCTGATGGCTTTCCGTGAAAAGGTGCTGGTATTTTCCCAGCCCGGTGCCCTGAACGCCCAGCAGCTGGAACAGGTGGTTGACGCCGTGAAGGCACTGGACATGGAGGAAGTGCATGCCCACGTGGCGCGCTCCCGGGCGGAAGCCGAGGCCGCGGCAAAAACGGGCGCAGACGCAGGGAACGCCGGCACCCCCGGTCCGCAGGACGGCTCGCAAATCCCCGGCGCCTGACCTCTCCTTAAACTTCGAAGCAGGGTCCTCTCAGTGAGAGGGCCCTGCTTTCGACTTAAAGTGGACTACAGGCGTTCGAGCTTGACGGGTTCGGCAAGAAGGGCGCTCAAAGACTCGTTCAGGTCCTGGACGGCAGTGCCCTTGGAATGCTTTTCCAGATCCTCCTCGGACGCCCAGCGCTCCGTGATGACCAGCTTGTCCTCACTGGCCTCCGTCAGTTCGTACCGGATGCAGCCGGGCTCATTCACCACGTCGTCGATGGCGATTTCAAGCGCGAGCTTCACACGGAAAAACTCGCCTTCGTTAGGGATGAACGTTGCCTGCAGGTCAATGGGTGCACTCATGGTTTTCACAATACCGGCCGTGCCGCCCGCGGCCGGACCAGCCGACAAAAGGACACCGTCCGTTGCGCCTCCCGCTTGCTTTCATTGCCGGGGGCCACTTGGTAGCGTGCCATCATGCGCGCATACACAGCCGGGGACACTGACGTCCCGCTGCTCGGGGAGACCATCGGCCAGAACTTTGAAAGCGTGGTGGCCCGGTTTCCGTTCCACGATGCGCTGATTGAGGCTGCACCGGTGCCGGGAGCTGACGCCCGCCGCTGGAGTTATACAAAAATGAACGACGACGTCGACAGGCTCGCGCGCGCGCTCCTCGCCCTGGGCGTTGCCCGTGGGGACCGGGTGGGCATCTGGAGCCCGAACTGCGCCGAATGGACGCTCCTGCAGTACGCCACAGCCAAGGCAGGGGCAATCCTGGTCAACGTCAATCCGGCATACCGCAGCCACGAGCTGGAATTTGTGCTCAGGCAGAACGGCATGCGGATGCTGGTGACGGCGCCCTCTGACCGCAGCAGTGATTACGTGGGGATGGCTCGCGGGGCGCTCGCGGCCTGTCCCGAGCTGCGGGAGCTGGTATTCCTTCCGGATGTGGGTATGGAGGGGCTCGACGCCGGCGTCCCCGAAAGCGATGCGGAGCTGACGTACGCCGAGCTGCTCAAGCGGGCTGACGACGTCGGGCATTCCGGACTGAAGGCGCGCATGGCAGAACTGGATCCGCACGATCCCGTCAATCTGCAGTACACCTCCGGGACCACAGGTTTTCCCAAGGGTGCCACGCTGACGCACCACAACATCCTTAACAACGGCTACTCCATCGGGGAGCTGCTGGGCTACACCGAGCACAGCCGGGTGGTGATCCCGGTGCCGTTCTATCACTGCTTCGGGATGGTGATCGGCAACCTGAACGCGCTCAGCCATGGTGCCGCGACCATCATCCCGGGCAGGGGCTTCAACCCGGCCGCCGCCCTGGAAGCAGTCCAGGACTTCGGCGGGACATCCCTGTACGGCGTGCCCACGATGTTCATCGCCGAGCTGGCCCTGCCTGACTTCGCGTCCTATGACCTGTCCACGCTCCGCACCGGAGTGATGGCAGGCTCGCCTTGTCCCGTCGAGGTGATGAACCGGGTCATCACGGAGATGAACATGGTGGATGTGGCCATCTGCTACGGCATGACCGAAACCTCGCCGGTGTCCACCATGACCCGCAGGGGAGACACCCTGGAGCACCGGACCCAGACTGTCGGCCGGACCATGCCCGGGCTGGAAAGCAAGATTGTGGACCCGGCAACAGGGGAGGTGCTGGAGCGTGGACAGATCGGCGAATTGTGCACGCGTGGCTACGCCGTGATGAAGGGCTATTGGAACCAGCCGGACAAAACGGCCGAAGCCATCGACGCTGACGGCTGGATGCACACCGGCGATCTCGCCGCGATGGACGACGACGGCTATGTGGTGATCGAAGGCCGGATCAAGGACATGGTGATCCGCGGCGGAGAGAACATCTACCCGCGCGAAATCGAGGAGTTCCTGTACACGCACCCGTCCATCCAGGACGTGCAGGTCATCGGCGTCCCGGACCCCAAATACGGCGAGGAGCTGATGGCCTGCATTATCCTCAAACCCGGCAGTGATTCGCTGGACGCCCCGGCTGTTGCGGAGTTCTGCCGGGGACGCCTGGCCCATTACAAGATCCCGCGCTACGTGGACGTGCGCGAGAGCTTCCCCATGACGGTGTCCGGGAAGATCCGCAAGGTGGAGATGCGTGAGGAAGCGGTGGCCCGGCTGGGCCTCTAGGTTCTGGGCCCCAAGTGTCCGTTCGCGCTCCGTGGGGCCGGCCCTTGGCGCGAACGGACAGTTGTGGCCCTGTTTCACTGGCCGTGTTTCACTCGGGATGGTTGCCTGCGGCGCCGTTGATGGTGAACGGCGTCGAGACTCCGTTGTACATGATGTGGGCCACGAGGCCGTCCACGGCGTGCGGGAGCGTATGGCAATGGCCGCTCCAGATGCCAGGGTTGTCGGCGACGAAAGCGATCTCATAGGACTCTCCCGGGTGGACGTCAAGTGAGTCGACCCGCCATGGGCTGCCCGACGCCGCCTTCCCGTCGCGGGAAAGCACCACGACGTGGTGGCCGTGCAGGTGCATCGGATGCACTTCGCCTGTCTCGTTCACGATGCGCATCACGACGACGTCATCCTTGCCCACGTGGAACATCGGTACGTCCGGGAAGAGGCGGCCGTTGATGGTCCAGAAGTTGCCGGGGCGCCCGTCGATGAGGCCCGGCCGGCGTCCGATCACGTAGTCGAACGTTTGATCCGGCGACCGCGGGTTGAATTCGAGCGCGGCAGGTTCCCCGTATGCCAGCAGGTCCAGTGCGTCGGCGGGCTGCCGTGCTGAGGGTGCGGCCGCCGCGGGATCGCCGATGGTCAGACTGCGGGCTCCGCCCACGTGGAGGCGCACCGAGCCGTGCGTCGGCGCCTGCATGGTGAGATCCAGCCGGCCTCCCGCTGGAATCAATACCGATTTGCCGTCCACAGCACCGGGAGCATTCACCTCCTGCCCGTCCGTGGCAATCACCCGGAAAGGAGTGGCTGACCAGACGGCGGCAGTGCCCTGGTCTGTGTTGATGATGCGGATCCGTGTTGTGGCGCCGGGTGCTGCCGCCACATGTTCGTCCTGCACCCGCCCGTTCAGTGTGTGCTGGCCCGCGTAGACATGCAGCAGCGCGACGACGTCTGTTGTGACGCCGGCCAGTGCCGGCCCGGCCGCTGGCGGATCAGCCGCTGGTACAGCAGGGTCAATGACCACCGCACCCAGCAGCCCGCGCTCCACCTGCTCATGCGAGACCTGATGCGAGTGATACCAGTACGTGCCGGCGTCGGCCGCAATGAACCGGTAGACATAACGGCCGCCGGGCGGAACCGCATCCTGGGTGATGCCCGCAACCCCGTCAGCCTCGTTCGGCACGTCGATGCCATGCCAGTGCAGGGTGGCTCCAGCGGCGACTGACTCATTCAGGAACACCACCTCAACGAGGTCGCCCTGTCTCGCGCGAATGGTCGGCCCCGGAGACGTGCCGTTCACGGTGTACCCCTCGACGGCGCGGCCTCCTGGCAGGTCAACCGTTTGCCGGCGCGCGACAAGTTCGAACCGCACATCAGGGGTCCGAAGCGGGTCTGCGATCAGCTCGCTCACGCTGATATCGCCGTCGGCGGGCCCAGTGCCCGCGGCGGAGCCATGGACATGGCCGGCTTGCCCGCCCGCCATGTCCTTGCCTCCCATGTCCATGACCGAGTACTCGCCAAGCAGCGTCGAACTCCAGCCGAGCGCGCCGAGGCCAAGCGCGAGGGTCAAACCAAGGCCGACGGCCACCCGCCGGTAGCGGTCACGTCGCGACGGCATTGGACGCCGGTGCCTCGGCACCGATGACGTTGCTCCTCCTGATCCGCAATGCCGCGTAGGTGGCGGTGAGCAGCACGGCCAACGCGTTGGCACCGTGGATCAGGCCGAGGTAGGGCATATCGGTGATGGAGTACCCCAGGGTGATCTGCAGCGCCACCGCGGCGAGCACAATGGCTGCCCACATGCGGGCACCCCGCGCCTTGACGAAAAACGCGACGATCAGCAGCAGGAGCGCGGCAACCGGGATGACCATCCCGCCGACGATGCCATGGATCGGGAATCCAAGGTCACCCGTGAACGTCGCCTGACGGCTCTCAACCAGGGCCTTGTCGATGACGCCGCCTTCCTGGATGAAGTGGGCCATCCCTCCCATGGCAAAGGCGATCGAAGCGGCTTGCACAACGACTGCCCCGGCGATGATCCAGGCGATGATCGAATAGATCCTGCGCATGTTGTCCTCCAATGAGTCTGGTTACTGTTCCGCGGTCCCCACCTGACCCCACGTTAGGAGCCCGCGGACGTGAGCAGAACGCGGATGGCCACAGCGTGCATGGGGGCTAGCCTCCATCACGCGTAAGGAGGGCCCCCTCCCAAGAACCGCGGCGGAGGCGGATCATAGGACTGTGCTCCGGAGATGGGGATTGCTCGCAGCGCTGGCTCCGATCGGAGTGGCGTCGCTGCTCTACGTCGTCATAGTCCGCGGCTTCGTCGACTCCGCCGGGGATCATCACCTTGGCTGGCCTTTGCTCGGCGTGCTGCCGACGCTCGTGTTCGGCTTGTGGCTGCTCACCGTTTCGTCCGCCCGGTCCGCTGTTTTTATCGCGGTGGCAGCCACGTCCATGGCTGTCGGCTCGGCGTGCGAAACCATAGTCCTGACCAACGTCGGGTTAATCCAGGAGCCGTGGTTCCCGCTCTTCAGCATGATCGGCCTGACCGCGGATGCTGTATCCACCGCGGCCTTCCTGGCCATGTTTGCCACTTACCCCACCGGAACCCTGGAGCGGAGATGGCAACGGATCGCCGTCGCCCTGATCTGGGTGCCTGTGGCAGTGGGCCCGCTGACCCTGCTGACCACCCCCCACGTCGTTATGCAGCCATACATCGGCATCAGCGGCGACGCCCTTCCGAATCAGTTTGCGCTGCCCTGGCTCGAATGGGCTGCCCCGGCGGTGCACTACCTTATCCACCAGCCGTGGCCGAGCGTTGTGCTGGGGCTCGGCGTGCTCTACTCCCGAGCGATCTTCGGCGATCCGGAGGTACGTGCACGCATGCGGGTCATGACCTGGGTGGTCACCGTGTCACTGGTGGGCTTCGTCCTGTGGACCGTCACGCCGCCGGTGTGGATCACCTCCGTCGTCGTCTTCGCCTCGCTCATCGCGATGCCTCTGGCGGCTATCCACGGCATCTTCCGCTATGGCGCCTTCGACATTGCACCAGGTGACCGGGCGCGGTTTGTTGCCCGCTCATCCAGCCTGCTGATCACCGTTCTCTACGGGATCGGAGTGGCTACGCCAGCCGTGCTCCTTGCGGACAGGCTCCCGGTCGTTGGGGCAGTCCTCCTGACCACGTTGCTTGCCGTCTGCCTGCTGCCGGTGCGGGGGTGGCTGCAGCGGTGGATCCACCGCACTGTCTTCGGAGACCGGGACCGCCAGCTGTCGCTGCTCAGCGAGCTCGGCTCCCGATTGGAGCAGTCTGTCGAGCCGGGCGATCTGCTCACCCGGCTGGCAACAGCCGTTCGGGATGGCCTCGATGCCTCCTGGGTCCGGATCTTCCTGGCCGGACCCGACGGCAAGCTTGCCCCTGCACCCGTCGGTGTAGCAGGGGACGTCAAGGGAGAGGCCGCGGCGTCCTGCGACCTGGACCGGGCGGATGAGAAGCTCGGCCGTATTGAGGTGGGCCCGCGCCGGCGGGGGGACTACAGCGAAGCCGAAAATGCGCTGCTCCGGACTGTAGCCGCCCAGGCCGCGGCCGCCGTCGCGAACGTGCGACTCAGCGCCCAGCTGGCCCAGCAGCTGGAGGATCTCACCGAGTCCCGGGAGCGTCTTGTCGCCGCGCAGGATGATGAACGAAAACGCCTGGAGCGGGATCTGCACGATGGGATCCAACAGAACGTGGTGGCCCAAATCGCCGGCCTGCGGCTTGCACGCAACCGGCTGCACCGCGGTGAGCTCACCGCGGACGAACTCGCCGGGTTGCAGGAGCAGGCCCGCGAAACACTGACGGACCTTCGGGAGCTCGCACACGGCATCCACCCGCCCGTGCTGAGCGACAACGGCCTGGTAGCGGCCATCGAGTCGAGCGTGTCAAGGTTCCCGATCCCGCTGAGAATGGAAGCTGAAGGGGCAATCCGCGCCGAGCGGTTCCCTGAGGACGTGGAGACAACGGCGTATTACGTGGTGCGGGAGGCGCTGGCAAACACCGCGAAGCATGCCGGTGCAGCGCACGCCTCAGTCGAACTGGCACGCAACAACGGCAGCCTGCGCATCGTCATCAGCGACGATGGCTGCGGCATCGGCACGCTCGTTCCCCGCCCGCGTGGCGGCCTGGCGAACATCCGGGACCGTGTGGCGGCACTGCGGGGTACCGTGGACGTTTTCGGCAACGAGCCTTCCGGGACCACCGTGCTGGTCCAGCTCCCGGTTGAACGGAAGGGAACGGGCCATGAATGAGCCGGGCGTGCTCAGGGTTGTGATCGCGGAAGACAACTACCTTGTACGCGAGGGGCTTCGCCGTTTGCTGGAGGACTCAGGTGAAATTGACGTCGTCGCCTCCACCGGCAATGCCACCGAGTTGCTTGATGCCGTACGGCGTTTCTCTCCGGATGCGGTACTCACCGACATCCGGATGCCCCCCGGCCACCATATGGAGGGAATCGAGGCTGCCCGCGCCATCCGTGCTTCACATCCGGACACCGGGGTGGTGGTGCTGTCACAGCACGCCGATCAAAGCTATGCTCTCGCGCTCTTCGCGGACGGCTCGGCGGGCCTCGGCTACCTGCTGAAGGACCGCATCGGCGACCTTGAGGACCTCGTGCATGCGATCCGTGAAGTGCACGTGGGCGGTTCAGTCATCGACCCCGAGATCGTGGACACCTTGGTGCGCCGGCGCAGCACAGGCCCGGCCAGCCCGCTCTCCGACTTGTCGCCCCGTGAGCTGGACGTGCTGCGGGAGATGGCCCGGGGAAGGACGAACGCCGGCATCGAGCAGGCGCTCTACCTGTCGTCCTCCACCGTGGAGAAACACGTCAACGCGATCTTCACCAAGCTGCACATCCCCGCCACGGGGGTGCACCGGCGGGTTGCGGCTGTGCTCGCGTTCCTGCAGAACGACGGAACGGCGGCCCCGCACTCTTAGCTGACGTCCCGGCTCAGTAACGGTCCAGGTCAGTTGATGTTCCGGCCGATGGTCCGGACACCCACCACCAGCCCGACGGCGGCCGTCACCGATGCGGCAAGCAGGCCCAGGAGCGTGTCGGTCCCGACTCCGCCGGCGAAGAGTTCCCGCTCGGCGTTAACCAGGTAGGTCAGCGGGTTGAACAGGCTGGCCGTTTTCATCCACTCCGGGCCCGCTTCGATGGGCAGCATGATGCCGGACAGGATCATCAGCGGGAAAAGCAACGTCTGCTGCACAGCCCAGAAGATCCACTCCTTGCTCTGCGAGACGAGCGCCAGGGCATACGAGAGAGCCCCAAGGCCAATCCCGAAGATGCCGAGGATGACCAGGCCCAACAGCACGTGCACCGGGTAGAAAACAAAACCGAACGGGATGCAGACCAGGGCGATCAGTAAACCCTGCACCACCAGGGGAGCCCACTCCTTCAGGGCCCGCCCAATCATCAGCGACGAACGGGACAGCGGCGTGGCCAGGATCCGCTCGTAGGAACCGGTCATAAGCTCGTACTGCAGGTTGGAGCCCGTCATGGAGGTTCCGAACAGGGCGATCATCACCACCACGCCTGGCAGGAACCACTGAAGGGTGGACTGGCCGCCAAACGCCGGCGCACCCACGGCGGCGCCGAGCAGCGGGCCGAAGAGCCCCAGGAACACCAGCGGCTGGATCAGGGAAAAGATCAGCGAGAACGGGTCGCGCAGCGGCAGCAGCATCTCGCGCCAGAACACATACTTCGTGTCGCGCAGGACCTGGAGGAGGCCCGGCTTTTCCACGAAGTCCTGGTTTGCCTGGGCAGTCATTACCGGTTCGCTCCTTCCCGCAGGTTGCGGCCGGTCAACTCCAGGAATACGTCGTCCAGGGTGGGGGGCTTCAGCTCCAAGGACTGGGCGGGAGCGCCGGCGTCGTTCATCTCCTGAAGCAGCACCGGCGCCAGCCGGGCACCTTCGGTGAGCCGGAGACGGAAGCGGACCACGCCGTCGTACGTGTTTTCCTTAACCTCACCGCCCGCGGCGGCGCGCCCCAGCAGCCCGCGCACGCCGGGGGCCGCGTCCGCCGCCACCTCCACCGCCAGCAGGTCACCGGCCAGGTTGGCCTTGAGCCGGGCCGGGGTATCGTCGGCGATGATCTGGCCGTGGTCGATCACGATCACACGTTCTGACATCAGATCCGCCTCGTCCATGTAATGCGTGGTCAGGACGATGGTGGTCCCGTGCTCCGCGCGCATCCGCATGATGTGCTCCCACAGGTTGGCCCGGTTCTGCGGGTCCATGCCAGTGGAGGGTTCGTCCAGGAACAGCAGCCGCGGCGAATGCATCAGACCCAGCGCCACATCCATCCTCCGCCGCTGGCCGCCAGACAGCTTGATAACGGTGCGTTTCGCGAGGTCGGTGAGGTCCAGGGACTTCAGGAGTTCCTGTGCCCGGTTGGTGGCGTCCGTGGTGTTCATGCCGTAAAAGCGGCCCTGCATCACCAGTTCGTCAATGACCCGGAAGCTGTGGCCGCCACCGTTGCCCTGGCCGATATAGCCGATCCGGGCCCGGACGCCGGCCGGGTCGGCCAAAACGTCCACGCCCGCAACTGTTGCCGTGCCCGACGTGGGCCTCAGCAAGGTTGTCAGCATCCTGAGCGTGGTGGACTTGCCGGCGCCGTTCGGGCCGAGGAAAGCCACCAGTTCACCCGGGCGGACCTCAATGTCCACGCCTTTGACGGCTTCCACCGTTTCCTTCTTGGCGGTGAAGGTCTTGGTCAGTTTGTCAGTGTGGATCATGGCTGACTCCAGAGAATTCGGCATTCCGGGGCTCTGGTGCGGGCTCCATGGCGCCACGCTATACCCATCCGCCGCGGGCCGTCCACCGGTTTGCACCGTCTGCGACCGGCAGTCCAGGTCAGTGCCGGCGGTGATCCTGGATGGTCATGCGGGGGCCGAACGTGGGTTTGCGGAAGCCGCTCAGCCCCAGCATGCGCACCACGCGCTGCCGGTGCCCTTTCCACGGTTCCAGCAGCGCCAGCATGCCGGCGTCATCGGTGCGCCGCCCGGTCAGTGCCGCGCCCACGTACGCCGCCAGATGGTAGTCGCCCACGGCGATGGAATCGGGGCAGCCGTGCGTCCGCTGCACCACTTCCGCCGCGGTCCACACGCCAATGCCGGGGATGGTCTGCATTTTGGCCGCAGCCTCCGCCGCAGGCAGCGCCGCAAGACGTTCAAGCGCGACGGCGGAACGCAGCGCCCGCATGACAGTCGCCGAACGCTGCGGGCCAACGCCGGCCTGGTGCCACTCCCAGGACGGGATTCGCAGCCACTCGGCCGGGGTGGGCTGGACCAGGAGCCCGGCCGGAGAAGCCGCGCCCGCTACCGGCGCGGGTGAGCCGAAGCGGTACATGAGGTAGCGGTAGCCCCGCCGGGCCTCGATGACGGTGACCTTCTGCTCAAGGATGGTGGGTACCAGGGAGTCGATCATGCGGCCGGTGGAGGGCAGGCGGACCAGGGGGTTCCGGCGCCGGGCGTCCTGGACCATCCGGGGGAGCGTGGCATGGAAAACCGGCTCGTCGAACGCGGACCAGTCATCTGTCCCGCCCAGCAGGCGCGGCACTGCCTCCAGCGCCGCAGCGGAACCAGGGCCCCAGGCCTGGACATCAACATGGCATTCTGCAGCGGAAGCGGGAGACGAAGCGGGAGTCAGGCCGTCCTGGCCACCGGCAGCGGTGAGGCGCAGGGTGACCGGCCCGTCCGGCGTCGTAAATGCCGTCCACAGCCCGTCCGGCCGGGAAGAGTAGGACGGGTCCCCGTAGCCCCTGGGCAGGATGCCGAGCGTCTGGTCCAGGCTGTAGGGCCTGCCGGGATGCCACCGCAGCGAGGCGTCCGCCGCAGCGGCCAGCCGGGCAGGTGCGTCAGCGATGGTCATGCGAACATCGTCCCATGCCGGGCCGACAACAGCTCCGGGGCTTCCCACGATCAGCTGTCAGCAGGCCTTCAATTTCCCCTTAACGCCCACCCCGCAGAGGACTAGAATCCCCAGTGTGGCGCGGGTGGGCCGCGCCTTCCCTTCGAACAGTCAGGTGATCGCAATGGGTGGAGTAGTACATTTCGAAATCCCCGCGGACGACCAGGAGCGGGCCAGGAACTTCTACACACAGGCCTTCGGCTGGAAGATCGACCCCATGCCCGAACTGAACTACAACATCGTCTCCACCACGCCCACCGATGAAACCGGCCGGCCCAATGAGCCCGGAGCCATCAACGGCGGGCTGATGGCCAGGGAAGGCGACCTGAAAACCCCTGTCATCACCGTGGACGTGGAGGACATCAACGCCACACTGAAGACGGTCGAGCAGCTCGGCGGATCGGTGGTTACGCCCAAGGACACCGTTCCGGGCATGGGCTACTTTGCCTACTTCAAGGACAGCGAGGGCAACATCATGGGGCTCTGGGAGAACCTCCCCGCAGATCAGGGCGATGGCCAGGGCGCGGCCCAGGGGGACGTGGAGGGCGCCGCCGGCTGAGGAGACGGTAACTTTGTACCTATGAAGTACGCCCAGTCCATTCTGGACCTCATCGGCAATACCCCGCTCATCAAGCTCAACCATGTGACAGGCGGCATCAAAGCCACCGTCCTGGTCAAGCTGGAGTACCTGAACCCCGGCGGATCCATCAAGGACCGGATCGCCGCCAAGATGATCGAGGAAGCCGAACGGGACGGAAAGCTCCTGCCGGGCGGAACCATCGTGGAACCGACGTCGGGCAACACCGGCGTCGGGCTTGCCCTCGTTGCCCAGCAAAAGGGGTACAAGTGCATCTTTGTGGTGCCGGACAAAGTGGGTGAGGACAAGCGCGCCGTCCTCCAGGCGTATGGTGCGGAGGTGGTGGTCACGCCCACCGCCGTCGCGCCTGACAGCCCGCAGAGCTACTACAGCGTGTCGGACCGGATCGTCGAAGAGACCCCCGGCGCCTACAAGCCGGACCAGTTCTCCAACCCTGCCGCCCCCGGCAGCCATTACGAATCCACCGGGCCCGAGATCTGGCGCGATACTGACGGCCGGGTCACGCACTGCGTGATCGGCGCGGGCACCGGCGGAACCATCACCGGCACCGGCCGCTACCTCAAGGAAGTTTCCGCGAACCGTCCGGACGCCGACGGCGGCCGGGTCCGGATCATTGGGGCGGATCCCGCGGGCTCTGTCTACTCGGGCGGCACCGGGCGGCCGTACTTCGTCGAAGGCGTGGGGGAGGACATGTGGCCGGCGAACTACGACAAGTCCGTGCCGGACACCGTCATCGCCGTCAGTGACGGGGATTCCTTCGCCATGACCCGCCGGCTGGCCCGGGAGGAAGGACTGCTGGTGGGCGGTTCCTCCGGCATGGCCGTGGTGGCCGCGCTGCAGACCGCCCGCGACCTCCCCGAAAGCGCGGTGGTGGTGGTCATCCTGCCCGACTCCGGGCGCGGGTACCTGGCCAAGATCTTCAACGACCAGTGGATGCGCTCCTACGGATTCCTCTCCGGCGGCGAGGAATCCTCCGTGGGCGAGGTGATCAAGTTCAAGACCGGCGAACTCCCCGACCTGGTGCACATCCACCCGAACGAGACTGTCCGTGATGTCATCACCATCATGAACGAATTCGGCGTCAGCCACATCCCGGTTCTCTCCCAGGAGCCTCCCGTGGTGATGGGCGAGGTCCTGGGCGCGGTGGACGAACGGACACTGACGGCCAAGCTGTTCCGCGGCGAGGCGAAACTGACGGACAAGATCTCCGAGCACATGGGGCCGAAGCTGCCGGTGATCGGCTCGCTGGAAACCATTTCCGCAGCCCGGGAACTGCTTTCCGATGTGGACACCGTGATGGTGACGTTCGTCGGCGCCCCGGTAGGCATCCTCACCCGCCACGACCTCCTCGCGTACCTCAGCAACTGAAAAGGAGCACCATGTCCCTCCCCGAAAACCAAGGCTTCAACACCCGCGCCGTCCATGCCGGCCAGGCTTTCGAGCCCCGCACCGGCGCCGTTGTCCCGCCCTTGCACTTCAGCTCCACCTACGCCCAGGACGGCATCGGCGGGCTCCGCGATGGCTACGAGTACGGCCGCGGCACCAACCCCACGCGCGATTCCCTGCAGGAGCAGCTCGCCGCGCTGGAAGGCGGCAGCCATGCGTTCTCGTTCAGCTCCGGCCTGGCCGCGGAGGATTCCCTGATCCGGGCGCTCACCCGTCCCGGGGACCACATCGTGCTCGGCAACGATGCCTATGGGGGCACGTACCGGCTGATCAACGGGATCCTGGGCGAATGGGGCATCGGGAACACACCGGTGGACATGTCGGACCTGGACGCCGTGCGTCAAACAGTGGCAGATAACAAAACCCGTTTCGTGTGGGTGGAGACTCCTTCGAACCCGCTGATGAAAATCACCGACATGGCGGCCCTGGCCGCCATAGCGCACGACGCCGGTGCCCTCCTGGTGGTCGACAACACCTTCGCTTCCCCCTACCTCCAGACCCCCCTCGCCTTCGGTGCAGATGTTGTGGTCCACTCCACCACCAAGTACATCGGCGGCCACTCTGATGTTGTTGGCGGTGCGCTGGTGGTCAACGATGCCGGGCTCGCAGAAAAGATCGGGTTTGTGCAGTTCGCCGTGGGCGCGGTGTCCGGGCCGATGGATGCTTTCCTGACCACCCGTGGCCTGAAGACCCTGGGCGTGCGCATGGACAGGCACAGCGAGAACGCGCAGGCCGTGGCGGAGTGGCTGCTGGAGCGCCCCGAGGTGGAGGCTGTCCTCTATCCGGGCCTGCCGGACCACCCCGGCCACGAGCTGGCCAGGAAGCAGATGAAGAAATTCGGCGGCATGGTTTCCGTTCAGTTCAAGGGCGGCGAGGCGGCGGCCCGCAAGGTGGCCGAGTCCACCTCTGTGTTTACTCTCGCTGAATCCCTGGGCGGCATTGAATCACTGATGAACTACCCCTCGGAGATGACCCATGCCTCGGTCAAGGGCACGGAACTGGCGGTGCCCGTGAACCTGATCCGGCTTTCCTGCGGCATCGAGGACGTGGAGGATCTCATCGCCGATCTCGAGCAAGCCTTCACCTTCATCCCGTGACGGCATCTTCCACAGCCGTGGCGGCCAGAGCCACGCAGGGCTGGATCACGACGGCGGCCGGGGCGGCCGCCGTCGTCATTGCCCTTGTGGTGCTGTACTCCTCCTACATCCCGCTGATGAACGACTTCGAGGTGTACTACTACGGCGGCAGCCGGGTCCTCCAGACAGGGGAGTCAGGCGTCAACGAGCTCTACGCGCCGCGCGACGGCCTGCCGTTCACCTACCCGCCGTTCGCGGCACTGCTGTTCGCCGGGCTGGCGCTCCTGCCCATCGGCACCAGCAGCCTGATCTTTATCACGACGGCGCTGGTGGGCGCCGCCGTAGTGGCCGCCTGGCTGGCGCGGCACTACTTCGGTATCCGCAGTTGGCGGCAGTCCTTCGCCGACTGGCGGTTCCGGGCCATTGCGCTCGCCGGGACAGCGGCGATCCTGCTGCTGGGGCCGTGGCGGGACACCTTCGATTTCGGCCAGATCAACATCATCCTGATGGGCCTGATCCTTGCCGATTTCGCACTGTACGGGAAGGACCGGGCGGGGGAGACCCGCTGGCCGGCGGGTCTCTTGATCGGCATCGCGGCCGGCATCAAGCTCACGCCGCTGGCGTTTGGGCTGTATTTCCTGGTGCGGCGGGACTTCAAGGCGCTGGGCTGGATGGCGGCGGGGTTCTTTGGCTCCATCGCGCTGGCCTGGGCGGTGCTCCCG
This sequence comes from Arthrobacter sp. CDRTa11, assembly GCF_026427775.1. NCBI lineage: Bacteria > Bacillati > Actinomycetota > Actinomycetes > Micrococcales > Micrococcaceae > Arthrobacter > Arthrobacter sp. CDRTa11. The sequence continues at coordinate 3,895,193 of NZ_CP044532.1, read as the reverse complement.
AACGCCTCGCTGACCTTCTGGACCAAGATTCTTCCCGATACCGGGCGGATCGGCGGTCCCGCGTACCTGGACAATCTGTCCGTCAAGGGGCTTCTCCTCCACGTCGGGCTGCCGGATTCGGCCCTCACCAGCGTGCTCTGGCTGGTCTTGTCCCTGGCACTGGCGGCGGTGGCGGCGCTGGTGATCAAGTGGACGGTGGCTGCCGAGGAAAATTTCGTAGCCGTCTCAGCCACCGCGGTGCTGATGCTCCTGATCAGCCCCGTCTCCTGGTCGCACCACTGGGTGTGGATGGCGGTGGCGCTGCCCTCCATGGCCTTCGCCATGCACAGGGTGCCCTCCCGCCGCGGGAAAATGAGGCTGGCAGGATGGATCATTGTTGCTGTCACGGCCGTGGCCTTCTACCTCACACCCAAGTATCTGGCCATGATGGCGGGCGCGCAGGAATGGGGCAAGGATCCCCAGACCCAGTGGCAGCTGATGGTCACCAGCCTCGGAGTCCTGTGCGGCGTGGCACTGCTGGTGTACTGGGCCGTGGCTTACCGGCCGTCCCGGACGGCGCTGCGGCAGGTGCCCGCTCCCTCGAAGTGACGCGTCACAGCCAGGTGCCTGCCAACACTCTTCCTGACGTGTCTTGGCCGGAACCCAGCTTCTTGCATATGTAGTATGTACTGAGTCGGCGCGAACTTGGGGGACAACTGGATGGCACAGCGTGACGCGGATTTATCAGCCACCAGCAGCAGGGCGGCGCCGGGCCCGGGCGCTCTGTCCGCCCTTCGCCTGTGGAAGAAACTTGCCCTGTGGCTCCCCGCCCTGGCCGTGGCAGTCCCGGTATGGTTCCTGCTGAACGGCTGGAACAAGGAAGGACTGGACTTCAGCGTCTACTGGCACGGCGGAAAAATCCTGAACGACGCCGGCTGGAACGTCTCGGACCTGTACAGTCCCACCGTGGAATGGGCGGGCGGGCCAGGCCTGCCGTTTACCTATCCGCCCTTCGCGGCACTGCTTTTCGGCCTCCTGGCGCTGCTGCCGGAAGCGTTCGCCCTCCAATTGTTTAACGCCGCAGGTGTGGCCGTGGCCGTCTGGCTGTCAGCCCTGGCCGTCCGCTACTGGAACTCCCAGTCCAGCTGGCGGACTGCGTTCGAAACGCCGCGGAGCCGCTGGATCGCTGCCGCTTCGCTCTTTGCCATGCTCACCCTGGGTCCCTGGCGGGAAACCCTCGCCTTCGGGCAGATCAACATTTTGCTGATGGGACTGATGGCGGCGGATCTGCTGTCCCGGAACCAGCGCTGGCGGCGGGGAATGCCGGGCACGGGTTTCCTGGTGGGCGTCGCCGCCGGTATCAAGCTCACGCCCCTGGTGTTTGGCCTGTACTTCCTGGTGCGGAAGGACTGGCGCGGGCTGATGAATATGTCTGCCGGGTTTGCCTCCACTGTGCTGCTCGGGTTTCTGCTGAGGCCAACTGAGTCCCTGCAGTTCTGGCTGGAAATCCTTCCGGACACCTCCCGCATAGGCGGCGCCGGCTATGTGGACAACCTCTCCATCAAGGGTGCGCTCCTGCACTTCGGCGTCCCTGCCTCCGTGGTGACCGTGCCGTGGATCCTGCTGAGCCTGCTGGCGGTGGCTTTGGCGTCAGCTGTGGTGAAGCTGGCCAGCGACCAGGGCGCCCGGGTTGTGGCGATGTCCGCCACGGCACTGGCCATGCTCCTGATCAGCCCCGTGTCCTGGTCCCACCATTGGGTCTGGGTGGCGGCTGTGCTGCCTGCTTTTGCCTGGACATTGCGCGACATCCCGGACCGGCACCGGCTGCTGCGTGGGGTGATGACTACCGTGTTTGCGCTTTCGGTCCTGGCCTTCTGCTTCTCGCCGAAGTCCATCGGGCTGGCGTTTGGCGCCGAAAACCTGGACATCCAAACGCCAGGGTTATGGATCATGGCCTCCAGCGCCGGGGTGTTCTGTGCGGCGGCCATCCTGCTGTGCTGGCTCGCGGCATTGCGCCGGGGAGCGCTGGCAAGGAACGAGCCTGTCATTGCCGGGCCCTACTCAGCCACACCAAGCGCAGCTCCCATTCCAACCGCCACACCAAGCGCCACGTCAACCTCCGCTGAGGGAGCCCGCCCCCAGCCGCTACTAGGCTGAGTCCATGGGATCCACACCTGCCGAAGTCCCCGCCCGCAAGACTGCCCTGATCACCGGCGTCGGCAGGCTCGCCGGCATCGGGGCCGGAATTGCCCGCCAGCTGGCCGCCGAAGGCTGGGACCTCGTCCTGAACTACTGGCAGGAATACGATGCCCGGATGCCGTGGGGAATCCAGCCCGACGACGTCGGGCGCCTGACGGCAGAACTGGAAGCCATCGGTGCCCGCGTACTGGCGCTGCCGGCTGACCTCGAGGATCCTGCGGCCGCTGACCGGCTCATCGCGGCCGCCAACGAGCAGGCGGGGCCGTTGCATGCCATGGTGCTCAGCCACGCCGAATCAGTCGATTCCGGCATCCTTGACACCACGCTGGAGGCCTTTGACCGCCATTTTGCCGTTAACACGAGGGCAAGCTGGCAGCTCATTGCCGCGTTCGCCCGGCAGGCAACGGCCGACGGCGGCGCGATCGTTGCGCTGACCAGTGACCACACAGCCTTCAACCTTCCGTACGGTGCATCAAAAGGCGCGCTGGACCGGATAGTCATCGCAGCTGCCCGGGAGCTGGGACCCTTGGGGATCTCTGCCAATGTCCTCAACCCGGGACCGATCGACACCGGCTGGATGGATCAGCAGACCCGGGAAATGGGGACGCGCCAGCAGCCGGGCGGACGCCTCGGAACGCCCGCCGATGTCGCCGGCACGGTGGCTTTCCTGCTGTCGCCGGCAGGCCGCTGGGTGTCTGGCCAGCTGATCAAGGCCGACGGCGGCTTCTCGGCCTAGGTCCTGTGCGGCGTTTCCCCGAGACCCTAGACTGATCCCCATGAAGGTTCTGGTTACCGGCGGCGCCGGGTACATCGGGTCGCACACCACCCTGTCCCTTGTGGAGAAGGGGCACGAGGTGGTTGTCCTGGACAATCTGAGCAACTCAAATCCGGAGGCCCTGCGGCGGGTCCAGGAGATTTCAGGCAAGCCGGTCCAGTTTCGAAGAGCCGACTTGCTGGACAGCGACGCACTGGACGCCGTGCTGGCAGAGTCCACCTTCGACGCCGTGATCCACTTTGCCGGTCTTAAGGCAGTGGGGGAGTCGGTAGAGAAACCGCTGATGTACTACCAGAACAACGTGGCCGGCACGTTGAATCTGTTGCACAGCATGGGCAGGGCGGGGGTATACACGCTCGTGTTCAGTTCCTCCGCCACGGTCTACGGAGAATCCGAAGATGTCCCGTTGCGGGAAACAGTGCCTTTGAATGCCGGGAATCCCTATGGCAGGACCAAGGAACAGATTGAGGACATCCTCTCTGACGTGGCTGCGGCCGACCCGCGCTGGCGGTTCGCCTTGCTGCGGTACTTCAACCCGGCCGGGGCGCACGAATCCGGGCTGATCGGTGAGGATCCCCAAGGGACGCCGAATAACCTGGTGCCCTTTGTTGCCCAGGTGGCGGTGGGTCGCCGCGAGAAGGTCTCGGTTTACGGGAACGATTATCCGACCCCTGACGGCACGGGTATCCGGGACTACATTCACGTGATGGATCTCGCCGAAGGCCACCTGGCTGCACTGGAATTCCTGCAGGAGAAGGCGGGGGTTTTCCGGTGGAACCTGGGAACAGGCAAGGGTTCGTCGGTGCTTGAGGTGATCAGGGCGTTTGGCGAGGCCGCAGGCTTTCCCATTCCCCACGAGTTTGTCTCACGGAGGCCAGGGGACGCGGCTGTCAGCTATGCCGATCCTTCGGCTGCGCGGGCAGACCTGGGTTGGTCCGCCACACGTGACCTGGCGAAAATGTGCGAGGACCACTGGCGGTGGCAGCGGAGCAATCCCCAGGGATATGCGAACGCCGGAAGTGCCGCAGGCCAGGGTTAGAGGGCAGGGTTAGCGGCCACGGTCAGCGGAACGCGCCGAGGCCCGTGATGTGCTGGCCCAGTACCAGCGTGTGAACCTCGTCGGTGCCCTCATATGTGCGCACCGACTCCAGGTTGGCGGCGTGCCGCAGCGGCGAATAGTCCAGGGTGATGCCGTTTCCGCCCAGGATGGTGCGGGCTTCCCGTGCGATGGCGATCGCCTCACGGACGTTGTTCAGCTTGCCCAGTGAGATCTGCTCCGGACGCAGCCTCCCGGCGTCCTTGAGGCGGCCCAGGTGGATGGCCAGCATGGTGCCTTTCTGGATCTCCAGCAGCATGTTCACCAGCTTTTCTTGCGTCAGTTGGTAGCCGGCCAGCGGCTTTCCGAACTGGAGCCGGTCCTGTGCGTACTTCAGGGCTGCCTCATATGAATCCCGGGCAGCGCCCATGGCGCCCCAGGCGATGCCGTACCGCGCTTCATTCAGGCAGGTAAAAGGTCCGCGCAGGCCGCGGGCCCCCGGAAGCAGGGCCTCCGGGCCCAGCCGGACGCCGTCGAACAGCACATCGGACTGGATGGAGGCACGCATCGACAACTTCCGCCCGATGGGCGTGGCCGTGACTCCCGCTGTTCCCGCCGGCACCAGGAAGCCGCGGATGCCGTCGTCGGTCATGGCCCAGACCACCATCACGCCGGCCACGGACGCGAGCCCGATCCAGCGCTTGGCGCCGTCCAGGACCCAGCCGGCACCGTCTCCGCTTCCGTCCCTGCGGGCCACCGTGGTCATGGAGGAGGGATCGGAACCGGCAGAGGGCTCGGTCAGGGCGAAGCACCCAATCAGTTCGCCGGCGGCCATCCGGGGTAGCCACTCCTGCCGCTGTTCCTCGGAACCCCATTTGTGGATGGCGGTCATGGCCAGCGAACCCTGTACCGAGACGAAGGTGCGGATGCCGGAATCGCCGGCCTCCAGTTCCATTGCGGCCAGGCCGTATTCGACGGCGGACCGGCCGGGGCAGCCGTACCCCTCAAGGTGCATTCCCAGAACCCCGAGCTCGCCAAGTTCCGGGGCCAGCTCCAGCGGAAAGACGGCGTCGTCATACCAGCGCGCGATGTCCGGTTTGATCCGCTGCTCCGTGAAATCCCTGATTCTTTCCCGCAGGGCCAGCTCGTCAGGGCTAAGGAGGGAGTCGAGGGCAAGGATGTCAGAGGGATCCGGAGCCGGCGGTGTACCGGGAACCTCGGATGGGCCGGGAATCTCTGTTGGGCCGGGAACGGCAGCGTTGCTCATCGGCGCGTTGTTGGGCTGGCGGCGCTGTTGGCCCGGCTGGGTCCGGGCGCCGTGAAGTATGCACGGGTTGAGGGCAGGAAGCGGCAGACCACGGCAAGCACCACCCCGAGGGACAGGAGGATTACGCCGCTGACAAAGGCCCCGCCGATGCCGAAGATCTGGGTGTCACCATAGGCCGGATCCCACATCTCCACGGCGGAAATGAAGAACGCGGCCGTCAGCATCAGGGCACCGAGCAGCGGGAGGATTCCGCGGAACCACAGATTGCGGGCCGATTCACGCAGCGTCCGGCGGAAGTACCAGACGCAGGCGTAGCCGGTCAGGGAGAAGTAGAACGCGATGAACAGGCTGATGGAGCTGATGGAGTCCGAGAGCAGGTTCTCGCTCAGGAAACTCATGGCCACGTAATAGCCGATCGCCGCGGCGCCCATTACCTGGGTGGAAAATCCCGGTGTCTGGTTGCGGGGGTGCACCTTGCCGAACCTGGCGGGAAGCGCGCCGTGGACGCCCATGGACAACGTGCCCCGGGCGGTGGGAAGGATGGTGGTTTGGGTGGAGGAGAGGACCGAGGCCAGCACCGCCACCACGATCAGCCAGCCCCAGGGGCCCAAAACAACGTCCTTCATGGCCACGAAGACGTCGGCTTGGTTCTCGCTGTTGCCCAGGCCGATCCCTTCGGTGCCCACGGTGGCGTACATCATGACCAGGAGTGCCACGGAGACATAGATGGCCAGCAGGACGAACGCGGAGATCACGGCGCCCCGGCCGGGAGTGTTGGCGGGATTTTCGGTTTCCTCGTTGACTGCCAGGCAGGTGTCCCAGCCCCAGTAGATGAACAGGGCCAGCAAGGCGCCGTGCACCACCGCGCTCGGGTCGGCAAAAGCGCCCACGGGGTTGAACCATTCAAGATCAAAGGCCTGGCCCTCAGGGGCCCCGCCGGCAATCCTCATAATCAGCGCCAGGGCAAAAATCCCCAGCGAGATGTACTGGATGTACGTCAGGACCCGCTGGACGTGCTCGCCCAGCCTGATGCCGCGGTAGTTCACCAGCGTCATCAGCGCGATGAACACCACGCCGGTGGCGGTGACCAGGAGGGGGTTCTCCGCCAAAGAGCCGTCGCCCACCAGGAGCCATAGGTACTGTCCTGCCACCTGGGCAAGGTTGGCAAGGACCACAATGCCGGCCAGTGCCACACCCCATCCGCCCAGCCAGCCGGCCCACGGACCAAACGCGCGCCGGGCCCAGATGAACGTGGTGCCGCAGTCCGGCATGGCACTGTTCAGCTCCCGGAATGCATACGCGATGAACAGCACGGGGATGAATCCCAGCACCAAAATCAGCGGCGTGTAATTGCCATTCACCGCCACGATCAGGCCAAGGGTCGCGGCCAGCGAATACACCGGTGCGGTGGAAGCCAGGCCCAGCATGACGGAATCGCCGAGGTCCAGGATCCCGGCGCGAAGGCCCTTGGCCGGAACAGCACCGCCGGACGGTCCTCCGGGACTTCCCGCCGTCGTTGTCTCTGTGCTCATGGGGATGTCACGCGGAGGATGGTCAGGGGGCTCATAGGGCAATACCTGCCTTGTTGAATGTGGATGTGCTGGCTGTGCTGTAGGTGCTGGATGTGCTGGACTGGGCCTGGGCTGAAAGCGGAGCGGGCGCGTCAATGGTGTTGGGTACGAAACGGCAGAAGTAGTCGGTGATGGGGCCGTCCGATTCCCGGATGCCGCAGCCCACGGACTCGCCGTCCACCACCCAGAGTCCCAGCACCGGATGGTTGCCGTCGAAATCGGGCAGCGGATGGAATTGCTGGTAGCACCAGCCTTCGCGGCCGTAGCCGCCGGGCTGTTCCAGGTTGATGCCCTGCGCATTGATCCTGATGTTGTCGCCTTCGCGGCCATGCAGCGGCTTGGCCACCCATTCCTTCAGCGGACCCGGCTCGTTCAGGTAGGCGGGCAGCAGGTTGGGATGGTTGGGGTACAGGTGCCACAGTGCGGCGAGGAGGGCCTTGTTGGAAAGCAGCATCTTCCAGGCCGGCTCCACCCAGCGGGGGTTGTGCGCGCGCTCCAGGAGCCGGGGCCCGAAAGGTTCCTTCATCATCAGCTCCCACGGGTACAGCTTGAAGATGGTGCTGATCATAAAATTGTCCAGGTCCACAAACCGGTTCAGGTTGGGGTCCCAGCCGATATCCGACATATTGATGCCGATGGTGGTCCAGCCGGCCTGGCTGGCAACGTCCCGCATGTACGCCGCGGTCATCCAGTCTTCGCCGGACTCCTCGGCCTCGGAGTGGGCGATGTGCAGCGTGCTCATCCCGGTGCGGTACTGGAACTTCTTCCACTGCCTGATCAGGGCCTCATGGATGCCGTTCCACTGGTCCTTGCCGGGAAAGACGTCCTGCAGCCAGAACCACTGTGCCACCGCGGCCTCGATCAGGCCGGTGGGGGTGTCCGCGTTGTACTCCAGCATCTTGGCAGGGCCGCCCTGCCCGTCGTAGATGAAGTCGAACCGGCCGTAGACGTCCAGGTCGGCGGCCTGCAGGGAGTCTGCAGCCAGTTCCAGGGCCTGCGCTCCGATGCCGATGGTTCCCATGGCCCCCGTGGCCAGGAATTTTGCCGCCTCCAGGCACATCTTGTGCATGTCCTCGGCGGTGACCTCAAGGGCCTCCACCTCATCCATGGTGAACTCGTAGTAGGCGGCCTCATGCCAGTATTCGATCTTCCGGCCATCGGGCATGGTGGTGGTGGAGAAAACCAGGCCCTGCTCTTCGATCTTCTGCTTCCACTCAGGCCTGGGCTCCGATAACAACCGCTTCACGTCTAGCCTCCGGAGACCTTGCCGCCGCCACCGCTGGTCCCGCTTTTTGCGCTGGTGCCGAAACCGCCGCGGCTGACGGTGCCGCCCTGGGTGCTGTAGCCGGTGGATGCTTTGGCATCGCTGGGTATGGTCCGGGTGAAGTTCGGGGCAGTGGACCGGTTCTGCCCCAGTGGCGGGACATAGGCGCCGCGGGAGAAGAAGTACCAGGCATAGAGCCCGCCGCCCCTCCCCGCCGAACTGTTGCAGTTGGCGTCTTCCACGCGCTCGCCGGTTTCGTCGTTGAAACAGACCTGCGCGTAGTCGGGCTCGTCCTGGTTGCTGGCCACCACAGCGGTGAGGGTGCCGGCGAGGAGTGCGGTGACGCCCAGGCCCACCACCACGGTGCGCCGCTGGGAACGCTTCCTGCGTGCGGCCGCCTCCTGGAGCTGGCGCTCGCGGTCCATCGCGAACGGGTCCACCACCGCCGGCGGTTCATTCAGGAGTTCAGGGCGCAGTTCCGGCTTGGGTACCTGCCAAGGCGGCGGCTTGGGCGAAGCCGGTGGGGGAGCAGAGGCATCTCCCTCTGCTGCAGCGGGGTGCCGGCCTTCTCCGGCGGCGTCCTGGCTGCTGCCGGTCCGGTCCTTTTTCGGATCGTGTTCCCGATCCATTTCGGAATCCTTGCCCGGGTCCACGGCGTCCCCCCTCGGTAGTCCATGTTTGGTGTTGAAAAGTCGATACTGCTGCGGGTTCGATCTGCCGGCGCGGCTCCGCACCGGAATCTCAGTCCTCAAATCAGCGTAGCCGTTGCCCGGGCCTGCTGCGAGCAGAAACGGGTGGAGAGGTACCCATCCCGGCATCCCGTTGTACATGCACCGGGGGAACTTACACTGGAGCCATGGAAACCGCCTCTGTGCTTGCCGTCTGCTGTGTCCACCAGCTGCTTCCGGATACGTCCAGTGTGGGGGTGACCGCCATCGACAAGCGTCCTGTTGAGGGGCCGGTCAGGGTGCACAAACTGGGCCTCCAGGGTGACATCCAGGCCAACCGGGTGCATCACGGCGGTGTGGATCAGGCAATCTACGCCTACTCCCAGACAGATGCGGACTACTGGGAGGGCGAGCTTCAACGCGACTTCCCGCCTGGATCCTTTGGCGAAAACCTCCGGGTCGCCGGCATTGATGCCACCGGCGCCGTGATCGGCGAACGCTGGAAAATAGGCCTTGACGTGGAGGTTGAGGTGACGTCCCCCCGCACACCCTGCGCAACCTTCCAACGGCGAATGGGGGAGCCCGCTTTTACCAAGCGTTTCACGGAGGAAGGGCGAGTGGGCGCCTACCTCCGGGTGATCCACACCGGCATTATCCAGGCCGGTGACCACATCCATCGCCTGTACGTGCCCAAGCACGGCATCACGGTTGGCAAATGGTTCAGCGAACCCGACCTCGAGTCCATGGAAGCCCTCCGGGATGCCGACGCCGACGGGGAGATCCGCCTCCAGCAGCCCGAGTTCAATCAGAAGTTTGAGGCGCTGCTGCGCCGAATCGGCAGTTAACTGCGCTGAATCGGAGTTAACTGCACCGAAAGCCGCCGCCTATGTGCGCAAGGTCACTGCCGGCGTCGGGCGCTCAATTACGCGCAGGACAATCCGTGCCTTACACTTGAAACATCCCCCACTCCGGAAATCCCTTATTCTTGCCCAATTTTTGAGGCAGGACTGGTAAGTGTTGGGGCCCGACAATGTGATTGCGGGCATTTTCATAGGGAGAGCCGGCTAAAGAAAACGCTGTACAGACTGCTGGGATAGCAGCCAAGAGATGCAGCGGGAAGCCCTGCCACGGGATTGCGAAAGCGCCGGGCTTCTAAGTGACCGGCCGGTCAACGTATGCCCGGCATCCACGGCACACGTACTGCGGCTCCGCTCACCTCGGGTAGTGCCGCCTGGCCCCCTATGGATGAGGAAATTTCCCTATGCCCGAAAATCAGAACGACCCTTTCAACACCGAGAACGTCGTAATCGACGCCGAGACGGCAGCTCCCGCCGCTGAAGAAGCACCCGCCGAAGAAGCCCCCGAGGCTCCCGCCGCTGAAGAAGCCCCCAAGGCTGAAGAGGCTCCCAAGGCTGATAACAGCCGCGGCGAGGCAGACACCGAAGCTGAAGGCATCCGCTTTGTGGATCTCGGCATCGACCCCCGCGTCCTCGCCGCCCTGCAGGACGTCGGCTATGAGAAGCCGTCCCCCATCCAGGCAGCAACCATCCCGCTGCTGCTCGAAGGCCGCGACGTCGTGGGCCTCGCCCAGACCGGCACCGGTAAGACTGCAGCATTCGCAGTACCGGCATTGTCCCGCCTGGCCGAGCTCCACGACCTCAACGGCCCGTCCCGCAAGACGCAGGCGCTGGTCCTCGCCCCCACCCGTGAGCTTGCCCTCCAGGTCGCCGAGGCCTTCACGTCCTACGCCAAGCACATCGATGACTTCACCGTCCTCCCGGTTTACGGCGGCTCCGCCTACGGCCCCCAGCTGGCCGGCCTGCGCCGCGGCGCCCAGGTTGTTGTGGGCACCCCCGGCCGTGTGATCGACCACATCGCCAAGGGTTCCCTGGACCTCTCCGAGCTCCAGTACCTGGTGCTGGATGAGGCCGACGAAATGTTGCGCATGGGCTTCGCGGAAGACGTTGAGCAGATCTTCCAGCAGACCCCCTCGGACCGCCAGGTTGCCCTGTTCTCGGCCACCATGCCGAGCCAGATCCGCCGTATGTCCAAGCAGTACCTGAACAACCCGGCCGAGATCTCCGTCAAGTCCAAGACCACCACCGGCGCCAACACCCGCCAGCGGTACCTGCAGGTTATGGGCCCGCACAAGCTCGACGCGCTGACCCGCATCCTTGAGGTTGAAGAGTTCGACGGCGTTATCGCCTTTGTGCGCACCAAAATGGCTACCGAGGACCTCGCCGACAAGCTGAAGTCACGCGGCTTCCAGGCTGCCGCCATCAACGGCGACATCCCGCAGCAGCAGCGCGAACGCACCGTCGAAGCCCTCAAGGAAGGCCGCATCGATATCCTGGTGGCCACCGACGTCGCGGCCCGTGGCCTTGACGTTGAGCGCATCAGCCACGTGATCAACTACGACATCCCGCATGACACCGAGTCCTACGTCCACCGCATCGGCCGCACCGGCCGTGCAGGCCGCAGCGGCGACGCCGTCCTGTTCATGACCCCGCGGGAAAAGTACCTGCTGCGTTCGATCGAAAAGGCCACCCGCCAGCCGGTGGAGCAGATGCACCTGCCCACAGCCGAGACGGTGAACACGCTGCGCCTGGGCAAGTTCGCAGAGAAGATCACGGAGACCCTGGCGTCTGAAGACGTCTCGGCCTTCCGCGACCTCATCGCCTCCTACGAGGAAGAGCACAACGTTCCGGCCGCCGAGATCGCCGCAGCACTTGCCGTGATGGCCCAGGGCGGACAGCCGCTCCTGGTCAAGGAACTGCCTGCTGCTCCCGAGTTCCAGAAGCGCGAACGCGCCAAGGACGGCTTCGGCTCACGCGGCCCCACCCGCACGCTCACCGAGGGCAACGCCACCTACCGGATCGCCGTCGGACGCCGTCAGCGCGTTATGCCGGGTTCCATCGTTGGCGCCATTGCCAACGAAGGCGGCATTTCCTCGGCCCAGATCGGCGGCATCGACATCCGCTCGGACCACTCCCTGGTGGAGCTTCCGGCAGACCTGAGCCCCGAGCAGCTGCGCGCCCTCTCCCGCACCCGGATCGGCGGCGAGCTGATCCACCTTGAGCTGGACAACGGCCGCAAGCCCTCCGGCGGCGGCGAGCGTGGCGGCTACCAGGGCAACCGTGGCGGCGACCGCGGCGGTTACTCAGGCGGCGGCGACCGCGGCGGCAACTTCAAGGGCAGCGGAGGATTCAAAAAGGAATTCCGCAAGTCCGAAGGCGGTGCTGCTGACCGCGGCGGCCGTTCCTACAGCGAGCGTTCGGAGCGCAGCGTTGGCGCCGACAGCGGAGCCACCCGCGGCCAGGCCAGCGATTCCCGCTTCGGCGGCCACGGTGACGGTTCACGCAAGCCCCGCCATGGCAATGAAGGCGGACAGCGCGACTTCAACCGCAAGGGCAAGTGGTAACCGTCAGCTAGTCTGATACCCGATGGGCCGGCTTTCGAGCCGGCCCATCGGCGTTTAAGCACAACGGCGTTAGGCGCGGGCATAAGCACGACGGCGGCCTGCCGCCTCCCCTGCCCGCTGCAGCGGCGGGTGCCTCGCCTCCAGCCGGCGGGTCCCGCCGTCGGGCCTTACAGCCTGCCGGGGGAGCGAGGTGCTAGGAGGAGCCGGATTTCCGCCTTACGATCGAAGGGCTACCAACGGCCAGTTGCGGCTTGTCGCTTCCGACGGGCTGCAGACCACACGGAAGGCGCCACCTATGGGATTTCTTGACGATCTGAAGAAGAACCTCGGCCTCGGGGAGAAGGAAGCGGAGAGCCAGCCTCAGGCCGTTCCAGCGGCTGAGGCCAATGTCACAAGCAGCGCCAACAGCGATGAAGGGACGGGGGCTGGTCCAGTTGACGCAGCTGCCGTCGCGCCAGCAGAGACGTCGGCGACTGAAACTATGCCGCAGCAGGACGCTGCCGCCCGTGCAGAGGCCCAGCGCCAGGCTGCCGACGACTCGGCTGCCGCCCAGCAGGCTGCCGCCGCCCAGGCCGCTGCTGACGCCGTGGTGAACCGGCAGCCCGACTCCCAGCCCTTGGATGTGCCTCCGGTTGCCGAAGCCGTCGTAGAGCCGGTGGCCGAACCTGTGTTGGCGGAGCCGGTTCTGGCCGAACCCGTGCTGACTGAGCCTGTTGGCCTGGACGGGGCAACAACCGTTTCCGAGGTGGTGGTTGAGCCGGGAGACACCCTGCACGGCATCGCCATTCAGTACGGCGTGGACCTGGACGAGCTGATCGCCGCCAACACGGACACGGTCCCGAATCCGGACCATATCTACCCCGGGCAGGTGCTCCGGCTGCCCTAGATTCCACCCGTAGGTTCAGGCCACAAATGAGGCGCCGACGCAAGTGTTTCGGCGCCCCCTGACCGGCCACAATGCCGATTTGTTGGTGGTGAAATCTTCCGGTAGAGTATTTACTCGTTGCCCCCCTAGCTCAGTGGTAGAGCGCGTTCTTGGTAAGAACGAGGTCACCGGATCGATTCCGGTGGGGGGCTCTGGATGAGGGCCTGTGTCAAGGCGGTTTTTGACCGGCTTGGTGCAGGTTTTTCTCATTCGTGGCGGTGTAGCTCAGTTGGTTAGAGCGCACGACTCATAATCGTGAGGTCGGGAGATCGAGCCTCCCCACCGCTACAGGCTAAGCCCCTGGGATCTTGAAGATTCCGGGGGCTTTTCTGTGTCGGAAGACACGGCGCTTGGATTCTCTCAAAAGGCACCTTCTTCCCGAAGGGTGGCTCTTGCATGTCTTCAGCGGGCGCTATTTGTCCGGCCAGAGCCGCGGAGCCCGCCTGGCGGCCACGTCCTCGACCCAGCCGATAGTGAGGAACACGACGGCAAGGAGCAGCCAGATGCCGGCGAACAGGGTCCACTCGCTTTCCAGCAGCCAAGGTATGGCGTCGCCAATCTGGTTGTTGGCCCAGAGCGTGTCGACGATGATGTACATGGCCGAAAGCAGCAGGGTATGCCAGAGATAGACGGTGACTGCCCTGTTGTTGATAAGCGTGACTGGCCTGTCGAGGAGCCTAATCGGCCGGGGCATCGACTTCCAGGATGGCGAGATCCGCAGGAGCATCGCGCAGAAGCCGAGGGCATACAGGCCATTTGCCCCCCAGATGTTGTTCATGTCCCAGGCCTCCTCCTCAAGGTGGGGTCCGGCCCAGAGGAGGCCGAGGGCCATCATCGCCGGCCCGGCTGAGAAAACCACCCATCGCGGGATCCTGCGCAGCATGCCGGAGTAGTGGGCGAAGCCGAGAACCCAGCAGGAGCCGTAGGTGGCGAAGTCGCTGACGCCAGTCTCGGCCCAGGCCGGAAGCGTCACCCAACCGAAGACGATGGGCACCAGGATTCCGAGGGGCGCCGCCAGCGTAACCCATGGCAGCCGGCGGAACGCCGCGAGCAGCAGGGGAGACAAAAGCATGAACCAGAAGTAGGCACGAATGTACCAGAGGATGACTCCAGCCTCGTGAGCCCAGAAGATGTCCTCCAGGCCTTCCTCGGAACCACTGCTGCCTGGGTACGGCGCGCCCCCGAGCGGGATGAACCAGAAAACGATCTCGGGCCAGGAGCGGCCCTCCTCCTGGTCCGGACTCCAGCCCTGCCCGAGCAGAAGCAGCAGAACTGTGCCGCTGTAAATCCACAGGGGCAGTAACAGCCGACGAGTCCGGTTCTTCAGAACACCGAAGGCTGGCCGCTCGAGGGAGCGCGCCATGAGGGAACCTGCGAGGGCGAACATAACGCCCATGGAAGGGAAGATCAGCGTCAGCCACGCTACACCGCTGAAGGTATGGTAGGCCATGATCCGGACCAGGGCGATCGCCCGCAGCAGGTCCAAGTACCGGTCTCGTCCGGAAGCCTCGGGCCGGGGATGGTCTGGGCTGACATGGTCTGAGGTGACATGGCTCGGTCCGGCAACGCGTCCAGGCACGGCAGCCCGCGGTGCGGGATTTGTGCTGACTCTGGGTTTCTCCATCACCTGGTCCCTTAGCTGTTGCCTGCAGCCCTTCACGGCGGAAGCTGCCGTCAACCCCTACCCGACGCTATCAGCGGCTGCGGCCGGAGGCACCGGTTCCGGGTACTCGAATTTTCAGAAGGGGACTACCTGATTTTGCTCTTGCCACGGCAGCTGACCTTAGCGGTCGATTGTGGCTTGAGCTCTTCGGACCATTCGAAAAGACCGCACATCGTCTTCGGTTTTCACCGCCCCGTCAGCGACAAAGCCGTTCTTTTGATAGAAGGCCTGGGCACGGGGGTTGGGATCGGCCACCCAGAGGGCAGCAGGCGCGGTGCTGTCGAGGACTGCATTGAGGAGCGCCGCGCCTACCCCGGAACCGTGGAACGCCGCGTAGGTGTAGAGGAGATACAACTGCCGCGGCTCTTCGGCGTCATCAAGGGAGGGGCCAGACATTGCAATGCCGATCAGCGTGCCTTCATGCGAAGCGACGGCCACGCTGTTCTGGCTGTACCTTGGATCGGTCAGCGCAGCGGTCCAGAATTTCTCGCGCCAGCTTAGGAGCGTGGGATCGTCCAGCACAGCATCGCTCATCAGTCCGCGGTAGGTCTCGCGCCACGTGTCCACGTGAACTCTCGCCATGCTTGGCGCGTCCATCGGCTCAGCGCGGCGCACGTCAAAGTTGATCGTCATTGTTCAACGGTACGTGCGGGTGGCTTTGGAGGGGACACACCGCCGTCGTATGGCGTACGCACGTGTCCGGGCGTGTCAGGCAGCCGCCTTCTCGACGAGCACGCGAATCTTGGCCTCCGTGGCAGCATCCAACGACGTGATAGTCCATGCGACCGGGTGCATGTGGGCGCCCTCCTCGCGGGCAGGGTTCACAACTTCGCCAAAGCCGAACGCGATGAAGTCCTTATCCGGTTTGATGTAGCAGATGTCCTTGCCGTCCTTGACGTAGAACGGGAGTCCCCATCGGACGATCGGCTCCAGCGAGGGCGCGCTCTCCCGGATGATTCGATGCAGGGCTTCCCCAATCTCCCGGTATTGTGCGGGCGCTTCGCTGAGCTTGGAGAGAACAGCCGCGTCACCCTTCTTCGTGAACATCGTGTTCAAGCCTCCTTCAAAGTGTCGTCAGGCAATTGTTGTAGCCGGTTTGTGCGCCTACGGACCACCCAAGGCGCATGCGACCGGTGACGGCGCCAAGCCTACGCCCGCCCGGTCGGAAGTAGTCGAGGCACACGACCCATCGAGGCAATCCACGACTGAACGCACTTAAAGGATTCAAAGCACGAGGCCCGGGCGAAGTGCATGGCTCGGTTCGAAGGGCCGGGCCGTAGCATTGGGCGGATGAAGGTTAGTAAGGTTCACGGACGCTCAGTGCGGAAACTGCAATGACCGGCGACAGGGACCGGGATGCTTCAAGGCGCCCGCGGCAGGCCCGGCCACGTGACGCTCTTGGACGGCCGCTGCCCTGCGGAAGCTCTGGCGTGGAGCCGGTCTCCGAGGAGCCGCTGCCACCGGCGGAGACGTTGGTCTCGGCCCGGAGCCTCGTGGAGGCGGGCCGGCCCTTCGCCGCGCATGAGGTACTGGAGGCCCGATGGAAAGCTGGGCCTGCCCAAGAACGCAACCTTTGGCAAGGTCTCGCCCAGATCTGTGTCGGGCTCACCCACGCCGCGCGGGGGAACAGTGTTGGTGCCCTCCGGCTCTTCGAGCGGGGTGCGGCCCGGCTCGAGGAGTACGGTTCAGGCGAAGGGCCGACCTATGGGCTCGATTTGTCCGCCGTTGTGAGTTGCGCGCGTGATCGGATGGGCATCGGCCGCTGAGCTCGCGACCGGCATGCTCGCGGCAGGCGGCGGAGCCACTCGCCATGTATCCCGTCAGGGTGTTTCCGGTGAATCGCAGCTATATGCGGCGGCATCTTCGCAGCGCAAATTACGCCCTAGTGCCCAATAGCCGGTCGTTTACCGGCACTCAGGACAGCGAACCGTCTCGTCGGAGTGCGCCGGGCTATCCAGACGCCGCATGAGCGACGGCGGCTCGAGAGTATTTGCGCGGTGTCGGCCTCACGACCAAGTCCCTCACGCGATTGTCAACCAGGGGAGAATTCCCGGTGGCCACCTTGCTTTCCGCTGGAATACAAAAGCGTGACAAGTTCCTGGTTTCGCCGTAGCTTTGCGGCATCTGACAAATGGGGATTTCGGTGGACTTATTTGAAGCAATCATGTTGCCGTTCAAGTGGCTTGTGTCTGTCATTATGGTCGGTTTCCATGAGGGCCTGAGCTCCATCGGCATGCCCCCGGCCTCTGGCTGGACCTGGACGTTCTCCATCATCGGGCTGGTGCTGGTGATACGGGCCGCACTGATCCCGGTTTTCGTGAAGCAGGTCAAAGCCCAGCGCCGGATGCAGTTGCTGCAACCGGACCTGCAGAAGCTCCAGGAAAAGTACAAAGGCAAAACCGATCAGCTCTCCCGCCAGGCCATGGTGCAGGAGCAGATGGCGCTCTATAAGAAACATGGCACCAACCCGTTCTCGGCCTGCCTTCCGGTCCTGATCCAGACGCCGTTCTTCTTTGCGCTGTTCCAGGTCCTGGCCGGCATCGGCACCAGTGCCGGCGAGGGGCAGGGCATCGGCGCAATGAGTCACGAACAGGTAGTGCAGTTCGATCAGTCCAGCATCTTCGGCGCCCCACTCACCGCGTCCTTCCTTCACCTCGGCGGCGATCCCATGGCGGTCGCGGTGCTGACCATCCTGATGATCCTTGCCATGTCGGTGGCGCAGTTCATCACCCAGAAGCAGATCATGGCCAGGAGCAAGTCTGCGGAGGCGCCGGAAAACCCGTTTGTGCGCCAGCAGAGGATCATGCTGTACGCGCTCCCGGTGGTGTTCGGCGTCGGCGGCATCATCTTCCCCATCGGTGTGCTGATCTACTGGACCACCACCAACCTCTGGACCATGGTGCAGCAGTTCTTCGTCATCAGGCGGCGGGAATCGGGCGGCGGCCCCATCGAGGCGTGAGATCTCGGCGCATAGGCCAGGCCTTAGCGCCGGGATCTCACCCCTCACCGCTGCCCACGACTACCATGGGGCGCCTACCCAACGGACAGCGGCGGGGGCAGAATGGCCTCACCCATTCGAACAGACGAGAGGCCCATCCATGGCACTGCTGACCTACACAGGCATCACCTCGCTGGACGGATACACCGCGGACCGGGAGGGCAACTTCAGTTGGAGCCAGCCGGACGAAGAGGTCCACACGTTCGTCAACGAATTGGAGCGGAAGGTGGGCACCTACCTTCTTGGACGCCGCATGTATGAAGTCATGTCCGTGTGGGACACCCTCGGCAGCAACGCGGACGAGCCGGATGTTATCCAGGACTATGCCAGCATCTGGCGGGCGGCGGACAAGATCGTCTATTCCACCACCCTCACCGCCCCCTCCACAGCCCGCACCAGGATCGAGCCCGCCTTCAACCCAGAGGAAATCCGCCGGCTCAAGGAGACCAGCAGCCGCGAGATCGGCGTGGGCGGCGCCAACCTTGCGGCCTCCGCATTGTCCGCCGGACTGGTTGACGAATGCCGCCTCCTTGTCAGTCCCGTGGTGGTGGGCGGCGGCAAGCAGTACCTGCCGGACGGCCTGGCCCTCAGGCTTGAGCTCCTCGAAGAGCGCAGGTTCGGCAACGGCGTGGTCTACCTCCGCTACCGCACCCTCGCCTGACGCCTGGGAACCCGCGTCCGTCCCGACCCGCCGCGGCGATGCCCGCACCGCTGGACACGAGGGGCAGAATGGGTCCATGACCCGGATCGCAATCATCGGCGGCCACGGAAAAGTGGCCCTCCTTCTGTCAACCCTCCTCACGGACGAAGGCCACAGCGTGACGTCCTTCATCCGCAACCCGGACCATGCCGGCGATGTGGCGGCAACGGGCGCAACGCCGTCGGTACTGGATGTTGAAAACGCCACGACGGCGGAAATCGCCGAGGCGCTCCGGAACCACGACGCCGTGGTCTGGTCCGCCGGTGCGGGAGGAGGGAATCCTGAACGCACCTATGCCGTGGACCGGGACGCCGCGATCCGCTCGATGGATGCGGCGGCGGAGGCCGGCGTCGGGCGGTACATCATGGTGTCCTATCTGGGGGCAGGCCCGAACCACGGCGTCCCGGCCGAAAACAGCTTCCACGCCTACGCCGAGGCCAAGGCGGCGGCCGATGAGTACCTGCGCGGCACGCAGCTGGCGTGGACCATCCTGGGCCCCGGCTCACTGACGGATAAGCCGGGGACCGGCCGGATCGACGTCGACCCATCAGGGCAGGGGAGCAGGGAGACCTCGCGCGGCAATACGGCAATTGTGGCGGCGGCAGTGCTGGACCTGCCGGACACCGCGGGCCGGACCATCGAGTTCCGGGACGGGACCCTGCCGGTGGCCGCCGCCCTGCAGCCGAGCTAGCCTGCGCGAGCGGACACTTGAGGCCCCGGGCGGAGGGGCCTCAAGTGTCCGTTCGCGCTGTTGGGTTGTTGGCTAAGCCATCCTCAGGCCGGCGCCGCAAGTTCCAGGTCCAGGGCGTTGGCCTCCACGTAGTCGAGGGCGCAACGCACGGCGCCCATGGTCACGATCGAGTCCCCCAGGGGTGACGCCGTGACCCGCGGAACCGTGGCCGTGAAGCGGGGCAGCAAGGCTTCGACCCGGGGCAGCAGCGCCCCGGCCGATTCTGCGACGGCGCCCCCAATCACCACCTGTTCCGGGTTGACCAGGATGGCAACCGTGGCGATGATCCGGGCCAGCCGTTCCGAAAGCCTGTCCAGGACCGCCACTGCGGCAGCTTCGCCCGCCGCGGCGGCGGCGAAGACCTCCCGCGCCTCCAGCGGGGGAGTGCCGTGCTCCGCGAACCATTCCCGCGCCAGCAGTGCAATACCTGCTGAGCTTCCCACGCCCTCAACCATGTCCAGGTAGCCCATCTCGCCGGCGGCTCCGCAATTCCCATGCAGCAGCCGGCCCGATTCGATGATTCCCGCGCCCATCCGTTCGCTGGCGAGCAGGACCACCAGGTCATCAACTCCCATGCCGGAGCCGCGCCAGCGCTCGCCGAGGGCCGCCAGGTTGGCGTCGTTCTCCAGGAGCACCGTCCACCCGTGCAGTTCCTTGAGCGCAGACCGGAGGCCGACGTCGAACAGCCGCCAGAAATGCTGGGTCACCAGGACATTGCCTTCCCGGTCCACCGGGGCGGCAAGTCCCGCTGTCACGGCCAGCACTGTTTCCGGCGTGGTGCCGGCAACTTGCAGCGCGGCACGGCAGGCCTGGTCAACAACGTTGATCCGCTCGTCGGCCGGAATAGCGGCGCTGCGGAAGCTCCGGCTCGCTTTCCCCACAATGGTTCCGCGAAGGTCGGCTACAGCAGCAGTGGTGGTGGCGGCGCCGATATCGATGCCCAGGACAAAGCCGGCCCGCGGGTTTAGCTCGAACCGCCGGGCAGGACGGCCCTTCTGGGAAGAGACCTCGCGGGAGAGGCCGGTCTCGCTGATCCAGCCGCGCCGGAGCAGGTCCTCACACACCGCTATGACAGTGGCCCGGGTCAGTCCGGTCGATGCCATCAGGTCAGTTCCGGTGGCAACCTCTGTGCTTCGGAGGAAGGCCAGGACGGCGTTGGCATTAACCCGCCGCAGCAGTTGCGGGGTGGCTGCGCCAGCTTCCTTCATGCGTCCTTGACCTCCAGATTGTCCGGTCCCATAATTATTTGGTGAGTATATTTAGATTCTATCTAAATTCTCTCAACTTAGGAGTGCCGGCCACCGGCATTCCCTTGGTCCCCGCGGTGCAGCATGCAACAGACCAGCCACTCGGACCGTCCAACTGACCAGCCCAAGACTTAAGGATCACCCCTTGTCCACCACTGCCACCCTGGCAACCGTGACCGATTCTGACCGCCTCGCCGACCCGAACTGGTGGCGCCAGGCCTCTGTCTACCAGATCTATCCGCGCAGCTTCGCCGATTCCAACGGCGACGGCCTGGGGGATATCAAGGGCATCACAGCTAAGGTCCCGTATCTGAAATCGCTGGGAATCGACGCCGTCTGGCTGAGTCCGTTCTACCCGTCCGCCCTGGCCGACGGCGGCTACGACGTGGACGATTACCGCGACGTTGACCCCAAGCTGGGCACCCTCGCCGACTTCGACGAGATGGCTGCTGCACTCCACGCCGCCGGCATCAAGCTGATTGCCGACATCGTCCCTAACCACTCCTCCAACCGGCACGAGTGGTTCAAGGAAGCCCTGGCTGCGCCGAAGGGTTCCGCAGCCCGTGACCGCTACATCTTCCGCGACGGCAAGGGCCCGGACGGCGAGTTCCCGCCGTCGGACTGGGACTCCGTCTTCGGCGGCCCTGCCTGGGAGCGCATCACCGAGCCGGACGGCACACCCGGCCAGTGGTACATGCACATCTTCGCCAAGGAGCAGCCTGACCTGAACTGGGCCAACCGGGAGATCCGGGACGACTTCCTGAAGACCCTGCGCTTTTGGTCGGACCGCGGTGTGGACGGCTTCCGCGTGGACGTTGCCCATGCTCTCACGAAGGACCTCACCGAGCCGCTGCTGTCCAAGGTGGAGCTGACCGCGGCAAACACCGGTACCGACGGGTTCGCCGACGGCTCACACCCGTTCTGGGACCGCGACGACGTCCACGAGATCTACACGGAGTGGCGCGAAGTCTTCAACGAGTACAACCCGCCGCGCACTGCCGTGGCGGAGGCCTGGGTGCACGCAACCCGTCGTCCCCGCTACGCCAGCCCCGCCGGCCTGGGCCAGGCCTTCAACTTCGACCTGCTGCAGGCCGACTTTGACGCAGAGGATTTCCGCGAAATCATCACCCGGAACCTGGCCGAGGCTGCCGCCACCGGAGCATCCTCCACGTGGGTTTTCTCCAACCACGACGTCGTCCGGCACGCCACCCGCTACGGCCTGCCCCGGTTCTCCGCAGACAAGGGAGCCAAGGGAAAGCACGCCAAGGGCCAGGACGGGAAGTCATGGCTCCTGGCCGGCGGTCCCCGGGAGGACCTGGACATGGAGCTTGGCGAGCGCCGTGCCCGGGCGGCCACGCTGCTGATGCTCGCCGTCCCAGGCTCTGCCTACCTGTACCAGGGCGAGGAATTGGGCCTGCACGAGGTTGCCGAAATTCCGGAGACCCAGCGTCAGGACCCCACCTTCTTCCGGAACAAGGGCGTGGACATAGGGCGCGACGGCTGCCGTGTGCCGCTGCCGTGGAAGGCTGACGGAAGCTCCTTCGGTTTCGGCGACGGCGTTGCCCACCTGCCGCAGCCCGCATGGTTCAGCCAGTACGCTGTCGAGGCGCAGGACGGCACCGCAGGCTCCACCCTTGAGCTGTACCGTTCCGCCCTGAAGCTGCGCCGCGAACTCCAGGGGGAGGAGCAGCTGGAATGGATCGAGACCGGCAACCCCGAGGTCCTGCACTTCCGCCGCCCCGGCGGCTGGCAGTCCGTTACCAACTTCGGGGACACCGCCGTCGAGCTTCCGGCCGGTACCGTGCTGGTGACCAGCGCGCCGCTGGAAGAGGGCAAGCTGGGGGCGAACAGCACCGCATGGCTTCGCTGATGACCGGCTCTGGGCTCGGACCAAAGCGCCGCCTATCAGGGGTTCCGGCCTGATGCAGGAGCTCATCTACGGCTGCATGGGCCTGGGCGGCAGCTGGTCCGACGAGCCGCACGCTACCGGCCATGTGGAGGAGGCGGCTGCCGCCGTCGACGCCGCGCTGGATGCAGGGATCACGCTGTTTGATCACGCCGACATCTACCGCAGCGGGAAGTCGGAGGCCGTGTTCGGCGAGGTGCTGGCGGCAACGCCGGGCCTGCGCGAACGCATCCGGCTACAGACCAAGTGCGGGATCCGGCTGAATGAACGGGGGCTTGACACCCACTATGACCTCAGCCGGGAGTCCATCATCGAGCGGGTGGACGGCAGCCTGAAGCGGTTGCGCACCGACTATGTTGACGTGCTCCTGCTGCACCGCCCGGACCCGCTGACCGACCCGGCGGAGGTGGCGTCCGCCGTCGGGCAATTGCTGGCCGACGGCAAGGTGCGTGCGCTGGGCGTGTCCAACATGTCCGGATCCCAGATCGAGGCGCTGCAGGACCGGCTGGAGGTACCAGTGGTGGCCAACCAGCTGGAAATGAGCCTGCTGAAGCGGGCCTGGCTGGAGAGCCAGGTGCTGGTGAACCATCCGGAGTCGCTGGATCACGGCTTTCCCGAGGGAACACTGGAGTACTGCAGCCGGAACGGTGTGACCCTGCAGGCGTACGGCGCGCTGGCCCGCGGGCTCTACACCGGCGGCGGACCGGAGAGCCCGACGGCGGCTGAGACTGCCGCCGCTGGGCTGGTGGCGGAGCTGGCCGGGCAGTACAGCACGTCGGGGGAGTCGGTCCTGCTGGGCTGGCTGATGAAGCATCCTGCCGGGATCGCGCCGGTCATCGGGTCGGTCAATCCCGCCAGGATCAGGGCCTGTGCCGATGCCGGCCGGGTGGCTTCGGCCATGACCCGCGCGGAGTGGTACGGGCTGTGGATCGCTGCGCGGGGCAGCAAGCTTCCCTGACCCAGCCCTCTCCCACCCGGCCTCTCCCAACTGGGTAGCAGCAAGTGTCGTATTCACATCTGAGAACGGCACTTGCTGCTACTTACTTCAGGGAGCCCGGCAGGGAGGCCCGAAGAACAAGGAATCCTACGGTGCTGGCCGGGCCGCCGGACACGCTTAAGCCGGTTTTGTTCGTATTGGTCTTTGTGCAAGCCCATATTGCTTCGCGCTGGTAGGCTCCGGCCAGATACGGTAGATACATGACGTCTACCACCGCCACCGAGATCTTACGGCCTGAGCGCCACATCCCCGCAGAGATAGCCCGCTCATGGCTTCTGGTTAACGCGATGAAAACCGAGCTTTTTGACCAGTCTGCCGTTTCCCGGGCAGACTCGATCATCCTCGACATCGAAGACGCCGTGGACCCGTCGCAGAAGGACCACGCGCGCGGCAATGTTGTTGATTGGCTTTCTGCCGGCGGCAAGGCCTGGGTCCGGATCAACGACGCCACCAGCCGGTTCTGGGCTGATGACCTCGCCGGACTGCGCGGAACTCCCGGTCTTCTCGGCGTGATGCTCGCCAAGACCGAGTCCGCTGACCAGGTGACCGAGAGCTACCACCGCATGGACGGCAAGACCCCCGTGATTGCGCTGGTGGAATCAGCCGTGGGCATCGAGGAAGCCAACAACATCGCCAAGGCCCAGGGTGCATTCCGCCTCGCCTTCGGCTCCGGGGACTTCCGCCGCGACACCGGCATGGCCGCCACGGCCGAAGCCATGGCTTACCCGCGCGCCAAACTGGTGGTGGCCAGCCGGGTCGGCAACCTGCCGGGACCCATCGACGGCCCCACCGTCGGCACCAACCACCCCATCCTGCGTGAGCAGACCGCCATCACAGTCATGATGGGCATGACCGGCAAGCTGTGCCTGGCGATTGACCAGACGGCAATCATCAACGAGGTCATCAGCCCCACGCCGTCCGAC